>JAHHGU010000008.1 GCA_019359765.1 Aphanothece sp. CMT-3BRIN-NPC111
ATTTAGTTGATGGCATTGCCAACGCAATGATTAAGGTAACTCAGCAAAATATTCGTAACTGGTTTGCTCATTGTTGTTATCGTACCTCATGAGTATGAGAAATGCTATATTGACGTGACCGTTCACATAAATCATGTCGATGAAATTATTCGCATTCTCACATCAATCGTTAAGACAACGGGTGAAGGGCTGTAACTCAAAACTATTTCTTTAATTCAAAACTCAAAACTCAAAACTCAAAACTTAAAATGGTTAGCGATCCTACAATTCGGGAACAAGGGTATATCTACTTTCTGCGTGAAGCCCCAGAATTGTTGCAAGTTATTGAGCAAGAACTACTGACGTTGCTGGAAGACCATAGCGTCGCCAAAGTACATAGCTTAATGCGGGCAACCCATACCCTTAAAGGCTCCGCAGCTAATGTTGGGTTGGAGGTGATTCAAACTGTAGCCCATTATTTAGAAGATGTCGTTAAAACTCTCTATAACCCGGATTTAGTGGTTGATGCAGAACTGCAAATGCTTCTACTGCAAGGTTATGAGTGCTTACGTGAGCCGTTGATGGCGGAACTCCAAGGTGGAAGCATTAATAAGGAGGAGATTCTCGACCGAATTAGTGCAATATTTGCTCAATTACAAGTAAAACTAGGCGACTTTTTTGGCGCTGAAGCTCAAATACCCAGTTCAATTGAGCTGGGATTCGATATTGTGCAATCAGTGTTTGAGATGGGAGTGGGGCAACGGTTAGAAGCGATTGCCGCTGCCCTGGAAAATCTAGAGGCCGCTGAGGTGGCAAGTTTGTTACGTTATGAGGCAGAAGTGTTTATCGGGTTGGCAGAATCTTTAAATCTGCCTGGTTTCCGCGCGATCGCTACAACTACTCTTGCTGCCTTAAATGCCCATCCTGAGATGGCAGTTAATATTGCCACTATTGCCCTAGTCGATTTCCAGGGGGCGCGAGAGCAAGTTTTAGCAGGCGATCGCACTATTGGCGGAATGCCCTCAGAGGCATTGCAGCAATTAGCAGGGGAGGATTCCCCTCTTCACCCTGAAAAGCCACTACAGGCGGGTTCTACAGAGATCTTAGCGTCCCCTAAGGCTACAACTCAACCCTTAACACCCGACACTCAATATCACGGCAGCGAACTTGAGCAGTTTTACGAATTTATCACGAGCGATCGCTACAACAGCAAACAGCCATTACAACCCAAAGTTTCTCAGTTTTACTTGCGAGCTGCTCGCTACTGCTTACAATGGTTTCACCGCTACCAACACATCCCCCAGTCAAACCTTTCCTTAGCCTTACTAGTTCCCAACCTTCAACAGCAAGATACAGCAATTCAAGAGGCAAAAGTAGCTGCAAAATATGTAGAAGATTGGCTGGAAAGTTTTCTCTTCTTAGTAACAGATGAAAGTGATAGTGAAAGTCTTCGTCTTTATCGACACGGAACTTTATTAACCGTTATTTTAGCGGTTGCGAAATTTCAGTATTTTGACCAAACTAACGACCCAAAAGAATATCGTGATATCTCATTAATTCAAATTCTAGAGAGCAGACGTATTGAAGTTATCAAAAAGTATAAAAAGCATCCTCCCATTAGTGAGGAAGAAAAAAAGTGGCTGGAAAGCCCTCAGCTAAAAAAACTCCTAGAGAGGCGAAATTTCGAGTCTCTAGAACACCTTCCCGCAGCAGATTCTCTAGTAGAGGAGATTTGGGGCAAACCACCTGCCCCCCCATCTACCTCTATTGAGCTAACTACGCCCGAATCTACTGATTCTCTGGTAGAGGAGATTTGGGGCAAACCAACTGCTTCCCAATCTACCTCCATTCAATTAACTACACCCGAAGCTGTTGTTCCCTTAGCTCAAGAGTTGCAAATATCAGCTATTAATACTCAAAAACAACTTGCTGAGACTTTATCTCCTCAGCACTTGCAGCGCCACATTGAGCAGTCATTGGAATCAATAGACACGGAAAAAGTAGATTTTAACAATAACCCTTCTTCTAAAACTGTAGGTAATCCCAGTACGGCTCAAGTACCGCGTCAATCAGTGCGGGTAGATTTGGAGGAACTAGAACGCTTAAATTATCTAGCTGGAAATTTGTTAATCAACCAAAATAGGCAAGTTTTGCAAGATGAACAACTCCAAGAAGCTGTTCAGAACCTACGAGCTAATCTAGAGCGACACAAACAGACGCTTAACCAATTGCGCGATTGGTCTAACCTGATGTTGATAGAACCAGACTATCAGCGCACAGTCCTTAAAGGTTATACATCAGGTGTGCTTGCTAACTCTTCTTTACACCACCGGGGACAAGGGGAATTGCACCACAAACAACAGACAGCTTTCGATTCCCTGGAACTCGATCGCTACACAGAACTTTATAGTTTATTTAATTTGGCTATAGACGAGGCGCTGCAACTGGGAGCCGCTACAGATGCCATTGAGCAAATTTCTAAGCAATTTAGTTACACCCTAGAAAAACAACAAAGCCTGTTGTCCCATGTGAGAAAAGACATGACAGCGGCGCAGATGTTGCCTTTAGGAGATGTGCTGGGGCGCTTTACCCGCATGATTCAACAACTGGCAACGGCTAAGAAAAAACCCGTAGAGTTGAAAATAACTGGGGGTCAAGTTCTGGTCGATAAAGCGATCGCGGAAAAGCTTTACGACCCCCTGCTACACTTAGTGCGGAATGCATTCGATCACGGCATTGAGCCTGCCGATGTCCGCCGCCACCTGGGAAAGCGGCAAGAAGGTCAAATTGAAATTCATGCCTATCATCAGGGTAATCAAACAATTATCGAAGTCAGAGATGATGGTCAAGGATTGGACTTCGAGGCTATACGTAATCGGGCAGTTGAGTTGAATTTCGTCAGTGCCCAACAAGTCAGTCAGTTATCAAAAGCCCAGCTTTTAGATTTATTGTTTAAACCCGGATTTTCCACAAGGGCGGCTGTAAGCGACCTTTCGGGGAGGGGCATAGGGCTAGACGTTGTCCAAAACCAGTTACAGAGTTTGAAAGGCTCAATTACAGTTGAATCACAACCACAAATGGGAACAACTTTCTCACTACAGATTCCCTTTTCCCTGACAAGTGCCAAGTTTTTTGTTTGTCAGGCTGGGGGCGTTACTTACGCATTGTTATCCGAGACAATTGCCAAAATTGTACTACCTCAACCAGAGCAAATTCAGGTATTCGAAGGTAAAAAAGTCTTGATGTATGGGCAGGGTTACGCCACTTCTTCTGGTACAGATACAGACGCACGTATATTGCCTGTGCATCAACTTTCAGAGCTGATCGGGTATACCTCTGTCTCGGCTCATTCCTTATTAGCGAAGAACAGAGCTACCCCCATGAAAGGGTTGAAACGACAAACAACAGATAACACCCAATTATTTTTGCTACGAGGAAATACAGGACTTTTTGGGCTGGAAGTTGACCAAATCCTTGGCGAACAAGAGCTAGTAATCAGACCGTTAGGAACTGCTATATCCGCACCTAGCTATATATTTGGTTGTAGTATCTTGGGCGATGGCAAGTTAATCTTGGCAATTGATGGTGCAGTTCTGGTAGAGCAAGCCTTTTCTCCCGGCAAGCGGCACCAGACAGAAGCGAATTTTCCTGTGCTACCCGCCTCTCCCAGGCGTCCTACTCTCCTCCCTGCCTCAAATGCTCTATCCCCATCTGTGCCTGTACTAGCAGCTGAGCAAACCGCAGGTAGGCAATTACCGCCTGGCTTACCTTTGAGTCCTAAAACTATTTTGGTCGTTGATGACTCGCTTAGCTACAGGCAAACTTTAGCAATGAATCTGGAAAAAGCTGGTTATCGGGTATACCAAGCACAGGATGGTTTAGAAGCTCTAGAACTACTGCGGCAATCTTCAGATATTGGGCTAGTCATCTGTGATATTGAAATGCCTCGTGTAAATGGTTTTGAGTTTTTAAACCACTGGCGTCAAGATCCAGCTTTAGCAAAGATACCTGTAGTGATGCTCACTTCACGCAATAGTGAAAAGCATCGACTTCTCGCTTCAGAATTGGGGGCGGCTGCTTACTTCACAAAGCCCTATTTAGAGCAGGAGCTTCTAAGGACAATTGCGGAGTTAAAGTGAGGCCGCAACAAAAAAGGGACAGGTAAGATACCTGCCCCACAATTGATTAATCTACTCAGGATATGCAACCAGAATTAGAAATTCATTTCAGCTGCTTGCACTTTCTCAACTTGCTTCTTCTTCAGAACTAGCATGAGTTGAGACAACATAATTGCGCCTAAGAAAGCCATCAACCCTTTGATCCGAGAGGGGCTTTGTAAGACCACTTCCGCATCTGCCTGACCAAACCCACCAACGTTAGGGTTATTAGTCAGTAGCTCACCAGCCTTAACTTCTTGCCCTTCAGATACAATTAGCTCTGGTCCTGCTGGAATTGTATCAACAACGGCATCACCGTTTTCTGGCTGAATGGTGACTTCGTAACCATCTTCTCCTAAGTTGGCAACCTTAGTGATTTTACCGGCAGCAGAAGCGTTATAAACGGCGTTGTTGCTCTTGCCGCCAGTAGGGTAGATTTGACCGCGTCCGCGGTTGCCGCCTACATGAACAGGATATTTGCCAAAGTAAATCCCCTTATCGGTTTTCGGATTAGGAGAAAGAACGGGGAAGACAATTTCTTGATGTTGATCGCCTGGTATTGGACCAATTATAACGACGTTGTCCTGACCTTCCTTGTAGGGTTGGAAATATAATCCCTCGACTTTTTCCTTCATTTCTTCTGGAATTCTGTCTTCAGGAGCGATCTTGAAGCCTTCTGGCAACATTAACACCGCACCCACATTTAGGGGGCCTTTCGATCCGTCGCCTACTACCTGCTGCGCGTTGGTGTCATAGGGAATTTTCACCACAGCCTCAAACACGGTGTCTGGCATAACGGACTGGGGTATTTCAATTTCTGTCGGCTTGGCACCTAAGTGACAGTTGGCACACGCAAGCCGCCCAGTCGGATCGCGAGGAGTTTCAGGAGCGGTTTGCTGCGCCCAGAAGGGATAGGCATTCGCAGCCTGTGGAAGAGCAAAATCACTGGCGAGGAAAAATACCACGCTGGCGAAAGCAAGCAGGATAGTTCTGGCGATCGCTTGCTTGCCGCTCAACAATCTCGCCGATATAGAAGCTTTTTTCATCTGTTAAGACACGATGCAATGACGAAGACAACAATAGCTCTCAACCTGACAGAGTGATGAATTATGAGTTGTAATGAAAACTTTTAATTCAAAACTCAAAACTTAAAACTCAAAATTTTCTACGTCCACCAAGGGTCGTCGCCTGTGCGGAAGTCGGTTTCCGTCCAAGGCGTCAAGGAAAGCTTATCGTCTTCCGTTACCGTGGCGTGAGCGAGTGCCAAAGACAGGGGAGCAGGTCCCCGCACCACTTTACCAGTGCTGTCATACTGGGAACCGTGACACGGACACATAAACTTGTTCTCATTGACATTCCAGGGAACAACACAACCAAGGTGAGTGCAGACAGCATTGATGCCGTAGTTGGCAATAGATTGGTTGTCTTCTACCACGATGTAGGTGGGGTCGCCTTTGAGTCCTTGAGCCAGAACGCGATCGCCAGCAGGGTGGCTGGCCAAAAAGTTACTCACAACAATGTCGCTGCCTAAGGCGTCCTTAGCAGTTACACCACCGCCGACAGCTCCCACTGATGGCGGAATGAAGTACTTGACGACTGGATAAAGTGCCCCCAGAGCTGTTCCTGTAACCGCACCAAAAGTTAGAAGGTTCATGAATTGGCGACGTCCCATATCGGGAACGTCCGCAGAGCCAGAAATTTGAGCCATAACTGAACGCTTGAGTGTATATCTTTGTCAACAACTCTGGGTGAAATCCCAGATTTTTATCAACCCTGCCTCATCAATGTCTCGCTGTGCATCAGTTAGCAGAGTTGCCCCAATCCTTTGTAGATAAGGGTTTACAGCTTGGATAAGGGTATTATTACATTCTTTGGCACCGTATCATAAGTTCAAGAAGCATTACCTTTATGACGAAATGTAAACACAAGTAATATATTAAAGTCATGACAGGACAAGACCTGCGCCAACTTTTGCTTAATAAGTGGGGATGCTCATTCGATATCCAACTGCGGCGGGTTCAGGGCAAAATATTCGTCCAAGTAATGTGGAAATACTTAGAACAGGCGTCTTTTCCCCTATCTGAGGCAGAATACCTGGCTCATCTCGATACTGTTGCCAGTTATCTCCACGCCTGGGGTGGAGTGCCGCAGGTGCAAGCCTATATACAAGAAACGCGCGATCGCCCCCGACTCGGTAAAGCCGTCAGTATTCCCCTAGACTTAGGTGAACGAACTTCGGAGTGGCTACTATAGCAATTTGATTTGAACAGTGATGGCTTTATGGACAAGGGGAGGAAATGCCCTGGTTCACAAATGATTTCGGATTGCTATATTTGAGATCTTGCACCATTCTCAAGCTTGCCTTATAACCCGCCAAGAACTTAAGTTCTACAGCTTATAGCTCAAGTCCACAAAGCGTGGACTAAAATTCTTATCCAGTCGTCTTTAGACGACTTTAGCTATTAGCCAGGGGTTTAAACCCCTGGCGGGTTATTGCGCCTGGTGCAAGATATGAGTATATGAAAAATTATTCCCACCCTTGCATCTCTACCAGTTCCACGCAAATATCATTAATCCGGGATCTATCCACATACTTCGGTAGCGCGCTTTTAGGGTATACTTCTTCAATTTTATTAAACAAATCGTCTGCAAGATTCTTAACAGTTTCGTAAGAATATTCACAGTTTCTAATTGCCTTTAATTGTGCTGCATCACCTGCTCTTTCTCGATTCACAATTACTTCTCCAATTGTCAGAATCTCAATTCCCATGCGAAGAAGTCGAATTAGATGAGCCGCATGTTTCACATCATATCCTACTTTTCTTTCCGTTTCCGCCCTTGTCGGATTGCGATTTTTTTTCCAGGACTGATAATTATCATACTCTCTCAAAGCCGTCCGATAAGATTGGCTAACATGAAGCAAACGGATAAAATCAGGGCTGGCTCTAGTAAACTGTTGGACATAAGGAAGAGTTTCTACAGAGAAAGGATGCTGCTTAAATATTCCTTTATAATCAATTCTCGCGATTAAAAGTTCATATAGTTCTTCAGCTGGCTGCATAAATTCAATGCAGTCTCTCACACAAAGATAAAGAAATTCTAGAAAAGCATTAATTTCATCCTTAGTTAAAGGTTTATATTCTTCATTTAGCCCAAAATCAGCTAATTCCGGTTTTTTTGCCGGAGGATTGAGCAACCACTTTCGATGAGTCTCAATCTTCTTTAGTTGAGCAAAGGCATATCCTGAAAAAGAGTGCTTTACTTTCGTGCAAAGCATCTCCTGTCGGTAAGAAATTAGTTTCTTACCAACCGCCGTCAGAATTAGGTAATCCTCTGGCTCTAACCACATTAACTCTAAAATATTAGGATTGTTTAACGCAGCTAAATGGAGATATTTTCTGAGTTCATACACGCAAACATCAGAAGATCCGTTAATCGCCTCAATATTTCCCGGCTCATCATGCCACCCTTGATCTTTTTGTTCAAAGGTTTCAAATCCTAAGTAATGTCTCTTTTGGGCTATAGCGATGCCTTTCAAATCAACGTCTGAATGTTCCGTGTTCATGCGATAGGCATGGCTGCCGACTACTGCCAACAGTATCGTTCTTTTTTCTACCTCTTCTCTCTTCATATCTCTTTTTTATAAATTCAACTTGACTACCAATTTGAGGTTTGAGATTTTGGATTTTGGATTAAAATAAATTTTTGGTTCATGCCCCACCTAAGAATGGGTGGAACAAATCTAAAATCCCCACTAGTGCGTTCATGCCCGTAGGGCTTTAGCGGCGCGTAAGCGCTCCCGACCCTTGCGGTCAGTGTCAATCCAAAATCCCAAATTGGTTGACCAAGCCTTTTTGCCACAACCGCATCATTATCCTCTAGTGTAATACAAATATTAATATGTTGTAGTATTTGGGCAGCTTAACTCAAAAGGGTATTTATATTGGCGATCGCCATCTATAAAAGATAGTAGGCAACGCTCCCAGTCCATAAGACAAGCTAATCGAGGGCGATCGCGCATCGAGTGCTGCTGTTGCAGTATCTTTAAGTCTGGGTAGGGGTGAACATTGCCCCCCTTCTAATTACCCATGATCTATCTAGACGATCTCAAATATTTTTTGGATCAATTCTTTGCCATTCATCGTTTTACTGAAGACTCAAGCGGGGTGTATCGACGGTCAAATCGTCCTATTCGCCGTTTCGGGTTAGCTTTAGAACCGTGGCCACAATTAACCGAATGGGCGATCGCTTGCCGTATAGATGCGTTATTCTTGCATCGACCCTGGAAACTCAAACCAGAACAACTGCCAGCAGATGTTGGTGTAGTTGCTTATCATCTTGCTTTTGACGAACGCCTGACGCTCAGCTTCAATCCTCGGCTAGCCGAAGTGCTCAACATATCGGAATTAGAGGTACTGGGCGAAAAGGCAGGGAGGCCTATCGGTATGCTGGGGAATATTCCTGCACAAAGCTTTGCTAGCTACAGTTTTTATCTAGACGAAGTATTTGGTGGACAAGATGAAGTTCATGCCTGTGAACAAAGCGAAGTTAAACGAGTTGCTGTTGTCGGCGCGATGAATGAGGCGCTGGTGCGTGAAGCGAAAGCACGCGGCGCTGATGTGTATATCACAGGGCAGTTCAGACAGCCAGCTCGACAAGCCGTAAAAGAAACCGGGATCGGCGTTATTGTTGTAGGTCATCGCCGTAGCGAAGAATGGGGTTTACGCGCATTGGCTGGCGTGGTGCGTGAACGCTGGTCTAGCTTAGAGGTAGTTTTGCCATCCTGTAATAGTGGTAGAGACGTTCCGCCGGAACGTCTCCACTGACACCAGGACGTGGGGAAGGGGAGACAGCCAGAGGGGCGGAAAATTGATTTATGAATGGCACGTTAAATGTGGAATAGCATAGTTTCAGCGGCCCAAGAGTTTGACTAAGCCGATTCCACTAAAGTAAAGACCTAGCACCGCACCGGCGAGGAGGCTTTGGGTTAGAGGGTCAGTAGAAGGGGTGAGAACGGCTCCCAAAATAGCTGCTCCCAGTATTACACTACGCCAGCCAGAAAGCATTTGCTTAGACGAAACAACCCCTAAAAAGCCCAGCAGCACTTGAATAATGGGAATTTGAAATGCCAAGCCGGTACTGAACATCAGCAGCAACACAAATTCAAAGTAGCGGTCAATCGACCACAGCTGCTCGACAACATCTGCCCCGTAGCTGATGAAGAAATTCAGCGCCGCAGGGATAAGAAGTGAGTAGGCAAAAACCAGCCCCGCACCAAACAGCACGCTAGAACCCAATACGATTGGTCCCACTAGCTGGCGTTCGCGGCGGGTTAGTCCTGGTAAAACAAACTGAATAATCTGGTAAAGCACAAAAGGACTGGCTAGCACCAAGCCACTGTAACCAGCAACTTTGAGCGAAACAAAAAAGTATTCTCCAGGAGCCAGTTGGAGAAACTTGACGCCCTGCGCTGGGACTTCCAGCAGCTGAACAATTGGCTTAACGCCCAGGAAGCAGCCACTAATGCCTAGGACTACGGCAATCAGCGCATAGAAAATCCGCTGCCGCAACTCCTCTAGGTGGTCGAACAGGGACATCTCGACTTCATCCGGCAGGTCGTCAAGATATTCATCTTCTAGATGACGGTTTAACGGTTCTTGAGTGTTGGAACTTGACTGGGTTGCAGTCTCTACTTCTGAGGGAGGCGTCATCGGTCAGATTAAGTCCAAGATTTCTTGACTATTGTATCTATTCGAGCCAAAAGAGAAATAAACTTCTTGGACTATGGGATTAGTAAAACCCTCACCCTATAGCTAACAAGCTGATCAACGTACTGGGGTTGGCTGGGCATTTGAGTACTTAGCTAGTTGCTGGGAAACCTCTGGATTGTATAACCGTAAGTAATTCCAGTAGTTTCCAAACACATTCTTGACATAACCTTTAGTTTCCTCAAAGGGAATGGCTTCGACAAATTCATCGGCCTCAATAGCGCCCTTCTCCTTAAGCCATTTAGAGACGTTACCAGGGCCGGCGTTGTAACTGGCAACGGCTAACATCGAATTATTGTTGTAGTGCCGATGGGTGGTATCCAAATACGAGGTTCCCAGTTGAATGTTGTCCTTGGGATTGGTGAGATCGTATTTGTTCAAATTATTTGTTTTTGCCTCGGCTTCAGCAGTGCTGGGAATTATCTGCATTAAACCAACGGCACTAGCGACAGAACGAACTTTTGGCTCAAACCGAGATTCCTGCCGAATTAAACCAGTCACTAGCAAAGGATTGATCTGGCGTTTTTGAGACCAAGTTTCAATGAGATCCATATAGGGGAAGGGATATAAAGCGTGCCAGTAAGGCATCTGTTGCTTGAGAGCCTGGAACTGGGCTTGCTCTTCGGGCGTTTCCCGATCCTCCAGCTTAGAAACCCGATCGATTCCTGACTGATACTTGCCCACCTTCAGCCGCATCAGACCGTCGGTAAACTGCTCCGCCACAGTTGGCTGTATCTGGTTTTGAAATTCCGCCTGCCAAAGCGTCCAGGCATCGTTGTCTTGACCTAATTGGTATAATTCCTTCAAGGTATCAGACCCAGCCGATGGTAGCGATCGCTCAGCTGCTTGCACAACCTGGGGAGTCAGCTGACGCACAGTGGTAAAATCTCCTACATTCCAGCCCAAAAATACGGCAGATCGCCATGCATAGTAAGACTGTGGGTACTGAGCCAGCGCATGCTCAAAAGCGGCTTTCGCATCGTCTTGGCGTCCCAGCTTCGTAGCCCATTTACCCACCCAAAAAGCTGCCCTCGGACCATACTGACTATTAGCATTTTGGGTTGTAATTGGCTGAGCCCATTCCCAAGCCCCTTGTAAATCCCCAGCGGCTGCCCTAGCTTGAGCCTGGGTCCATCTATATTCTGCCGCTGCTTCGGAACTGCCATACTTACTCACCAATAACTGACGAGCTTCGGCAGCTAATTTGGGGTTTTTCATCTTGTCGAAAATTTTGGCTTTTTCTATCACTGCCTCACCAGCTTTGTCTGGATACTGGCTGATGACTCGATCCAGATAAGGCAACCCCTGTGCTGGCTCTGATAAAGTGCCTATGGCGAGCAGGCTAGTGGGAGTTTCTTGAGCCTTAGGGAATTGACTTACCACGTATTGATAAGCGGTGATTGCCTCTGGTTTTTTGCTGCTTAACTCTAGTGCTTTAGCAACAAGATAAGCGTTATGGGGTGTGTCGGGGGCACGAAGATAAGCAGCTCCGGCTTTGCCGTACTCTTGGTTTTGCCAATAGACCGAGGCAATCGCTTCCCAGTCTGCTGGCTTCAACTGAGCCGCCGACTGGTTAACCAGTTGGTCTAACATCGAGGTAATTTTGGGCGTGTCGGAGGCATACTTGACTAACAGCAACATCAATTGCGGCTGATTGGGGTTTTGTTTCAACCTGCTTCTGACAATTTCTAGCGTCCGAGGATGGCTGGGGAATTTAGCGATCGCCTGGTTCCATAATTTCGGATCGCTCTTGCCCAGAACATACAATGCTTCAGCTGCCACTGGCGAAGTGGGATAGCGTTTGAGAATATCCCGCCAGCCTTGCTGGGCTTTGGCTTTGTCGCCGCTCGCAGCGTAGATTTGGGAACGTTTTAGGGCAATGTAGGGTGCCATAACTGGATAATCAGGCTCTAGTCCTTCCAATAAGTCCAGCGCCTTTTTGCCTTGCTTGTTTTGAATCAAATCAGCTGCCAAAAGATAACGGGCGCGACTTTGATCCAGGGACTTTTGCCCCTGTGCTATTGCTTGCAACTGCGCCGCCCGCTCTGATGCTGGTAGCGACACCAATGCCAGAACTGCCGAGGACTCAGCCTTATTTCCTGCCTTTATGCCGATCTGTTCCTGAAACGGAAGCTTGTCTGCTAATTGCCCTAACAAGCTGCCCGACTTTGTTCCTAACCAAGTCGCCCCAATGATGAGCGCACACAGTCCCAAGCCAGTAGCGAGTACAGCTTGCTTTTTCCGTTGTCTCTGCCTGAATTCACTGGAGTCGGCGAAAATAAGACGTGACTTTTTCATGACTATTTTGCGCGCGGATACCCCACCCTTACCTAGCCGGGTGGAGAGAAAAAGCGCCCTCCTGTAATGGTTTACTGTGAAAGTGAGAGAAGAAAATTATCAGCCCGAAACACCCTAACCCTTGAAAGACCATAAAAAACAGAGAATGGGATGGGATGCATGAAACCCATGCATAGCACAGCCCATTCAAATAAGTGCAAGATCCAGATAAGTTACTTAACAAAACCGCTAAAACTCAACAAATAAAACTGAGTCCAAGTATGTGTTTTGTTTAGTTTAATACCACAACCTCTGTTGGGTAAAACTTCTAAAGAATGAGATCCCCACATTAAAATGAGACCCCGCTATCACCTCCCAAGAGTTTCCTGGAGCGTAACTTTTCTCTGGTGAAATCTAAGTAAGTACCTTTGAATTTTTGGGCAATACTGGTACAGGTACTTCTATATTGAACGAAGAATGGAATTTCAAGCGATTGATACCCCACGCTGGGACTGGGCGGGGGACGCCTTAGCAATTGGGGTATTTGAGGACGCCGTAGAGTTGACCGGCGATTTGGCACAACTGGACGACAAGCTTGGCGGCACTTTGAAGGAATTGATTGCGGAGACGGAATTTAAGGGAGATGTGAGCAGCAGTGCTTCTACTCGCGTTGGCAGCGGTAGCCCAATCAGGAAAATTATCCTAGTGGGGTTGGGCAAGCCAGACGCCTTACAGTTAAATACTTTGCGCCGTTCAGCTGCTGTTATAGCCCGGTTAGGGAAAAAGGAAAAGTGCAAAACGCTGGGGATTAGTCTGCCGGTGTGGAATGATGACCCAGCGGCAACGGCTCAAGCGATCGCCGAAGGAGTTCAATTGGCTTTACACCAAGACAACCGCTTTAAGTCCGAAGCCGAAGACAACGGTACGGCTGTGCAACAAGTCGATTTACTCGGTCTTGCCGGTCAAGATGCCGCTATTAGCCGCGCTCAAGCAATTTGTGCTGGCGTGATCCTGGCGCGGGAACTGGTAGCGGCACCGCCAAATGCTTGTACTCCCGTGACTATGGCAGAAACCGCTATTGCGATCGCATCCGAACACGATCTCCAACTAGAAATCCTGGAAAAAGAACAGTGCGAACAGCTGGGTATGGGCGCTTTTCTAGCTGTTGCTCAGGGATCGGATATGCCGCCTAAGTTCATCCACCTGACTTATAAACCAGAAGGAACGCCCCGCCGCAAGTTGGCAATTATCGGCAAGGGTTTAACCTTCGACTCTGGGGGTCTAAACATCAAAGTTGCTGGTAGCGGCATTGAGATGATGAAAACAGATATGGGCGGGGCTGCTGCCACTCTAGGCGCTGCTAAAGTTATTGGTCAGCTGAAGCCTGATGTGGAAGTTCACTTCATTAGTGCTGTAACTGAGAATATGATCAATGGTCGAGCCATGCGCCCTGGCGATATCCTCAAGGCGTCTAACGGAAAAACAATTGAAGTTAACAACACCGATGCCGAAGGACGACTAACTTTAGCGGATGCTTTGGTGTTTGCAGAAAAGCTGGGGGTGGATGCGATCGTTGATTTAGCTACCCTAACTGGCGCTTGCGTCATTGCTTTGGGCGATAATATTGCCGGGATGTGGAGTCCAGACGACGCTCTTGCTGACCGACTAAATCAAGCCTCTTTACAAGCCGGTGAAAAGTTATGGCGGATGCCCTTGGAAGAAAAATATTTTGAAGCCATGAAATCCCCAATTGCAGACATGAAAAACACTGGTTCTCGTGCTGGTGGCGCGATTACTGCTGCCCTCTTTCTGAAGCAGTATGTCAAAGAAACCCCTTGGGCACACATAGATATTGCTGGTCCCGTTTGGGCTGATAAAGAAAACGGCTACAACAACGCGGGTGCTACCGGCTATCCTGTCCGCACCCTGGTCAATTGGGTGCTGGCTGACCAAAATAATTCGTGATTCGTAATTCGTAATTCGTAATTAAAGAGGTACAAGCCCCTGTGCATCAAACATGGAGAATTGTACTCATCGCAGCATCTTTTTTCCAAGCCCCCGGATTCATCCGTGGGGTATTAATTACGAATTACGTTCGCTCTTCGTGTTGCGGAGCAACGTAATTATCAATTACGAGTTGGAGCGATCGCGACTTGATGCCTCATTAGCTTGCAGAGGTCAGCTAGTCAATTTAGGATTTGGAATTTCCCCCCTTTGCTTGCAAGGGGGGGAGTAGAACCAGATTTTTAATTAATTGCTAATCTGAAACTAAATGTAAGTCGCCTATAATAGCTTATAAAAATTAGTTTTTAGCTTTTTGTAATAAAAGTTAAGACTAATATCTAAGACCGCACGGCTAAACTTAATTAGCGATGCTGGCAAAACTGCGATCGCATATGTTGCGTTGGTACACAAAAAAACATTCTCTCCGACTAATAAGCTACCGCACGAATCACCTTGCATATTTTCGCCTTAAGGAAAAACGATAAATTTCCCTTTCCGGCGATCTTCATGTGCTTTCTTGAATGCCTCAGAGCTTACCTTTACTTCCGTTCTGGAGGCGCTGCTGTCGGTGAAGGAGTTCCTAACTGATTAATCTTTGCAATTAGCTGATATAAGCGTCCAAAATCCCGTTGGTTAAAGTACAAAACAAGACGGGGTAGTGCCTTGGTTTCATCCGCTGCCTCTTGAGGAAGTGCCTGACTTTTTTCAATTCGTCCTTTAACGAGAATGTCACTGAACTCAGCACTTAGCTGCTCAACATCAGCGTCTGATAATTCACTCTTGAGGCGGATGACAAATTGATCAAAAACATAGCGGCTAGAGTGATAAATTTTGTAAAAGCGATTAATCACCTCATAAGCCACATCTAAGTTATCTGTGATTGTGTAAAGGCAGGGATCTTCGGGACTAACTAAACCTGGTTGGACTAAATGCTTGCGAACATAAGCGTCCCAGTCTTGCCAATAATTGCCGCCGGGGCGGTCAATTAAAATCATAGGAACAGGACCATACCTACCCGTTTGACAAAGCGTCAAACACTCTAAAGCTTCATCTTGGGTGCCAAAGCCGCCAGGGAAAAGGGCGATCGCATCACTTTCTCGCAGCATAAACAGCTTGCGCGTAAAGAAATACTTGAAATCTATTAACTTGGCATCGCCCTCAATAAACGGGTTTGCCCCCTGCTCAAAGGGCAGTTCAATATTAAGACCAAAAGATTTTTCTGCCCCAGCTCCTTCGTTGCCTGCTTGCATGATGCCACCACCAGCACCAGTCATCACCATGAAGCCCTGCTTGGTTACATAACGGGCAAACTCAAGAGCGATGTGGTATTCTGGAGTATCTGGAGTAACCCGTGCTGAACCGAATATTGTCACTTTGCGGACGCTTCGGTAGGGATAAAAAACTTTAAAGCCCTGTTCCATATCTTGCAGGGATGCACTCAGAATTTTCCAGTCCAGCCGATCAATTTCCTCCCCAGCAAGTCTTACCAGCACTCCCAGCGCCCTTTGAATCCATTTTCCATGCTTCAGGGTTGGCAGCCGATCAATTAGTTCAGCTAACTCAATTTGAAGCGACTCAAGAGGGATTGAAGAAGGAGAAGAGGTCATGATTTTTTTTGTAGCGGCGGCCTTCTATTCTAACGATATTTACTGAACTCTGACTGGAGTTAAGAGTTTTGAATGTTGAGTTTTCAATTAGTATTTAATACTTATAGCTTCAGCCAAATGGTTTTCACCTCCTGATACCAACTTGCAGTCGAAACTATAATTTACAGTAGAGGATCTTCCCAGGGTATAAAAGCAGAGGAAAATAAAACTACGCTTTTACAATGCAACTTTGTATAAATTAAGCCCTGGAAAAATAAATATTTTTATCGAGACTATTTATTTCTTGATAAACCAACGCCGCTGCCGTCAAACTGCTTGTACCAGCGGCTTAGCATTAATAACTTCAGGCGCTGGTACAAACAAAAGAAATCAGACCGAGTGCCCCCGGTCTGTATTTTTAGCGATGTCGCTCTAACCGAAGTTAGTGTATGGAGGGTTACAGGTACTTTTCTAAAGTGTTAGACAACGTTGTTTTAGGAACAGCACCCACGACCATATCAACTCGTTGACCGCCTTTAAAAATCATCAGCGTGGGAATACTGCGGATACCGTACTGGCTGGCCACGTTTGGATTTTCATCAGTGTTAAGTTTTACGACCTTTATCTGACCGTCGTATTGCTGCGCGATTTCATCCACAACAGGCGCAACCATTCGGCAGGGACCGCACCACGGTGCCCAAAAATCAACTAAAACGGGAACTTCACTCTCAAGTACTTCTTGCTTAAATGAGGCGTCTGTAACTTGTGCGGCTGCTGACATGCCTGGAATTCCTTACGTATACTATATTCTAAGTTTATAGGAAATTTTACCATAGCAAAAACAGACGTTCTCGATAGGAAAACCTATACATTTAGACATATATTGATACCCTACGCTTTCGCTATTCCTGTAGGGGTATGCCAGCTTTAAGCAAATATAAGGAACCGCCCGAAACATAGTCCGGGCGGAGTGTGGTGTGAGGAGTGAACGGAAACATACGTCTCCGCTTCTTCTATTGTAAGCGACAGCTTTAGTTTTTCTAATGATTCCTTCACGAGTCTGGAAAGTTTTTAGCATCTGCTCTTAGGCAGTAAATCTACTTACCCATGCCCAATTGCTGTGCTTTTTGGTAAACTTTTCCTTCTGTCAACAAAGAAGGTGCAATCACAACTTCAACTTGCTGCATCTCCTTGATGTCTTTGGCTCCCAAGGTACCCATGCTGGTTTTTAAAGCTCCTAAGAGGTTATGGGTGCCATCGTCAAGTTGCGCTGGTCCAGTGAGAATTTGTTCTAAGGTGCCGGTGGTGCCAACCTTGATGCGAGTGCCTCGTGGCAAAACTGGGCTGGGAGTAGCCATACCCCAATGGTAACCGCGTCCAGGAGCTTCTGCGGCTCTGGCAAAGGGAGAGCCAATCATAACGCCGTCTGCACCGCAGGCAATGCACTTGCAGATATCGCCGCCAGTGATTAAACCGCCATCGGCAATGACTGGGACATAGTTGCCTGTTTCGTGGTAGTAGTCGTCACGGGCTGCCGCACAGTCAGCCACAGCAGTTGCTTGGGGTACACCTACGCCCAAGACGCCGCGAGAGGTACAAGCTGCCCCAGGTCCAATACCTACCAAAACGCCAGCAGCACCAGCCTTCATTAAGTTCAGAGCAACTTCGTAAGTGACACAATTGCCCAAAACTACAGGGATCGGCATTTCCTGGCAGAAATGAGCTAAATCTAACGGAGTAAAAGATTCAGGCGAAAGGTGAGCCGTTGAAACCACAGTGGCTTGCACAAAAAACAGATCTGCTCCCGCCTTTGCCACAACTGATCCGTACTTAGTTGCTCCTGCTGGAGTGGTGCTTATTGCAGCAATTCCCCCCTGGCTTTTAATTTCCTGAATCCGCTGTTCGATGAGTTCCGGCTTAATTGGCTCTGCATACAGCTCTTGCATCAAGCGAACAAACTCGGATGTCCCCACTGAGGTCATGCGCTCTATGACTGATTCTGGATCAGCATAGCGGGTTTGAATACCCTCAAGGTTGAGGACGCCCATTGCTCCTAGCTGCGATAGCAAAACTGCCATGCGGACGTCTACCACGCCGTCCATAGCGCTAGCAATAATTGGAATCTCTCGTTCGATACCGCCAATGCGCCAGCGGGTATCTGCCAAGCTGGGATCTAGTGTCCTAGTCCCAGGGGCTAGCGCAATTTCATCAATGCCGTAGGCTCTGCGAGCGGTCTTGCCCCGCCCAATTTGAATATCCACGCTCTTAACTCGTTCCCAAGACTATTTAAGCTAGCCTATCAAATTGCAGAGGGTATGTCTCTTAGAGGAGTCAAACGATTTTAGATTTTAGATTTTGGATTGACCTCGTCCTCCTTGTGGGCGAAGCTTGAACCAAATTTTGCCTAGTCAAGGATATATATTTGGGATTATACAGGGCAAACTGTTACGCGGCGTTTTGTTAACGCACGTTTCTTGAGCAGGATCCAGAAGCACAGTTGTAGTGCGATCGCCTGGCTAGTGTATTATACAATCTAAAAAAGTTGAGGTTGATGATTCTAGCGGTTGTGTATGTAAACTGGCAACTAAAGTTTCTAAGGTGTCAGTTGGTGTTTGGGCATCATTACGAAGTAACTGGCTGACTGGCTCTATTAACGCTCTGAACTTCTCTTTATCAAGTAAATTATTAATCAAGGCTAGACCGCTAGTGGATAACAGCAGCTTGTGAACATCACCAGCACGATTGCCCTTGTTGCCGTTAGCACCCGAAGAAGAGCAAATCCTGGCAATACCTCAATAGCTAAGCAATGAGCAGTTTTTATAATGAAAAGTGGCAAACAATTAAAAATATTGCTATAAGACTACAGGAAATCAACAGCCTATTCAACAATTTAGATAAAATTGAATACTCTGCCCACAATAAGCAGAGATTCAGTTAGTTGATAGTTGATAGTTGTTATTTACGACGAACGACTAACGACGGCGGACGGATGAGCATCCTCACCCATGAATGGATTAGGCTTTCCCGCCGCCCTCGTAAACAATGGTTGGATGATGAATTAAAGTTTATCAAAGACCAGTTCCAAACAAAATAGTTAATGCTTTGATAGTTCTGATTGAGGCAGATGATTCTTAAGTTATTTGCTTTTTGAATATAAAGTAAGTGATAAAGGCGATCGCATTTTAGCCTTACATCTACCTGGAGACAGAACGTGATGCCACCTCCAGAAAGCTACCTGTAGGCGGCTGCCGCAATGCAGTAGGTCGGTTAATCGCACTCGCTCCCTAGGGAAAAGTGTTTGATAATTAAATTAGGAGCAACTTTGACGTTTGAGTTTTGATTGAATCTGAAACGCTAGAACTACTAGAATGGTCGCGTCTGTGCCAGCACCTGGCTACCTTTGCTGCAACTAAGCTGGGGGCAGTGGCGGCTCGTTATCTGCAACTACCGGAAACCCAGGCGGAAAGTATAGCACTCTTGGCACAAACCCAAGAAGTATATCAGCTAGAGAACCGCCCTAGTGCCGGTTTGTCATTTGAAGGCATCCAAGATATTGGAGAGTCCCTGGAACGGGCAGAGCTTCAGGGGATTTTAGCTGGGGAAGAACTATTTGCGATCGCCACTACCCTTGCTGGTGTTCGGCGTCTGCGACGTGTGATCGATAACCAGGAAGACGTGCCTGTTCTAACTGCACTGGTTGCCGATGTGCGGACTTATCCAGAACTAGAGCAGGAAATTAACCGCTGCATTGATGAACGGGGCGATGTGACAGACCGCGCTAGCCCCAAGCTTGCCAGTATTCGCACCCAGATTAAAGGATTGCGAGACCGGATTTATCAGGTTCTCCAGGGTATTTTGCAGCGTCAATCCAATGCCGTACAACAACAGCTAATTACCCAGCGGGGCGATCGCTTTGTCATTCCGATCAAGGCATCCCACAAAGATGCTATTCCCGGTATTGTCCACGACGCTTCTACGAGTGGGGCAACTCTTTATTTAGAACCGAATGCGATCGTCTCCTTCGGAAATCAACTGCGGCAATACCGCCGTCAAGAACAAGCAGAGTCAGAAGCCATCCGCCGCGCCTTAAGCGAACAGGTGGCAGCAGTGAAATTAGATCTAGAGCAGCTTTTGGCTGTGGCAACAGCTTTGGATCTGGCAGCAGCGAGGGCACGCTATAGCCTTTGGTTAGAAGCAAATCCTCCCAAATTCATTGATCGCCAGAGGGGTGAAACGGTTACCCTACGGCAGCTACGCCATCCCTTGCTCGTGTGGCAGCAACAGCATGAGCAAGGTTCGCCAGTGGTTCCAGTGGATCTGGTGATTGGGTCGCAAATTAGGGTTGTCACAATTACAGGCCCTAACACGGGCGGTAAAACAGTCACCCTGAAGACGCTGGGGTTGGCGACATTAATGGCGAAGGTGGGTTTATTTGTACCAGCGCGGGAGCCAGTGGAACTTCCCTGGTTCGATCAGGTACTAGCAGATATTGGCGATGAGCAGTCACTAGAGCAGAGCCTATCCACTTTTTCCGGTCACATCCGCCGTATCAGCAGGATTATCGGGGCAATAGGCGATCGCGAAGATGGAGCGGTAACCAGCAGCCTAGTATTACTAGATGAGGTTGGGGCTGGAACTGACCCAGCAGAAGGAAGTGCCTTAGCGATCGCGCTGCTGCAATACCTAGCCGACTACGCCCAGCTTAGTATTGCTACGACTCACTATGGGGAACTCAAGGCGCTGAAATACGAGGATGAGCGGTTTGAGAATGCCTCTGTCGAATTTGACGATCGTACCCTCAGCCCTACCTACCGCCTGCTGTGGGGCATTCCAGGTCGGTCTAACGCCCTAACAATTGCCAGACGTCTAGGGTTAAAGTCAGAGATTGTTGACAAAGCGCAAGAAAAAGTGGGGGGCGTCTCGGAAGATATCAACCATGTAATTTCTGGTCTGGAAGCACAACGCCGCAGCCAGGAAACCAAGGCGCAGGAGGCAGCGCAACTGCTGAAGCAGGCAGAGCATTTCTATAAAGAGGTTTCTCAAAAAGCTTCGCTATTGCAGGAAAGAGAACGGGAACTAAAGCTTTCTCAGGAACGGGCAGTCAGCGAGGCGATCGCTCAAGCTAAAGGTGAAATTGCCCAAGTGATTCGCCAGCTACAGCAAGGTTCAATGACGGCTCAAGATGCAACAGAAGCAACCAGCTCTTTAAAGGAAATTGCGGGGCGTCATCTACCAACATCGCCGCCACCAAAACCCAAACCTGGATTTAGACCAAAGGCGGGGGATCGGGTTCGCATTCCTAGGCTAGGCCAGACTGCGGAAGTGTTAAGTGAGCCAAACGAAGATGGTGAGCTAAGCGTCCGATTCGGGCTAATGAAAATGGTGGTGTCGCTAGCCGATATTGAATCCTTAGATGGACAAAAAGCCGAATTTGCTGCAAAAAAAGAACCCAAAACTCAAGAAGCGGACTCAAAACTCAAAACTCAAAACTCTCCCCCCCCCAACCAAGCACCAGCGATTAGGACATCCAAAAATACAGTGGATATCAGAGGAAGCCGAGTAGCAGATGCTGAAAGTGATTTGGAAAGCGCGATCGCTCAAGCATCAGATGCTGGAGTGCTGTGGATTATTCACGGCAAGGGTACAGGACGACTGCGGCAAGGCGTTCACGAATTTTTGCAGCAGCACCCTCAAATTGATCGTTTTGAGCTAGCTAACGCATCTGAGGGTGGCGCTGGCGTTACTATTGCTTATATTCAGTAGGGGCGAAAGGAAACTTAACCAAAACCGAGATAATCTTGTTTCAAGACTCGTAACGGTGAAGTTACAACCTCTCTCGTCCCCTATCCTAAAGTTATGTCCTCCATCGTGAAGATGCCCACGCCAACTCCCCAATGGGAGGATTTGCCACTTGCTCAAGAGCCAGAGCCAGTACAACTAGACAATATTAAAACCCAATTGGATTTAGTTTTGCTGGCACTTGAAGCATTAGCAGGAATTACTTCTGAGGCGATCCTCCAGGCTGCTGCCGATCTAAACCTAGAGTCAATTGTGGCGGACAGGGTGGCGCTGTGGCGTCTGCGCCAGTCAAATCCCAAGCGTAAAAGTTCGGGAGGGCGCAAAAAGCTGGATGTGGAAGAAGCGCGATCGCTCGTCTTAATCATCTGTCACTTGGCTAAACAGCAGCATGAGCTTACCCGCCGTGCTGTTGCACTGCTAGAACAGATGGCTGAGCAAAACCGTGAACCGCACCAAGCTGCCTTACTGGGAGATTATCTGGATGCCTTCAGCAACACTTACCAGGAGCGGATGGAAGATGGAGACAACCTCTCGCCTGACGTCCTAACTCATCTGGCTCTCAAACTGCTGATTGATTTGCTGTTCTACAGCAGCCCCAATGGTCATAGGCGTCTGTGGTTAGCCCTGCTAAATCGAACGCGAGACTAAAGCGCTGTAGGGACGGGTTTAGGGAAATATTTATCTGTCGAGCGTGAAAACTCACTCTCCATGCACCCACCCTCATCTGTTAGAGTCAAAGCCGCTCTGCACTCACCTACCCTACAAATTCAAGACTCAAAACTCTGTTAATCCTATGCCTTTATTTAACTTGGTTTTGCGACAATACACCCCTCCAACCTGCACGCTGGAAATCAAGGCGAGAGAATCGCCTTTGTCTCGTTGGGTGGGACTAAAAGTATTTAATCAGCTGCGCTTTCAGCTTAGCTTTGACGATCCACGGCAGTCAGAAGAAAAACGGATCACCATTTGGGGCGATCGCGCCGAACTCGAAGCTTTATGTGACGCCGTTACAAGCTATGTACAGAATTTTCTTGACCACCCCCCGCCCCAAGTGCCATTAGGACTTTTGGCTTCTGCCGACGGTTCAATGCCAGATAATGGCAACAGCTATAATTCACAAGCCATACCTGAGCCGAGATTCAATTCCTACCCTACACAGAATGCTGCGGCCTACGATCCGCTAGCCACAACAACTGAACAATCGGAGGAAGAACAGGAACAGGGATATGCCCCAGAGGTAGAAAGACCACCACTATTGGGTCTATCGCCAACCCCTTATTTGCAACCTAGGGGCTTGTTGGCTCACGATCTGTTCTTAGGAGCCTTACAGACAGAGGACTCAGGGCCGGTTGTTACCCTGAGTGCGCTGCAATTGTTTGACTTGGCGACAGCTATGGATGAATATGCTGCGGAAGTTGTGGCATTACCAAAGATTAACCGCCGATTCAACCTGCAAGACCGCCCTACATGGACTTATGCTGCCGCAGGTGGGCTGGTGGCTGTTGTCGGTCTAGCACTAGCTGTGGGTCAAGTACTGAAGCGGCCAGCTACCAAAACTGCTGTACTGACACCTACTACACAGTCCAATTTAGCTCAGCAGACTCCCCTTCCCGGTCAGGTTTTGCCCCTACAGACGCCACCGCTGCCGAACTCAACTGGGCCTACGCCACTGGTACCAAACTCGACTGGAGCTACGCCACTGGTGCCGAACTCAGCTGGATCGAGAGGATTAGTGCCGAATTTGTCAGGACAAACCCCCTTGGGGCAGACCTCGCAAGTACCACCACCGCTAGGGACACCGTTGCCACCTACAGCAGGCATCCAGCAGCCTGGCGGTTCCAATTCCTTCCCTATGACCGCACCCCAAACTTCCTCAGGAGGGTTTAACACCTCCAAGACGTCTCGCCCGTCTTTTTCTGTTGCACCGGCTCCAAGGCAGCAGCAAAGGGCTACAACGACTGCCACCAGGTCATCAACCCCAGCAAGGCCTGCCTCAAGACCACAACAAAGGGCTGCGACGACTGCCACCAGGTCATCAACCCCAGCAAGGTCTGCCTCAAGACCGCAACAAAGGGCTGCGACGACTGCCAATCGACCATCAACCCCAACAAGGTCTGCCCCAAGCATCGCTAATTTGCCATCAATTCCCAATACAAGTAGCTCCCCTCGCCAAAGCGTCAAGCTAGGAGATAGAACCTTACCGAATGTAACTGCTAGCCCAGTTATTCCTCCGATTGCCAGTAATTTCGACCCAAATCCTCAAACTCTATCAAGCGATCTTGTTCCTTCAATTGGCAGCAATGGTAGTCTTTCCTCCAGTGGGGCAGGGGATACTTCTGCCCTACAGCAGCGCTCGGAGGCGGCTAGTGAGAGCAATAGTAATAATGTCGCCAGAGGCTCTATTGATACCATTCCTCAGGTCGCAGAGACGAAAAACTATCTCCAGCAGCGATGGAAACCGCCCCAAGGTTTAACACAGCCCTTGGAATACACTCTGCTAATCGGTGGGGATGGGGCAATTGAACGGATTATCCCGCGCACCCAGGCAGCGAAAAACTACATCGACCGCACAGGGATGCCTATAGTAGGTGAAAAGTTTGTTTCTCCCATAGAAGGAGGAGGCAATCCCCAAATCCGTGTAGTTCTCAACCCAGATGGCAAGGTGGCGACGTTTGTAGAACAGTGAACTCCATAGTCTTAATCTGTTCTTAGTTCACTTTTACCAGGGCGCGAAGTAGCTTGGAGAAGCTACTGCCACTTTCAGCATCCAATTTAAAAACTGTCCACCAAAGCTATACCTTCGGTGGATGTAAATTTAATATCAAAAAAAACACAAGCAGATCTAGCAATAAATTTCAGATCAACTGGAGGCTCTATGCAGCAAATCGGTCCTCAAAGAGACAGCGCAGCTTGGATTTTCCAAACTTGGGCTGCTTTTGTTCTGTCTATTGGTATGACTACTGCGGGTATTGTTAACCTGCCTGTGGATGCATGGATAAAAGGCTTCATGGGTATGGGTTTAACTTTCTCAGTTGGCTCTACTTTTACTTTGGCTAAAACCCAAAGAGATCTTCATGAAGCAAAAAGACTTGCTTCTAGGATTGATGAGGCTAAAGTCGAGCAGTTGTTGACGCAACACCATCCCCTAAAATAAGTAGCTCCAATAAAACGTAAAGCAGGGGGAGCAGGGGAGGCAGGGGAAGTTCACGCATTCTCATATTTAGTTTAATTAGGTTGGTCTACTTAGGACATTAGAGAATTCAATAAAAAAGGGCTGGTTAGTACAGCCCCTTTTATATATTCATTTCAACTACTTAACCGTAAACATTGCTAGTAGGTATGAGGTATACCCTTCCCTATTGCTGCTGTTTTTTGAGCTTCTTGCGACGCCGATTGGCAGTAACAATAGCATGATCGACGGGATATCCGACAACTGGAATCACCTGATACTGCCGTTCCTCTTCTACCTTTTTTAACTCGGTGTAATCCATCCAGTGGATACAATCAACTGGGCAAGTATCAATCGCTTCTTGGATCAACTCTTCCGAGTCTCCATCTTGCCGAACTACACGCGATCGCCCGTAGTCCGGCTCAATATAAAAGGTATTCCTGGCAACATGGGCGCAGTGTTTACAGCCAATACAGGTGATTTCATCAACATATACGCCCTTCTGCCGTAGCGCGCCACCCAATTCCGGTTCCAGACCAGAACGCTCTGGGGCATCCCGCAAAAAGCCACCTAGCTCTGGTTCCAGACCAGAACGCTCAGGAATTGGCTCTATCGGCGGTGGCGAAAAGGCAGACATTAGGCGCTCCAGCGTTGCAGAACTAGACGAATTGAACCATCCTCATTCTTTTGTTGCTCAGCAATTTCAAACCCTTGCTTAGATGTCTCACTCAAAACTGTTTGGTAAGCATAACGCTGTGTCACCTTGTTCAGAAAACGATCCACAGACCAAGCTTGCTGCCAAAACTGCAAATCGGCAACTAGTTCGTATTCCTGACCATTCGAGCTAAAGCCAATATCGTAACCGTTGTTTTGTTCAATAACAACTTCGGCATTACGGGTCTGACCGCGATAGCCTCGCACCGCTTGTGGGCCCGGTTTCCAGTCTATTCCCAGGTCTGTTAAAGCAGCTTGTAAAGAAGCAAGGTTACGGATCTGAGTTTTGATGTTGCTAAAGTGTGACATAGCTATTTTTCAAAGGTTGAATGAGGATAGACTAAACAAAAAAACTACCACTCGCTATAGGTTGCTTGGGTTGTTGCTGCCGCCGTTTGATCGATGACTTGGGAAAAATATTCAGAAGTCTGCTCTTGATGGAGTACATGACCAAGCTGGGCTTCAATAGCAGCAGTCACTTCGGCGCAGGATATGCCAATGATGCCGGTCACTTTCTCCTGTACCCTACCATCGGGATAAATGACAAACTCTAATGTTTCCATGCTCATGGCTTCGGGAGTCCTTGATTAACGGCTACAGCAACAACGGCACTGCCGGGGCTGGGGTCTCAGGCAGGTCTTAAACGAGTGGCTGACTCACAAGGTACTAAATTAATTTTTATCAATTGAGTCACAGCGAGTCAAAACTTAACAAAACTTATTAATCAAGTAAGTAGTACATTGATTATTTGTCAGTGTGGCTTAAGTTTACATCTGCGTCAAGATAGAGAATTGTTCCAAAAATGGGCTGTAAAAACGAAAACACCTCTTGATCCCAGGGCTAGCTCGTTTTATTACCGCATGATGACAATCAACCGTGATAATTAAATTTGGTGGCAATTGAGTTAACAGAATAATGAGTGCAGAGCAAGTTAAAGGTTTAATCAACTCATCAGCGATCGCGCCTGTGCGTGTAGGTATTTTGGGATTCGGTGGACTGGGGCAGGCTGCCGCTAAAGTTATTGCACCAAAACGCGAAATGGTATGGGTTGCAGCCGCTGACCAGAAAGGCTATGCCTATAATGCTGAAGGGTTAGATCCAGATGCCTGCATTGCTACCTATCAGTCTCTAGGTTCTTTAGGATATTTAGAGCCATCTGGCATTCTCAGCAATCGCAGTATCCAAGACTTAATTGGGCAGGCCTCTGTGGATGGGTATTTCCTCGCTCTTCCGAATCTACCGAACACATTTATGGCTTCTGTAGTGCGGCAATTTATCCAATCAGGTTGGCGAGGGGTTCTGGTGGATGCCCTCAAACGCACTTCCGCAGTCGAGCAGATGTTGGCACTGAAAGATGAGCTACAAAATGCTGGTATTACCTATATGGCGGGCTGTGGCGCTACACCAGGGCTGTTAACAGCAGCAGCAGCAATAGCTGCTCAAAGCTATGCAGAAGTTCATAGTGTCAAGATTACCTTCGGAGTCGGTATTGCCAACTGGGAAGCCTATCGGGCGACTATTAGGGAGGATATTGGCCATCTACCAGGGTATGACGTGGAACGAGCCAGAGCCATGAGTGATGCCGAGGTGGAAGCTTTGCTCGATGAAACCAACGGCATCCTTACCCTGGAGAACATGGAACACGCTGATGATGTGATGCTAGAGCTAGCTGGGATTTGCTCGCGCGATCGCGTTACTGTTGGTGGCGTCGTGGATACCCGCAATCCCAAGAAGCCTCTCAGCACTAATGTCCAGGTTACTGGTCGCACCTTCGAGGGCAAGATTTCCACCCATACATTTACCTTGGGTGATGAAACCAGCATGGCGGCAAATGTCTGCGGTCCCGCCTTCGGCTATCTCAAAGCTGGAGCGTCATTGCACCGACGAGGAATTTACGGTCTATTTACGGCCGCAGAAGTCATGCCCCAGTTTGTTCAGTAACCGGAAGGTGAAAAGAATTTTCAACCTTCTTTTAAAGGTTCGGGCTTTCTGGTAACACAGTCTGAGGCATCTCCTCAACCAACTGTACTGACTTGTGGATAATAAAAGGCAAACAGCCTCCCGTTAAGCCTCGCTTAATCCGTTCCGGCGTTGCTTCAAAGACAACGAACAGGGGATAAATCCGATTAGTTCCCTCGCTGAAAATGTGTTTATGAGCGGGAGGCATCAGCCATTCATAATCTTTGTCTAGCAATACCTGCGTCTGCCGCCACCGACTCAGCAAATGGGAGAAGTCTTCTTCGGGGCGATGGATGAAGACAAAAATTTCCACCTCCATTTTAATTTTCCATTCTGGGTCGCACATCAAAATGGCGACATCGCAGGGCAGGCAAATAGCTTCTCCCCCAGATGCCACCTGTTTTGGACTCAGAGTAGGACTGCCTCCTTGGAGTTGACCATTGCGAATTCGTACTATGGGCAAAGGAATGACGATCAAGCTTTCATTAGATCGGCGCATACTGGGAATCATTTCCAGGTAGGGTCGGTGCTGCCTCAAAAGTGCGATCGCCGCCTGGTGGTTGCTGTACTCTGCTAGCAACACTTCGTACTCAAATTGCTTAACAGGCATTTTTATATTAGAAATTTTATACCTAATTGTGTTGCATTTAAAAAAGTCACTTTTTTGTTAGTAGTTAATAGCTAGTAGTTAGCGGTCTGACTTCCTACTAACTACTAACAACTAGCCACTAACCACGTTTAGCCAATTTTGTCAAATATGGCAAACATGGGGAGATACATTGAGAGCAAAATCACACCAACCATTCCCGCTAACACAACCATCATTATGGGTTCAATAACGCTAGTGAGTGCCTTCACTGCTTGCTCGACCTCATCTTCATAGAAATCGGCAACTTTCATGAGCATGGCATCTAGTTCACCAGTTTCTTCACCAATACTCATCATCTGAATAGCCAAAATTGGGAAAACTTGCTCTTTTTGTATGGCAAGACTGAGCATTCCACCTTGTTGAATTTCTCGCCTTGCTGCATCTATAGCGTTTGCAATTACCTGGTTGCCTGATGTATCTCGGACAATTTCCAAGGAGTTCAAAATCGGCACCCCGGAACGAGTCAAAGTTCCAAAAGTGCGGCAAAAACGAGCAACAGCTGATTTTTCATTCAAGTCACCCAATAGGGGCATTTTCAAGAAAAAGCGATCCATGGTGACACGACCCATAGGCGTCTTGTAGTACTGCCTGTAGGCAAAGGAAGCAGCTATGACAAAAACGATGGGAATAATAATTCTCCAACTTCTGAGTATTTCGCTAAGAAACAGCATAAACTGTGTCAGCGCTGGCAACTCTCCACCAAGACCCTGAAAAATACCAGCAAAGACTGGTATTAAAAATATCGTCATAGCCAGAAAGACAATTATTGCTAAAATACCAACGGCGACCGGATAGGCCATAGCTCCTTTAATTTGGTTTTGCAGCCGTGCCGTATCCTCAAGTACCTTAGCTAATCGGTTCAAGACCTCATCAAGGACACCTCCAACCTCACCTGCCTGTACCATACTGACGTATAGATTGTCAAAACAGTCAGGATGTTTCCGCATGGCATCGGAAAGATTTGTTCCCTGTTGTACCTCGGCACTAATTTCCAAAAGAGCCTTTTTTAGCTTGGGATTGGAACATTGTTCAGATAAGACACCCAAGCACCTCACCATAGCCACACCCGCGTTGACCATGGCAGCAAATTGACGAGAAAAGACAGCTTTATCCTTGACTTTTACCTTTGCTAAAGCAATATTGATTTCGTTTAAATCAAAGCTACCAAGGTTAAAGCTTGCTGATTCTTTGAGGTTTTGGACGGAAGTATATCTCTGACGCAAAGCATCACGGGCACGACCAAGGGAGTCAGCAACTATCTTTTCTTTTTTAGCTTTTCCTTGAGAATCCCGAACATCAGCAGTGTAAGTAGGCATGGCTCATACCGATTTTGGATTTTAAGTTTTAGATTTTGGATTTTGGATTGTCAAATGCAAGCATTCAGGTATTTTCAGCCCAGTGAGATTTAGCTTACAAAGATAGAACTTCTATCACCTACTAAAAAAGAAACAGGAAGATAAAATTATTTTTTCTAGGGGCGGTAGGAATGCCATATCTACAAGGAGTAATGAAGCCGCTTGCCGTCGTTAGTGTGGGCGTAGCGGCGTAGGTAGTTGAAAGTATGCACAACTAACTGAATCTCTGCCCCTTGTGGGCAGAGTAATCAATGCCTGCCTTTTTACTTCTACCGGGCACCAGCCTTAGCCGCCATTGGCGCACCACCGATGAGACGCTGTAGCTCGTCGGGTTTGGAACTCTTGCTCATCGCCGCCTCAAAAGATATTAGACCAGATTTGACCATGTTACTTAAAGTCATTTCCATAGTCTGCATTCCCAATTTAAGCCCAGTCTGAATAGCACCGTAAATTTGAGGCGTTTTTCCTTCTCGAATCAAGTTAGCAATGGCGGGTGTTACGATCATAATTTCCTGAGCCATTACCCGACCATATTCACCTGGTTTGGGGTTTTTCTTAGGTATCAGGCATTGACTAAAGACTGCTACCAGGGAATTGGATAGCTGTGCTCGGATTTGCGGCTGTTGAATTGGGGGAAACGCATCTAGCATCCGGTCAATTGTCTGAGCCGCGGAGTTAGTATGTAAGGTTCCAAATACCAAGTGACCTGTTTCAGCTGCTGAAATCGCCAGCCCAATCGTCTCCAGGTCGCGCATTTCTCCCACCAAGATTACATCTGGGTCTTCCCGTAGCGCCGCCCTGAGGGCATTAGCAAAGCTTTTAGTATCTTCGCCCTTTTGACGTTGGTGAATCAAACTCTTGACGTTCGGAAAAACATACTCAATCGGGTCTTCCACCGTTAAAATGTGTTCCGCCCGCGTCCGGTTGATCAAGTCGAGCATGGCCGCCATAGTGGTAGTTTTGCCAGAACCAGTTTGCCCAGTTACTAACACCATCCCTCTAGGCCGATGAGTCATTTCTCGAACGATGTCTGGGAGGCCTAACATATCAAAGTTAGGAATTTTAGACGCCAACGCTCTTAAACAAGCCGCATAGTAACCGCGTTCTTTGTAAACATTGACGCGGAAGCGAGCCAAGCCTTTAACCCCATAAGAGCAATCAAGTTCCCAGTTCTGTTCCAAATCCTTGCGCTGCGTGTTGTTCAGCATGCTAAAGATAAGTTTTTGACAGTCTTGGGGTGTCAGTGGCTCCTCATTGATGGCAGCCAGCTTACCACTGATGCGGAAGTAGACCGGGGCCCCAGCCTGAATGTGCATATCTGAGCCACCCATCTCAATGAGTTGCTCCATCAAGTCTTCGATCATTAATTCCATAGCCATAGTGCTGTCTCCGTTAGGGATTATTGGTTGAATATACTTGTTAGCTTTTTAACTGAGTATTTTGCAGAGTTACGGGTGGGGAAGTGTTGATTTATAAAGATGTCTTCAATTCAAAACTGTTCACCCTAGCCTCTAGCCCTCAAAACGTCGCGTCATGCAATAGGGGCAGTCTAGCCACTCCGGTTTTAATTCCGCCTTGCAAGTACGACAAGTGAGAGAAGTCTTACGTTTGGCCTTGAGTTCGGCTTCTAGACCCGTATCAGTAAAAGTCACACGTTCTACTTCTTCTAGAGTAGTGTGACCCTCACGCACCAGGTTTAAGCTGTAAGCCAGCAACGTCGTCATGCCCTCTTGCACTGCTGTTTCTTTAATCAGAGCGGTAGAGGCACCTTGGTTAATTAAGGTTTGCAGCGCATCTGTTATACGCATGACTTCATAGACACCCACCCGACCCTTATAGCCGATGCCATTACATTTTTCGCACAGAGTATTATTGGCTTTGGCTTCCTGAACTTCCTCTGGTTGCAGGGTTTTGGCTTTGTAGAAGGTGACTACACCTTCACTAGCAGCAGATAGACCAAATCTGGCAAGTTCCTCGCGGCTGGGTGTATAGGCAATGCGGCACTCAGAACAAACCCGCCGCATCAAGCGTTGCGCTAAGACACCAATTAGGGCAGCAGAAACCATGAAGGGTTCCACACCCATTTCGTCTAACCGGGCAATTGAACCAGCAGCATCGTTGGTGTGCAGGGTTGTCATCACCAAGTGACCCGTCAATGCTGCTTCCATCGCCGTTTGTGCGGTTTCTTTATCCCGTGTCTCACCCACCAGAATCACATCTGGGTCTTGCCGCATGAATGCCCGCAGAATTGAGGAAAAGTTCATGCCTTTTTCCCGAATTACCTGCACTTGAGTGATGCCCGGTAAGGCATACTCAATCGGGTCTTCTGCTGTACTAATATTTACCCCAGGATCGTTGCGTTCAGCCAGAATCGAGTACAATGTTGTCGATTTCCCCGATCCTGTTGGCCCTGTCACTAAAATTAGTCCAAATGGACGACTGGCCATGTCTCGAACAATCTGTAGTGTTTCTGGATCGGAAATCAACTTATCCAAGCCTAACTGTGTGGAAGAGTTATCCAAGAGCCGCATCACGATCTTCTCACCGTAGCGGCTAGGAAGAGTATTGACGCGGAAATCCACCTTGCGCCCTTCATAAATGCGGCGGATGCGGCCATCTTGGGGCATCCTGCGTTCGGCAATATCCAGCTCGGCAATAATTTTGAAGCGGGCAGTTACTGCCTGAATAATTTTTTTCGGCAGGGGATCGAACGCTTGCTGTAGTACCCCATCTTTGCGAAAGCGAATCCGCATAAATTCTTCTTGGGGTTCTATGTGAATGTCAGAAACCTTCTCGTGCAGAGCCTTTGCCAGGATTCTGTTAACCAGCGTGATGATTGGAGCTTCCTGCGCCCCATCTAGATCCAGTTCAGCATCAGTGTCCTCTGGTGCCTCCTTGAAATCGAGATTTTCAAAACCCGCAATATCGGACTGAACGTCAAAAGACTTTTGAGCTTTAGCGGCTGCCTCTTTTTTTACTTGCTCATCAAGGTATCTAGAAATCAGCTGCTGATAATCTTCTGGGGCGATTACCATTCGCTGCCACCCAATTTCCTGAGGACGCAAAATCCTTTCCAAATCGTCCTTGGCGTGTAGATTATCAGGATCAACCATAGCCACCAAGACCGATGGCGGCTGAGTTTCATTCTTCGATAGTGGTACTAGCCGATAACGACGACATATATCAATTGGGATGAGCGTGTCGATCAGGTGAGCCACCTGATGGAGGGGAATTTGATTAATCTCCGGATCTAGAGATTCAATGCCGTAAATAACCTTGAGTTCAAACAGCTGCTGTTTCTTGTACTGGCGCAACACCTCGGGAGGCAGAGCTTGCCCGGTTACGCTTTCCATAACCTCCGTCAGCGGTCTACCTGACTTGCGGCTTTTCTCTAGTGCCTGCTGCATCTGCTGCGTGTCGATGTAACCAGACTGAATCAGCTTGTTGCAGAAAGGCGAAAGATCAGTGCGGCCATTGCGGACGATGAGAGCGCGCCTGGATGATGAGGATTGAGTCATAGCTGGTCAGAAGATATCCTTATAAAGTATTCCCAAAGCCTTTAGCAAAATTGCACTTTGGCTACAGACTTCAAGAGGCTATAGGCAAGCCGCTAGCAGACCGTTTCGGGCGTCTGATCTGTTGTGGCACCAATGAAAAAAATGAGGCACTAAACCTGCATATGCCCAGGCTGGTGAGGCATTGAATTATCTGTACAAAAATGCTTCTGAGTTTCAAACACTCTCGGTCTGAGAGGTGGCAAAATTTTAGCCAAAGCCTAAGTATAGAGAACATTTACAGATAAGCAGGTAAGCGCGATATTGACAGCACTCTGTAAAAACGGCAGTTAGGGTAAAAGAGTAATTATCTTAAACTTAACCCCTTATCCTGAAAAAAAGTTTAGGTGGTTTAATTGAACCGACCTGGTTAGCTTTTAGAGAGATGCTGCCATGCCAACCGCTAAGAAGTATGGCGGAGGCTTCTCAATTCACCGGGAGGTCAAGACTTTACTCTCCCTTAGCGGCGGGTTAATTCCATAGACTATGCTACCCAGAATATATGCCAGGGAACCCGCGAACAAAGCCTTAAGGCCTTATCACCTTGGGAAACATACAAAAATGCTCGTCAACCCTTATTACCTAGAAAGTTTTACGCTCCTTTGGTAGCGGCAGCGAATGCCTATCGTTAGATGAAACCCCTACTTGAAAAGCGGGTTCGGTTCTTTTAATGACTAGCATTTTGAGCTTAGTCAATGTAGTTATTATATCACGCACCCTTACCAGAGAGGTAGGGACAATCTAGCAACAGCAAATGTTACATTTAAATTAGAGAAGTAAACATTTGTCAAAATTTCAGGGCTTTACTAGGCGTAGGGCTTAAGACTGTACGAGCAAAAATGCTACCAGCATTTTGCCTGGGCACACTATGATTCTAGGAAGTAGCAATCCCTAACCCGATGCGCTTGCCCACCCTTTGGTTAAGGCTAGAACTTGCCAACATATTAGTCATTAGTCAGGGATAGTCGCGCTAGTAGGTAAAGATAGATAAACGAGATCGCCATTTCTAAGCAGTCTCTCAACTGGGATGAGTACACCATGATCGAAGAAGAAAATCAGCCAGAAAATTTTTCCCCTCAGACCGAGTATGCCGACTCGGCTACCGGTGATGTGAAGTTAAGTGTAGAACCGGACTCACAAGCACAAGTCGATCCGTCAAGTCAAACCTATGCGACCTCAGCAGAAGTATGGTCTGCTCAAGCTTCAGGGGAGAATGTCTCGACGACGGCAGCAGAAGCAACAAGTGCCGCACCCGTGAACGACTCAGCCGCAACTGAAGGCTTGATGCGAGAATTAGAGACATTAAGGGCACAACTCGAAGAGCGCGCCAATCAATGTGACTCATTGAAAAATCAATATATGCGGATTGCCGCAGATTTTGAGAATTTCCGCAGGCGCACGCTCAAAGAAAAGGAAGATTTGGAGGTTCAGGTAAAGTGTGCCACGATTAGTGAGTTACTGTCGGTGGTGGATAATTTTGAGCGGGCGCGATCGCATCTCAAGCCGCAAACGGATGGGGAAATGACCATTCACAAAAGTTATCAGAGTGTGTACAAGCAGCTGGTCGATAGTCTTAAGCGCCTAGGCGTTTCTCCGATGCGTCCTGAGGGCAAAGAGTTCGATCCCAATCTTCACGAAGCAGTAATGCGCCAACCCACTGAGGAATACCCAGAAGGGGCGGTAATGGAAGAACTGGTGCGGGGGTACTTCTTAGGCGATCGCGTCCTGCGCCACGCAATGGTCAAAGTTGCTGCCGCTGCTGAGCCTGTGGTAACCTCAGATGAAAGCAATTCCGGCACCACAGAAACTTGATGTGGCAATAACCGCGACCCAGAAACAGCCCCAGGTGTCAGTGTTTAGAATAAAGGAGACGGGCCTCCTGCTCAACAAAAGGGTAATCCCTGGCAACGAGTTCCACTGACACATAAAACTTTGCAAATCTTTACTGCCGCGTATGGGAAAAGTCATTGGTATCGACCTGGGTACGACCAATAGTTGCATCGCTGTTTTAGAAGCGAGTCAACCGATCGTAATTCCCAACTCTGAAGGTGGGCGGACTACTCCCAGTATCGTCGGATTTGCCAAAGCAGGCGAGCGCCTGGTTGGTCAACTGGCGAAGCGGCAATCTGTGACTAATGCCGAAAATACGGTTTATAGCATTAAACGGTTTATCGGGCGCAGGTGGGATGAGACGGAAATAGAACGATCGCGGGTGCCTTATACATGTGTTAAAGGTCGCGATGATACCGTTGATGTCCAGATCCGGGGGCATAACTACACCCCCCAGGAAATCTCGGCAATGATCCTGCAAAAGTTAAAGCAGGATGCTGAAAGCTTCCTCGGAGAGTCGGTGGACAAAGCAGTAATCACCGTCCCTGCCTACTTCACCGACGCGCAAAGGCAGGCAACCAAAGATGCCGGGACCATCGCTGGGCTAGAAGTCTTGCGTATCATCAACGAACCGACAGCTGCGGCCCTTGCTTATGGTTTAGATAAGCAAGATGAAGAACAGTGCATCTTAGTCTTTGACTTGGGTGGTGGTACATTTGACGTTTCCGTACTACAGCTTGGAGACGGCGTATTTGAAGTCAAGGCAACGTCAGGTAACAACCACCTAGGTGGGGATGACTTTGATAATGAGATTGTTCGCTGGATGATTGACAACTTCCAGTCTTCAGAAGGTATCGACCTGGGAACAGATAAAATGGCTCTCCAGCGCCTACGTGAGGCGGCAGAAAAAGCCAAGGTTGAACTTTCTAGCATCGTTTCTACATCCATTAACCTGCCGTTTATCACAGCTGATGAAACAGGTCCTAAACACTTGGAAATGCAACTCTCGCGTTCCAAGTTTGAAGAACTGGTAAGTCATATGATAGAGGCAACCCTAGAACCAGTAACACAGGCTCTCAAGGACGGGGACGTAAAAGCAGATGATATTAACCGCATTCTTTTAGTAGGTGGTTCAACTCGGATTCCCGCTGTCCAGAAGGCGATTAAGAATTTTTTTGGCGGCAAAGAACCAGATCGCTCTGTTAACCCAGATGAAGCGGTGGCACTTGGAGCGGGAATTCAAGGCGGCGTTTTAGGTGGTGCCGTCAAGGATGTGCTGTTATTGGATGTGACGCCTCTATCTCTAGGCATTGAAACCTTGGGAGAAGTGTTTACCAGAGTCATTGATCGCAACACCACTATCCCCACCAGCCAATCTCAGGTGTTTTCCACAGCAACAGACGGACAAACATCTGTAGAAATTCATGTGCTGCAAGGTGAGCGAGCTATGGTCAAGGACAATAATAGTCTGGGCAAATTCCTGCTAACCGGCATCCCCCCGTCTCCACGAGGTGTCCCCCAAATTGAAGTCTCCTTTGAAATAGATGTGAATGGGATTCTTAAGGTATTGGCTCAAGACAAAGGCACCGGGCGAGAGCAAAGTATCCGCATCACTAATACAGGTGGGTTGAGTAACAGCGAAGTGGAACGGATGCGGCAAGAGGCAGAATTGTATGCCGAAGAAGACCAGCGTCGGATACAAGTAGCTCAATTAAAGAACCAGGCTGATAGTATGTTCTACAGCTTTGAATCAACATTAAAGGATAATGCTGCCTTTATTAGTGAGGATCTAAAAACCCAGGCAGAGCAAAAAGCAACCGCACTACGCTTAGCGCTCGAAGATCCATCAATTAGTCTTGAGAAGCTCAACAAACAGCTAGAAGTGTTCCAAGAAACGCTATTTGCTATGGGTACTGCTGTTTATCAAAAAGGCAACAATACCCCCAATGACAACGAGTTCACGGCACCTAACAAGAGCAAGTTTACGCCCTTTACACCTAACTTTAGCAATGCTTCAGAATCAACACCAGAGGCACAAGAAGAACTCAATTTTGATTTTGATGAAGACCAAACCATAACAGCGGATTACGAAACCATTGAATAATTAGCTTGGTGCCAATTGTCCGTTGTTTGTTGCTAATAAGGGCAGGGTTCCCTTGCCCCCAACTACTGACTAACCCCTAACCACTAACACTATCAAGAAGCAGCGCTCTATGGCCCGCGACTACTATGAAATTCTCGGTATCTCTCGTGACGCCGACAAAGAAGAAATCAAGCGCGCCTACCGCCGCCTTGCTCGGAAGTATCACCCGGACGTCAACAAAGAATCAGGGGCGGAAGAGCGTTTTAAAGAAATTAATCGGGCATACGAAGTCCTTTCGGAACCAGAAATGCGTACCCGTTATGACCGATTTGGTGAAGCTGGTGTGGCGTCAGGTGTCGGTGCAGGCTTCCAGGACTTTAGCGATATCGGTGGCTTTGCGGATATCTTTGAAAGCTTCTTTTCAGGCTTTGGGGGTGGGGCAGGTCAGGCCACTAGAAGACGGAGTGGTCCCGCCCGTGGTGATGATCTGCGCCTAGATTTAAAGCTGGATTTTCGGGAAGCAGTATTTGGTGGGGAAAAGGAAATTCGGATTCCCCATCTAGAAAACTGCAATATCTGTAGCGGCAGTGGCGCAAAACCAGGAACTAGCTCCCAAAGCTGTTCTACCTGTAGCGGCACGGGGCAAGTCCGTCGTGCCACCCGCACTCCCTTTGGTAGCTTCACCCAAGTTTCTGCGTGTCCCACCTGTAATGGGGAAGGACAGGTGATTGAGCAAAAGTGCGAAGCTTGTGGAGGCGCTGGTCGCAAACAAGAAACCAAGAAGCTAAAAATTACTATTCCAGCAGGAGTGGATAATGGAACTCGCCTGCGCGTTTCTAGAGAGGGAGACGCCGGGGCTAAAGGGGGGCCTCCTGGAGATCTTTACGTGTACTTGTTTATTGAGGAAGATGCCGAGTTCCACCGGGAAGGCATTAACATCCTCTCTGAGATCAAGATCAGTTACTTGCAGGCTATTTTAGGGTGCCGTCTGGAAGTGAATACAGTGGATGGTGCAGTAGAGTTGACGATTCCCAAGGGAACGCAACCTGATACGGTGCTGACGCTGGAGAATCACGGTGTACCTAGACTAGGGAACCCAGTTAGTCGGGGAGATCACTTGATTACGGTTCATATTGACATTCCCACGCACATCACGCCTGAAGAACGGGAACTGCTGGAGAAGCTGGCTAAAATTAAGGGCGATCGCACTGGCAAAGGCGGCCTAGAAGGATTCTTGGGAGGACTGTTTCGCGGATGAACAACTTAACTTCCTCAAGAACACCCCAGACCCCTGATGCTCAACTGGATCTGCGGGGGACACCTTGCCCAATTAACTTTGTCAGAACCAAACTTTGTCTTGAGAAAATGGCACCTGGATCTTTGTTAGAAGTATGGCTAGACCCAGGAGAACCGATTGAGCAAGTACCTGACAGCCTAATAATGGAAGGTTACAACATTGAAGACATTGAAGACCGTACTGGCTTTTTTGTTCTGAAAGTGCGGCGTCCAAAAGAGTTATGAGTAATAAATTATGAGTTTTGAGTTAGAAGAACCACTCAATACTCAAACATCAGAGTTGAGCAAGGTTTTGGGTACGGTGCTGGCGGTACAGGCAAATTACTACCAGGTGCGTGTAGACAGTAGAGAAATAAGCTCAACTCAAAACTCTGTAAGGGCGGGTTTAATAGATGAATCTGGGGTCGAAACAGAACAATCCTTCAACATTACTCCCCCTACAACTCAAAACTCAAAACTTTCTCTTTTATGCACGCGCCGATCGCGCCTGAAAAAAATTGGGTCTAAGGTCATGGTGGGTGATCGCGTTGAAATTGAAGAACCAGATTGGGCTGGTGGTAGAGGGGCGATCGCTCAAGTGCTGCCTCGGCAAACTGAACTTGACCGTCCTCCAATTGCCAATGCTAACCAAATTTTATTGGTGTTTGCCCTGGCAGATCCGCCGCTAGACGCCTACCAGTTGAGTAGATTTCTGGTCAAAGCGGAGTCAACTAGCTTAGAAGTTTGCCTCTGCCTCAATAAAAGCGATTTGGTCACAAATGAGCAGCAGCAGCAATGGCGCGATCGCCTCAAACAGTGGGGGTACCAACCCTTATTTATCAGCGTCTACACCAACACAGGTCTAGATGAACTAAACAACCGACTAAGTAATAAAATCAGCGTCTTTGCTGGTCTTTCTGGAGTGGGAAAATCGAGCATTATAAATTATTTAGTGCCATATGTCAATATAAGAGTTGCTGAAGTATCTGGGAAACTTAACCGGGGGCGTCACACTACGCGACACGTGGAACTGTTTGAATTACCCAGTGGTGGCTTACTAGCGGATACTCCAGGCTTCAATCAGCCAGATATTGATTTTACTCCTGAGGAGTTAGCGGCTTATTTCCCGGAAGCAAAGCAGCGGTTAGCAACTGACAGATGTCAGTTTAGCAATTGCCTGCATCGGAATGAGCCTAACTGTGCGGTGCGAGGAGATTGGGAGCGCTATGAGCATTATCTGGATTTTCTGGAAGAAGCGATCGCGCGTCAAGATTTTCTGAATCAACAAGCCAATCCAGAGTCAACTCTGAAGTTAAAAAGTAAGGCAGGTAAAAGCCAGTACGAACCCAAGCTAGAAACTAAAAAATATCGTCGGATTTCCCGTCGCACACAACAGCAGGAGTTGCAAGAGTTATATAAAGAAACAGATTTTTGAGCGGGGATGAATTAAGAAACATTCAATTGCCTCTACAGTTCAGTCCTACCAGGGGCCCCAAATAGCAAATGTGATCCCAGGGCTTTGGATATTTGCGAACATAGTTTGACCGTCTGGTGAGAAGCAAACTCCAGCGAACTCGGAAGTATTTAGGGCATTGCGAGCGAACTGGTAAAGTGTACCAGTCGCAGTGATTCCCACAAGATAATCTGTACCCTCCCCATCTTCACATAGAAACAAATCGCCATTAGGAGCAACAACAATATTATCAGGGTTATCTAGTACGCCTGAATTGTTTGGTTCAATGTATAGTTCAATGGTTTCGTTAGCAGGGTTGTAGCGCCAAATTTGTCCATCTCCGGAACTGCCACCGCTCGTGCAGCAAAAGTAAATTACATTATTTCCATAAAAAATTCCTTCCCCGCGTGCAAATTTAGCGGCCCCTTTGTTTTGACCTTGCGATCGCACCGTGTCGTTATCAGGGTTAGGATTGTCAATAAGCACCCACTCGACTGCCATTGGAGTATTTTTTGGGAAATTAGTAGCGGTATTTACTCCAGGCATACTCGTTATCTTTAAAGCATACAAAGAGCCTCCGGCACTTAGTTTACCTGGCTGACTGGGAATAAAGCGGTAGAAGAGGCTATCCCCACGGTCTTCGGTTTGATAAACATAGCCTGTGTTGGGATCTACGGCAGCGGCTTCATGGTTAAAGCGACCCATTGCTGTCAGCGCAACCGGATTTACAAAAGTAGTTGCACTACTCGGAACTTCAAAGATATAGCCGTGCTTTTTGTTGCCCACCTCAACACTTTCTTCGCAGCTAAGCCATGAACCCCAGGGGGTTAGTCCACCAGCACAGTTGCGGTAGGTACCTGCTAATACACCATAATGACTCACTAATGTACGATCTGGCGCAACAATCAGTTTTGTGCAGCCGCCTTTACCTTGGGTATCGTACTTTTTAGTGCTAGGAGAGCCAACGCTGGTGCTGGAAGTTGCGTGGAGTTCATGATTGCGGATCAAAATAGTGTTGTTGTTTGCTCCCGCGAAAGCAGCCATGCCATCATGCCCCCCTGGCACTTTATAGCCGTCTTTCATAATTTGGCCAGTCTCAGATAACCTCTTGTAGGTAAATCCAGCGGGCAAGTCTAATACACCTTTAGGATCTGGTTGAAGCGAGCCATAAGGACCTATGGCGATCGCCTTTTTAGCATAAAAAGCTTGTAGGGGGGATAAAAGTACAGCACCCGCAGCACTCGTTCCTGCTAGGGTAAAAAATTGACGCCGTGATAAAGCCATAAGGTTCTTAGGTGAATGTGCCTATAAATTAGCTGAGGCTGATTATTTTTTAGAGAAGGTTTGATTAATTTTGAATTAAATTAAAAAGCTACTAAATGTTTTAGCATAGAATGCAATAACCGGAACTGTAGATACTAATAGCCTATCTGAAAAGTGGTTTTAAGATAGTTTTAACCACAGATAAACACAGATGAACCCAGATACCAGTACTTCTTGGGCAACTGAAACGGATACAAGAAAGGTAGGCTCTAAGCACGTAGGTGAAAATAAATGTAACTATGAAGGGCTGGTAATGCTTATAGGCGCGTTAGCGCCGTGGCAAAGCCTATGCAAAGAGCTTTACCAATAACCAATCATCAACATTGACATTAATTATGTCACAACCTAACGCAGCACCAGCACCACTGTCTGTAACAAACCGACCACAAAACCCAAAATGCCCCCTAAATTAACAATTCCTTGCAACTCACTTTTGACAATACCTTGAATTGCCGCTTCTAGATCCGCAGCAGAAGTCGCCTTAACTCGGTCAATAATTACTTGATCGATGTTTAAAATAGGTATCACCTGAGCCACAATATTTTCTAAATCTCGCTCCAGATAGCGCTCCAAAATCAAAGCTAGTTCTTTGCTAACTACTTCTAATGAAGAATTTACAACTGGAGAATTCCGCAGGCGGCTAATGGTTAAGGTGGCGATCGCTTCCCAATCAACAGAACTACTCAATCCTTCAATTAACTCTGTGCCCCGCGTTTGCACATAGCTGCGGATACTGTCCCGTATCGTCTTACGTAGCTGCCGCACTGTTGATACTGGCAAATTTTGCAAAGACAGATTTTGCAGCCATTCCTTGAGACGCTCTCGAATGCTTAGAGATGCGTACAACTCTGTTAGGCGGGTATTCGTCGCCTCTTTCTCATCTAGGCAAAAAGTCCGCAGGCGAGTCAGGCTATTGCGTAAACCAAATAAATTCGCTACTACCCAATAAGTACCACTAGTTTTTTCCCGAAACCCCTCATCAATCACTTGAATGTTGCGATCCGTCAAAAAGTCTACCAATGCTAGGCGCACTACGTCCGGTGGCAGCACTACTTTAAGTAGCCAATCTGCTAGCTGAGTAGCCTGTTGTTCGCTTAGCTGAAAATCCAGCAAAATCTGGTCAAAAATTTGGTTAAGTTGGGGTTCTAAGAAATTTTCGCGACGGGCTAAGACTTTAATCAGGCGGGGTAAGGATTGACCGAGCAAATCCCGCAGAATTCCAGCCAGAATCTTGGCTGTTTTCTGCTCCTTATCGGCTTGGACTTGATCTAGTGCTAGCTGGAGTAACCATAAAATCGCCCCTTGGACACGCTCGGTTTGCAGCAGACGCCGTGCCAGGTTTTGCAACTCTGCCGGTGTGAGTAGCGACCCCATGATTGTGTCGGAAACCCGTTTGGCAAGCCGCTCTTGATTGCGAGGAATCAAACCAGGTGTGAAGGGCAGCTGTTGCTTACCGATGTAAATAGCCCGGTAGGGGCGAAACAGCATTTTGATGGCTATATCGTTAGTGAAATAGCCAATAATTGCACCTAGTATGGGAGGGCTAATGTAAAGCCAGAAGTTAGATGAATTCAACTTAGGACTCAGGAGAAAGGCGTCAATCGATTTTGGATTTTGGATTTTGGATTTTGGATTTTCATCCCAGACGATAGTCGGAGGGTTGAGACCTTTCGGTTTTCAGTCAGGAAAGAGGAACCAAAAGTCCAAATCTTTATAAATCCTGGATTCTAGATTCTGAAGGCTGCTCTTGGTTTATTTGTGCCTACTTACTTAATTCTATTTTGCAATAACTAAAACACCCATCGTGCCACCGGAAATAGGATAGTGGGTAGCATCAGCAAATCCCGCTTGACGGGCTAGCTCAATCTGCTCTGAACCTGTAGGAAAGCGATCTAAGCTGGGAGCAAGATAAGCATATTCTTCTGTAAAGCCCAATTGCTGGGCAGCTGGAACCACAATGTTGTCTAGATACCACTGCTGAAAGGCACGCGCTGCTGGATTGCTGGGGCGGTGGAAGTCGAGGATGGCGGCAAAAGCTCCCGGCTTCAGGACGCGGTGCAACTCCTGAAGACAACGGGGAATATCTGTAACATTTCGGAGTCCGTAACCCATCGTGGCAGCATCAAAGTGATTGTCATCGAAGGGTAAATTTAGGGCGTCTGCCTCAACCCAGGTGATCGGGGGAGGTGAATATTGGGCTTGGCAACGCTGATGAGCGATCGCTAGCTGCTGTGATGAAAAATCAACCCCAAACACCTGACCAGTAGCTCCTACTTGTCGCCCCAGCAGCAAGGCTAAATCCCCACTGCCACAGCATAAATCTAAGCAGGTATCTCCAAGCTCAGCATTACTCCACTTTACCGCCATCCGCTTCCAAATGCGGTGCTGACCCAGGCTTAACCAATCGTTCATCTGGTCATAGACTGGGGCAATGCGGTCAAACAATGCTTGGATTTCTGACGCGGGTGGCGTTATAGGTTTATCTAAAATCATTTAAGAGTTTTGAGTTTTGAGTTTTGAGTTTTAAGTTTTGAGTTGAATTTGTATGCGGAAAAATAGGGATTAAATTAGGACAAGGAAGAAGTTATAAGTTATAAGTTGAAATATTTAATTGAAAACTTATAACTCTGCCTTTTGGGCGCTGAGGGCTAAGGCAACCTGCTGCGCTGAAAGGTGAATCATTTTCAGCTCATCTTCTCGGAGTTTGCAGGGTCGTTTCCACTGTAGGGACACTATCGCCAGCACTTCGCCCCGATAAATAATCGGAACAACCAGATGCACTTTGAGAGCGATCGCTTGGTATTGTTCAATGTTAGCTTGGGTTTCACTCACCCAAACCTGAAGCTTTTTCGTCGCGATCGCCTCTGCCACGAGGGCATCGGACTCCAGCGCGTTGACAATAGCACCAGCAGGACTGTAAATTCCTGAAGTCGCTGCTAAATTCTTGCCCTCCACTAGCTGCACAATACAGCCATCGGCTGAGAATTTATTCCCAAAGGCAGTGGTAATTGACTCAAGAGTTGCCTCTATATTTGGCGATTCCTGGGCTACCTGTACAATTGTTGCTAATAGCTGCGTCTGGGCTTGCGCCCGATCGAGTTCTTCTGTTCGTTGCTTCAGCAAGTCATAAGTGTCTGTAGCCCGCTGTACCAAGTTCTTTAGTTCATAGGGGTCCCAAGGCTTTGTGATGTACTTGTAGACCTGTCCAGAATTAATTGCTTCCACCAAATCCTCGACATCAGTAAAACCTGTGAGGATAATCCGCACTGTGTCTGGAAACTGAGGAACCGTTTTACTGAGAAATTCCGTTCCCTTCATTTCTGGCATCCGCTGATCCGAGATAATTACAGCAACTTCCCCTTCTGCGGCTAGCAATTCTAGTGCGTGGACACCGCTTTCAGCCCTAAGAACATGGAAATCTCGGCGGAAGGTGCGGTAGAGCAAATCCAGATTATCTGGCTCATCGTCTACCACCAACATCTTAGGCTTGTTTGGTCGCTCTAGGCTCATTAACTGACGGCTGATATTTTCAAGTTCCGGAATCTCATTGTCCATAACAATACAACAAAATATTGGCGGCAAATCAAGGCAGGCAATTTATCTGCTTATAAGTTTATTCTCATAGGATTTATACATCTCAACATTAAAAAGCTGTTTAAGACAAGGGTAAGGAGTAGGTCGTAATTATCGTGCGCTCTGTATGCTTTACCTGCTTGGACTATGGAATTAGTAGAACTGTTGCCGAATCCTATACATGGGGAGAACCAAACGATTGAAGAATTGAAGAATTGACCTTGCCCACTATGCAGGACGAGGCTTGAACCAAATTTCACGCTGTCAATATAGATAATATTTATGACCTGAACGCGATACATTTAACCAATTTCGCGCAATTCCCCATCCGTGCGGTGGGGATGGTGCTTCGACGGGGCGGTAGCCCCAATTTTGTTTTATTACTTGCTATCGTAAAGGCTGTAAAGTTCATGGATGCCAGGTTTCAGGTTATAATATGGTCGGTTGTTGACCCGTCTGACTGACTAAAAGGCTTCGGTACTAGCAGAAAGGCTTCGGTACTAGCAGAGTTCAGAGAATCGATTTCTCCCACGGGAAGACCCCTGTTCACTCCCAGAAGAAATCTCGAAGAACAATCAAACAATCTCAGGAAGTGGGATTGCTGCCTGTGGAGGCTGTGTAAGTACTTCTACTAGGCAACTAGTAGAGGCATCGGCTGTTGAGACGGGAAACTCCTTTATACGAATAAAATTGTCCTTGTTAGCTTTAGTTGAAAGCCCTAACTTCAGCGAAGCAAGTTGGGGTACTTTACAAACTTAGAATGCGCCACTTAATAGCATTGTTGCTTTATCATGACTGAAACACCGCCTGACTCTCCCGAACGTAGCCCTCAACCGGCTGAAGCGACAGAGAATGTTGAATTTTTGTTGCAATCGCTGCGACGCAAAGAAGGAACCTGGGTTGAGTGGGGGCAGGCGTGTGCCGAGCTGCAAAAAGCTGGCTACAACCCGCAAGCGATTTTTGAAAAAACTGGGTTTGAGCCGATCCAGCAAAATCAAATTATTGTGGCGTCACAAGTCTACAGCACTATTGTAAATGCTGGCGTCTCGGAAGAAGTGCGATCGCGCTATGAGCGCAGCGGCAGCGATAGTTTGTACGAATTGCGTATTCTTACCCAGCCACAAAGAGCCGCCGTCGCCGAATTCTTGCAAGCCAAAAAGCTGGACTCTGAAGGTGCCCGTGAGGTTGCCAAAGCAGTCAAGGACTTTTCCTGGTTACGAACTTTGCCAGAAGGGTTTTCAGACCATCCCGGCGATGCTGTCGCTTACCAGTATTGGAGATACGCTAAGCAACAAACAGATTTACCAGAGCGATCGCGTTTAATTGCTCGCGGCTTGATGTTTGCTCACAGCCAAACCGCACGGCAACAGATTGAGCAACTACTGACCGAGTTTGGCAGCGTCTCCAAGCGACCTGCTCCCAAGTTACCCTTGTACAGGTTTGAAGAAGAAGAAGAACTACCCCGCATCATACCCGTAGTGGGTAAGCTGCCCCTCTCAGTCGCAGACCTGCAAAATATTCCGCCAGTTGAAGAAACTGGTTCATTTCATCTGGTACAGACATCCTGGAATGGGACTTGGGTACCCCTGCCCGGTTGGCAAGTTTTATTGAGGGCACAAGACCCAGTAGCCATTCTCTGCAACAGCACTCAACTGCCTACCAAGCTGACTGGCAAATCTGAAGACCTCTTGATTGTCATCGATCGCTCTGAGCAAGAATGGGAGGCCAACAGCTACTTTGTTGTTGAGCAAGCTGGGGAATTGCAGATCCAGTGGTTCCCAGATGCCCCAGATGTTCCCCTTTTGGGACGCCTGCTTTTGCTGCTACGTCCGAAAAAAATCCTTGATGAAGCCCTAGCTAAAGACATGTGGCAGATTGATGAATAGCTAAATTACCAAAGGCGGTCAGAGTTGCTGCTGCCGTTGGCATTCAAGGACTACACTGAGATTGATCGCCCCCTGTAGCAAAAGATGTCAGACGCTCCGGATGCCAATTTGACTCGATCAGCCGCCTCTAAGTCTTTGCCAGACTCACTTCAACCTTCGCTGGCGGCATTACGACAGCAGGCTATAGAGCGCCTCCGCAATGGTTTGCGAGAGGGACAACAAAGCATGGCAGACTGGCAGGGCGGACCACTAGCGGTTTCTGCTGTGCCAGGTGCTGGGAAATCTACGGGTATGGCTGTGGCAGCTGCTTTAGCGATCGCCCGTTACCAACTTCATGCCCGTCGCCAACTAATCATTGTCACCTTTACCCGCTCCGCTGCCGCTAATATCAAAGCCAAAATCCGCGCCAGCCTGCGGGAGTTATATTTGCCGCAAAACGGCTTTGTCGTCCATACCCTACACGGTCTGGCTTTGAATATTGCCACCCGTCATCGAGATCTGTCGGGTCTGAATTTAGAGACGGCGACGCTAGTTTCGCCTAACCAAAGCCATCGGTTGATCCGGGCTTGTGTGGAACAGTGGATTGCCGCTAATCCCTACCGCTATTCCTTGCTGCTCGAGGGAAATCAATTTGATGGGGAAGAAACCGAACGTTTACGGCGTCAGTCAGTTTTGCGTACTGAGGTGCTGCCCAATCTGGCTAACACTCTTATTCATGAAGCAAAAAGCTCTGGTTTGATGCCCCAAGATTTATGGGCGTTGAGCGAACAGACGCCAGAAGCTTATGGGATTTTAGCGATCGCCGCTGGGTTATACGAGCAGTATCAAATCTATGCGCGATCGCGCGACTTCATCGACTACGACGACATGATTCTTGCCGCGCTGCGGGTACTAGAGAATGAAAGCGCCCGACGCCTCTGGCAAGAGCAAGTTTTTGCCGTCTTTGAAGACGAAGCCCAAGACTCATCCCCACTTCAAACCAAGCTGTTAGAAATTCTCGCCAGCGACTCAACCGATTCAAATTCAGGTCAAACCCAAGGAGATTCCCTACTCAAAACTCAAAATTCAAAACTCAAAACTATTGATACCCAAGTAGATTCCCTACTCAAAACTCAAAACTCAAAACTCAAAACTATTAATCTAGTGCGTGTTGGCGATCCTAACCAAGCTATCAACTCTACCTTTACCCCAGCCGACCCTATTTATTTCCGCCGGTTTTGCGAAGAATGCCGCCAACAAGAACGTCTAGCAACAATGGATCGAGCTGGTCGTAGTTCCCGGATTATCGTTGATGCCGCCAATTTTGTCCTACATTGGGTGAATCGTTCCCGGATTGCGGGTACAGAGCAACCCTTTAGTCCCCAAGAAATTCGTTGTGTTAACCCAGGCGACCCCCAAGCCGATGCCAACCCAGCACCAACGGGTCGAGGTCTAGAACTCCATAGTCCCAAGGATATTTATCAGACTGTGGAGCTGATAGGAAAGCGGGTGATGGAATTATTTGCCCAGAACCCAGAGGGTAATGCAGCTGTTTTAGTACGGGAGAACAGGCAAGGCAGCTTTATTGCGGCTCAACTAGAGTTTCTGCGGCGTCAGCATGGAATTGAGGTTTATGATGTCGCTCAGAGCGATCGCCATTCCCACGTCCCTGGTGAAATTCTGGCGCTACTGCAATTTCTCGACCGCCCTCATTCTCCTGATTACCTCAAAACCGCGCTAGAAGCCCTCGTACAGCGTCAACTCATCCCCACCCAAGACCTCAACGCCCTCGCCACCATACCAGAGCAATTTCTCTATCCTGGCCCTTTAGATCCACCTCAGACACCCTCAGTACGTCAGGCTTGCCGCTACTGTCGCAGTTTGCTGCGGGCGCGGTTAGAACTGCCCCACTATCAGCTAATTTCTTTTTTAGCACTAACCTTAAACTACGACCAATCTGAGCTAGCCACAGCAGATAAATTGGCAGAACGGGTTGCCAAACAAACTGCTGGTAATAGTTCCATGAGCGCCACTCTAGCAGCCCTGAGCGAAATAGTTAACTCGGAACGGTTTGAACCTGTAAACGCCGAAGATAGCGACGACAGCTATATGCGGAAGCGCCAACTCACTATCATCAGCATGCACAAAGCTAAAGGGTTGGATTGGGATTATGTCTTTATCCCCTTTTTGCATGAAGATACCCTTCCTGGCAGCCCTTGGGTTCCTAATGCCGCCCAGTTTTTAGGAGACTTTACCTTGGCGGAGGTAGCCCGTGCCCAAATTCGCGCTAGCCTCCACGGTCAATCTCCCTTGCCAGCAGCAGATGAGGCTTGGGAACAGGCAGGGCACCTGAAAACTGCTGAGGAATTTCGCTTGCTTTATGTGGCGATGACGCGCGCGAAACGTCTGTTGTGGATGGCCGCTGCTGAGAAAGGGCCTTTCCGGTGGAACACCTTTAACTGGAACCAAGGAGACAACTTGCAACAGAAAAAACCTTGCCCAGTGTTGCCTGTGTTAAAAAGTCGATTTCCTCACTCAGTAGTTTCTGTTTCGACACCTGTAACCCCCTTTTGATTTCTCGCCGTAGAGTAGAAACGTTCCGGCTGAAGATTTCTACAATGCATTGTGCGGGTTGTTCGTAAAGGGGCCTTTTCAAATTCCCCCTTTTTTAACCAGGGCTACTTCATTGTCTAGAAAGGAAAATAGGCATCATATTAAAGTCATTTTTGCAGAAGATTTTGTCTAAGTCCCGCTAAGAGCAAGCATTTTAGCGTTGTCCTGAACGCGGATCAGTCAAACCGCAACCCAGGTAATTGCAATTTTCTAGCTGCTCAAGAATGCCACCACCAACTGCGATCGCCCTTACGACTTTTGGCCATCTAGATTTCCATCAAGAGCGGATAAGTAGGGTTAAGACCAGCGTACCCGTCAATAGGATAGGTTGGCTCAGACCAAGCATCCAATCGTAATATTTCTGGTTGAACAGAATTTTCTCTGGGGTAAAAGGTTAGACGGCACCACTCCTGAGTAGAACAGTCGGCGACATTTTCCTGATATTGAGCACTATTCAAGTACTCAACATCGTCTTGGAGCTTCAGCTCGAAGACCAACGCATATTCCCCTCTCGTAAGATGCACCTGTCCTTCAACCAATCCGATAATATCGGCAATCTTAGTACCTGCTTCGAATACTGAGAACGGCACTAAAATCGCACGCACAGTCTCTGGAAGAAGGCATATTTCATCGGATGGCTCTGCGACCCAAATTTCAATGGTAATCCACCTACATTCCGCCAAGGTGTAAAAGCTTAGGCTCCCCAGCCGTGCTGAAAAACCTTGAGCAAGTGTTTGGTCAGTAACGTCAGGATAGGTGTCATATTCTCCAACATTTACACTAAAAACTCGGAAGGCAAAGTTGGAAGGATACATTCCAAAGCTGGCAATTTTGTTCATCTCAGAATCAAAAATCAACGCCTCGCTTTAGATCTACGCCTCGGTCGGCGTAATGCTTATGGCAAATCATCTCCGAGTGGACGCTAGCAAGGTCAAAATAAGCTGGTTGATTCAGACAGCGACCCGTGATAATCACTTCTGTGTCACGGGGTTTACGCAGTAAGGCTTCCACAATTGGCTTTTCATCTAGCAGTTCTAGGTCAACTGTGGGATTGAGTTCATCAAGGATAACAGTTTTGTACAGACCAGAAGCGATCGCGCTACTAGCAATTTCCCAGCCCCGTTCTGCTTCCACATAGTCCAACTCTTGCTGTTGCCCCCGCCAAACAATGGCATCTCCCCCACAGCGCTGATGATCGACTAGATTAGGGTAGCTTTGTTGAAGAGCTGCGATCGCCGCATCCTCTGTATAACCAGTACCGCCTTTCAGCCACTGCATAATTAGCACCCGATGCGAGTTGTCGGTGCTAATACCTCTGCCAATTGCCTGTAATGCCTTGCCCAAGGCACTCGTGGACTTGCCTTTGCCAGCACCTGTATAGATTTCAATCCCCTCAATCCCCTGTTTCTCAGATGTGGCGTGGTGGTGGGGTCTCATCTCCGAGTGCAAATCGGCAATATCCAGTAGCTGTTGGGGTGCCCCCCGACCAGTAACAATTACTTCTAGATCCTCTGGCTTATTTTTCAGGGTCTTGATTACTTCCTCTACGGGCAGCAATCCTAAATCTAGTATGGGGTTAAGTTCATCTAGAACGACAACGGAATATAAACCAGAGGCGATCGCCCCCTTAGCGACATCCCAGCCCCGCGATGCCTCACTTTTGTCAAAGCGGGAGATCTCGTCGCGCCCAAAAAACTCTCCTCGACCAGTACGCACCTGATCGATTAAGTGTGGGAAACCCCGCTGCAAAGCTTCAATTGCGGCGTCTTCATCATAAGGACGTCCTGGGCCTTTAAGAAACCGCAATAGTAACACTCGCGTGTCCGAGTAGGTATTAATTCCCAGCCCTATCGAGCGCAGAACAACACCCAGCGCTGCTTGAGACTTGCCCTTCCCGGCACCATCATAAACATGAATCTGACCAGCTAGGCGCTCAAGACGCTTTGAGGCCGTGCGAATACCGATGCCAGTCCTTGTCATGCTTAATCCTTGCACCCAAATGATGTGAAAGTTTCCTCATGCAGTTTAGCCGTCTTCGGTGTGCGGTGGAAAGACCAGCTGTTTCAAAAAAACCTCAAAATATTAAAAGAGGGAATTTATCAGCCCTGACGTGGAACCAGGTGAAAAGACGAAAAGCTTATGCTGACACCTTTTTTGCCGATGCCGACAATTTTATTCCAGTTTTTATTTCTGCTGATAGCGATCGCCTTGGAAGCGTTCATTTTGCATCGGCAGCTTAAAATAAGTCGCAGAACCAGTATTGAATACGCCACCTCAATGAATTTACTCTCCACAATCCTGGGTTGGCTGGTTTTCTTTTGTATTCAGCCCTTCCTCCCCTATCCTCTAAAACTTCAAATTATCAGTTTTATATTTTTTAATCGCTTTACTAATTCACAATTGCCCTTCATTAATGCTTTTGTTATAATGCTCGGTATTGGGCTTTTCTTTGCCTCTTTTTTGATTAAAGTAAAAGGATTAGATATACTACAATTTTTAGTATCTGAACCTGACAATAATCAATTATCTCTAGAGCCAGAATCTCGGAAGAGTAAAAATGCTCATTCTTTGGTTAAGCAAGAACATTTACAAAAAAGTTCAACTCAAGCTGAGGTTATACTCTTGGCAAACGCTTGTAGCCATAGTGCGATCTTGATGATTTTATTTCTTCGTTCAATTGAAATAAATTTTTAGAATAAAATCCCTTGGAATATTTAATTAAGTTATTGAAATGGCTAAAAAAATTAGTTACTCCTCCCAGAGCTTATTCCTGGCAGACCCTAATTTTACTCAGCTTATTTTCTTACGTTATGTCATTTTTAGCGACTGGTCTCGTGCGAAACTGGCTGTCAACTTGGGGATGGATATTTTTAATTTGGGGTGTGGGCTGGGCTACTAATGAACAACCAATATATATTGGGCCTTTTTGTTTAAGCCCCTGGATTACCGGGGCTTTAGTTTGTATTTTCATTTTTGGCAGTTGGTCAGATGGATTACCGCCCTTAGCCTTGATTTGGTGGCCTCCAGTCTCAGCAGTTATTGCTGCTATGCCTCATTTTTTAGAAAAAGGGCTGAAATTGAGGCTACCCCCACCAAGAGTGCGCCAACAGCTAGTAATTTTGTTCGGTAGCCATCTCCTCATCAGCTGCTGGTTTCAGTTTTATTTTGTAGCTCAAAACTTGTTATATCAGTATCCCAGCTTGTTAGCAGATGATTTCAGTCAAAGTGCCTTTGTTGTGAAACTGAAAACCCAACCGCCGACAACACCTAGAGGAGCCATAATTCTAAACTTGATGGAGCCTCATATATTGCAAGATCTGGATAATCAACCTTGGTCACAGGTCGAGCAATGGTTTCTAGAGCAGCAAAAGCAGATACAAGCTGTAAGGAAGCAAGTGCAGAAAGAGCTTCCAAAGGCTGAGGAAGATTTATGGTGGCTGTTTGATTCTAAGGAATTTCCTAGCGCCTCAGGGTATAACTTGAAAATGTGGGCGCTTTGGCAAGGGCCACGTTCCAAACCTGAAAATTATCATATCGAAAAGTTGTGTCAAATTAATCAGGTGTACCCGCAACCAGATACAGACACTGGCACAACACCTGAATTCGATGAGGTTCAGCCTACCTCGATAGCGATCGCTGAGGTTAAGTGTACACCCGCCAGTTCCCCTCGCTGGGAGAGGAATCAGGACAACAGAATAGCTCCTAAATCAAGGGCAGAAATTTGAACTTTTTACGCTATCCTTGGTTTCAATAACGATGTTGTAGAGACACGGCACTGCCGTGCTAATACTGTAAAGATGCGCTTAATTGATTCTTACTTTGCAGGGCTTATCTTTACCCTAATTATAGGATGAGTTGCCAAATTTTGATAGTCTTGTCTCTGCTACCGCTAGCAATAATTTGAGCACTTAGACTAATTGCAACTCCATATACAGAATCTATATGTCCAAGCAAAGTAGCAATTTCTTGCCCAGTTTTAACATTCCAAAGCTTTATTGTTTTGTCCCAACTGCCACTAATTAGGGTTTCTCCATCAGAACTAAACGCAACTGCAACTACTGACCAGGAATGACCAGAAATTGTGCGAATGGCTTCGCCGTTGCTTAAGTTCCACAGTTGGATGGTATTATCATCACTTCCGGTTGCTAAAATTGACCCATTTGGACTGAAAGCGACTGCAAAAACTGATTTGGCATGACCCTTAAATGTGTAATCAAGCCTGGGGAACAATTCAGATGAAAAGCTAGAATTTAAATTCCACAATTGAACAGTCCTGTCAAAGCTTGTGCTGGCTATAAGTTGACCATCAGGACTAAAAGCAACTGCACTCACCTGCAATCCATGACCGCTAAAAGTGCAAATTTCGGCAAAAGTATTTATATCCCATAGCTTAATTTTCTTATCCCAGCTACCACTAGCCAAAAGCTTACCGCAGGGGCTAAAAGCAACTGACTTAACCGCGTGTGAATGCCCAGAAAAGGTATAAATTTCCTGTTTGGTGTTCAGATCCCATAATTTAATCGTTTTATCATCACTACTAGATGCAAGAATTTTTCCATCAGGACTGAAGGCAACAGCTTTAACAAAGTGTGAATGTCCAGAGAGAGTAGAGATTGCTTGTCCAGTGTTTAAGTTCCATAATCGAATAGTTTTATCATCGCTGGCACTAGCGAGAATGTGACCATCCGGACTAATGGCAACTGCATTGACACTGGCAAATAAACCTGAATGCCCGCTTAAGGTGTGTTGGCATTGCCATTTACAGTTTTGAGTTTTGAGTTTTGAGTTTTGAGTTAGGATGTTTGAGGGATATCTGATATGTGTAAAATTAATAGCTAGCAGAACTTCATCAGCGGACTGGAAGCGGCGGTTAACAGCATTTTGCAGTAGCTTGTCTAGGATTTGGGTGAGACGCTCGCTCACTGCATCTGTCAAATACTGTCGCCAAATCCAACAATCATTAGCAATGTCGAACAAATCAAATGGACGAATGCCAGTAAGCAGGTAAATACAGGTTACTCCTAAGCTGTAAAGGTCACTGGCAAAAATAGCTTTTCCTTTGGCTTGTTCTGGAGCAACATATTCCGGGCTGCCAATAAGTGTGCCGATTTTTAATTGGTCAAGTTCCCTTACCAGTTTGGCAGCACCAAAATCAACTAATACAAAGCGGCTATCAGAGTTTCTGTGAATGATATTTTCTGGTTTAATATCTCTATGGATTACTTTATGATCGTGGATAAACTTCAGAACTGGTAATAAATCATCTAGAAGTTGCCAAATCTGAGCTTCGCTGAAATAGCCCTCCTCTTCTAGAGCTTTAGCTAAGTTAATGCCTTGAATAAACTCTTGCACCAAATAGAGGTGCTGATCCTCTTCAAAATGTGCCAGGAGAGCAGGGATTTGAACATGCTTGCCTAAGTCCTTTAGCCGTTGCGCTTCTTGTTGGAACAGTAGGGTTGCTAAATTTTGCGCCTCTATAGATATTTGATTTTGAGGTAATAACTGTTTGATGACACAAGGAGATGGAGGAGATTGACCCTCATCTACGGCTAGAAAGGTTTTACCAAATCCACCTTGACCAATCGCCTCCAGCAAACGGTAACGCTGTTGTATGAGCAAAGCAAAAATTACAATTTATAGCTAGTAAAGTGGTTAAACTTATCCCACAACTAAAGTATGTGCGATTTTAGGAAGTGTGGATAGTAGTTAAAAGTTATCAGAAAAGTGGTTTTAAGATATTTTTAACCACAGATAAACACAGATGAACACAGATACCAGTACGTATTGGGCTACTGAAACGGATGCAAGAAAGATAGGCGCTTAGTGGTAATACATCATACGAAATACTATTCACTAAGCGCCTACACTTATTTAGCTAATGTCTCTATCAAGTGGAAAATCAACAACTACAGGGGTATTGCCGTTTTGCTCCGCTGGGTTTGATTGGGCGATCGCTTCATGTCCGTTTGGCTGGGTAAGGTTGCCTTGCTTACCATTTTGATTCCACAACAGCATTGTCAGCAGCCCATCTACCAAACCGTTACCACTGTTGTTACCGCTGACTAATACATCGGGGATCAGGCGCACATTGCGATCGCCAATAATTTGCATCAGCTGCATCGAGGTATAGCCTTGTGAACCCAATGCTTCCACACCAGCGCGGTAGGTTTCAGCTTTAGCATTACCCGTGGCACGAATAGCGTCAGCTTCCCCAGATGCTCGCAATTTTGTGGATTCTGCCTCACCCGTCGCCTGTTGAATTTGCGCTCTTGCTTTCAGTTCTGCGATCGTCACGCTTTGCTCAGATTTAACCATTTCTTGCTGAATATCAGCCAGCGCCGTCTCCCGGACAAGCTGCTGCCGTTGGGTTTGTGCCATCTGTTGGACTTCGTAAGTCTTGCGTTCTTCTTCCGCAATCTTCCGCTGCGTCTGCGTCTGCATCAGCGTTGCTGGCGGCTGAATATCACCAATTAAGGTATCAATCGCTTGCACATCGTAACTCCGCAGCGCTGTTCTGATATATTCAGCGGCTTCAGCCTGCCGTTCACTACGGGCATTGAGGAAGTCCAGGGCTGTGTAATCTTGTGCCGAGTTGCGGAAATAATTACCGATGCTAGGTTCCAGCACATTATCCACCAGATTTTGCATCGAACCCACGCGGGAGATCACTTTCGGGGCATCCAAAGCGCCCACATGAATAATCTGCGACACTTCTAAATCGAAGGCGAACCCATCTGTAGAACGCACAGTCAAAGCTTCCAGATTAGCGTCGTACTTGTGCCGTTCTGTGCGACCAGACCAGTTCAATACAATATTGATAGTTGGCACCAGTTCAACTTTCATAATCCGGGTGTTCAGCGGATGCTTACCGGGATAAAGTGCTTCCACCCATACTCCCTTATGTCCAGGATTGACTAAATTACCGTGAGTGAAGGCAGCACCACTGACATCTTCCTGGGCTTTACCGACAAAAGAAATCACCACGCCCACATAGCCGATGGGAATTTCCGTCATCGGGACTTGCTCAACGTTGACAAACCAAGGATTCAGGTTCCACGAACCAGAGAGTAGAATCTGCTCTTGCAAGCCTCGTTGCCCACCCCCAGCAATAAAATTTTGACCGTTTTGGAAGTTATCGTGTCCAGGGATAATGGGGCCAGCCATCTCCCCTGCGGGAATAGGAACGCCATCAAGAGTGGCAACAACGCCGACTTTATCTGAGGCGACTGTATAGACTCGTAAGTGTTCGGGACTCATGCCATGCTCATTAGCATTGGCTGCCGTAATAACTTTGAATAAAGCGGTGTTGATGCGGTATGTACCAGCAGTTAGAAAACCGAGTTGACGACCTTTTTCTCCTCCTCCCATGAGGAATTTACGCGCATCTTGAAAATTGTCACAAGGCAGAACTTTACCCAAAATGCGTTCTGGGGGGATCGAGGCACCATCGGCGGCTACTATTAGAGCGATTTCACCTTGAGGCACGACAGTTACTGATTCTTTGCGAACCGAGTACTGCCAAGGCCAATAACCCCAATGCCAACCAGGTGCAAGGGTATCAGCTTGATAGCCAGCTTCATTTTCCAAAGCAATTAATCGCCCTGGGGGAAGTCCGCGACCGGAAACAGTAAATTTCTTAACAACAATACCTACTTCGCGTTCGCTGATGACAACCAGTCCTCCAAAGAACAGGGGGACAAATATAATTACACCGCCCACAAGAATGATTGGTATCAACCCCCCCAGTGACATCTGCGTTGTCTGCACCGGCAATGTCAGCAAGTTCCTACCGGGTTGCGGCTCGTTTGTCAGTTGTGTTTGGTCAAGTTGCTGTGTAGCTATCTGGTTGGCGTTCAGGCTTATTGGTGCCGATTTTTCAGCCAGTGACGTTTTGAGGGGAGTAGCACTAGCAAATTGGATACCGCTGGCAAGAGTTAGGGAAGCGACTACTGATGCTGCTAAATTAAGTACTTTAGACGGCTTTGGCGATCGCCACTTATTTATGAGAAGTCTCATATTTGTAAAATTGAGTAGTTGACAATTCTGTCAGATTTATCTACAGATGCCACCCTAGCATTTCCCTAAAACTTGACCAGAATTCTTAAACTTCCCGTAACGAACAGACTAACTAAATTGTTAGCTCTGCGAACCTCTGCGCCATACCTCTGCGTCCTTTGCGTTAAAAAAACTCCTCCTATTAGCTACTAGGAGGAGTCTTGACAAAACCTTGCCGATATGCAGTTCTCAAGCTTGAACCATACCACCTGCGGCTTGAAAACGAGCGCGGGCTCTCTTTAAAGCTTGAGTAGCTTGAATCTGCTCTTGACGAGTGCCATTCTGAACTTGATTGACACGAGCCTCAGCTTCGTTGTAAGCAGCACGGGCATCTTCCAGTTTAATTTGGTCGCCCCGCTCCGCACCATTAACGAGAATGGTTACTTCGTTGCTTTCCACTTCTGCGAATCCACCCATAAGAGCGATCGCCACCCAATCCTTTCCAGGACGAACGCGCATCACACCCGTATCCAGAGCCGTCAACAAAGGAGCGTGACCGCTGAGGATACCGAGTTGACCAGTGGTGCTGGGCAAAATTACTTCTTCAGCATTAGAATCCCAGACAGTTTGGTCGGGAGAAATTACACGAACTGTTAATGCCATAAATGAATAGTTTTGAGTGTTGAGTATTTGGCTTTAAGTTGGCAGAAGAGATTTGATTTTTGAGCTTTGAGTTAAGAGTTCAATCGCTCTTAACTCAACACTCAAAATTCAAAACTCAAAACTATTATTAGCCTTTGATCTTCTCGGCTTTAGCCTTCGCTTCATCAATACTGCCGACCATGTAGAAAGCCTGCTCCGGCAGATCGTCTAGTTCCCCAGACAGAATCATCTGGAAGCCCTTAATCGTCTCTTCGAGCTTCACATACTTACCAGGAGAACCTGTGAAGACTTCCGCCACAAAGAACGGCTGCGACAAGAAGCGCTCAATCTTACGAGCACGCGCCACGGCGAGACGGTCATCTTCGGACAATTCATCTAAACCAAGAATCGCGATGATGTCTTGCAGTTCTTTGTAACGTTGCAGGATTGCCTGTACTTGACGCGCCACTTTATAGTGTTCTTCACCCACGACGCTGGCTTGCAGCATGGTGGAAGTTGAATCTAGGGGGTCAACAGCCGGGTAAATACCTTTTGCGGCCAAGCCACGAGACAACACTGTGGTTCCGTCCAAGTGAGCAAACGTTGTTGCGGGTGCGGGGTCGGTTAAGTCGTCTGCTGGCACGTAGACAGCTTGAATTGAGGTAATTGACCCTTCGGTGGTGGAGGTGATGCGCTCTTGCAATGCACCCATTTCCGTTGCCAGGGTAGGTTGGTATCCTACGGCAGAAGGCATCCGACCTAGAAGTGCGGATACTTCAGAACCAGCTTGTACGAAGCGGAAGATGTTGTCGATGAATAGCAATACGTCTTGCTTGCTGACATCGCGGAAGTATTCCGCCATAGTCAAGGCTGCCAAACCTACGCGCATCCTTGCCCCTGGTGGTTCATTCATCTGGCCGTAAACCAGGGCTATTTTAGACTCGCTGAGGTTATCTTCTTTAATAACCCCTGACTCTTTCATTTCGTTATAAAGGTCATTGCCTTCGCGGGTGCGTTCACCCACGCCGCCGAATACAGATACACCACCATGATTGATGGCGATGTTATTGATTAGTTCCATCATGATGACGGTTTTACCGACACCAGCACCACCAAACAAACCAATTTTGCCACCACGCCGATAAGGCGCTAGCAGGTCTAACACTTTGATTCCGGTTTCAAACACGGAAGGCTTGGTTTCTAGGTCGGTGAATTGGGGAGCCGGACGGTGGATGGGGAAGCTTTCTTCTGTATTGACTGGCCCTTTATTGTCTACGGTTTCGCCCAATACATTAAAAATCCGACCCAGAGTAGCCGGGCCAACCGGAACTCTAATTGGGGCACCAGTGTCTACCACTTCCATGCCACGCACCAAACCATCGGTGGTACTCATAGACACTGCCCGCACCTGGTTATCACCAAGTAGCTGCTGCACTTCGCAGGTTACGGACACATCCTGTCCGGCTTCATTCTTGCCTTCAATCTTGACGGCGTTATAGATTTGCGGCATTTTGCCGCTGGAAAACTCAATGTCAACAACGGGGCCAATAATTTGGCTAATGCGACCAATGTTTGTCTTTTCTGTGGTGGTGACCATGCTTGCGCCTATGTTGTGAAGCTATCTTTCCGGTAGGGAAAAAATTCTTAACATTTAGAAATGCTACTTTCCAGATTACCACCGAAAGGATGTTGAATCTTCCTGGTAGCTTGAGTTTATCTATTATGTTCACATAATCCCCAGCCTTAAAGGGCTTGTTATTACCCACATTTATTTCACACGAAATCCAGATTTTGGGGGTCTGCCCCCCAAACCCCCCATTGGGGGGCGGTCGCGTCCCCCAAGCAGAGTCCGAAAGGTTTGATTATTGATGCTGATTTTCCTTTCTAGACTTAGCAATTGCAGGCATAGTCCGTTTAATATCGCCTCATTCAACAGGTATAGCAGTTGCCATAATAGCTCTTGACAATCGACACTAACCCCTATGCACGCTATAAGTCGCTATAACTGCCAAGCTGGCTCGTTTTCTAAAAGCTAATTGCTAAAAGCTATAAATGCGATCGCTCTCAGCTGATATCGCTGCTGAGTGAAGGCACTTCTTCAGATTCCGCCTTAATGCGTCGGATGGGCATGTTGGCAATTAACGCCGTTGCCCGTTGGTTGCTCTCCAGGGAAAACTCTAACCCCTCGGTGTCGATTTCCACATAGCGAGAGACAACTTCTAGAATTTCTTTACGCATCGCCTCAATCATCTGCGGAGTAAGATCGGCTCGATCGTGGGCGATTACTAGTTGGAGACGACGCTTGACTTTCTCGCGGCTGTTGTCAGCACCAATGCGAGGAAAAAGTCTTTCTAGAAGTTCGCTAATCATGTAACAGGCTTTCCCCGATGAAGCTTACATAATCTTAGACCACAACAGTTTTCGCATGCGGGAGAAGAAGTTCTCATTTCCAGCATCCAAGTCAATAAACTCAATAGGCTCACCTTTTAACCTGCGAGCAATGTGTTCAAAAGTCATTCCCACTAAAGAGAGATTTTCAGCCAAAGCTAACGGTTCCCCCCGGTTAGTGGAGACAATGACGCGCTCGTCCTCAGGAATAACGCCAATCAGGGGAATGGCGAGGATTTCCTGAACGTCCTCTACAGACATCATGTCATTAACTTGTACCATTGCTGGTCTGAGGCGGTTGACAATCAGGTGAGTGCGCTTGATATTTTGTGCTTCCAGTAAGCCAACTACGCGGTCGGCGTCCCGCACAGCAGCAATTTCTGGGGTCGTGACAATTAAAGCTTCCTGGGCGGCGGCGATCGCCTTCTGAAAGCCCAACTCAATCCCGGCTGGACTGTCAATCAGGACGTATTCGTATGTTTTTGCCAACTCCGTAATCAGCGACTTCATGTGATTGGGGTTAATTGCTTCCGCCCTACGGTTTTGGGCAGCGGGCAGCAACACCAGCCCCGGCTGCCGTTTATCTTTCACCAAAGCCTGTTCTAAGCGACATTCACCAGCGATAACTTCAACGGCAGTATAGACAACCCGATTTTCTAACCCCAGCAGCAGATCTAAATTTCTCAAGCCGAAATCTGCATCCACCAGGGCAACTTGAGACCCTAATCGGGCTAGGGTCATTCCCAAATTTGCTGTAACAGTGGTTTTCCCCACTCCTCCTTTGCCGGAGGTAATAACAATAATGCGGCTCATGAGTTTGAGAATAAGTGGGTTTTAGAAAAATCAGTAGCTCTGGCGATACGAATTCCTGACGGCGTGACGTAGGCGACCTCCGGATATAACTGAGCCAGTGGCGTCTCCGGTGCCCTGGCCATATAATCAGCAATTCGCAGCTGGGTTGGTTCCATCTGTAGTGCCATAATCCGACATTGAGAATTGCCAAAGGCACCTGCATGGGCAATTCCCCGCAGACGCCCCCAAACTAAGATATCGCCTGCCGCTACCACGCTACCACCCGGATTTACGTCTCCCATAACGACGACTGTGCCGGAATGACGAATTTCTATACCAGAACGTACCGTCGTTTCCAGATATAAAGGGTCTGCTAATGCCGAGGCTGGCTTTGAAGGTTCTGAAGATAGAGAAGAAAAGGGTGCCTGTTGTTCCACCGAATAACCTGCTGTTGCTGCCGCAACTGCGGTTTGACGGCGGTTAGTGTAAACCCGCTTGAGCTGCATCTGGGCTTCATTCAGGGCATCGGCGATCGCCTTTAGCTGGCGTCCATCCAAAAGTCGGTCTTGAGCCATGAGATGAACGCCCACCTGGGGTGGCCAAAAGCGATCGCCCGCATTTAGGCGATGCTTTAGCTGTTCCCAAAGGTCAGTCCAACTGATAGTTGCGTGAGTTTCTGCTTCTGTTGGCAAGATTAACAGCAGCGTTCCCTCCTCACTTTTCAGTTGGACTTGCAGGTTGCGGTTCTCTTCCGGGACACTTTCGGAAACGTCTGGCAAAGGGGTAGGAAGGGCAGCATCGGAAGTCATAGGGGACAAGTCTGACCTATGGGGGTTGGCTAATTATCCATCTTAGATGAGTGGCGATATTGTACCTCAAGAGCAACTTAAGCTTAATGAATTGCTGCTCAAGTACTTAGATGTGGTGGATTTTTAAGTTTTATGACTCAAGCGCCGATAAGTTATGGCTAAGGCATCAGCATCCCCAACATTGCCGGGAAATAGCACCACTGGCAAATTAGGAAACTGGGGATGATCTACTGGCGATCGCACTATTGAGCATCCTGGCAGAATCTGACCCAGTAGCCGCGCTGATTTTAAGGCTAGACCCTCACTCAGGACATCATTAGAGGTAATGCCCCCCTTACTAATCAAAAAACCAATATCTGCTGGTAAACCACGCACAATATCCATCAATAAATTTGAAACCGCTGCGCCAAAATCTAGCCGTGTCTGTACATCCTTAAAACTTAGTTCCTGACGGCTGGTATAAACTACTGGCGTTTTACCCGCAGCGTGGGCATTATGAACGCTTTCGAGAATTTCTGCTAGCAGCTGGACACGTTGCGGTGGTGAATCATCGAGTAAATGAGCCACATCTACCTCAACGCCGACAATACCAGGCTCCTCAAGTAAGCATTGCAATTGTTCAGTGGTCTTTTTCACATGGGAACCAACAATTACCGCTCCTGGCTTGCCCCCGCGCACGTACTGAGCCATATCTTCTGCCACAATGGGCTGGGGTCCCAAATTAGCTAGCGAGGTCAAGATGCTGGCAGCGCTACGAAACAAAAAGCGTTTTCCCTGACTCGCTGCTGCCAGAATATCCGCGGCAAAAGTATCTAAATCTGCTTGGGTTTCCGCATCCACAACGCCACATTGGTTGCCAGAAAGTTTCAGCAGTCGTTCCAAGCTTCCGGCGCGAATATCTTCTAGTAGAAATCGCTCTACGGTGCTAGCTGAAATGCTGCCTTTGGTCTTTTCTGCTACGTAATCAGGCAAATAGCTGTGGTGATAGCCAAAAACCGAATCGCGGGCAAACTCGGTTTCATGCACTGGTGTCTCCACACCGTTAACGATTAAGTAATGTACGCTGTCGCGGGTGATTCGCCCCCCCTCAAAGAAAGCTGGAACCAGGAAATGGGCATCAAAGGGACCGAGTTCTTCGGCAATGACGTCTGTTTCCACTGGGTAATGTCCCCGCAATGTGGAGTCAGAACGGCTGACAACAAGGAAATCCTCAACGCCCTCAGCTGCCAAGGCAATTTTGAGGTTGTGGCAGACTTCTCGCGTCACCTCTGCTGCTGGTGCAGGTGCGATCGCTCTTGTATTCGTCAGCACAAAGAAAATTGGCGAGTCCTCAGCTAACCCTAGTCGCAATGTATCGACATCCCAACGCATCAACAGCAAACAGCTGTGGACAGTTTGGGAACCTGTGGGGTCATCATCAAGGACAATGATTTTGGGTTTGGTTGCCATCTTGAAGTTGAACGCTGACGAATGCCATTTTCTCATCTGTTGTTCACATCTTACTGAGGTGGTAGATGAATCGCTTCATACGTTTCCCCTCACCGCTCGCTCGCTCTCTACAGGCGGCTATCCTAGCGCTAGGTATTGCTTGCCTGCTGATCGTCTTGCCGATCGCGGCTCAAACAAAACCAACTGCCCCCATTACCCTGGATGGGCGGCACCTGTTTAAGGTCAGCGATTCCGGGGGATATAGCGCTCAACAACGTGCTGAGGATGCCAATCGCCTCCTCCAACAAACGGTAAAGACAGCTGAACCACCAGTCCCGGTGCAGGTTGTTGAGAGCAATGATTTACCTGTGATTCAGCTGAATGGTAATTACTTGCTGACAGTTACACAGGACGATGCCCCACCCGGAGTCAGCGCCAAAGAGCAGGCTAAGGCTTGGGCTGAACTTCTTAAAACCTCAATTGAGCAGGCTCAGCAAGAGCGGAGTGCAGCCTATATTCATAATGCTTTGTTGCTCTCTGTGGGATGCGTGCTACTGGCGCTCGCCTGTGGTTGGGGGGTGGGCTGGATTTGGCGTTATTGGTTGCGCCCCTTGCTTCCTAGAGAAGTCACAGATTCACAGACACCCAAGCAACAAACTGGTGTCGAGCAGGGAGCGCGCTTTCTCATAGTCGCCATCCGTACTCTCCTATGGCTGGGCACCGCCATCTACATTGCTAATTTGTTTCCCCAGACGCGGGTATGGAGCCGCAGTGTCACAGATGTCCTAGTTTTCACCCTGGCTTCACCGATGGTGCCTTTGGGGGAAAAATCTTATTCGCTCATGCAGCTCATACTTTTGATCGGGCTGTTTGTGGGTCTGCTCGTTTTAGCCCGCACTGCCAAAAAGCTGCTGCGATCGCGCGTTTTAGGCATGACTGGCATGAGTCGCGGTGCCCAGGAAACCGTTGCCCTGATTGCTAATTACGCGCTCATCTTTATTGGCACATTAGTGCTGCTACAAGTCTGGGGATTAGATCTTAGTTCCCTAACCATCTTCGCTGGTGTTTTGGGTGTCGGCATCGGACTCGGCTTACAGGGCATCGCCAAGGAATTTGTTAGTGGTTTAGTGATTATCTTTGAGCGACCTATTCAAGTCGGCGATTTTGTCGATGTCGGTGGACTGGTGGGCACCGTAGAGCGGATCAGCGTCCGTAGCACTGAAATTCGCACCCTAGATCGGGTAGCAATCTTTGTGCCTAACTCCCGCTTTCTGGAATCAGAGGTCCTCAACTGGAGTTACCCTAGCCCAATTTCACGCCTAAAAGTACCAGTCCGTGTCGCCTACGGGTCAAACTTAAGTTCTATGCGAGGCGCACTCATAGACGCAGCTAAAGAGCATCAGGATATTCTTTCTGAACCCGCCCCTCAGGTATTGTTTAGGGAATTTGGCGAAAGTTCTTTGCAGTTTGATTTGTTGGTTTGGATTGCAGAACCAAGCAAGCAGTTTCAGATTAAGAGCGACCTTTACTTTCGGATTGATACCCTACTGCGCGATCGCCACTTAGAAATCCCTTTACCCCAGCGCGAGCTGCATTTTCGCAACGGCGGCTTACCCTTGGAACTTTCGCCCCAGTTGCAAGATTCTCTTGTCCAGCTGTCCAATGGTCTTTCCATCTGGCTTAAGCACCAAGCTAACCAAGTCCCCCAGGACTCCTATAACGGCACCAATTCGACTGAGCCTCCAAGCCAGCAGCCCAACAACTAAAGCACTATTGCCCACCGCTATAATACCTACTCTTCTCCTTTCCCCTCAAGTAGTTGCCTACATCCTGTTGAAAATATCTGGCAGAAAAATCCGGAAACAGGCAACTACAGTTGGTAGATTCAAGTAACCCTACAAAATTCAGAGGCTCGCGTACTTATCTAAAAAGTTTTGATAACAAATTTTCCTCTCTTATTTGTGGTGGTCTAAAATATTGCTGTATTTTGTAAAACTGGTGGTTTAGTATGAAGCTTAAAAGTTTTAAATCAGTTCAGCGAACCTTAGCAAGTACTCTCCTCCTTTTCAGTGTCATGACTGGTAATGCAGTTAAAGCACTGCAAGAAGATACAATTGCTACCAAATCTTTATCCACGAATAATCTAGTAGCAGTAGCTAAGGAAAATGGCAAGTTTAAAGTTCAACACTATCCCATAGAAAATTCAGCTTATAAAAAAATAGAATTTATTTTAAAAGAATCACAAGCTTTTGAAGAATTAGCAAAAGGGCTGAACGAAACTTTGGCAATGCCGAACGACGTTACTATTAAACTAGGTGAGTGTGGTGAAGCAAATGCATATTACGCTCCTAGCACTCATGAAATAGTCATGTGTTATGAGTTAATGGAAGCTTTTGCCGACAACTTTTTTAAACATGTTGATACGGAAGAGGAACTTTATAAGAAGGTAATATTTGCTACACTTTTTGTTTTTATGCATGAAATGGGACACGCATTAATAGGCGAGTTAGATTTACCAACAACAGGTAAAGAAGAAGATGCAGTGGATCAACTCGCCACCATAATTATGACCCTAGCTGGAGATGAAGGAGGAGAGATTGCCTTAGCAGCAGCCAAACAGTTTGAGCTGGCAGGATCGAAACAAACAGATATTCAAAAATTACCATTTTGGGATGAGCATTCTTTGGATCAGCAAAGATATTACGGCATCGTTTGTTTGCTATATGGAAGCAATGCCGAAAAATATACTTTCTTGGCTCAACAAGCAGGTCTACCCGAAAGTAGAGCGCAAAGATGTGAAGCAGAATATGTAAAAACTGCTATTAGCTGGATGAAATTACTCGAACCCTACGTGCGAGAAGAACAAAAGATATAGTGATTAGCGATTAGTATTATCTAGATTGGTAGATTCATCTAGAGTCGGAACTGCTGAGACAAAATTAGCCGCGTCTTTACCGCTTTGTGGAGTTATGAGTTATGAGTTTTGGATGAAGAGTTAATAATTCAAATGTCATAGCTTAAAACTCTAAACTTTTGAATGTTTTGCATCTCCAGCAGTTCCGACAGAGTGAAAAAATTGTATCCACGCTGCTATAAGCCGTCAATTATCTTCGTAAAGCCTGAGGCATCGTTGAGTGGTTGCCGCCACCATCATGCATTAATACAATACTGTGGGGTTTGGCATTCTTTAGTACGTTATTAGCTAACAATTGTGCAGTAGGACGACGGCTATGGCTGTCCGCAGACTCAACTGGCCACATCATGACGGTGTACTTATTCTTTTGAGCGTAAGTAGCTAATCCATTACGTAAAGCACCACCAGGAAGACCGAAGTAAGAGGTTTTTACTCCTAACGAAAACATAAACCTCTAAATATCTCTTCAACTTTTAAGCTTAATAACTGTGCAGGAATGTCCTTTCCTTAAAAGAGTGAGGATTTCCAATTAGGTAGCACATTAGCTATAAAAACACCAGAAGTAATGAAAAAATTTTATAAAATTTTTATATTTGTTAATCTACTGGTAGTCCTGAGATAGTAGCATCTATAGGTTATAGAAGGACAGCCAGGGAGAAAAATTATTATGGCAAACGGTGAGATTCGCACAGATAGGGTGAAAATTTCTCATGGCGATCTACAAATTGCGGCTTACTTAGCGACCCCGGTTGGTGAGGGGCCCTTCCCCGGTGTCATAGTGTTGCAGGAAATATTTGGAGTTAACTCCCACATTCGGGATGTTACAGAACGGATTGCCAAGGAAGGTTATGTGGCGATCGCACCTGCACTTTACCAACGCCAAGCACCTGGTTTTGAGACTGGCTACACTCCAGAAGATATTGAAATTGGCAGGAACTACGCACAACAGGCTACAGCAGCAGAACTACTGGGTGATATCCAAGCTGCGCTCGATTATCTCAAAAGTCTACCCAATGTAAAAAATAGCTTTGGCTGCATTGGCTTCTGCTTCGGCGGTCATGTTGCCTATCTTGCCTCAACGCTGCCAGACATTAAAGCTACTGCCTCCTTCTATGGTGCTGGGGTTACGATCAGAACCCCTGGAGGCGGCGAACCTACCATCAGCCGCACGCCAGAAATCGCTGGCACTCTCTACGCTTTCTTTGGCATGGAAGACGCCAGCATCCCAGCTGAGCAAGTAGACCAAATTGAGGCAGAGCTAGAAAAACACCAAATTCCCCATCGTGTCTTTCGCTACGATAAAGCAGACCACGGATTCTTCTGCAATCAGCGCAGTAGTTACAACCCTGACGCAGCCGAGTCCGCCTGGAAGGAAGTTAAGCAGCTGTTTGAGCAGAAACTCTAAGCGGCTTAAGGCTCAGTTGTATCTATACAAGATCTTTGCGGTTCAAATTTTTTACATCAAATTCCCATGCTTCCTAAATCAAACTCTTCTCAACAGGCAAATGCGTCCTTTTCAATGGATGACTTTGCTAAAGCGCTTGAACAACACGACTACCAGTTTCAAAAGGGACAGGTAGTGCGCGGCAAGGTACACAGCTACGAAAGCGATGGCGCGTATGTGGATATTGGCGGCAAGTCTTTGGCTTTTGTTCCTATCGAAGAGATTGCCTTAAATCCTGTAACAGATTTATCCGCCCTGCTGCCGTTGCAGGAGGAACAGGACTTTTTAATCATTAAGGAACAAGATGCCGATGGTCAATTAACACTCTCCCGGCGTCAGCTACAAGTTAAGCAGGCTTGGGACAAGATTGCCGAACTCCAGGATAATAACCAATCGGTAAATGTGCGAGTCAGCGGTATCAATAAGGGTGGCGTTACGGTAGATGTTGAGGGAGTGCGGGGGTTTATTCCGCGATCGCACTTGGTTGAGCGAGACAACTTACAAGAGCTGATTGGTCAAAACCTCACCGCTAGCTTTTTGGAAGTCAATAGTGAGACTAATAAACTTGTGCTTTCGCAACGCCAAGCAACTCGCTCTGCCAGCTTTAGCCAACTAGAGCTAGGTCAGTTGGTGGAGGGACAGATTGTCAGCATTAAGCCTTTCGGTGTCTTTGTGGAGTTTGAGGGTACAACTGGGTTGCTCCACATTAAGCAGGTGAGCCAAAACTTTATTGAATCTCTGTCAGCCCTGTTCCAGGTAGGTCAGCCGATCAAAGCAATGATTATCGAACTTGATGAAGGAAAAGGCCGGATTTCTCTCTCTACCAGGGTATTAGAAAACCACCCAGGAGAGATGGTAGAAAATATGGCTGAGGTGATGGCCTCAGCAGACTCACGTTCTGGGCGAGCGGCTAAGAAACTTTTTGGTCGTGAATAAAGCCAGGTAAATTTTTATCGAGGTTCAGCCTTCTGCACAGAAGAATTATTAACTCCCAGCGTCAGCTGCAAGGGTCTCTGGGAAGCATGTGCATTAACAGCCTCTCGGTAAACCTCGTAGTTCGTAGGCAAGGTAACAGCTCGGTTATCGACGCTATAGCTCAGCTGGTATTTTACATTTCGTAACATTTCGGGTGTGCTTGCCTGCTCATTGCTTCGCTTTCTTTGTTCAATTTCAATGACAGTCGGTTGCGGCGGCAAAGTAGGCCACCACAGGCTATGTTCATCAGGTCCAATAACAGCGCCTTGTGGCTTGACACCATTGCGATTAAGTAAGGAAGTGGATGCGAATTTCTCAATGCGAGGGTTCTTATCAGTAGCCAGGTTAAGAGAATATTTAACTTGCCAGGTAAGACTTACCAGCGCAGTTGGTTCATACTGGTTAGTAGTCACGGTATTACACCCAGTAAGTGCCGCTGTCAGGAAGACAACTGCTAACCTGGAAAACATCTGACCTCGCCGTCGAGGTAAAGTTAACTTGTAATCGCGATCGTTATTTCTCACCGTTAGCCCTCATTAAATTAAGACGCCGCAAAAGCGAATGCAGATTGCCCCGCTAACTCCTATTCTGTACCGAATTCTTAAGCCTACTTTTCCCAGCTGTCTTTGGGCTGGATCTGTTTCTTCACCTGCGATCGCGCTCACATTTGATGATGGCCCCCATCCGCAGTACACTCCCCAGTTATTGCAGGTGTTAGATCGGTACGAAATTCCCGCCAGTTTTTTTTGGTTGGGTACCTGCGTTAATCGCGCCCCAGCAGTTGCTTTAGATGTATATCGGCGTGGTCACTGGATTGGACTGCATGGCTACGATCATCGCTCCTTTGCAAATCTTAACAGCGATGAACTTAAGCAAAGTTTAGAAAAAACCCAGGAGGCGATCGCTGCTGCGTGTCAGCTAGAGCCACAATATGTCCGAGATGTTCGACCTCCCAATGGTCTGTTTACACCTCGAACTTTAAATCTTTTGCATCAGTGGAACTATCGACCCGTGATGTGGAGCGTTGTTCCAGAAGACTGGGTACAGCCAGGAATCTCACTCGTTGTTGAGCGAGTATTGAAGCAAGTTGAGAATGGTTCGTTAATTGTTTTGCACGATGGCTATTATGGAGGACAAGACGTAGCTGAAACTACGGCTCAGTTAGTTCCTCAACTACTGCGCCGGGGCTTCGAGTTTGTGACTATTGACCAACTCTGGCGGCAGCCCCAGCGAACCTGGGGTTAGACTGGTATAGATATAAGTGCGATCGCCGATTTTCTTACGTCATGGTCTGAAAAATTGACCTTTATAGAACGAATGTACTAATTTCGTGAAATATTTCTGATGCCCGATTTGGCATCCCCTATCTAAAATTACTAAAAATGGCTGAGGGAATTTCGGCTATCTAGCTGGAGTCTTTTACTCTAAAGTTAAATTAGATTCAGACAAAAGGCAGACAACGGGAAAAAAAACTCTTAATTATCCAGATTTTAGCGACCCATATAGTGGGCAAACCAAAAAGTAACAGCTACACTGGTTGGTTGATGTGGCAGGGGTTTTCACAGCGCATGAAAATGAAGCTGAACCAATTTCCTTAGCTTAGGGTACACTTTTACCCAGCAATCACGATCGAGTAGCTAAATTACAACTAGAAAGGTAATTTATCCCTTCTACCTAATCGAAAGATTAAATAAACAAAAAACGTGCAATTTTTGTGAGAAAGGCTACAATCGGAGAGGTCTTATACAGACCTAGGATTAACACCTACCTTAACGCTGCGACAAACGCCTGTTTGGCTGGAAGGCATTTTTAATTTCTCTCACTGAACCAATAAGTGAGCGTTGAAGGAAAGGTAAAGCTTATCACTGGCTAACTTGTTTGTTAGATTAACTAACACCATATTCTGGTATTTAATTCAAGGAGCATGAGGAACACGGCATGACCCAGGCTAACAATGTACTCGCAACCCTATCTGACCCTGAAACATTGGAACTCTTGATCGAGGAAGACGCTGACCAAGACGACCTTGTGGACGTTGCAGACGTTACACCGGATGAGGAGGACGGTAAGCCTGGTAAGGTGCGCTCTACCCGTCGTCGAGCGCAGACGAAAAAGAAGCACTATACAGAGGATTCAATTCGCCTTTATCTGCAAGAAATTGGTCGCATTCGGCTATTGCGAGCAGATGAAGAAATCGAACTCGCCCGTAAAATTGCGGATTTACTGGAATTAGAGCGGGTGCGTGAGAGCCTATTAGATAGGTTAGAGCGGGAGCCTCACGACAGCGAATGGGCAAAGGCTGTAGAAATGCCGCTACCACAGTTTCGCCATCGCCTTTATCTAGGTCGGCGAGCTAAAGACAAGATGGTGCAGTCAAACCTGCGTCTGGTAGTCTCAATTGCCAAAAAATACATGAATCGGGGATTGTCTTTTCAAGATCTGATTCAAGAAGGAAGTCTGGGTTTGATTCGGGCTGCGGAAAAGTTTGATCACGAAAAAGGTTATAAGTTCTCCACTTATGCAACTTGGTGGATTCGGCAAGCAATTACACGTGCGATCGCAGATCAGTCTCGCACGATCCGGTTGCCCGTTCACCTTTATGAAACTATCTCCCGGATTAAGAAAACGACTAAGCTGCTTTCCCAAGAAATGGGTCGCAAGCCTACTGAAGAAGAAATCGCTACTCGTATGGAAATGACCATCGAGAAGCTGCGATTTATTGCTAAATCCGCACAGCTCCCTATCTCCCTAGAAACTCCGATTGGCAAAGAAGAAGATTCCCGCCTGGGAGACTTTATTGAAGCTGATGGTGAAACACCAGAAGATCAAGTATCAAAAAATCTCCTTCGCGAAGACCTTGAAAGCGTCCTTGATACCCTCAGTGCCCGCGAACGTGACGTTCTCCGCCTGCGTTACGGCTTGGATGATGGACGGATGAAGACTCTGGAGGAAATCGGTCAGATTTTCAACGTTACCCGCGAACGTATTCGTCAAATTGAAGCGAAAGCACTCCGCAAATTGCGCCATCCCAACCGCAACAGCATTCTTAAAGAGTACATCCGCTAAATAGCAGTCATGGGATTGTAAATTTTGGATGCAAGCATTTGTTCCCTAGTGTGAACTATAGCTTGTACCAAATTAGTCTAACTACGAGTCACACATCAGCCATATAAAATCTTAGCCTGGGCCGTCAATGCTCAGTAAAGCCAGGAATCAGAAGTCAGCAGTTTTGGCTTCTGACTTCTGGCTTTTGGTTTTGGCTAATTGCTAATCAACAAAAAGCTGGGGTTTATTCTTTAGGGCTTGCTCAGAAGAAATCCCCCAACCGAGTATAAAAAGGCGGCGAGCTAACGTTCCCTCCTTAGTTTCTAGTGTGTAAGTCCTGTTCTTATGGGGATGTCAATCGGTGCAAACTCGTTAATAAATAAGAAAGTTATCAATTAATTTTTGATTTACTTGAGAACCTTGATTTAAATATTAAATATTAAAATTATAAATAGAAAGATCATAGTTATGTTTCAAGCGACTCGTCGGCGTCTAGCTCTTTGGTACACTTCTGTTACAGCTGTGCTACTGCTGCTATTTGCCACTGGCGTTTATATCTATGTCCGCAACACGTTGATTGAACGCGTCGATGATACCCTCAACCATGTGGTGGAAGTAGTAGAGCGATCGCTTGTAATTGAGCCAACAGACTCAGCCGTCCCTAGCGAAAAATTCCACCTAAATCTTGAAGCCAGTTTTCGCGACAATGCCGACACCGTAGACGATGACCACATCGACTTGGAGTGGTTTAGTCCGACTGGAAAATTACTGTGGTCTACCCTATCAGATCCCCTAAATATTCCTATTCATGCCAATCGCACTGGTGAGACGGTGCATTTATCTTCAGGTCAGTTGTTGAGGCAAGTGACAGAACGAGTGCAAACGGGTCGCCAAGTCCTAGGATATTTGCGAGTCAGCCATCCCTGGTTTGAAGTCACTAAACCAATCCGCCATCTGATGGTCGATCTGAGTTTGGGCATTGGTATGATGCTGATTTCCGTTGCCGCAATTGGCTGGTTTCTTTCTGGGCTAGCGATAAAGCCGGTACGCGATTCCTACCAACGCCTTAAACAATTTACCTCTGATGCCTCCCACGAACTCAGAAGTCCAATTGCCATGATTCAGACTAACGTGCAGGTGGCACTAGCAGATCCCGACCCACTACCCCAGCTGTATCGGCAACAGCTGCAAGTAGTGGAACGATTGACTCAGCGGCTGGGGCGCTTGGTGGACGATTTGCTGTTTCTGGCTCGATCGGATAGCGGCATTGTGCAGCCTTTGCTGGTTCCAGTCCCACTTGATGCCCTATTAATGGAGGTAATTGAAGAGCAACAACTGCTAGCAGCCCAGAAGCAAATTACTCTCTGCCTGAATCTGGATGATATGCCCACAGAGGATTTTGGATTTTCGATTGCAGATTTTCGATTGCAGTCTGCTGCCACTAAATTAGATATTTCTGGGCCTAACAAGCAACTTAATAACCCCAAATCTCAAATTTTAAATCCCCAGTCCGATGAGGATGTTTTTACGCTTCTCGGAGACTGGGATCAGCTGATTCGCTTGTTTATTAATCTTGTCAGTAACGCGCTCAAGTACACACCGACAGGCGGTCAAGTGAAGGTAGAGTTGCGACCAATCGGACGCCTTGGAATACCTTATTTACGGGTAAGCGTTAGTGATACCGGAATCGGCATCCCAGAGTCAGCATTACCGCACATTTTCGATCGGTTTTACCGGGTAGATCCAGCCCGCACCCATGATAAAGGTGGTGTGATGCCGTCCACAGGTTCGGGTTTGGGGTTAGCGATCGCAGCGGCAATTGCCCAAAACCACCAAGGTCATATTCAAGTTGAAAGCAAGATTAATCAAGGCACTACCGTTACAGTTACCTTGCCATCCTGTAGTCAGCAGACGCTAAGCTAAACTTTCCTCTAGAAGGGGCGGCTCAGTGGCAGCCCATCCCTTGTAGGGTGGGGATTATTAGCCGCCCGTTAGCAGTTAGTAGTTAGTCAAAAATACAACTAACAACTAACACTCGCACGTCCAGAGGATTCATCCCTGCTTCCGGAGCTTAATGATATCTGTGTTCATCTGTGTTTATCTGTGGTTAAAAATATCTTAAAACTACTTTTCGGATAAGTTCTTAGTAGTCATTTGTCAGTTGTTGGTTGTTTTTAACCATTGATCGCTGACAGAAAACGACTATAAAGGAAGCAATTAAGCTAGAGCCATATAAAAAACGCCGCATCTACCTGCGGGTATATTCACTAAAGTATATTAATGCTGGCTCACAACATAAGTATATAGGGGGAAGTAAGGAACTATTGCAGTTTGCTTTCTTTAGTATGTGTGAGTACTTAAGCATCTAAGAGAGTATTTGATGTCCACCGAAAAAGGTATCCGTAGAAAGGATCTAATCACTAGCTTGATTACCGGCCTGGCTATTGGGCTAGTTGCTGGTACACCAATAGGTTGGTTCGCTCATCGATTTTATAATCAGCAGCGCACAGCTCAAGTTCTACTTTGTCGCCAAAAGCACGTAGGCGAAGTCAATCTTGACGCTATATGTGGTTCTTTATATTAGAATCTCCTCTTCCACTTTCGAGCTTGAGAACTTATGTGGTATAGAACTCCGGTTGAGTTCTGTACTATATTAAATGCTTCCTGTGGCAGATGCAGGTATCTTGCGGTGAGTAATAGTGTCTAAAGGAAAGGCTGAGGTTTTCAGTGGCTAACCGCTTTTAGCTGAGTATAGCTTTAAAGTAACTTATTGAGTTGCTATCAGCCATACCAGCAGCTTGGCTAATTGCCAAAGACAAAGTGGTCACCACTGTTCTCGCCATGACAACCCTATTTTATGAATTGAGAGGAGTTATATGCCCATTTCTTTAAGAGAAGATGTTGCCTACATTCTGCTGAAAAAGATCAGCGAAACAGGTGCAGGAATGCATGAGGTTCAATTTGATGAAGCAGACTTGGCAGGTCGAAACCTCAGCGAAACGGATCTTCTCGGTCACCTAGATTATTTAAATCAAAAACAGTATATCAAAGCTGAATTTACAGGCAACGCTTATGGCAATCAGGAAGATGTGCCTGACGCGGTTAACCCTAAAGAGGTAGATTTTAGAATTGCCAACACCTATGGCGCACCAGATGGTCCATTACCTCACTTGATTACCTTTAAAGCAGCAGAACTAACGGAAAAAGGCCGCAAGATGCTGGAGAAGATGGAGGCAAATCCTCCTGCTGCTCTCCGAGAAGGACCAGTAGTACCTATTGCTTCCAAAGATATGCCTTTCCTAGAGAAAGTCATGCTCAAGGGGAACCTCACAGATCTTTTTGATGCCAGGGATATTAGTGAAGTTGTGTTTCGCACCATGCGCGACATGATGACAAATGAAGCTGCCGATCGCGTAGCTGACGAATTGCACGAAGAAGCTGAGCCGACTGAGGATAAAGCTTTACAGAACGAGATAGCAGATCTTTGGAAAGATACGAATCCTTTGGTTCGCTTCCTCAGCCGGATTCGTCCTCCATTAGAAATCAAACCTGAAACCTTTCTATTGCGGATCAACCAAGAGGCTGGCTTACCCCCAACAGTAGAAGCAGAAACAGTTATCAAAGCCGTCTTCGCAGCCACCAAGGATGAATTGTCTGAAGAACGGATTCAAGAAATTGCCAACTTTTTACCTGGCAAGATTAAAGAATTGTGGACGCAAGCCAAGTAAAGGCATTAACTGTTGGTTAGTAGTTGGCTCGATCCTGGAGCCAGAGCCAACCTGAATATCATCATTGCTGGAAATACTGGCAATCCTTTACCTGTATCGACAGAATTTCATCATTTCAAATCAAAGGTAACTAAAGAGCTTAGCTTTTTATAGCCTTACAAGCTAGCCATTAGCTTAATGATGCTGGCATAGAGATCGGTCACTAAATTTAGGCATCTCTATGATCATGCTGTAGGTCGGGATTAGAGATATTTTGGCTATTACCCCAAAATTGCTAGGTAAAGCTCGCTCCTACAACTGACGAAATCGTTGAGTCTTGCCCATGCCTGAAGGCAGGGAAAACAAATCCAAAATTGAATTAGGGAGATATTTATGGACGCGCACAAGCCTTTTTTAGAGAAAGTCATGGCCAAGGGAAACCTCAAGGATCTGCATGAGGCCAAAAATGCAGCTGAGGTAGTGTTCCGCACCATGAGAGACGTAATGACAACTGAAGCAGCCGAGCGTGTAGCTGAGGAACTAGACGAAGCGGACGATCGGCGTGAAGATGCGGGTTTAGAGGAGCAAGATGTAGAAGATCTTTGGAAAGACACTAATCCTATCGTCAGGTTTCTCAGCAAAATTAGACCCCAGTTAGAAATTAAGCCTGAGAACTTTTTAATTCGGCTCAGACAGGAGGGTAATTTACCAGGGGCAGATGCAGAAACCATCATAAAGGCAGTATTTTCTGCTACTAAGGAAGAGTTATCTCAAGAACGAGTTCAGGAGATTGCTGGATTTTTACCTGGTGAAATTCAGGAGATGTGGGAGCAAGCCTAAACTAGTGGGCGCTGCGGGAATTTCCTTTGTTTTATGTTAAAGAGACGCTCTTAGGTTGCAAAACTGTTAGATAATAGCTAAGGTCTGGACAGTAAAAACGCTTAATGCAGGCAATCTCCAGAGCAATAATGACTCAAGGAAATCAGCAACTCACACGAGGGCTGGGGCTATTGGGAACTATATGTGGCAGCCTGCTCATGGGCTTACCAACGTTCGCCCAGATCGACTTTAATCCCAGCCCAGTTGAACCATTCCCCTCGAATAACGAACGTAGGCTGCCAACACTCCCCAGCGCGGTGCCTCAACCGCCTGGTGAGGGCAGTGGTATATTTCCACCCCGACCGAGTACGTTGCCTCCAGCACCAGTAAGCAGCGATCGCATTACCCCGCCCCGAACGAGTACACAGCCTCCAGCACCAATCAGCAGCGATCGCATTACCCCGCCCCGACCGAGTACACTGCCTCCAGCACCAATCAGCAGCGATCGCATTACCCCGCCTCGACCGAGTACATTGCCTCCAGCACCGATAAGCAGCGATCGCATTTCCCCGCCCCGACCAAGCGTAATTTTTGAAGCACCTCCAAGTAGTACTTCTACCTCCTCACGCCTTCCCAGTAGCGTGCCCCAACCGCCTAGGGATAGCTTCAGTCTGTATCCACCACCGCCAGAGCAGCTAGAACTTCCCAGCGCCACCATTAGGCCTATGAACGGGATGGTGAATCTTAACCTAGTGAACAAAACTGGAGCTACCATAAATTATCAGGTGCTTGGCGATACCAATCAGCGAAGTCTACAACCTCGCTCCGACGTGACACTACAAACTCTGAAAGCACCAGTTAATATCACCTTTGAACGCCCGGATGGCGGGCTAATCAGGGTTAGTCCCCAAGCATCGTCTCAACCAGGAATGCTGACGGTAACCTTTACCGAAACAACGGATCTAGACGCTGACAAGAAGGCAATGACGGTGCAAGAAACTGGTGATGTCTTTCTGAACTAAGCAGTTATCGTCAACTTCAGTGCATTTTATAATGGTTTGTCGTTCCGGTTTAATACATCCCCCGGACGCAAATCTGGTTTTGTATATAAACGCGGTTTTATGTCTAGAATTAGACGTCTTGCCCGCAGCCCATCAAATCTTGTAAATCATCTCCTATAGCCTGCTTACATCTGCTTGGTGAAAGCCTTCTAAACAACATTTTCGGAGGATTTTTGCAAGAAGTCTAATGGCTATCAGGGATTGAAATAACTCGGTACAGTACCAGCCTCAGACTCTGTTTCTGGATCACCTGAGTGGTTTTGTAAATAAATCAGGCGAATATCCTCCGGTAAGGCTGCTTCTAGCAGCTGATAACCTTGTATGAGGTGAGATCGCACCTCTGCTGGAGAAAGCGCTTCCCCCTCTGCCTGTAGATGAGCTGCAATCCCCGTTTCACTCCAGTGAAAAGCCTGAGCCATCAAAACTATAAACCGCAGCATTGGCGGCAGCTGCTCCAAAGCTTGTTCAATGTAACACCACAGCGGCGGTGGAGCAGCCTGTAGTGAGTAATGAATTGACTCTACCCCTGGCAGTTCTGCCTGGTTAATAGAGATAGCCGTCATGTTGATGAGCCAGTTTTGGAAGGAAGGGGCTTCAGTATTAGCATCATTGTGCAGATCCAGACTTGCCAGTTCGTAATAGATATGACGCCACGTAAGAGCAAACAGGTAGTCCGCCTGCACTGGCGATGATCGTGCCGAATGCCGAATCAATGTATATACAATCGGAGTATAGCGACAGAAAATTGCTGTAAAGAATTTCCCCTGCTCTGGATAGTGCTGAAACAGGGTCAGCAATTCCTCATCGCTATGATGAAATAGCGACTTGACAATCGGATGATTGCTTTCAGGAAAAGGAGGGATTTGCACTGGTATTTATCACTTGCTCTTGATGATTCAATTCTGGCGAATTATCCTTAATATATCCAGTGTTTTTATACACTTCATATCATGTACGTTTAAACACTTACGATATGCGTAGGTTGGGGTGAGGCATTGAAACCAAACATTGATTTTTGGTGTTGGGTTGCACTGCGTTTAAACCCACCTACATTCGTAACTAATCAATCGAGCATGATACAACAAATATATGGGGCTGGTGATCGCTGATTTAGAATGCCTCGCACGTTGCGGCTTGATTGTTTTAGCACGCTTAAGCGTCTGGTGATAGATCAACTAATACGAAGCTGCGTTCAGAGACGACAATTTAAAAAAGAATTACTTGTATAAAATTCACTGAGTTTAAGTTAACAAAATTTACCCCTTAAAAGTTTAAACCTCAAATCTGGGTAGCTGATAGCTTTGTTCAGAATGGCATATCATCATCATCTTGCCACTCTTCCGGCTCTGATTCCAGTTCCACAACAGAATCAATTATCTCCCGCCCTTGCAGTTGGGTAGTATGAGGTTCGGTAAAGTCTCGCTCCTCTGCCATCTGCATAATTTCCCCGCAGAAAAATTTGGCAAGATGGCGGGCTGCATTCTCGACTTCAGCAGCCTCCTCCCCTGGAACCCCTGGATCTGGCGATCGCAGTTGTTGAGCTGGTTGTCGTGGATGTGGAGTAATTTCTGCTGTTGAACTGGCTTGAGGTTGAATTTTTGAATAAACCTGGCTGGGTGAGGCTGTTGCTTGATAGTTGGTAGCACTATCCGGCTTAACTTCAGGGGAAGCTACCGATTTGCTATCTGTGCTGGGCGAAGGCGGTAAATTTGCAGCAGCAGACTTAGACTCAGTGGCAGACACTACTTGTAAGCTCACCTTCATCTTATGCTGAAAAACCTGCTCAAAGGCAGCTTCAACGTGAGGCAATCCACCCTGAACTAGCTTGAGCAATGGCTGGGTTTTGATGCCCACATGGGCAACAGCACCGCGAACAGCTATTAAGCGTCCGTGTTGATTGAGCAAAACTTGCGTCGAACGCTGCTGGATATGATCAATCACCTGTTGCCAAACTTGCTTAAGGTCAGATTGCTGTGCGCTTACTTCAGCAGGCTGGGAGACAGAGAAAGTAGATTCTGGCTGTTCGCGCTGCTCCTGAGTAGGTGACACCTTTGGCACCTGCTCTGAGGGCATCTGAGCCTGGGAAACGTCAGGGTTGGAGGAGCTTGCTGGGCTTGATGGTGGCTGTACCTCTGGTTTGTGTGATGGCGCAGGCACATGAGTTTGGGTTTCAACGCCATGAGAGGGATTTTGTATTTTGGATATTTGCTGTTGGGTGTGGGATGTTTGGGTGACCTCTGAAACCAATAATCCTAATAACGTCACCTCTAACCAGAGGCGCGGTTGGGTGGTGTTTTTGATTTGGGCTTCGCTGCCTTTGAGGTATTTCGAGCCAGCCAAAATATTGCCAGTTTCCCAATTCTTGGCCTCCTCACACAGTGCGTCCCAGGTTGGGGCTGTCAACGCCACCAAATCGCTGCGACTGGGGGCAGTTTTGGCGATCAGCAAGTCGCGGTAGAAACCAGCGAGATTCTGGAGAACGATATTAGGTTCCCTGCCTCGCTCCATCAGGTGACGGGCAACATCAAGAACGGCTTCGGGGTTGTTGGATGCGATCGCTTTTAATAACGCCATCAAGTCCCGTTCTGGCACGGCTCCTACCAAATCCCAAACCTTTTCCACCGTCACTTCTCCAGCTAACAAGCTCAGCTGGTCTAACAGACTTTCCGCATCCCGTAGACCTCCCTGAGCCACTTGAGCCACAAGTGTTACTGCTTGATCTGTAATATGGATATTTTCCTTAATGGCAATTTCCTTTAAATGCTTCACCATTGCGTCTAAAGGAATGCGCCCAAAATTAAATTGTTGGCAGCGAGAAAGAATTGTCGGAATTACCCGTTGAGGGTCGGTGGTTGCTAGCACAAAGACGACGCGAGCAGGTGGTTCCTCCAAAGTTTTCAGCAACGCATTAAATGCAGCGGTGCTGAGCATATGTACTTCGTCTATTATGTAAACCTTGTAACGGCACTGTACTGGGGCAAACTGAGCGCGTTCGATAATTTCTCTAATATTGTCAACTCCTGTATTGCTGGCAGCGTCAATTTCGATGATGTCTAGTGCAGAACCAAAAGCGATCGCGCGACAAACGTCACACACCCCACAAGGTACTTCTGTGGGAACATCACCTGAAAGGCAATTAAGAGACTTCGCCAGAATCCGGGCACTAGAAGTCTTGCCAGTGCCTCTAGGACCTGTGAACAAATAGGCAGGAGCAATCCGGCGCAGGTGAATGGCATTGCCTAGCGTCGTGGCAATAGCCTCTTGCCCCACCAAATCCGCAAATGTTTGGGGTCTATATTTATGATGGAGTGGTTCGTAAGACATGGCAGCAGTAAGAAGCAGATATCAAACGCAGGATTAAAGAGGCATTCATTGCCTCACCCTACCCGAGCGTACCTGCGAAATCTGCTTGGATAGGATAAGTAAGCTTACCCACTGTTGAACCACATGGGCTTTCGCCTCGGTGTTTCAGAACGTTGGTTTGTAGTAGCCCTGAGCGATAGCGTTGTGGCAATGTTCATCGGCAAACAAACTACTTCACGAGCCTCCAGGGCGGCTTACATCTGGGGTTCCACCAAACCATACGAAAGCTTGGACTCTAAGTATTGTTTCTTCACTGAGATTATATTCCCGGACGCCCCATTAGCCACGGTTTGTGTGTTACTCGTCAACACTTGTACCCGTTGTGAGACCTTTTATGCGTGCTTTATACAGTGCCTTTTGCAGTTTCGGCTATAGAATAATGGTAGTATATTTCGACCACAATGGCAAGGACAAACGTATTCAATTTAAGGCTATCAGATGAAGAATTAGAGCGACTCAAGGTTTATGCAGATTCAAGGCAAATCTCTCCAGCCGAAGTTCTACGGGACTATATTAAACGGTTGCCACGAGCCAAAACTGATGGGGGAAAACAGCCCCTTGCCTAGTCTTTCCTTTCATGGCATGGGAGGCGATCGCCGGAAAGACTTCCCGGAGGTTTTGTGGTGACATCCTCCCACACCGAACCGAAGATTACGGTGTGGGGTTCCCAAAATCACTTTTGAGATATCCTGGTTTTTCCCTTACGGGGTTGTGCCACTTGCCTAGATTGAGTTACCTCAATCCCCGGTAGATCGGCTGCCCCCCTCAAAAAGATAAATTCGACATAAAGGGGCGATAGATGCTCAAACAAATTTGGCAGTGGCTAGTGAGGTGGTTTCAACGATTTTTTGGCACCGGCAAACGGCAAAACTTAACACCACCCCCAGTTCATCGGGAACCGCCTCCACCCCTAAATGATTCGGATTACGAGTATTTGTTCATGCAGCTGTTGGAAGGGGTTGCTCATGGCTGGCAGCAGGCGCGAGTTTTAAAGTTTTTTGAGGCTCTCAAAGAGCGTACAAGCGAGGTTCAATGGCTAGGCTGGTTGCATCGCTTTGGGGAAAGGTTACTGGCAACAACTTCACCAAATAATGAGTTAGCAGCACGGATGGTACAGCTTGGTGAGATTGGCTGTGGGAAAATAGGTGAGCTAGCTAGTGAAATTGGGATGCAGTTGCTGACACGGCAAGACCAAACATACCCAGCTCTGGAATTCGTCGCTACACCAGAGTTAACTTACTCAGAGCCAATTGAAAACTTTGAAACTAACATAGGTGGGTTTGATACCTCTAGCCCTGACTCAAACGCTCAGGAAGCAGCAGAAGTTAAAGAATTTACCCTGGATGAATTGTTGTTGATGTTGCAGCAAGATCCTAGTTTAGTCCAGCAAATTGCCGAGCAGCTTCAAATTGATACGACTGATCCACAAGTCATTATTGAGGCACTAGTTAATCAATTTCATGGTGCCAGTTAATTCAATGCGCCGTCCGTTAGTAGATAGTAGATAGTGGTTATTAGAAACCAATCTGATACATCTTTGCTGTGAAATTGAACATTGAGAGATCCAGCTAACTACTAACTACTAATGCGGGGCGTAGTGTTACTTTTACCGACAAGTACTCTTCTGATGTATCCTACTCGCACAATCTCTTCCGTATATACCGATGGAGCCTGCACAGGCAACCCTGGCCCTGGCGGCTGGGGCGTAGTTGTCTATTTCACCGATGGCTCTGTCTATGAAGTGGGTGATGCTGAGGCAGCAACTACGAATAATCGCATGGAAATGCAAGCGGCGATCGCCGCTTTGAAAGTTTTGGCAGCTTCAAAGCAAACCGAACCCATCACCCTCTACACCGATAGTGAATACGTCCTCAAAGGCATTACCCAATGGGTTAAAGGCTGGAAAAAGAAAGGTTGGAAGACGGCACAGGGTAAAGCAGTTCTTAACCAAGATCTTTGGGAGATTCTCGATGGACTTAATTCTCGCTTAGGGCCGCCTCTACACTGGCAACATGTTCGGGGCCATGCTGGTAACGTTGGCAATGAACGCTGTGATGTGATCGCCCGCGCCTTTGCCACTGGTAAGACTCTCTCCCTGCAACAACTACCAGCAGAAGACGAATTTGGTTCACAGCAAACCGATAGTACTGGTAACAAAACGATACAATCGAGTTGCCTATCCTCAGATCCCCCTACCGAGGATTTTGTCATGCTCGATTCTACTAGCCCTATTACTGCTGATTCTCTTGACAATTTACCGCGGGAGACCAGAGTTGCCCAGCTCCGCAACCTGATCGAAACCCTCCGCATTGCTGATGAAGTTGCAGCTAAAGGCTACCTGATCGCTAGCTCAGAACTAGCTGATCTTATGGACGTCAACGCCAGCGCTGTCACCAGTCGGGGGGATGAATGGCGCTGGCGTAACTGGATTGTCTCACGAGTACGCCGCGAAGGAAATCAAATCCTCTGGCAACTAGAACGTTGGGATCAAGTTAACGGTTCATCTGAGGATAATGCCGACCTCGCCACTGGGTAGGGGTTTGCAGGGCCGAAAGAAAAATTCGCGCGCAAGCTAAGGGGTCTGCCAGAGGGGAAAGGTAAAAGTAAATAGGCTTCTGTAGAGAGTTCTGAGTTTTGAGTTCTGAGTTTTGAGTTGAAGAGGAATTTAACTCCGCAGTGTTTGAATAAGAGGGAGCGATCGCAAACAGTAAGGCAACACGAATTGTCACCAGAAAGAAATTTAATCCTGCCGCTGCTACAACTGGGGCTGAGGAATGCCCCTGAATTAGCCAGGTAAGGAAGACCAGAGACACTGGCAGAGGCAGTCCTTGAACTGCTAGCAGCAGCCACAAGTCTCCCCACAACTGACTGGCATTGGAGGCATCTTTAAGGTCGAGCGATCGCCCCCATTCTTTCCATGTTTGGACAGCCCCCTCATACATCCTCACCTTCAGAACCTTAGCCCCATCCAGAAAGCCGACTTTAAACCCAGCAGCGGCAGCATTACGGGCGAGAGTGACATCATCACAAAAAGATCCCCTAGCACTGGTGTAACCGCCCAGCTTGGACAAGACAGACCGACGGCATAGGAAACATTGTCCATTCGCCATCACTCGTTCTGGTGTTTGGTTGGCGTCACCTGCTGGGCCAAATCTGTAGACGAGGGTAAGCAAAAGCGCTGGTTGCAGCCACCACTCCCCTGGATATTTGAGGATAAATTTCGGCGAGAGGGAAACAAGGTCATAACCCTCAGCCTCAGCCACCGTCACCAAACCCGCGACAAGACCAGCGCTAGGCTGGGTATCAGCATCAATCCCCAAAATCCACTCTCCGGGGGAAGCACTTGTACCTAGATTTGGGGAATCAAGGCTAGGATTTTCTTGCTGTAGGAGTGAAGCATTTAGAGCAACATTGCTGGCTTCCCCAGCTGATTGTCCCCGCTCATACTTCGTTCCTAATGCCCGTTCTTCGATATACAGAAAACCGTTATGCAATGCCCAAGGACGTCCTACCCAACCATCTGGTAGCGGGTCATCGGTAATCAAGCGAAAGCGGGGGTCTTTCTGCTGGGCAGCTTTCACCAAGTCTGCTGTTCCATCCTGAGAGTGGCTGTCTACGACAACAATTTCACGCACTTCGTAACTTTGCTGGCTGAGGCCAGCCAGACAGGGGCTAATGCGTTCAGCCTCGTTAAGGGTGGGAACGACCACACTAACAGCACCCAAAAGTTCTGGGGTGGCAGTAAGCGGTTCTATAGGCGGACGTCGAAAAGGGCCTTTGGATAGGCGTGAAAGTAAGATGGCGGCTGCTGGTGCCTGGATGAGTAGCAGCCCCAATGAAATAGCACTATGTAATGTCAACCAATCAAAGTTCACTTTAGTGCCACTTTTACCGATGTCACAGGAATTTCAGTCGTGAAGCTGGCAGCTGTTTCCGCTGTCATTTGCGTGGGTGCGGGTTCTGCCATCCACCACAGCGTCATCGCGGGTACAATCCCTAGTAAAACGCCCAAAAATACTGGTATCCAAATTCCAGCCACAATACTCATTATTGCCGCGAAGGCAAAGTTACTTAAGTAGACAGCCAGAGGCAGAGCCAGATGCGATCGCGTCAGCTTCATAGAGGCGTTTCGCTCCGAAATTAGCGGAGCCTTTCCCCATAAAAAGGCTGCCACACTCATAAATAGGGCACCAGTTCCCATCCAACCAGCAAAGTTTTGATAGGGCATCCCAAAAAAAGCACCCGGTTGTTGCCACTGCCAAAACGGTACTGCTGTTTGGCTCATGGCCGGGTCGAGAACAAAATCCCAGGAGGTTAGTAAAAGAGCGCCAAGTGCGATCGCACCCGCGCCACGCAGCCAGCTAGGGGCTTGAGCAGCCTCTAGACCAACACGGGCAATTAGGTATGAAGCAAACCCCAAATAAAACCAGGAAAGGGGAATAGTAAACGGGACAAGACCAGCAATCTTATAGCCCAAGCCGTTCAAGTAGCTGTAATGACCAAAGGGAAAGCCGGTACTGGTTCCCAGCAATTCACTTCCTAACGACAAAAAGGCCGCTGGTAGCATGAATGTCAGCCAGTGCCACAATCCCAGCGTCCGATAGGCATAAATGGCGACTGCTGCCGCCCCTAAAAGGATATACACTACCCCTCCTCCAGCCATACCCCACTGGAAGAAGACCTGCCCTGCTGTCGATAAGCCCAAAATTAATTCCGGATGCGGTAAGACTACCAGTAGTCCCAATAGTCCAAAAGCCATTGACACAATATGACCAATCAGGCAAAAGCGCTCTATATTGAGAAGTTGCTTCATGAAAACCTCCTAATCAGGATGGAAATGAGAGAGAGTCACGTCTTGGGGATGCCATAGGGAAACTTAATGCTCGCTCTAGGGGCAGAAAGCTGAGTATACATTTTTTAATAGTTTACAAATGTTTATGAACAATTCCTCTGATTTAGTCCGGCTTAACTTAAATTGCGCTTACAAAACTGTTCAATAGTAATCGGGTTCAAAGGGTAGCGGATCAGGGTAGGCTTTACCCACCCCAAGCCCCCAAACCCATTGCCTCCTCGCCAAACCCTGATCCACTGCATCTGGGTAAGCCCTGTTAAAATTGCTTCTCTCGCCGCTTATATATAAGACATGCTTAATTTAAAAGACTTATTCTTAAGTAAATTAAATACAGTTTACCGAAGCTAGATTTTTCTTTGCTAAAAAATAGGTAAGACCTAGTTTAATCTCAGTTAGTGCTGCTATAGGCAGCTAGAGGGAAGGTCTAATCATTAGAAAGCAGTTAAGATATTGGCAGCTATACCCAGTTTTGTAAATTCTTAACAACTAGCAATTTGACTGGGAGCGCTAATAATAAAACAGCTTCCCTCCGCTACCGGCTTCAGGACGCCTGTACCCAAAATGACTTCTTGCCCTCCCCAGAAGACCAATACTGTGCCTATCCGCGCCGTCCAATATCGGGATTTGGACGCCATCGAACAGCTATGTGCCGAGGCATCTGAGGCAGAACCTTATAGTGGCTCAATAGATCTGGGTCGGCAGCTCCAACGAGTTCGCCGGTGGTACGGGCCGCTGAAGTTTTTGAGTTTGTTTCCCAATCCTTGCCAGTATGAATTCTGCGTTTACGTGGCGGAGCAGGAAAACCAGATTCGCGGCACGATTAAGGTATCGCCCTTCAACCGCACGCGCAGCACCTGGCGGGTTGAGCGGGTGTTAGTCGATCCAAATGCCCAGCACTCTGGCAATAGCTCGGCAACTGGGGAAATTGGCTCTCAGCTGTTGCGTCATTGCTTTAAGACTATCTTGGAGGCGACCACCTGGTTGCTGGAAGTTAATATCCATGACAAATCAACTTTGGCTCTATACCGGCAGAATGGATTTCAACCCCTAGCGGAGTTGAGATACTGGGCGATCGCGCCAGAGTTGCTTCAGAAACTAGCCCAGCACGAGCCAGATTTGCCCAACCTCCTGCCAGTAAGCAATGCAGATGCCCAACTGCTTTACCAGCTAGATACTGTGGCAATGCCGCCTTTGTTGCGCCAAGTGTTTGACCGCCAGGATCGCGACTTTAAAACTAGTATTCTGAACGCTGTCTTTACTGGTGTTCAGCAGTGGGTTAGCCACACTAAGACTGTCAGTAGCTATGTGTTTGAACCACAACGCAAAGCTGCGATCGGCTATTTTAAGCTGCAACTTTGCCGTAATGGTTCTCAGCCTCATAGCGCCCAGTTAACTGTGCATCCAGCCTACACCTGGCTTTACCCAGAGTTACTATCCCAGATGGCGCGAATTGCTCAGGAATTTCCAGCCTCTCCTTTGCATCTGGCTTCAGCTGACTATCAACCAGAACGGGAAGAATATTTTGAGCAGCTAGGGGCAGAGCGAATTCAAGATACGCTACTGATGTCTCGTTCCGTATGGCATAAGCTGCGCGAGGCCAAACCCATGTCTTTAGAAGGGCTACAGTTGTCTGAGGTTCTCAAGAGCCTCCAACCTGCTCGTCAACCTGTACCCAGCCGCATAGAAAGCCTCAACTCCCCAGCTTTGAAGTCTCAGGTGTCTCCCAGGACTGATGTATCTCCATCTGTCTCGGCTCCACCCAGTTCGCTTTCTGAGGAGGTGGCAACAGTGGCAGATCTGCCAGATGCCCAGCAAAATGGTCACGGATGTTAGGGAATAGATAATAGTTAGTAGTTAGTGGAAAATTGTCTACTAGCTACTAACAGGCTCTTTTAAAAGCTGATAGTTATAGCAGTTGCCATAATAGCTCTTGAAAATTGACCTCGCTCCCATACACCCACAGATGCTGCTATAACTGTAAGGATTGCTAAAGCTAATTGCTAAAGCTAATTGCTAAAAGCTAATTGCTAAAAGCTATAAATTAAGCGATGCAAAGAATCTCTGCACTTGGATTGGATGTTGGTAGCAAACGCATTGGCGTGGCGGGTTGCGATGGCACTGGTTTGATTGCCACGGGCCTGATGACGATTGAACGTACATCCTTCCAGCGGGATTTAGAGCAACTCCAAGGCTTGATCGACGAGCGACAGGTGCAAGTTCTTGTCGTTGGTTTACCTTATTCGATGGATGGAACGCTTGGGTTCCAAGCACGACAGGTGCAGAAATTTGCTGTCAGAATAGCAGCTGCTCTTAAACTGCCAGTGGAATATATGGATGAGCGCCTGACCTCATTTGAGGCAGAACAACTGCTAAAGGCAGAGAAGCGATCGCCCTCCCGCCACAAGAGCTTAATTGACCGCAAAGCAGCAGCCTTAATTTTGCAACGGTGGTTGGACGAGCGCCGTCATGGTGGCTCTTTTCGCCCACTGACATCATCCAGCTTACCAACTGAACCGCTAAGGCTTGTTGATTCTGCTCCATTGGAAAATGAATAAGGCTCTAGGGCTGCAAATATAGCAATCCTTCAGTTAGCTTTTAGCAAACATACAGTTATAGCAGTAGTTCTGGGTGCATGGGAATCCATGTCGATTGTCAAGCACCCTTATGGCAACTGCTATATCATAAATTACAAATTTTTGATACTTAAATGCCTTTTAATGGAGCGTTCTTCTAATAATCACTGTTGAGAATAATACCTCTGCACTCTCTGCCTGTGGATGGATTAGCCACTGGTGACTCTTCACTACGATGCCAGTAAGTAAGCAGCATTCGCATATAGAGGGCTAAAGCATGAAAGTTCCTTTAGAAATTACCTTTCGCGACGTGCAAAAAAGCGATGCTATCGAGGCGTTAATCCATGAAAAGGTAGCCAAACTTGAAGACGTTTGTAATTACATTACTAGCTGCCATATTGCCGTCGAAAAGCCACACGATCGCCCGCGCAGCGGCTCCCCCTACCGCGTGCGGATCGACATGACTGTGCCCCCCGGTCACGAACTCGTAGCCGATAGCAATCCCTCAGAGGGCACCCAGTACGACGCGCTGGATGTGGTGGTTCGGGATGCTTTCGATGCGGCGCGTCGCCAACTTAAAGAACTCGCGGAGCGGCAGCGAAAGAAGGTCAAGACTCACGAAATGCAAGATATGACGGCGATCGTGACCAACATATTCCGTGACGAAGGGTACGGTTTTATAAAAGCTCTGGACGGTCGGGAGGTTTATTTTCACCGCAATAGCGTGCTCCACGATGACTTTGATCGTATAGACATTGGTACGGGCGTGCATTTTTTTCTGGAGCAGGGCGAGGAGGGTCCCCAGGCAAGCACGGTGAAAATTGTCAATAAGCCAGGTTCTAGCGTTGGCAAATCTAATGGCGGCGAGGTCGAACAGCCGCTTGGTTGGGAGTAGTAGGCAGTTTTAGTCGATTCACAAGTTAATAGATCTCTTGCAAAAATCTTAATTTTAGATTTGGAACCACAGATATACGCGCAGCGTTGCCGCAGGCTACAAGAGATTTACCCAGATGAAATTTGATTTTTCTGTCGGTGTTCAACAGACTTATGCAAGAGGTCTAATAAAGTAAGACAGATGGCGCTGTAACAGTTTTTCCGCCAAACCTTGAAAGCTTCTCAACAGAAGGGGGTATAAATCCAGATGGCGATGATGGAAGTTTTGAAACGCATTTCTGATACAGTCTGGGAAATACCTGTTTCCTATAAGGAAGGGATGCGCGTTCCCGCCCGCATTTATGGGACAGAGAAGTTAATTCAAGAATTGGACGAAGCTGTTTATGACCAAATTACTAACGTAGCGACGCTGCCAGGGATAACTAAATACGCTTTGTGTATGCCTGATGGACACTTTGGGTATGGTTTTCCTATTGGTGGAGTGGCTGCTATGGATGTCGAGGAAGGGGGGGTAATTTCCCCCGGCGGCATTGGTTTTGACATCAACTGTGGGATGCGTCTGATGGTCACAAATCTGACCTATAAGGACGTAAAACCCCATATAAAAAAACTAGTAGACAAGCTCTACGAAAGAGTTCCGGCTGGAGTGGGAAGCAAGGGTTTTGTGAAGCTTTCCCAAAAGGAATTTCGTAAAGTTGTTGAGGAAGGAGCGGGTTGGTGCGTTCGCAATGGCTATGGTTGGGAAGAGGATCTGGAACTGATAGAAGAAAATGGGTGCATTGCAGGTGCCGATTCTACCAAGATAAGTGAAAAGGCGATCGAGCGCGGCTTCAACCAAATTGGGACTTTGGGATCTGGCAACCACTATCTAGAAATTCAAGTTGCTCGCCAGGAAAATATTATCGATCGCCACTTAGCTAAAACTTTAGGAATTACCATGCCGGATCAGGTGGTGGTGATGTTTCACTGTGGCAGTCGCGGATTTGGTCATCAGGTGGCGACTGATTATTTGCAAGTATTTCTAAAGGTAATGGAGAGCAAGTATGGAATTAAAATTCTAGATAGAGAGCTTGCCTGTGCCCCCTTTAACTCTCCAGAAGGTCAAGCTTATTTTGCTGGCATGAAGTGTGGCATCAATATGTCTTTTGCCAATCGGCAAGTGATTCTGCACCGCATCCGGGAGGTGTTTTCCCAGGTATTCGGACGCTCTGCGGAGGATTTGGGGATGCACATGGTCTACGATGTAGCGCATAATACCGCTAAACTAGAGCGTCACGTTGTGGATGGAAAAGAGCGATCGCTTCTCGTACATCGTAAGGGGGCAACTCGCGCTTTTGGGCCAGGAATGCCAGATGTTCCTGAGCGTTACAGCAAGATCGGTCAGCCAGTTATTATTGGCGGCAGTATGGAAACCGGATCTTATTTGTTGGTTGGTTTATCTACTGGAGATCAGACTTTCTTCAGTACAGCTCATGGCAGCGGGCGCACAATGAGCCGAACCAAGGCGCGAAAAACCTGGCGGGGAGATAAGCTTCTAAAGGATATGGAAAGCAAAGGTATTTATGTCCGCAGTACCTCAATGTCAGGACTAGCAGAGGAAGCGGGTGCAGCCTACAAAGACATCGATGATGTTATCGAAGCGGCTGATTTAGCTGGAATTAGCCAACCAGTTGTGCGGTTGACTCCAATTGGGAATATCAAGGGATAGCTTATGCAGTTACGCACACCGCTGACAGTGATTACGGGGCCACTGGGAAGCGGAAAGACAACTCTGCTTCGTCACATCCTCGATAATGTTTCCAGAAAAATCGCCATTTTGATGAACGAATTTGGCGAAATTGCCATCGATAGTAAAATTATTGCTGGAAAAAATGTGCAGATGGCCGACCTCGGTGGTGGTTGTGTGTGCTGTTCGCTGCTGGGCGAGTTTGAAGCCGCTGTCAATGAAATCATTGATACTGTTGACCCGGATAATATTGTGGTGGAAACAACAGGAGTCGCCGAGCCTGATGCCCTTGTTTTTGATATTCAAGAAAGTTTACAAAATGTGCGACTTGATGGGGTAGTCGTAGTTATAGACGCTGATTCAATGGTGAAATATCCGCGCCTGGGACACACAACAAAGTTGCAAATTGAAGCAGCAGACACCATCCTTCTGAATAAGGTTGATTTGGTATCTGAAAGCGAGTTAAAAGCAATAGAAGAAAAGTTGCACTCTGTTAACGAAGTCGCCTCAATTGTGCATACTGAGCGCTGTCAGGTAGACACGGACTTGCTGTTTGGCATTGCCAGAGAGCGGGTTCAAGCAGCCCCTCACCACGTTCATCAGCCAGAGTTTGAATCGTTCAGCTATACTTCGGAAGCTACTTTTAATTCCCAGTGTTTTGAGGAATTTGCTAACAGCCTGGGGACAGACGTAATCCGTGCTAAAGGTTTTATCAGATTTGAGTCAGGCATTTATTTATTTAATTTCGTGGCTGGACGTTGGGATCTGGAGCTATTTGAACAGGAGGCGACGCAGCTAGTTTTTATTGGTAGACAGTTGAGTAAACGAAAAGAAGAAATTCTTAGTCTGTTAAAGTTGTGCGAGCAGTAGCCCTATGCCTTATGAGTTTATGGAAGATATTGCGATCGCAGATATTGCCTTTCGAGCTTGGGGGCAGGATTTAGAGGAGCTTTTCAAAGCGGCTGGCGATGCCACCATGAACACTATGATTGATAATCTGGATGCGATCGCACTTCAGGAGACGCGCACCTTCAGCTTGGAGAATGACGCGCTGGATATGCTGCTATTTAATTTTCTGCAAGAATTTATCTACTACAAGGATAGTGAGCTACTTCTGCTGCGGGCACAACAAATTCAAATTGAGGAGAAAAATGCAGAATATCACCTAACCGCAGTGGCTCAGGGAGAAACGCTTGACCCCCATCGCCACCAACAGCGGGTAGATGTCAAAGCTGTTACTTTACACCGTTTTCAATTGGAAAAAACAGATGATGGCTGGACGGCTATAGTAATTCTTGACATTTAGCTAACCAAGCAATAGCAGTGAAGAGCGTACTGTTAGTAAATCGCTGAAGAGAGAATTTCAACATGATTGGGCCTAGTAGAAGCACGTTATCGTTCATCTCCTAGGCGCTAAATCATTCAAATCCCGAAATAGTTCTCTAACTGCATCTTTTATTCTTTACTAGGAATGCAAAATTTCTCGAATTCGTTCGCGAAATAAACGCACTGCCGCTCTCTGCCCGATGTTTTTGCTTTGCTCAATAAATCCTGGAATTTCTGAAATTGGTAAAAAAGGAAAAGCAAGACTTTCAGCACACAGTTCATATTTTTCACCTACTAATTGATAGACATAGAGACGTTGCTTCTCATATCTCCAGAATTCAGGAACACGCAAAGAGGCATAAATTTCAAACTTGTCGAGAGAGCGATTTGTGTAGTCTACCTCCACAACTAAATCTGGCGGCGGGTCATTCCTTAAGTTGATTTCTTTGCCTCTGACTAGCCGTTCATTCTGGATGTAGAAGCAGGTATCGGGTTCCACAGCACGGGTTAATTCTTCTCGTTCTAGAGTCAGCGAACCAAGATGTCTGATCTCAATACCTAGTTCATCTACTAACGCTTCAACAAAACTCCCAATTAAAACTTTAGGCTCTTCGTGTTGTTCATAAGGAACCATAATTTCTAGCTTCCCCTGGTTATAAGCCAGTCTATAGGCACGGTCTTCTCCAACGTCTGCCAGCAACGCCTTGAAGGTTTGCCAGCTTACACCTGTTAAAACGACTCTGACTTCTGGAGGAACTTGCTCTTGTGGGGGAGTGGATGCCCTTCCTACCTGTACATTCGTCATTTTGATGACTCCCAAAAGCGATAAATCTTGCAAAATAGATTAAGTTAAAAAATTAAAGCGATTATCCCCAGCCCTGTTTATAAGCTGTCTCTATCCTACATTCCCCATGAATAGCCCCTTCCTAACTCGCCTCCACAGCCCCGATCGCCCTGTTCTCGTGTTTGACGGTGCAATGGGAACAAATTTGCAAACGCAAAACCTCACCGCCGCAGACTTTGGGGGGGCAGAATACGAAGGATGTAACGAGTATCTCATCTACACGAAGCCAGAAGCTATCGAGAAGGTGCATCGGGACTTTCTGGCAGTTGGGGCAGATGTAATTGAGACAGATACCTTTGGCAGTACCTCAATTGTGTTGGCAGAGTATGACTTGGCAAACGAGGCGTATAGTCTAAATAAAAAGGCTGCTGAACTGGCGAAGCGCGTAGCGGTTGAGTTCTCGACGCCAGAGAAACCCCGATTCGTGGCTGGGTCGATGGGACCAACTACAAAGCTACCGACGCTAGGACATATTGACTTTGACACGATGCAAGCGTCCTATGCAGAACAAGCAGAAGGGCTGTATGACGGCGGCGTTGACTTATTTATTGTCGAGACTTGTCAGGATGTATTGCAAATCAAAGCAGCGCTGAACGGGATTGAACAGGTATTTCAGCGCCAAGGGGAACGCCGACCAGTGATGGTATCGGTAACGATAGAAGCTATGGGGACGATGCTGGTGGGTTCGGAAATCAGCGCTGTAGTGACGATTTTGGAGCGTTACCCAATTGATATTCTCGGTCTTAACTGTGCGACTGGCCCAGACCGCATGGCAGAGCATATTAAATATTTATCTCAGCACTCGCCGTTTGTAGTTTCCTGTATCCCTAACGCTGGCTTACCAGAAAACGTTGGCGGTCATGCTCACTATAAGCTGACGCCGATGGAATTGCGGATGGCGCTGATGCACTTTGTAGAAGATTTGGGCGTGCAGATAATTGGCGGCTGTTGTGGCACTCGACCTGCTCATATTGAACAATTAGCAGAAATTGCCCAAACATTGAAGCCGAAAGAGCGGCAACCCAATTATGAGCCAGCTGCGGCGTCGATTTATAGCGCCCAACCTTACGAGCAGGATAATTCATTTCTGATTGTAGGTGAGCGACTCAACGCCAGCGGTTCTAAGAAGTGCCGCGACTTGCTAAATGCAGAAGACTGGGATGGACTCGTGTCTTTAGCTAAGTCCCAAGTGCGGGAAGGGGCACATATCCTTGATGTCAACGTGGATTACGTTGGCCGCGATGGCGTTCGAGATATGCATGAATTAGTATCGCGGCTAGTGACAAATATTACTCTGCCGCTGATGCTGGATTCCACAGAATGGGAAAAGATGGAGGCGGGGCTGAAGGTGGCTGGGGGTAAGTGCCTGCTGAACTCTACTAACTATGAAGATGGAGAACCGCGTTTTTATCAGGTGCTGGAACTGGCGAAAAGGTACGGTGCGGGTATAGTGGTTGGTACGATTGATGAGGAAGGGATGGCACGGGCGGCTGATCGAAAGTTTGCGATCGCACATCGCGCCTATCACGCTGCTGTAGAATATGGCATCCCACCCTATGAAATCTTTTTCGACCCCTTAGCTTTACCGATTTCCACAGGTATCGAAGAAGACAGGGCGAATGGAAAAGCGACTATTGAAGCAATCCGCCGCATCCGTCAAGAATTACCTGGTTGCCACGTTATTTTAGGGCTTTCTAACATTTCCTTTGGCTTAAATCCTGCCGCCCGTCAGGTGCTGAATTCCATGTTCTTGCATTTCGCAATGGAAGCAGGCATGGATTCAGCCATTGTGAGTCCTAATAAGATTTTGCCTTTATCAAAAATTGCTCCAGAACATCAAGAAGTCTGCCGCAAATTGATTTTTGATGAACGGCAGTTTCAGGGAGATGTTTGCGTTTACGATCCTTTAGGAGAGTTGACCACGCTGTTTGAAGGGGCGACGACGAAACGCGATCGCTCTGGTGATGATAACCTACCTGTAGAAGAACGCCTCAAGCGCCAAATCATTGATGGGGAACGCATCGGGTTAGAGGAACAGCTAATCAAAGCTTTAGAAAAATACCCTCCTCTACATATTATCAATACCTTCCTGCTAGATGGCATGAAAGTAGTGGGTGAGTTATTCGGTTCAGGGCAAATGCAACTGCCTTTCGTATTGCAATCAGCGGAAACCATGAAAGCAGCGGTTGCTTATTTAGAGCCGTTCATGGAAAAGAAGGATGCGGGTAATAATGCTAAGGGAACTGTAGTTATTGCAACCGTTAAAGGAGATGTCCATGATATTGGTAAAAACCTCGTGGATATCATTCTTTCTAACAATGGCTACAAGGTAGTGAATTTAGGCATTAAGCAGCCAGTTGATACCATTATTGAAGCTTATGAACAGCATAATGCGGATTGCATTGCTATGAGCGGTTTGCTAGTAAAATCAACGGCTTTTATGAAAGATAATTTGGAGGTATTTAATCAGCGTGGAATTACAGCACCAGTAATTTTAGGGGGTGCAGCGCTTACTCCTAAATTTGTTTATGAAGATTGCCAGAATACCTACAAAGGTAAGGTTATTTATGGCAAGGATGCTTTTTCTGACCTGCATTTTATGGATAAGTTAATGCCAGCTAAGGCGGCTAGCAATTGGGATAATTTGCAGGGATTTTTGGATGAAGTGGTGGCAACGGATGAGCTATCTGCTGGAGGCGATAGTTTTTCGGAAGAAACGGATAAAGCCGATGAATCATCCCCTAAATCCGCTACAATACCCGCTGCTGAAGACACGCGGCGTTCAGATGCGGTGACGGTAGATATTAATCGCCCCACGCCGCCTTTCTGGGGAACTCAGGTATTACAACCAAAAGATATACCCCTAGAGGAAGTATTTTGGTACTTGGATCTGCAAGCATTGATTGCTGGACAGTGGCAATTCCGTAAACCTAAAGAACAATCACGCGAGGAATATAACGAATTCCTCGCCCAAAAGGTTTATCCAATTTTGGAACAGTGGAAGCAGCGAATTGTGGAAGAAAAGTTACTGCATCCGCAGGTAGTTTATGGGTATTTTCCTTGTCAGTCTGAGGGGAATTCGCTGCATATATACGATCCTGCAACTTTATCCCCAGAAGCGGGGGGAGGGGTAAGTATTGCCACGTTTAAATTCCCGCGTCAGAAGTCTATGCGCCGTCTCTGTATTGCTGATTTCTTTGCGCCTGTGGAGTCAGGAAATATTGATGTATTCCCGATGCAGGCGGTGACGATGGGGGATATTGCCACGGAGTTCGCGCAAAAGCTGTATGCAGATCATCAGTATACGGATTACCTGTATTTTCATGGGTTGGCAGTGCAAACTGCTGAAGCGGTGGCGGAGTGGACTCACGCCCGAATTCGTCGGGAGTTGGGGTTTGTCGCTGAGGAACCGGATAATATTCGGGATATTCTGGCGCAGCGTTATCAGGGTTCCCGCTACAGCTTTGGATATCCGGCGTGCCCGAATATGCAGGATCAGTTTAAGCAGTTGGAGTTGTTGGGGAGCGATCGCATTAATCTTCACATGGATGAAAGCGAACAGCTATATCCTGAACAATCTACAACGGCAATAATTGCTTATCACCCAGCTGCCAAATATTTCAGCGCTTAAACAGCGTATTGCACAGAATAAAAGAACCCCTCCCGGTAATCGGGGAGGAGTTCTTCGGTAAGTGTGGGCAATTAAGCGCACACGATATCAGTTAATAACCACAAAAATTTGCGCTCAGAAACGCGATCGCTCTATCGCACCAAACCCAAATTCAGCAGTTCCTTGGGAGATGCCAGCACGTCAATTGCTACCAAGAAAATCTTACCTTGAGGATCGAGCAAGAACCGCCATGCTAGGTTTATGCCAACACCGTCGCCAAACCAGGGACTTTGCACTTTACCCGTTACTTTAATTTGGGTAAACTTTCCTGCTGCTGACTGAGATACCCCTTGCTGTGGTGTAATTTTAAGTCCATAGCATTGTTCGCGCATATAGGCGAGGATGTTCTCCTCACCCACAATCGGTTCTTCAAAAGGAGGTTGCAAGGCACCGTCTTCAGCAAATAAAGCCGCAGCCGCCTCGAAATCAAAAGCGTTCATGTTATCCATGTAGCTTAAGACTGTCGAGTTGTCTATGCCCTCAATACTGCTCTTAGTCCGGGATGCAAGATCTTGAGGTGGAACAACAGGTTCTTTGACTTTTTGAGTACCGCCAGTTGGGACATACCCCATGTTGACGACAGTATCCCGTAATACACTGAGTTGCTGTCCCCCTTCAAGCTGACGAATGGCTTGGAGTACATCTGCTCCATTGGCAGACAGTTTATAGCCTTTGGGAATAGGAGCAACGATTTCCTCTTTCATCCACTCGCTTAACTGATACCAAAAACCTAACTTGACATTCATCCCGAAAGACGAATAGGTACGGCAAATGGGAGTATCAGCCTGGTTAACCAAATCGCACATCACTTGTGCTTGCTGTAAAGCAGGCATCTGCTTGATTTCATTTAGAGTGTTTTCTGCGAAAATCATATTCGCTGCCGCCATAGCCGCGGGAGTGATTGTAGTTCCCATCTCGGTATAGGCAAACCAAAGTAAAGCTAACTGATCCTCCGCGCTGAGTTGATTGAATGATTCAACTGTTGCTGGAATTGCATCAGCAACTTGAGTATTAGGAAAAATTGAGCGCGCTGAATCTATGGTAAATGTCATTATCAAATCCTCTAAAAGAAAACGTTACTTTAATGGTTTAAGAGACTTAACTGGAAGCTCATATCCAAAAAAAGCTGATGTGTATTAACAATGCACGTAAAGAGGGAATAGTGTGTGGAGAGAGTTTAATGTAAAACTCGCCCACACGCTACTAAAACCAAATAACGCGCCTTGAATCCGGTGTGGATTAATTGGGGTGATTTGTCTAGCTGGTTATCAGAAAAATCGCGCCTCTATCTGAATGTATTTACTCAATACATTCAGATAGCTGTTGAGCAATAACGACAATTAGTTAGTTGCTGCCCAATAGGTAGCATTAGCTATTTTTCGCGCTTACTTATGCAGGAAGCAACACGGTATCAATGATGTGAATAACGCCGTTATCAGCAGCAACATCCGCTGTTGCAACTGTCGCATTGTTCACTTTGACACCGCCATTAGAAGCGTCAATTTTTACATCTGAACCTTCAACGGTAGTAGCTGAATTCAGCTTAACTACGTCAGCGGCCATCACTTTGCCTGAAACGACATGATAGGTCAGGATTTGCGTAAGCTTTGGAATATCCTTAAGCAAATTGTCTACTGTACCTTCGGGAAGTTTAGCGAACGCTTCATCGGTAGGCGCAAACACAGTGAAGGGACCAGCGCCTGTTAGAGTATCTACCAAACCAGCAGCTTTGACGGCAGCAACTAGGGTGTTAAATGAACCTGCATTAACAGCAGTATCAACGATATTAGCCAAGGTGTTACCTAGTTTGTGTGCATCTGTTAACAAATATAAACTTTTTTTAAGGATTAAGCTACATCTTTAGACGTATCTATAATTTGTGCTATAATAATCTGCCTAAGTATTAAATATTAATTAAATCGGTTGGAATTGTTGGAGAGCGATCGCATCAACCTCATCCTCTAACCCCGGTTCAACCCCAAGGGCGCGTATCTGCTAATCTATCTGCCCGTTGCCTTTCTTGTTCTTCATTGTCGGTAAGACATCCTTGGCGGGATGAGGTGGATCATTTTGATACATAATGCCCAGGCTCAGATAGTAGGGATGTAATCTAACATTATTGTGGTGAGTGCGCGATCGCATTAATCTTCACATGAGCGAAAGCAAACAGTTGGATTCTGAGCAGTCTACGACGGCAATTGTGACATATCATCCAGCAGCAAAATACGTTAGTGCTGAGTTAACTTTTTGTAGCAGTTAGCTAGATCTTATTATTGTTATATTTAAAAATAAGGTTTTTATACATTTCCTACTGTAATTAATAAAAGCGATATGCCACCGATTAAAAATTTCGACAGCATTAGTAAGTCACTTCTTTCCTTGTTGCAAAGCGCCCAGGAAGGGCAAACCCAACTTCCAGACTTTCAACGTAGCTGGGTTTGGAACGATGAGCAGATATGCAACTTATTAGTCAGTATTTCGCTGTCTTATCCAATTGGGGCAGTGATGCTTCTGGAAACCGGAAATTCTCATGTACAGTTTAAGCCTCGTCCCATTGAAGGGGTAATACTAAATAATCCGACAGAACCTGACAGGCTAATTCTAGATGGACAGCAGCGAATCACCTCACTTTTTCAGGTGCTTTTATTAGAAAATTCTGTCAAAACCAGAGATTCGCGAGGTAAAGAGATTCACCGCTGGTATTACATTGATATTGCCAAGGCACTCGATCCGAATATTGACCGTGAAGAAGCAATCGTCAGCGTGCCCGAAGACAAAATTACCCGCAATTTCCATAAGGAAGTTGTTGCTGACTATTCAACGCCTGAGAAAGAGTATGAGCATGAAGTTTTCCCGTTGGCGAAAATTTTCGACTACTCCGAATGGATGACAAAATATAACGAATACTGGGATTACAAAAAGGAAAAAATTCAGCTTTTCAATAAATTTACTCAAGATATCATCAAGCAATTTGAGCAGTACCAAGTACCAGTTATCCTGCTATACAAAGAAACACCTAGAGAAGCGGTATGTCAGGTTTTTGAGAAAGTGAATACAGGCGGTGTATCTCTGACCGTCTTTGAATTGCTCACAGCTACCTACGCTGCTGATAATTTTGAGCTACGAAACGATTGGAATAAACGTGACCAGAAACTGAAGCAGCATTCAGTGTTAAACAGCGTTGAAAACACTGATTTTTTACAAGCGGTAACTCTGGTAGCAACTCTTGAAAATGAAAATCGCTCTGTAAGCTGTAAACGAAAGGATATATTGAAACTAACTCTTAAGGAATATCAGAAATGGGCTGATGTAGTCACTCAAGGATTTGAGCAAGCAGCAAAGTTTCTGCATAAGCAAAAGATATTCAGTGATCGCGATTTACCCTATCAAACTCAGCTTACATCCCTGGCAACGATTTTCGCAGCATTAGGCGATCGCGCCAATAGCGCTGGAGCTAGCGAAAAGTTAGCAAATTGGTATTGGTGCGGAGTTTTTGGCGAACTTTATGGTAGCGCTATTGAAACCCGCTTAGCTAAAGATTTACCACAAGTGCAGGGCTGGATTAATGGTCAGGGTTCTGAGCCTGACACAATTAGAGATGCTAACTTTGCTCCTAGCCGTCTTTTGAGCTTATACACTCGCAGAAGTGCTGCCTACAAAGGGTTATCTGCTTTGTTGTTGCGGGATGGAGGCTGCGACTTCTTCACGAGTTATCCTATCGATACTTTGATGAGCTTTGATGAGGCTATTGATATTCATCACATCTTTCCGAGACACTGGTGCCACAACAACGGTATTAAATCTGAGTATGACTGTGTAATTAACAAAACACCTCTTTCAGCTAAAACTAATAAAATGATTGGGGGAAACGCACCAAGCCTTTATTTATCCAAGATTGAGAGTAATGCTAAAATTTCTGAAACCCAAATGGATGATATTTTGCGATCGCACGTAATTAATCCAGCTACCTTACGGGCAGATGATTTTGAAACTTTTTTCCAAGCTAGAAAAAATGCGCTTTTAGATCGGATCGAGAAGGCTATCGGTAAGCCGATTCTGCGTGAAGCAGCGGAAGAGGCATAAAATTAAAATTTCTTGTCAGCGCCCTGGGAGCCTAAACTGCCTGCCTCAGCTGAGGCTATGACCTACCCATGATTCCATTTTGGGTTTTCCTACAAGTGAAATTCGCGGGCTAGCGACCTTTTTTGTTTTTGCTTATGTAATTTATGCAACGCTGTGCATCCAGGCTACATCTCTGGAGCGATGAATACCGTAGCTAGAACTACAAAAATTATCAGTGTAAATCACAACTTAATTCTGCAAGTGTCTGCTTTGGTTTTACCTTGCAGAAGGGGAGATATATGGCTGAAAGCAATCAAAAACGTGCGGTTGGGCTATTTGCCCAGCGTGAAAGAGCGGAACAGGCACTCAATGAATTGAAAGCTTCAGGCTTTTCAATGGACAAAGTTTCGATAGTTGCCAAGGATGCAGACGAGAATAGTCAGCTTGGCGGTGCCCAGGCGAGCGATCAGCTTGGTAATCAAGATATAGAGACTGCAACATCTGTGGTTGCGGATGCTGCCACCACTGCTACTTGGGGCACGGTGCTAGTTGGTCTTACAAGCCTCGCAATTCCCGGTATAGGACCTGTGATAGCCGCAGGTAGCCTGGGTGCAGCATTAGTAACTAACTTGGGGGGTCTTGCTATTGGAACAGCAGCAGCAGGTGGTTTGGTTAACGCACTCACCGATATAGGCATTCCCGAAGAACAGGCTAGACATTTTAGCGATCGCCTCCATCTAGGCAATTATTTGCTCATACTAGATGGCACAGAGGATGAGATTAGCAGTGCTGAAGGAATCTTTAGCAATAGTGGTATTCAAGATTGGAGCGTTTTTGAGACTCCCGCGCATGCATGACGGGGGATTCTTGATTCTTTGAGGCAACTTGCTTTGATAGGGTTGCACAGAGCCAAACTAGCAGTTATCTCTCCTCAAGCGTTTTCTGCATCAGCGCGTAGAGTCACCCAACAGGTGCAAAAATTTGATGGGTGACTCTATCCGCTCTACCCATAAAACAAATAATTAAGTGGCTCTACTTATGATCTCTGTCTAATCGGCATCCACCTTGGCAAGTATGGGTGCGAGTAGACAGAGATGTTTTGACAGCAACAATGCGCTCAAAGCATTCTTGAGAGGTATAGGCAGGTTCTCTAGCACCTAAAGCAGGCTACGCTAAGGCTCGCCACGACAGAATTGTTAATTTGCGTAAGTCCTGATGATCTAGGACTCGCAGGCTCGCCGCAAGAGTGGTAGCCTACGATACTAGGGTCAAAAAATTTATTGTTTGAAAGCTGAATAGTAGAATTTTTAACTTTACTGATAAATATGAAAACTAAAGCAGATGATTTCGATCCGGAAGGAGTAGCTTAATGAAAGCGATCGCGCAAGAACTGGAAACCATAGTCGGATCGGACAAAGGTATCTGTAATTGGGATAACTTAGACGCCCATTGGCAAGAACGGATCGAGAAGGCGTTGGTAAATTCTGTTGCTCAAGCTAGTATCGTCTATCCCCAAACTCAGAAAGAACTAGCAGAAGTGATGACGTGTGCCCATTCTCACAACTGGGGCGTTTTGCCCTGTGGCAGGGCTAGCAAACTAAGTTGGGGCGGATTGGTCTCTAAAGTCAACCTGGTGATCAGTACCTCACGCCTGAATCGCTTGATTGAACACGCAGTTGGCGATTTAACCGTCACTGTAGAAGCTGGAATGAAGTTTGCCGAATTGCAGAAGGTTTTAGCTACCGCCAATCAATTTCTCACCCTCGATCCAGCTTATCCAGAAGACGCCACCATTGGCGGCATAATCGCCACAGCGGATACTGGCTCCCTGCGACAACGTTATGGGGGTGTGCGAGATATATTACTGGGGCTTTCCTTTGTGCGTGCCGATGGTCAAATCGTCAAGGCTGGCGGTAGGGTCGTCAAAAATGTTGCCGGTTACGACTTAATGAAGCTGTTCACTGGCTCTTATGGAACTCTGGGCATTATCTCTCAAGTATCCCTGCGAGTTTATCCCCTGCCGATAGCGTCGGGAACTGTAGTTTTGACTGGAGAAGCGGAGGCATTAGGGGCGATCGCCAAAACTCTCCTAGCCTCTGCCATGACCCCCACAGCAGCGGATTTGCTCTCCCCCCACCTAGTAGCTAAATTGGGTATAGGTCAAGGAATCGGCTTAATCGCTCGCTTCCAAAGTGTACCGGAGAGTGTGCAGCAACAATCAGCGCGACTGCTGGAAGTTGGGCAACAGGTGGGTTTACAGGGCATGATTTATTCAGATGCCGATGAGATAGAGATATGGCACAAGTTACAAGAACAAATGTGGGCGAGTACCCAGGCATCGGCAATTATTTGCAAAATAGGAGTAAGACCCTCACAAGCCGTAACCATTTTGAGTCAACTGGACAGCCTAACCTCCCACAATGGAATCGGATTAATTCATGCCAGTAGTGGCTTAGGGTTATTACGATTCGAGCAGTCGCCGATTTTACAAGAGATGCGACGCAGTTGCCAAACCCAAGGCGGCTTCCTCAGCATCCTCGAAGCACCGCCTAATATTAAGGAAAAAATGGATGTCTGGGGCTACAGCGGCAACGCCCTCGATTTAATGCGTAAAATCAAAAACCAATTTGATCCCGAAAATATTCTCAGTCCCCATCGTTTTGTTGGGGGCATTTAGCTTTTATCCGAAAAGTGGTTTTAAGATATTTTTAACCACAGATAAACACTGATGAACACAGATACCAGGAAGTATTGAACTACTAAAACTGATTTTAAAAGATAGGCTCTTAAACCGTAGCATACAAATAATTTTGTCAAATAGAATATCTGCGTTTATCCGCGTTTATCTGCTTTCATCTGCGGTTTAAATTCTCTTAAATCAACGTTTCAGATAAGTTCTAATAACCTGTTGCTAAAAACTCCAAAGACACTAATAATACAGCCGTGCAAACCCCAACCCCTAACCCTGAAACTCAAAACTCTTTCCCCACACCCACTTTCGACGCAAATCATCCCCCTGACCCCAAGTTGATTGATGCTTGCGTTCATTGCGGATTCTGCCTCTCCACTTGTCCCAGTTATCGAGTTATGGGCAAAGAAACTGATTCTCCTAGAGGTCGGATTTACCTTATGGATGGCGTCAACGAGGGTGATATTCCTCTTTCACCGGCAACTGTGCAACACTTTGATACTTGTCTGGGGTGTCTTGCCTGTGTTACTACCTGTCCTTCTGGTGTTCAGTACGATAAGTTGATTGCTGCTACCCGTCCTCAAATTGAACGCAACCACACCCGCACGCCCATAGAACGGCTTTATAGACAACTCATCTTTTCTTTATTTCCCTACCCAGAACGCCTGCGAATACTGCTAGCCCCTTTGTTTGTATATCAGAAATTGGGCTTGCAGAAACTTGTCCGTTCTAGTGGTTTACTAAAGCGTGTATCTCCTCACTTGGCAGCGATGGAATGGAATCTGCCAAAGCTTTCTCTCGACGCTTTCCAAGAGTCTCTACCTGAGGTCATTCCAGCAGAAGGCAAAAAACGCTATCGAGTCGGCGTTATTTTAGGCTGCGTGCAGCGGTTGTTCTTTTCCAGGGTTAATCAAGCAACTGTGCGTGTCTTAACTGCCAATGGTTGTGAAGTCGTTATTCCGAAAACTCAGGGTTGTTGTGCCGCACTCCCGCATCATCAAGGCCAGGAAGAACAAGCTAAGGAACTGGCACGTAAAATGATCGATAGCTTTGAAGGTACAGGTGTTGATGCCATAATTATCAACGCTGCTGGTTGCGGTCATACCCTGAAAGAATACGGTTCCCTTCTGCAAGATGACCCAGATTATCACAGTAAAGCTGTCGAATTTGCCAGTAAAGTTAAAGACGCTCAAGAGTTTCTTTACGAGGCTGGTTTAACAACCAAACTTTCACCACTTTCAGATCAAAAGCTGACGTTGGTATATCAAGATGCTTGTCATTTATTACATGGGCAAAAAATAAGTGTACAACCGCGCCAGTTATTAAGGCAAATTCCAGACGTTCAACTGCGAGAACCAATAGACGCTGCCTTGTGTTGCGGCAGCGCTGGTGTTTATAATCTGTTGCAACCAGAAGTAGCTGATGAGTTAGGTCAGCAAAAGGTTGAAAATCTTCTCAACACGGGCGCTCAATTAATTGCTTCTGCAAATCCCGGTTGTACACTGCAAATCAGTAAGCATTTGCAGCTACAGGGAAAAGAAATTCCTATCATGCATCCCATAGAGTTATTGGATTATTCAATGAGGGGCGTGAAACTATTTCCTTAAAAAGTTGTTTCCAGCCATCCACTAATAACTGGAGTTTAGACTAAGTAGGTGGCATAATTAAACGTAAAATCCTGTGGGCTGAAACCCTCGGCTCCTCTAGGAAAGCGGTTTCTAAAAGTGCTGTTTATTTATGACCACCTACTTAACCGCACTAAACGTGCGGTTAGTCTAAACTCCAGTAATAAGCATGGTGCCCAAAAATTGAAAAAATCTAATTATCTGAAAAAGTTTATTTAGAAAAAATGAGTAATTAGATTGTGCTCGATTGATATTAATTATCGCCAATAAAATTGCTCACAACCTGACGAATTTTCTCGGCGTCAAATGGCTTTGTCAAGTATTCGGTTGCTCCAGCAAGACGTCCTTGCACTTTATCAAAAGCTCCATCTTTTGCGGTTAACATGATGATAGGCAAAGACCTAAATTGAGGTAAGCTACGCAATGTCCGGCAAAGCTCCAAGCCATCAATCCCAGGCATCGTCACATCTAATAGTAAGAGCGAAATCGGCTGGTGGTAAATCAATGCTAAGGCATCCACAGCATTATCGGCAACCAGAACTTGGTAGTTACTAGCTAGCGCCTGTTTGATACTTTCTTGCATGATAATGCTGTCATCTACGGCTAGGACTGTGGCTACACTATTCGCACTTGAAAGCATATTTTCCACATTTTTTGTAAATAGCAAATTACTCCAAAAAGTTTGGGTTAATAACTTAAACAGTAAAGCTTTTTCTTTTCCTATTTCTCAAAAGTCTATTTTTTTAAGAAGCTTTATTTGAAAATGTTTAAATTTGCGGTTAATTATAACATATTTATTAATAATTAAGTTTTTGCTATTCAAATAGGGCTTACGCACCAAAATCATAAAACCTTGATCCCCCCTAGCACCCTAAGGGGGATCTCTGCGTAAGGACTGGTAGTTTAAATAATTAAACAATTTTTTAAAGTAAATACATCACTAATTGGTTAATTTTAGTAAAAATTTAGCGATAGGTGTTAGAAGGATAGCCTATTCGGGCAGTCTGTATTAGGAGGATCAATCAAGTGTATCGAAGCGATCGCTAACTGGCATTCTGCTCCAGGTATTTATCACTAGAGCTTTAAAGATAACTGTTGAACAATCACTTTACTCTTGTAGTTGTGAGCGCTTACCCCCATCGAGCCGACAACCAGATCGTATACTTGCACCCAGCTTTGCCGCAAATCGCTGGGTATCAACTAGAGGAAATTCAGAGCCACAACAGCCGCTTTCAGCAAGGAAAAGGCACAGAAATCACCTTGCGCCAGCAGGCTGAGGAGGCAATACAGGATATCAAGAGACGGCTACAGTTAACTTTTGAATCTGCCAACACGACTATTGGGGAAACAAATCTGCTCACTGACAGAGCTACTTTATCCAATTATTTTGAACAATTGTTTAGTCTCGCTCTAGGGGTCGATAACGCAACTTTTGCAGCTTTCCTGAAATGCGTTCATCCCGAAGATCGGGAATTCGTGGCTCAATCAGTGACTCAAGCTATCCAGGAGAAAACAGATCCCCATCTCAGATTCCGCATCTTATCGCCTGATGGCAGCATTCACTGGGTGGCGGAAAAAGGCAATGTTATTTATGAAGAAATAGGGTCATCGGTTCGCATAGTAGGGGTATTAATGGCAATTAGCGATCGCGCTACGCCCCCTCTAGGCAAGCAGGTTGAGCAAGAGTGTCTTCAACTCCTGGAACGAGAACAGGGGGAAGGCGCTGTTAGGGAAGCCACACGCAACTTAACCACAGAAATCCTGGAGAGCATCACAGATGGTTTTTTTGCCCTAGATAGTGAGTGGCGGTTCACTTATTTAAATTTCCGGGCAGAACAATTTTTGTTTAGAACCAAGGATGAGCTAATTGATAAGCGTATATGGGATGAGTTTCCAGAATTAGCCAATTCTAACTTTGATTGGGAATATCACAGGGCGGTTGCCGATCGCGTAGCGGTTCACTTTGAGGAGTTATATCCGCTACTGGATACCTGGTTAGAGGTTCGAGCCTATCCCTATCAAGATGGCCTGTCGGTATATTTCCGTGATGTTACAGCCAAGAAAAAGGCAGAGGCAGAACTTCTAGAGCGATCGCGTCTTTCTACTCTAGAAGCTGAGGTGGGCATCGCCTTGGGGCAAGCTACTACATTATCGGAAAGCCTCAAGCGTTGCACAACTGCGATGGTGCAGCATATTGATGCCACCTTTGCCGGGATTTGGATATTTAACCAAAGCTCAAACAACCTGGAACTACAAGCTTATGCTGGTATTCCCGATCCTGGCAGCTGGGTTGCTGGTAGCGATCTGTTTACTCAGCAGCGTCTTTCTTTAGAAGGCTCTCTAATTGGTTTCGTTGCTCAAACCCGTCAACCCTATATAACTCAGGATAGTGGTAAACGCTCTCAGGGCGGATTTGAATCCCGCTTTTACAGCGGTCAGATAGCAGAAAGCTGCTTGTTAATACCTGACACCTATTTTGCTGGTTATCCCCTACTTGTGGAAGAGCAACTGGTGGGAATCATAGGTGTGGTTAAATCCCAACCCTTTAGCGAGGCGGCTTGTGACATATTGGGGTGGGTAACAAATGCGATCGCGATCGCTATAGATCGGTTCTGGGCAAGAGAAGCACTTTCTGCGCGTCGTGAAGGTTTGCTTTTCCGGTTGGCAAGTCAGATGCGGAAATCCCTTGACCTGAACACCATCCTGAGAACCGCCGTAAATGAGATCCAAAGTTTGTTGCAAGTTGACCTGTGCCAGTACGTGTGGTACTTCTCCTATCCCAGCCAACCAAGTCTAGTAGTAACTCATGAAGCAAAGGCAAACTTTAGTGTGTCGAATCACTTAGCAGAATCCTCACCTGAAAAACTTAGCCCTTTGCTCGATAAAATTTTCTATCTCCACACCCTGCGAGTTGATGATGTTGCTAGTGACAACAGCTTAGATCAGGAGACAAAAGCACTTTTAAGCAGTTTGGGCATTACTTCTGGACTACTACTACCTCTGGAATCTCCCCATGTTGGTCAACGAGGAGCGATTATCTGTAGCAATTGCAGCAGTCAAAGGCGGTGGAGTGACAACGAAGTGGAACTTTTGCAAGCTGTGGTAGACCAAGTTGCGATCGCCATTGATCAAGCAGAAATCTACGCCCAAAGTCGTGCCGCCACCCTCGCAGCTGAAACCCAAGCCACACATCTAGAGCAAGCTTTGCATGATATCAAGCAAACCGAAGCTCTACTACTCCAAACGGAAAAAATGACCAGCCTCGGTCAGATGGTTGCTGGTATTGCTCATGAGATCAACAACCCGCTTAATTTTATCAGCGGTAACTTAATCCACACCAGCAACTACATTCAAGATTTACTTGTTCTAATAAAACTCTATCAACAGCACTACCCTCATCCTCATATGGAAATTCAACAGCAGCTGCAAGAAGTTGACTTAGAATTCCTAGTCGAGGATTTGTCCAAACTGTTAGCTTCAATGCAAATAGGCGCTGACCGTATCCGTGAAATTGCCCTGTCTTTGCGGAACTTCTCCCGCCTGGATGAAGCCGATATGCAGTTAGTTGATATTCACCAGGGGATTGACAGTACCTTGATGATTCTCCATAACCGCTTGAAACCCAGCCCCAATAACAAGCTGGGCATTCAGGTGATTAAAGAGTACGGAAATATACCCTTGTTAGAGTGCTATCCCGGTCAGCTAAATCAAGTGTTCATGAACCTGATTAGCAATGCCATTGACGCTCTGGAAAGCCCTCAAATGCAACAATCAACACCTAAAATCTGGATTTCAACGGAAATGTCTGCTGGCGGTAACAGGGTAGTGATTCGCATTGCAGACAACGGAACCGGAATGACACCCGATGTTTTAAAGCGCCTTTTTCATCCCTTCTTCACTACAAAGCCGGTGGATAAGGGCACTGGTTTGAGCTTATCAATTAGTTACCAAATTGTAGAGAAACATGGCGGGATCTTGAAATGCTCCTCAGAACCAGGACAGGGTTCCGAGTTCTGGATTGAAATTCCACACCGCTAGCGCTGAAGCAGATCTAAAAATGAAGCCTAAATTCATCTTTGACATAACGTAAGCAAGAAAAACCGCTTAGATTAGCAAATATTTTCAATATTGAAGCAGCCGGAATTTATATCAAATAGTTAGCTCTAAAAGTAAGAAAATAGCAGCTATCCCAACTTTTAAAAACACGAGCGTAATTAGAAGGAGAGCAAAGTGTCTTACCGAATCCCTTGGAATGAATATATTTTACAGCGTTTTGTCCAGTTGATTGCTTCTCATACTGGCTTACAAATACGGGATAACGATCGCAAAGCTTTAGCCCAGAAACTTGATACCCGGATGAAATCACTCAAAATATCTCAGGCAGAGGTATATTATCAGCTATTAGAGGCTAATACCGAGAACAGCGAGCGCGAGTGGCGGCAACTAGTGCTGCTATTGACAACTAATGAAACTTATTTTTTTCGTGACCAGGGACAGTTTTCACTGCTGAGAAATCATCTTTTACCAGAATTAATTGATAAAAAAAGGAAAGAGAAGTATGCCACAGGTAAGGCAAAACCATCGCTGCGCCTTTGGAGTGCGGGATGTTCTACTGGCGAAGAACCGTATTCATTGGCTATTCTCCTTAAACAGTTAATTCCTGATTGGAAAAATTGGGATATTTTTATTTTGGGAAGCGATATTAATTTAGAGGCGCTTGAGAAAGCTAAACAAGGCATTTATAGTTCCTGGTCATTTCGCATGGTAGATGCCAATATACAAAAAGAATATTTCCATCCCTGGAAAAACGACTGGAAGTTGGATGAGACAATTCGCCGGATGGTAACTTTCCAGCATGGTAATTTAGTAAAAGACATATATCCAAATAGTTCTTCCATGGTTCACAATATGGATATAATTATTTGTCGTAATGTTTTTGTCTACTTTGACTTCCAGACAATTTCTCTGATTTTAGAAAAGCTCTACAATACCCTGAATTCGGTAGGATATCTTTTAACTGGTCATGCTGAACTGTATGGTCAAAATATCCGCTTATTCAAGTCTAAAGTACTTCCCGAATCAGTTGTCTATCAACGGCGTGAAACAGCGTCAAGTGAAACCTCTTCTACAGGAGGTTTGCATAGCCTATCGATAGGCGAAGGGGTGAGATATTCGCCAAATACTAATCCATTGCCTCAGGCTAGCGAATTAGTAAAGAAATCTGTACCAGCAACCCCTGATTTCAAATCTTTGAATTTAGTTAAGACAGAGGCTTCTCCTGCGCCGCTATCAAAAGCTATTAGTAAGGACTCATTGAGCCAGAAAAAGCCCTCGGAAACAACGGCTGATACTATCCTTAGCGAAGCAGAAACTCTTTTTCAAAAAAAAGCTTATTCTGAGACCCTTAAAAAGGCGGAAACATTGCTGGCTTCCCATCCTCGCCATTTTGGTGCTTATTATCTAATAGCTCGAGTCTATGCCAATTTAGGTAATTACCACAAGGCGAGCCAATATTGTCAGCAGGCTATATCAGTAGATTCACAGACAGTATTGCCCTACTATTTGTTAGCCGATATTGCTGAAGAACAGGGAGATATCCAAGGAGCCAAAGGCTTCTTGAAAAAAGTTATTTACCTAGCCCCAAACTCTATTGCAGCCTATCTGGAACTAGGTAGCATTTATGAAAAAGAAGGTGATGTTACAAGATGTGTAAAAATGCGTACTGTAGCTTTAGAAATGCTCAAAAAATTATCTCCCAATGTTACTATAGAAAAACAGGGTGGAATGACTGCTGGTGAACTGGTGATTCAGCTTCAAGCTATGTTAAGCAATCATCAATAAGTTGTAATGTTTATCAAATGTAACTATGGAATCTCAAGCATTTATTATCTGTAGCCTGAACAGTTCCTTCTATGGAATAGAAGCCTTCGTAGTTCAGGAAATTTTCTACCTTCCAGAGTTGACGACCGTAGCAGAAGCCCCCCATGACATAGTTGGGGTGATTAATCTGCGGGGCGAGATTTTGCCAGTAATGGATCTGCATCGTCGCTTGGGTCAGCAGTCAAAAAATTACCACCTCAGCGATAGTGTAGTTGTCTTAAATTGGGAAGGGTTCCGAATCGGCATCATCGTTGATGAAGTTCATGAAGTCCAACATATCTCCAGCGCTGACATTACAAAGAATCTCTCTTATGGGCGAGGCATGAGTAATGGGAATGGTTCTCGTCCTCGACTTGGCTCTACCGCCAAGTTTCTTGGAGGTGTAGCTCAGGTGGCAGAAAAGTTGGTAATGCTGCTCAATCACCAAAGTTTGATTCGCTACTCCACATCCGTTCAAGAAGAAATTACAGAACTTGAGGAATCCTACAAAGCAGCTTTACCTACAGAACCCTCTGATAAGAGCAGTTCGCTTAACCCCATATTCTGTCCCAATGCCACACCTGAAGAAAGAGCAATTTTTCGCCAACGGGCCGAGAATTTAAAACGTGTAACAGAAAGCGAAGATTTTGCCGGATTAGTACCGCTAGCGGTTATTGGTTTGAATGATGAATACTTTGGGCTTGACCTTGAGGCAGTGCGTGAGTTTACCCAGATTGGGAAAATTACACCTATTCCCTGCTCTCCATCTCATATAGTTGGCAATATCAACCTACGAGGTGAGATTGTAACTTTAGTTGATATTCGCGGACTTTTAAACTTGCCAATCGCTAGTGCTAGTACTGCATCTAAAGCAATGGTGGTTCGCATCGATGACTTGGTTGCTGGTGTAACGGTTGATAACGTCTTTGATGTAATGTATGTGAACCCTTCGCAGATGATGCCAGTGCCAGCAGCTGTCCATTCGATACATGATGAATATATTCGAGGCACAGCTCCCTATCAAGAAAAAATGATGAGTGTTCTTGAGTTGCCCAAAATTTTGACGAAGGGTGGGCTAACGGTTGAAGAGGAAGTTTAATTAAGGTTAACTTAATTAAATTAAAGACTCATGTAGGGTGGGTTGAGGTAACGTAGGCGTAAGCATTCCTGTACGCTAATCTAACACTAGCAGGGCTTACGGACTAAAAGCCTGAAACATTGCTCACCCCTATTTCCCTTAAATAGGGAGAAATATTCAAAGCAATTTTGTAAAGACGTTCCCCTGGGACGTCTTTACTACTAAAAATTAAAAGGGGTTTATAGTAATCCTCTTTTGTCACTCTGACGAGATAAAAATATAAGTCAAATGGTGAGAAGCTTCCCTAATGGACGATTTAGCGATCGCTTTCCTGATAGAAACGTTTAAACGTAGCTTAGTTGGTAGAAGTCGCTCAGTATAAGGCTTTCAGATTTTCTTCTGCTGAAAGTGACAAAAGAGGGTTAACAAGTTTTGTCTTATATCATGATCCTGTAAGTTGGGTTAAACGCAGTGCAACCCAACTATAAAAATCAATGTGGGGTTACTCTGCGAGAAGGCTGTGCCTACGTGCCTCAACCCAACCTATGCATATCGTAAGTATTGAAGCGGGCAGGATATTACAGCAGATTGCAAGTTGGTGAAGTGCATAAATACTCCACCCGCGCTCCCTTGCCCCCTCCCCGAAGTCGAGGGGAGGGCTGGAGAGGGGTGTACTACTTTTAGCTGCAAGGCGCTGTAGTAGTTCCTGGTTAAGTAAATAAGTGTAATTAAACGTATATGGAGGTTGTTAGTAAGAGCGTAGAGGTATAGCACTAAAAGTGTGAAAAAGCTTGCCCCTACTAAATGCTAGCCTCTAGCAACCCCCATACTTATTCTTATTTATACTCATTTACTTAGTGAATAAAATTTTTTAGTAATAAATAACTATTGAACACCGTATAATAAGTAGCTTTTCTTACTAGATACCTATCCGAAAGGCTACGTACTTTTTAGCTAGTTGTATTAATTGATTCCGTAAATGCACGGAAGGCTTTGATAAACTCATAAGAATATAATTAGAGATAACGAAGTAAAAACGTGCCTAGGCTGTTAACTAAATTAAACACCAAAACATCAATTTAAGATTTTTAAATTGTATTTACAAATTTTAAATTGATGTGATGAAATATAAAACCTTCCAAACTGCCAGGGCTATCAGTCAAATCAAATTGGGCGTTTAAAAAATAAAACAAAGCTGCCCAATATCTCCAACTCTTAGTGTAGTTACCAACAGGAAAAATAGACCATATGTTTCAGAAAATGAATCTCCAAACAAAATTACTTGGTGCCTTTGGGCTTATGGGTGGGATTGTATTAGTCGTTGGAGCTGTTGGCTGGAATGGAAGCAATCGACTAAGTAATCATATTGATACCTTGGGTAATAATACTCTTCCCAGTGTTACAGGGTTGTGGAAGATAAATGAAGGGCAAACCCAAGTGCAGTCGTCAGAGCGAGCTTTGCTCAATGTCAGCTTGACCCCAGAGCAACGGCAAGAAGAATTGGCTCGTATTAAAGGGGCTTGGAAGCAAATTGATGAAGGCTTTAAACAATACGGAACAGCTTCCCAAACAGAAGAGGAGAAAAAACTTTACCAAGAATTTCTACAAGCCTGGGATACATGGAAGCAAGGTCACGAACAATACTTGCAAACTTATGAACAATTCAGCCAACTAGGTATTTACGCTCCTAACGCTAGGAGGGCGGATCTTATCCTTCAAGGTAAGCAGAACTCCCCGGAAATGCAAGCGGCCAAGACTGCCACTGCTTTGTATAACAAACTCAGCGCACAGGGATCGAATGAAGAGCTAAAAGCATTTAATGAGGCAACTGAATTAGTTACACAAGTTATTGACTACAACCAGAAATTTGGGGCAGACGCTAAACATTTAGCTGAAAAGGATGCAACTCAAACTAACTTTTTGGTTCTTGTTGGTATGATCCTCGGCCCACTTGCTGCCATTGCCTTTGGTTTTTTACTGACTAACACCATCGCCAAGCCCCTAGGTGCTAAGATTGCTGGAATTGTCAACTCTATTGTTTCCTCTTCCTCAGAAATTGCTGCCACTGTAGAACAGCAGGAACGTACGGCATCCCATCAAGCTACTTCTGTCAGTCAAACCACGACCACAATGGATGAGCTAGGTGCCTCATCCCGCCAATCGGCAGAGCAAGCTGAGGCTGCTGCTGCTGGGGCGACTCAGGTGTTAACGCTGGTGGATGGCGATCGCCACATAGATAGATTGGGTATGGACGGCGGATCTAGCCTCAAAGAAAAAGTGGGACAAATTGCGGAGCAGATTTTGCGCTTAAGTGAACAAACACACCAGATAGGCTCAATTTCTTCACTCGTGAGTGAGCTAGCCAACCAAACTAATATGCTGGCTCTCAACGCCGCAGTTGAGGCAGTACGAGCTGGTGAGCATGGCAAAGGTTTTTCTGTAGTGGCATCAGAAATCCGCAAATTAGCTGACCAAAGCAAAAGTTCAGCGGAGCGAATTAACGCTTTGGTTATGGACATCCAAAATGCTACCAATTCTACAGTAATGGCAACGGACGAAGGTAGGAAAACTGTTGACAGTGTTGTGGGTGCTGTTAACAGCATTGCTATGAACACTCAGCAAATTTCCCTCACAGCCAAGCAGCAAGCGGTTGCCATTCAGCAAGTGGTGGAGGCAATGAATAACCTCAATCAAGGTGCATCGCAAACTGCCAGTGGCATTAGTCAAACCAAGGCAGGTACCCAAAGGCTTAACGATGCCGCAATGGCTCTTAAAGCAGTGGTTTAGCAGCTAATGTCGAAATTGGGAACAAAGGGTAGTTATAAATAGATAATTTTTTATCCTTTGTTTCTCAGTTCAGAAACTTACTTGTATGAATGCCACTTGGTATCAATTTCCCTTTTTGATTCTTAAAGATAGTTGTATAAGGGCAAGGATGGCACCCAAAACTTATGATGATAGAAGACGAAGAACTCCGAAATCTGTTTAAAACGTCCTGCGAAGAACATTTGCAGAATCTAGAAGCTGGTTTGCTGCATTTAGAGAAATACCCTAACGACCAAGCTCGATTACAGGAGTTGTTGCGGGAAGCCCACACCCTTAAAGGCGATTCCAGAATGTTGGGGGTCAAAGATGTGGAAACACTAACCCATCAGATTGAGCATATCTTGGGGACGCTCAAGGAGACTGTTCTTTCATCGGCAATAAGCGATCGCTTATATCATGGGTTGGATGCTATCCGCAAACTGGCACACGAAGCTGTCACAGGTGAACCAGCAGGCGTCAACAGCTTTCAAATCTTGGCTCATTTGATGGGAGCTAACACTGAAGCACCGCCGCAGCCAACCAACGGACTAGAACCAGAAACCGTTGAAGTTGTTGAGGCGGCTGAAGTATCACCCATCGCAGAACCCACCTCAGTACCTGAAATAGAAGTAAATCAGGAAATAGTAGAGGCGATCGCCGAAATTACTGAAATCATTAATAACGCACCTTCCGAACCAGAAACGCGACCAGAAAATATAGATCCATTACATCTAATACCCGTAACGCTACCAGCAGCTATCAAGCCACAGCCAAACGGCAGTAACGGCGAACATCGCCAGACAGCAGCAGCGTCAGCCACTCCCGAAGCCGCCACTAACGGCACCAGCAGCTACCGCATCGATACAATTCGTGTAGAAACACGCAATTTAGATGCTTTAATGACCCAAGCTGGCGAACTTACCGTTACCAAAATCCGGATCGATCGGCGGCTGACTGAAATTGAGGAACTCGTGAACCTGTGCGAAGAATGGAGCCGGGACACAAGTGTCAATCGCTTTATGTTCGACTTCGAGAAGACTGGTGGCAGGCTCGGACGACAGCACAATGGTGTTAGCAAACAAATACAGAATTTCCACCATCGCTCCGTTGAACGCTTGGAAAAATTGGGAGTTCTAGTTAACGGCTTGAGAAATTCTGCCTCCGAAGATGTGGCTAGGTTAGAAGTAATTGGCGCTGATTTGGAGGAAGGGATTCGCACCCTGCGGCTGCTGCCTTTGTCTACTATTTTTAATTTATTTCCCCGGCTGGTTCGGGATTTAGCACGGCAGCAAGGCAAAGAAGTGAATCTGGCGATCGCTGGCGGCGAAACCAAAGCCGACAAGCGCATCTTGGAAGAAATGAAAGATCCCTTGATGCACATGATTCGTAATTGCATCGATCATGGCATTGAAACACCGGAAGAAAGGGAGCGTCTGGGCAAACCGCGTGTCGCTACTCTCCGCTTGGTGGGTTACCAAAGCGGCGACAGTATTGTGATTGAAGTTGGGGACGATGGGCGCGGCTTGGATATCGAGAAGATTAAACAGACAGCACTTAAGCGAGGAATTTGCCGACAAGAAGAACTTGAGGCCATGACACCTCGCCAAATTCAATCCCTGATCTTTGCTCCTGGCTTCTCAACCCGGACGATGGTGACGGAGGTTTCTGGTAGAGGAGTTGGTTTGGACGTGGTTCGTGCCAACGTGGAGCGCCTCAAAGGTAATATCGAGCTGGAATCAACCCCAGGCATGGGATGTAGCTTCCGGCTACAGCTACGCACCACCCTCACCACAGCCCATGTGCTGATTGTAGAAGTGGCTGGCACATCATACGCTCTGCCAGTGGAGTTTGTGCAAACAACACATCTAGTGCTCAAAGATGAGATTTTTGCTATTGAAGGTCGGCAAACCATTAATTTAGGGGGTCAGCCAGTGTCGGTGGCTCGACTAGCAGATCTACTGGAATTGGACTCAGCGGCGGCTGCCTCCCCAAAAGACACTAAAAATCTTCCTTGTATAATTCTCAAAGTTGGTGAAGAGCGGTTGGGGCTGCTAGTTGATGCTTTATTGGATGAGCAGGATGCAATCCTTAAGCCTCAAAGTAAGTTGCTCAAGCGAGTTCGCAATGTTGCCGGGGCAACTATTCTTGGCACTGGCGAGGTTTGCATGGTTTTAAATCCCTCCGACTTGATGAAATCGGTGAGCCATAAGCGGGGACAAGTAGCGGCATCTGTATCCATTACACCTAGCATTACTGTGGCGGGTGCCAAAACAAAGCCAGTTGTTCTGCTGGCGGAAGACTCAATTGCTATTCGCACTCAAGAAAAGCGCATCTTGGAGGGCGCAGGTTATGAAGTTGTGACAGCCGTAGACGGATTGGACGGTTTCAACAAACTCAGAACCCGTTCCTTTGATGCCGTAGTGTCTGATGTGCAAATGCCTAACATGGATGGCTTAACGCTAGCTGCCAGGATTCGTCAGAATAAGGAATATAATGAATTGCCAATTATTCTGGTCACATCCCTGGCCTCAGACGATGATAAACGTAGGGGTGCCGAAGCTGGTGCGAATGCCTATATCACCAAAGGCAACTTTAATCAGGGAATGCTAGTGGAAACTTTGAGAAGGCTGGTGTAAGGAACTTTTGAGTTTTGAGTTTTGAGTTTTGAATTGAAGAACTTTCCTTTAACTCAAAGCTCAATTCTTAAGTATAGGCGCTTACTTATTTGTAGGATTAGGTAGCGCGCAAGCGTTACCCATCAAATCTAAGCGCGATGTTGGGTTACTCTGCCAGAAGGCTAACACCTACATGCCTCAAACCAAGCTCCCCTAGACCTAACTCAAAACTCATAACTCATAATTCATAACTCTCTATGTCCCGCCCCCCAATTCGCGTTCTATTAGTCGAGGATTCTCCCATTGCTCTGGCAATCCTCAAGCGTATGCTGAGTTCCTCGCCAGAAATTGAGGTGGTGGGAACCGCTGGCAGCGGCAGAGAGGCATTAACGCTGATTCCCCAGGTTCAGCCTCAAGTGATCTGCACAGACTTGAATATGCCGCAGATGAATGGTTTGGAGTTCATTGTGGAAGTGATGACCAGATTCCCTCGGCCAGTTCTGGTGGTTAGCGCCTCGGTACAGAAACAGGATACGGAGAATGTTTTTAAACTGCTACAGGCTGGTGCAGTAGATGTTTTTCCCAAGCCTAATGCTGGTCTAGCATCAGATTATGAGCGAGCTAAGCAGGAGTTAATCAGCAAGGTTAAGATCTTGTCTGGCGTCACTGTCTTTACCCAACATCGGAAGGAGCCTTCAGCAATCAGTGGATTAGGTGCAGGCTTGAAACCGCAAGCTAAAGAATTGAGCGCTCAAAAGCTGAAAACTGAGACCTACTCGCGCACGTCTACGACCCCAGCAAAAATACTTGTAATTGGAGCTTCCACGGGCGGGCCGCAAGCTTTGCACAATATTATTAGCCAGCTACCCTCTAATTTCCCGGTGCCGGTGATTTGTATCCAGCACATCAGTGAGGGATTTTTGCAAGGGCTGGTAGATTGGTTAGGTGTAAAGTCTCATCTGCTGGTCAAAATTGCACCCCAAGGGGAGCTGCCACGACCGGGAACTATTTATTTTGCACCGGAGAGGCGTCATTTAGAGTTGAATTCCCAAGGCAAGTTTATTTATTCTGCTACGCCGCCAGTGTCGGGACACTGCCCCTCAGTTACTGTTACTTTTAAGTCAATCGCGAATTTTTATGGTCGGGCGTCCGCAGGGGTTCTGCTGACGGGAATGGGTAGAGATGGCGCAGATGGTATGGAAGCGATCGCCCGTGCGGGTGGTCTTACCATTGCCCAAGATGAGACTAGCTGCGTAGTATTTGGTATGCCCAAAGAAGCGATCGCTCTCGGTGCTGCTCAATATATTTTGCCAATTAACGACATCGCCCCCATGCTGCTCGCCAAAATTTCAGGTAAAAACTAATCTTGTTTAGAACTAAGCGGTGCTTGGGACGCATCCCCATTTGTGCGTTGTAACCCGGTGCGACCAGTTAAATTGCGGAAATAACCCCTTGTAAAAAGAATATGAAAAATCGTTTAATTACATTACTTTATAAAATCTTATTACGCAAGCGAGCGTTAATTGAAACGGTGAATGACCAACTTAAAAATATTTGTCAAATTGAGCATTCTCGACACCGAAGTGTATTAAATTTTATGGTCAATTTAGTTTCAGGTTTAATTGCTTATAGCTATCGCGACAAAAAACTATCTTTAAAGCTTCATCCCTCTACATTTGCACAAATGAATACTACTGTCTTGTAAAGGTGTAATTACTGCTAGCCGTGCCTCCGGCACGGCGCGCTTACATCGAACTCAGGTAAAGGTAGGTACGAGCAGAACTAAAATCCATTTTTTGCTAATTGCTACAAATTAGTAGTTAGAACCTATCCGAAAAGTGGTTTGAAGATATTTTTAACCACAGATAAACACAGATGAACACAGATACCAGTAAGTATTTGGTCGCTAAAACTAGTTTTTCGGATAGGCTCTTAGTAGTTAATAGGTTTTAGTTAACTACTAACCATTAGCTAAAATCGCGCAACATCTTTTTAATTTCTATGTTGTGCAGTTCTTCTGTGCCAATCATGGTTCGGGCGAATTCTTCTAGATAAACACTGGCATCTGCAACTGTATCTAGTAAGTCTTTATAAAGATCCAGTGCTTTCTTTTCATGGGCTAAGCTTTCTTCCAAAATATCTCGCACGGCATGTTTGTAACTCTCCTCCATAGGAGCTATTCTCAGCGTGGGATGCCCTTCTAGACCCGTGAGGATTTCTCCTACTTGCTGAGCATGAGTTAGAGATTCAGTCGCTTGGGCTTTGAAAAAATCCACGATCGGAATTCGGTTGGGACCAGTCACCATCAGGGAATAGTGGGTGTAACGCACTACTCCGGCGAGTTCAAATTCCATAATCGTTTTCAGCAGGTCAATGGCCTTTTTGGGGTCAAGTTCTCTCATAATTGCTACGACTTTGTTGTGTTGTTAGAGCCATTTACTACTTTTTGGCTGTTCTGCTCAATTGTTTTGATCAATTGGGAGACTTGCTCTGGAGTCTTCACAGGTGCAGCGGGAGCAGTTGCTGTAGGCCAAGCGGTTTTTAGATCGCTCATGCTGGATGCGATCGCTTTGTTGGCTTCTGGATGCTCCTTAGCCATTTTGGCAGATATGTTTTTGTATAGGCTATCAGCGTAGGTAATAAATCCACGAGAATCCTGATACTCAATTGCTGCCGATACTTTACCATTAGCGATCGCCGCCCCATATTCCGAGCTAGCGACATCTAGCAACCCGTTTATCACCTGTAGCACAAATTGGGGAGACTGGCGCTTTGTTTCCGGCAGAGCCTGTATTGCTCCATCAACTGCCTGCATCGACTCTTTATAATTGGTTGCCATCTTATTGGCATCCTTAGAATTGGACTTCACCACATCTTGAAAGCTGACCAAAGTATTCTTGAAGTCTTTGACGTTGCGCTCCTGAAGCTGGTCTTCTACATCTGTATAAATCTCTTCCACCGGGTGACCAATATGAGGCTCTGCTTGATCGGCTTTTTGTAGATCCAGTAGTTCTTTGGCAACCAGGAGATGGCCTTTCATCAGCCCCATTTTGGTCATGTAGTCAACATCTTTCGCTTCACCTGTGAGTACCACATCCTCAATAGTGACCATGTCTTTAATTTGGTCGAACTGCTCTTGGGTAACCACCTTTTTAGAAACCAATTCGTCCGGACTACCATAGGGACGACTTGCCTGAATTTTAGTGGAAAGTGCCGGAACGCCCAATTTAGCTTCCAACTTATCCAATTCTGAGAGGATAGCGCTGTTGATATTGATTTTCTTACCACTGCTGTGACCGCTATGAGCGGACTGTTCAGTGCTACTTGAAGCTGATGTTGAGGCTGGGGTTGACGTATTGCTAGTATTTGAGGCATTACTACAAGCGGAGAGAGCCACCAAGCTGGCAATAGCAACTGCGAAAGACTGAGAACGAAAAGTATACATCATGATCATTTATTAAAATTTTTTAGTTGTAGAGTGGCAATATTCAACAGATGTAGTCTTATAGACCGTCTGACTCAAAAAACTAGGTGCGGTTAAGCAAGGATACTGATCAAAGTAGGTTATCCTCCGCTAGCACAAGCCATTGCACCGCTTATATTAAGCAGGGTGAAAGAGAAAGATAAGGAAGAACGTTTATTCAAGGTGCGACGGTTAGCGCGGTGTTTGCAAACCAACTTAACAGCAACTTTTACGAGCAGCGAACTTCATTCTCTAGCTAGTGAGAACTTTTGTCAAATTAATTGCTAAAAATATCAACAATGTTTTTGTTTTGTTCACCTCAAGTGTCTTGGAGTTGGCAGTGTTTTTTCAACAACTACTCACTACTCAGCTGCTAATCACTTCAAACTGCCCCATACAACCATTTTCTGCGATCGCATCTTGATGCGGATGGAACATATACTTGCCGGGGTAGCGGAAGCTAAATTCCAGAATATGACGCTCGGCGGTGCCCATCGTAATCACGTCTGTTTCCTCACTTGGAGTTAGGGTGCGACCTGTGCGATAAACCTGAAACATATTGGCGTGCAAATGAAAAGTCGCAGCAATATCAAACTCAATCATGTTGAGAACATACAGCCTGATCAGCTGATTCTGGTAGATGGGAATCGGATGCATCATGTAGTAATCCGGCAGACCATTAAAAGCATAAAGTTCATTGCGCTTGTCATCATTTACGTCATACCCAGCCATTATCAACACCATTTCATCAGCTGGGGGGCGTGGTTTTGGAGGATCGATGATGAACATTCCGTATAGCCCCTTGTTGATATGGCGAGTCACTGGCGCTATATGGCAGTGGTATAGATGCACACCAAAGGGTTCGGCGTCGAATTCATACACAACCGCACTACCGTGTCGCACTGGTCGCACGCCATCCATTTCTGATCGGTGGATGCCATGAAAATGCAGGGAGTGGGAATGGCCGCCTTGGTTAAGAAAAAGCACTCGAATGCGATCGCCCTCATTCGCCCGTAAAGTAGGTCCTGGGACGCGCCCATTCACATTCCAGGTGTTGAAAGTGACAGCACTGTTGAGATCAATCGTGGAAGTATCGGCAGTCATCCGAAATTCCCGGATCGTGCGCCCGTTCTCTCGCTTGACGGTGCCGTAGTCAAAATCCCGCAGGATCGTCATAGGGCTGAGATTATTACCTACTATTGCTGAATCAGCGGGTAGAGGTGGCACCTTAACTGTTGGCTTAGTTTGCCCAAGCTTTTGCAAGGCTAATGCCCCACCTGTCACACCCACTCCTGCTAATCCTAATTTCAAGAGCTGGCGTCGGCTCCAATGTCCTGCTTTTCCTAGCAGATAATGATTTGGCATAGTTGCGGGGTTGGGCTGCTCATTCAGCTAATGAGAAATTTCCTATTATATTGCAAAAATCTCTTGATTATTTAGTACTAAGTTTGGCAGGTAAGCTAAGGGCAATAGTTTAAAAACCTAATCATTTGTTAGGCAGTTTTGCCCACTTACCCTCAAGCGTCAAAGGATATTTCTAGACAAGCAAAAGGCAGGAAATATAACTGAGTGTTACTACTTCCTGCCAATAGTTAATGAAGCTAAATTTGACGCTAACTTGGGCTAACTTAGACGAGCAGTCTTAATTATCCTCAGCAAAAATATAGCGGTACAGCTCGCTGGGATCGGGTTCTGGACTCTGCTCTGCAAATCGAACTGCCTCCTCGATTGCCGCTTGGATTTTTTGCTCAATCGCTTTTAGTTCCTCCTGATCCGCCAGATTTTGCTCGCCCAGATAAGCCGCCAACTTTTTAATCGGATCGCGGGCTAACCAAGTTTCCTTCTCGGTTTTAGAACGGAGTTCATCGGGATCGGCTAGAGAGTGACCGCGAAAGCGGTAGGTGAGGGCTTCAATTAAGGTGGGACCTTCACCAGCACGCGCCCGCGCGATCGCTTCCGTGGCAGCTGCTCGAACTGCCATCACATCCATACCATCCACCTCAACACCCGCCATTCCAAAGGCGCTGGCTTTCTTATAAATCTCCGGTTGGGAGGTTGCCCGTTCATGAGACATGCCAATCGCCCACTTGTTGTTTTCTACAACATAGAGAATCGGCAGTTTCCACAGGGCAGCCATGTTCAAGCATTCAAAAAACTGACCGTTATTGCAAGCTCCATCGCCAAAAAAGCAAGCCGTTACTTGGTCAGCACTAGCATCTCCCAAAGCATCTCGCCGATACTTGGTTTGAAACGCGGCACCAGTGGCAACAGGAATCCCCTCAGCGACAAAGGCATATCCTCCCAGCAAACCATGTTCTGCCGAGAACATATGCATCGAACCGCCACGCCCTTTACTACAACCAGTTGCCTTACCAAACAACTCCGCCATTACTTCTCTAGGTGGAACGCCTGCACTTAGGGCATGGACGTGATCGCGATAGGTGCTGCAAACGTAATCCTCATCTGGGCGCATCGCCTTGATGACCCCGGTTGATACAGCCTCTTGACCGTTGTACAGGTGGACAAAGCCAAACATTTTGCCCCGGTAGTACATTTCGGCGCACTTGTCCTCAAAAAAGCGCCCTAAGACCATGTCTTCGTATAGTCGCAGCCCTTCTTCTTTGGTGATTTTGCCGTAGTCGGCCTGAAATACGGGTAAAGTTCGATCCTGAACCATTAGTTTGTAGTATCCTTGCAGCAACACCCATAATAGATTTTCCCTGAATATTTGTTCAGTTTGCTTGATCAAGGAAACTAGACGAGCAGCAATTGTACAGAACCGAAATGTAAGCCTCTCTAACAAACAACTTTTGGAGGAATACAACTACGGTAGGGCATAGGAAAGACAACGCTTGTGGAGAGATTCACCTCTGGGCTAGATACTTCAAGAGGTCTAGACCAAGTGGACTCGTTGAACCAAGAATCTCCGTGTATGCGAAACCGGAGAGTTTCAATAAAGAGACCTCCATTCGCTACTATATGTTAATTCAGTTGCTCTGCGCTGGAGAAGTGCACCGTGCGAATTCCGCTCGATTACTACCGAATTCTGGGCCTGCCAATTCAGGCTACCGCTGAACAGTTACAGCAGGCTTATCGCGATCGCGCCCTGCAACTTCCTCGACGTGAATATTCGGAAGTAGCGATCGATGCCCGCAAACAACTGCTTGACGAAGCCTACGCGGTTCTCTCAGACCCTGAACAACGCTCCAGCTACGACGCCAGCTTTCTGAATAATGTAGAAACACAAGATGTTGCGTCTGTAAAATCGTCAGAGCAAGAGATAGAGCCAGACACCGCTAGTACCGCTTCATCGGTAGATGCTGACCAAGAACCCTATATCCCTAGCCTGGAAATCCCAAACGAGCAATTCGTGGGGGCGCTGCTGATTCTCCATGAGCTAGGGGAATACGAACTTGTGCTTAAACTCAGTCGTCCCTATCTAAGTAGTGGTAGCCTGAGCATCAGTTTAGATAAAGGTCGTTTGGGTAACCCCCAATTAATTCGACCCGATATTGTTTTAACCACAGCCTTGGCGTGCCTAGAACTGGGACGAGAGCAATGGCAGCAAGGTCAGTATGAAAATGCCGCCTCCTCCTTGGAAACAGGTTTAAAATTACTCCTCAGTGAAGGTTTATTCCCCAGTGTTAGAGGTGAAATCCAGGCGGATCTCTACAGGCTTCGCCCCTACCGCATCCTGGAATTATTGGCGCTGTCTGAGGAAAACTTTGCTGAACGACAGCAAGGGTTGCAGCTGCTGCAAGATATGCTGCAAGAGCGCGGCGGAATTGACGGGACAGGCAACGATCAATCTGGTTTAAGCATTGATGATTTTCTCCGCTTTATCCAGCAGTTGCGGGGCTATTTAACCTCAGCTGAACAGCAAGCTTTGTTTGAAGCGGAAGCCAAGCGTCCCTCAGCCGTAGCTACTTACTTGGCAGTTTATGCCCTCTTGGGGTGGGGGTTCAGTCAGCGGCAGCCAGCGGCGATCGCTCGTGCCAAGCAAATGCTGATGCGCTTAGGTAAACGTCAGGACGTCCATCTAGAACAGTCCGTATGTGCCTTGCTACTGGGTCAGACAGAGGAAGCCAGCCGCGCTTTGGAACTCAGCCAAGAGTACGAACCTCTCGCTTTTATTCGCCAACATTCTCAAGGTTCGCCAGACTTATTGCCCGGTTTGTGTCTCTATGGTGAGCGCTGGTTGCAAACGGAAGTGTTTCCCCATTTTCGCGATCTAGCTAAAGAGGCAGTTTCTTTAAAAGACTATTTTGCTGATGAGCAGGTTCAGACTTACTTAGAAAATATGCCAACGGCAGCAGATACTGCCTCAGATTGGGCCGTAGAACCACAGCAAGTTGACGAGGCACCGACAGTAGCCACATTACAGGTGCCCAGCGATCGCTCAACCCCTAACAGCTCTGATTCCCATAGTGTTTCTCAAACGATCGAACATCAACAGGGCGATCCTAGCTGGCAGGACAGGCACTTGCCTGACTACGCAGTACAGCAGCCGGCGATAGTGCGATCGCAGCCAGCAGTGGAACATGAACCTGTGCCTGCCAAGACCCCTGCTTCTGTAACAGCGACCCTCGCGCCAACAGTGTCTACCTCGCCAGTTTCAGGTGGATCAAGTCTTTCCACATCCGAAGCAATTTTAAGCACCCCGCAAGTAACAGAAGTCAACACTACAAGCCTTCCTCGTGAGTCTTCTCCAAGTCGGCGGCGTCGCCCGACTAAATCGCGCCAACAAACCTCTGGATCACTATTTACTCGCTGGCGTAGAACTGAGTCTGTACCGCAGGCGTTGCCAAGTGCTGATGATATACATCCGCGTTTACTCCCCAGCCGTGTTAAGCGAAAACCTGCTAAATCAAAGCCTTCTGGAAAAACAGGACGTGTAATTTTACTAGCATTAGCTTGTCTTGTCGGTGGGGGAATAGTTGGACTGCTAGCACTGGGAACTTACAAAGCGCTACACAAAAATGTTGAGAGTTCCTCAGCCTTGGGGCTAGAAGGGGAGCAACCGCTTGTGCAACTGGATCGACCTCCGCTACCTATTCCAGTACCCCAGAGTCAAGCGATCGCTACCGACGGTTCTATCACTAAGGAAACCGCCCAAGAAGTGGTTGAAACCTGGCTAGATAGTAAAGCACAAGCTCTTGGTCAAGACCATAACGTGGAGCCGTTAGAGGAAATATTAGCTCCTCCAGCCCTGTCTCGCTGGCAAAAGCGTGCTCAGGTGGCTAAGAACAAGAATTCCTACTGGCAGTACAAGCACACCGTTGAGGTGGAATCAGTGAAAACAAGTCAAGATCGCCCAGATCGAGCGACTGTGGAAGCCGCAGTGAATGAAGTTGCCCAGTTATATCAAGGGGATAAGCTCAAGAAGTCTTCTTCCTACGATGACAATCTGCGAGTCCGTTATGACTTGGTACGCCAAGATGCTAAGTGGCGTATCCGCGATATGACGGTTCTCAAATAGCTATTAGCAGCACTATTGGGGATTTTGGGTACAAGAATTTAACATTTCTACATCAAACTCTTCAATCTTGATCACCGAAGCGCGGTTTCATGCCTACCTAAATAAGGAAATTTAGGGGGGCTATAGTTCTGCGCGCATAATTTTTGAATTTGGAGGTAAAGGATGTCACAACCTTATTGCCTTAAACGCCCTGATTTAAATAAAACTTAGCCAAGAGCGATCGCCATTCTTCATTATGTCAAGATTTCATGACATTTTGATCCCCGCTCTGCCTATAAACTCGTAAATCGCCTTGAAATCGTAGCGATAAGCCCTTGACCTGATCCTGGGTATTTCTGTTACATATTATTAACAAAGCGATCCCCACGCTCCCAAAGAAAAACTATTTTCTAGCCTTGACACGGTCTGGATAGTATAGGGTCGCATGGTCAGCGATGCGAAGAGTGTGGAGGTCGGGAATCACAGAAGACTCTATTAACAGGTCAACAGGAGATTGCTTTTACCAGCAACAGGCAATAAACACAGATTCCCAGATGACAGATTTCACAGCTTGAGCATATTGCGCTGTCTACTAAGTTTTTGATTTCACTTGCGCTCTACCTGTCGTCCAACCTACCGGAGACCAAACCAATGGCAAAAGAACGTCCACCTTTAGAAGAGATGACATTGCGGCAACTGCGAAAGGTCGCCAGTGAACATAGCATCTCTCGTTACAGCCGCATGCGTAAGTCGCAGTTACTGGCTGAAATTCAAAAAGCCCAACACGCTAAGTTTTCTCTCAGTCCATCTCGCACACTGGAGGCACAAGAAGAAGTGGAAGCAGCAAAGTTTGAACTCGGTCAAGAAGACCGTAACGGCGGTGTCCTCTCATCGGTAGATGAGGGGCTTGCCGATTTACCTGGGGGCTATGGTGAAAGCCGCATTGTTCTAATGCCTCGCGACCCACAATGGGCTTATACCTACTGGGATATCCCCAATGAACACAAAGAAGATCTGCGACGTCAGGGAGGACAACAACTGGCTTTGCGGCTCTACGATGTCACTGATATTAGCTTGGAGTACCAAAGCCCCCACAGCATTCAGGAGTACCCTAGCGATGAACTGGCACGGGAGTGGTACTTGCCCATGCCAGTGAGCGATCGCGACTATGTTGTGGACATCGGCTATCGGTGTGCTGATGGTCGTTGGCTTGTCCTGGCTCGGTCAGCACCAGTACACGTCCCGCCAGTCTATCCTTCCGATTGGATTGAGGATCAATTCATCACCGTTAACTGGGATGAAGATCTGCGCGGTCAGACATTCGTAGAACTAATTCCCCCTACCAAGCGCATGGCCGCAGGTGCAGGTTCTTTTGGTGCTGTTGGTACCCCTGCTGGCAACCCCATCTACGACGAAATATTCGGCATGGCTCAATCAACCGAAGCCCAGCGAGTTGCTGGTTCGCTATACGGTTCCATGCAGCAAGTACCAGTTCACGAGCAGGCAATTAGCTCTTACGTCTTTCCCTCAGGCGTAGGTATGTGGGCTGTTCCTAACGTGTCTGGCTTAACCATGTCCGGTGCGGGCATGTCTGGGGTGGGTTTCGCTGCTTCCATGCCGCCAATTCGACCCCGCCAGTTCTGGTTAGTTGCTGACGCGGAGTTAATTGTTTACGGTGCAACAGAGCCTGATGCGACCGTTACTATTGGTGGGCGTCCCATTAAGCTGAATCCCGATGGCACATTCCGCTTCCAGATGTCCTTCCAAGACGGTCTAATTGACTACCCGATTATGGCAGTTGCTGTCGATGGTGAGCAAACGCGCTCTGTCCACATGAAGTTCAACCGCGAGACTCCATCGCGTAATACCAACACCAAAGAAGAAGCCGTTGAAGAATGGCTTGCCTAATCCACTGATATAGAGGCTATCCTTTAGCTTCCATAGTTTCAGGTTTCCCCCGGCTTAGGTCGGGGGATTTTCATTTTAGCTTTGTGCGATCGCAAATTAGGTTTCAGCCTTCAGAGTGTAGGTAGGTACGGTCTAGCGATGATAGAAATATCTAGTCAAAAGCCCTTGAAGCAGAAACTCCAAATTGCGAAATTTGGAATCCCACGCTATAGCCGTCAGGCTTAGTGGCGGAAGATGTTAATACAGAAGACAGCCAATGTCGTTGATACACAAGATTTGCTCTTAAACCTGCTACTAGCAATTAAGAACTACTTATGACACCTGAAGAAATTACCACTACCCTCAAAGAACTCTTTAGCTCAGAGGTTCAGACACCAGCACCGGGATTGTGGCAAGTAGAGACGCCTCAGATGCGACTCATAGTGCTACTCTCGGAAGACCAATCCTGGCTACAAGTTCTGGTTCCCATCGTGTCTGCTCAAGAAGCCCAGCCTTTTCTAGAACAGCTACTAGAAGCAAACTTTAACGACACTCAAGAAACCCGCTACGCGCTTCATCAGGGCGTAATCTGGGGTGTCTTTCAGCACAGCTGCCAAAGCCTCACGACACCGGATTTCTCAGCTGCTGTGGAACGCTTATTATTTATGCACCAGCGAGGTTTGTCAGACTGCTTCAACCAACTGATTGAGGGGCGTATTCGCCAAATTATCCAAGCTGCCAAGCTTCAGGGCCAATCACTTAAAGCAACCCTCCAAAATCTAGATCGGTTCTACGAGGAAGGTTTGATGGGCGAAATGGATCAAGGGGCAGAGTCCCGTGAAGCTGTGCTGGCAGCTTGGCGGCGGCAACTGGAACGTTTATGGCAGGAAGTAGAGCCATAGTTAGTTGGTAACACTAGGGCTACCTTATAAGTAAAGGCGCTTAATTATAGGAGCTGAACTTGATACATTAGTTGTAGTATATTTTGGCTACGATTGTCAGGAAAAAGGTATTCAAAACTAACTGGAAATCTGCTGTATGTAGATTTAAGGCAAATATCTCCAGCCGAGGTTCTACGGGAATATATTAAACGGTTGCCACGAGCCAAAAATGACCCCGAAAGACAGTACTTGGTGTCACTTTTCCTTTTATGACCTTTAGGAGATGGGCTTCCAGACTTACCGGAGGTTCTGTGAAAACCCGCTAAAGTTAAACTATGTAAACAATTATCAGGCGGGACTCAACCATCCATGCGCTTAATTTTAATGACTGGCAAAGGGGGAGTGGGAAAGACCTCTGTTGCAGCCGCCACTGGCTTGCGTTGTGCTGAACTTGGCTATAAAACCTTAGTCCTTAGTACCGACCCCGCTCACTCGCTTGCAGATAGTTTTGACCTGGAATTAGGGCATGACGCGCGAGAAGTTCGGGCAAATCTGTGGGCGGCAGAATTGGATGCGCTGATGGAATTGGAAGGCAACTGGGGTTCAGTCAAACGCTATATCACCCAGGTTTTGCAAGCACGAGGGCTGGATGGAGTTCAAGCCGAAGAATTGGCAATTCTACCAGGCATGGATGAGATTTTTGGCCTGGTAAGGATGAAACGTCACTACGATGAGGGGGAGTATGATGTCTTGATTATTGACTCAGCCCCTACTGGTACTGCCCTACGTCTGCTAAGTTTACCCGAAGTCACGGGCTGGTATATGAGACGTTTTTACAAACCTTTGCAGAAAGTGTCCGCTGCATTGAGACCCTTGGTTGAACCCTTCTTCAAACCTATCGCTGGGTTTTCCTTGCCGGATAAAGAGGTTATGGAGGCTCCTTACGAGTTTTACCAGCAGATTGAAGCTTTAGAAAAGATACTAACTGATAACGTTGTCACCTCGGTGCGCCTTGTCACCAATCCCGAAAAAATGGTGATTAAGGAGTCTTTACGCGCTCATGCTTACTTAAGTCTGTATAACGTAGCCACAGATTTAGTTGTGGCTAATCGGATTATCCCTGACCAAGTGACCGATCCTTTCTTTCAGCGCTGGAAGGAAAGTCAGCAACAGTATCGCCAGGAAATTCACGATAATTTTAGCCCCCTGCCAGTGAAGGAAGTTCCTCTTTACTCTGAAGAAATGTGTGGCTTAGAGGCTCTAGAGCGGCTTAAGGAAACACTTTATGCAGACGAAGATCCAACCCAGGTTTATTATCGTGAGACGACAATGAGGGTGGTACAGGATAAAAACCAGTACAGCTTGGAACTTTACTTACCTGGGATTCCTAAAGATCAAGTTCAGCTGACTAAGACTGGGGATGAGTTAAATATCCGTATTGGCAACCATCGGCGTAATTTAGTATTGCCGCAAGCATTAGCGGCTTTACAACCAGCAGGAGCCAAGATGGAAGATGATTATCTCAGAATTCGGTTTGCGGATGCTGCTCAGGTTTAGTTTTACAGCGGGAACCGCTGTTATGAGAGACAGTAGCAGCAATGAGCAAACCAGTTTTCAAATGTTGAGGTTGCTTAGTGTACTCGGTTACAGCGGGAACCGCTGTATATAGCCCCCGTTTTTTAGCGGGGTTGTGCTGGATTTGTGCGTAAGCCGTAAATCCGGAGATTTTTGTGAGGATTTACAATCCTTGCTCATTCAACCAGGCGGCTAAATCCTCTGGCTGGGAAAAATCTAACAGCGCTTCCCCCAACTCCTCTAATTGAGGAATGGATAACCTCTGAAGCTGCTCCTGTAACTGGGTGTCAACCGAACCGAAGCGCCGGGTGAGCATACGCATGAGTAATGCCACCTCTCCTTCTTGCCTTCCTTCCTGCCTTCCTTGTTGTAGCCCTTCTTGGAGGATTTCTTGATAAATCACCGATTCCCGCATAATATCCTTCCTGAAAAGTTGGCGAATTAATTCTTCTTTAAACCTTAAACCAGCCAGGACTGAGACACACGCCGAAAGATTTAGTCGCTGCTGTGGTTCTTCAATCATAGCGACCCTGGCTGCTACTTCCTCTAGTAAAGTGTTAGGGGAGTCACTAGCCGCTAGGATAGCTAGGGGCAATAGGGCTGGGCTAGCTAGCAGTGGTGCTGGATCTTGTTCCCAGATGCGTAAAACTCTATACTGATGCCTGGTGTTGGTGTCTTCAACGGTGTTTGTAAAGACGGCGGGGGCGTTGGTACGCTTTAAGAAAATCACTACCTGCTCGATAGGACACCTGTATTCTTCATATAGTCTTACCCAGTATTTAAGCATCCGGAATGGAACTGGCGGATTGGATACTGACAGGGTTTGAAATTCGATTTGCAGAATTTGATTGGCGCTTTGCAGCAGAGTCAGAGAATCAGCACGAATTGGTTCTACGCTGAGTTCTGTTTTGAGTACCTGAATATTAGTTACTTCCGCTGACAGCAGCCAACTGGCAAATTCAGCCGGATATTGTTCAGCAAGATATTTACAAACGTTGTCGGTAGCCAAGGGTGTATGTGCATTGAGTGACTACGTTAGATAGTTTACAGGAGTAGGTGCGATAAGGCGATCGCACTCCAAGCTTGCCAAAGTGCGATCGCACTCCCCCCTCATCTGCCCCTATCCTAATTCGTCAATCCAGTTTCGTAAGGCGCTGAGTAATTTTGATGAGTCGGGTAAAAAACCTCTCAGTGGTGGTTCTAGGGTTTCGTTTGTTACCCAGGCAATATGCAGCACATCTGTAAGTTTATTGCAGAAGCTAATAAGTGTTTGATTTAACTCGCAGTTATATAGAATCAAAGCTAAGTGCTGCTTTTGCAATTTGTTTCGCAGTTGGAAAAGCGATCGCTCTAGTTGAAAGGCATTGTTGACTTCTGGTGTATTTTCTGAATTGTCCGGAAATACGGCTTGATAGATGCGGTTGCAGAGTGCTTGTGCGATCGCGCTTTTATCCGTCTCATCTTCTAAGGCGTTAGCATCGACGGGAATCGGGTAAGCTTCAGCAGTCGGTTGTAATTGTTTCAATAAACTCTTGAGATCCCTAAATTGATTTTTCAAAGCTTCAACATTGGGATCTATCCCATGCCAAGCTTGATAGAATTCTGGATAACTCATGTTTTGAGCGCAGTGCCAGAGAATTTTACCGTACTCTTTAGACTCAAGAGGTTTACAGTTTTGCAAACCAGCTACTATGGCTGATAATAAACTGCTTGGCAATATTTTCTCAGTTATAGCTTCAGGTGAAAAATGTAGCAATGTTGAAATAGCATTAATATTGCCAAAGTCAATCTTTCCCAAAACTTCAGCAGCTTCTATCTTCATGTTTAAATTTGGGGTATTTTCTAACAGTTCTTTTAAATAATTAATAACTTTTGAATTGCTTGTACCCACTTCTTTCAAAACATAAGCTATATTACTAAACCAGAAAAACTCTCCAGACTGAACGCTAGATTTGAGTTTTTCAAGTAAAATGTTAATGCCAAGCTTGTGGTTTTTATCTAGCATATATTTGATATCGCTAATAATCTGGCGTTCGATTACAGACTCTTGTTTGGGCTGCATAAATTCCAGTAAATTCAGAATTTTTTCTGGATCATTAGGCTGAATTTTCCATAAGCTCCTGACTGCCCAAAATCTAATTCCCAAACATGAAGTTTCATTTCTCAAATGAGTCAGAGCCTTGATAACGTCAGCGCTATCAGTCCCAATTTCACCGAGCAACCATGCAGCATAATATTGAGCAACTTCATTACTACAGGTGAGGAGACTAACAAGCCCTTCAATTGCTGTAGAGTTACCTCGACTAACTTCCCATAGTGCGTCGGCAAACTCATTTGCCTCTAATTCTTCTATTCTAAATGCGTCATCTTCATATTTAGTTATTGAGAAATCCTTGAAGTTTATTATGTTTATTCTTTCTATAACTGGTTGGCGACTACTACGAAGTTGCTCGATAAAGAATTGGATTGCTTGGGAAGATCCGGGGTCAATTTCTAAGAGAGCTTTAGCCGCTTCTTTACGGATAAACTCAGTTGCTCCCTTTTGGAGAAAGCTATTCAGAACATCAGTTAATAGCTTGACGACTTGTAGATTACGAGGTGCAATATTCAATAATACTTTTATGGCGCTCCACACTTGTAAATCAGTCGCATTATTGGTTTGTAGCACTTCAATAAAAAAACTTACAACTTCTAAGTTACCAGGATCGATCTTGTTTAAAGTCAAAGCAGCATTTGAACATAAGCGAGTTCCTAAGCAATCGTTCCAATAATTACGAATTATCTCGATCAAAAAGTTAGTTACCTCTTGGTTTCCAGGGCATAACTCTCCTATCAAATCTGCAATTTCCTCCTTTCGATTTAGGTTAAGATCATGCCACTGTCGTTCATCAGGTGTAGGTATTAAGGTTTCCGATATTAAACGATTAGAACTAACCTTTATCTGGTCTTTATCGTGTAAACGCTTAATCCAAACATTATAACTTTCCCTCAGCCGCGCCACTAATTCATCAATAATTAGCGAATTTACAAACCCAATTCTTTTTATAACATCTATGGCACCGTACCATGAATCACAATGTCCACATTCATCAGGTCGTTGGTTATCTAGCCAGTACATAAGCATGGAAATAGTGCCGTTGTTATTAGAATCGAGCAATGCTAAATGTTCAACCATTTCCATACACTTGTATTCATCAAAATAACTAGCTTGTGTCTCCATAAAACGCCATAATATATTGCTACCAAAATATTTTTGTGTTTCCAGTAATGCTTTTTTAGCCGCAGTTGAAATATAATATTGAAATCGATACCATTTTTTTTCTTCTTCATTAAAGTAACCAAAACTTAGCTGAACCAGTTGTTCGATAACTTGAGGAGCATTACTATAACCTTTAAATTCAGCAGTTCCTGCTCCTGCGATAAAAAGAGCTTGGAATTTATACAAATTTTCGTCACTATCAAAAGTAGTCAAAGCTTGCATACACTCATTTTTTTGAGGTGTTGAGACGTTTTCTTGTCCTAGCCACAGCAAAAATACCTCTTTCCACTGCGGTTCAAAAATCCGATAAGTTCCTCGTGCAGGATTATAGGGAAGGTGGTTTAAGAAATAGTGCCAATCATTGATCGCTAATGCAGCAAAATATTCTTGAAACGTAGGATGGAAGAAAGCATAAACCGCTTCATCCGTTTTCGCATCTCGATCGACTAAGTTCAGCCAGCCAATATCGCAAGCTAGTTTAAACAGCCTTTCTCCCATTTCTTCACGCGCCAAACTTTCCTTGAGTCGAAATCTCGCCTTGCTGTCAATTCCGGCTAAGGCTAATTTGCCTAAAGCTTGGTTTAATTCTGCCTGAGTTGAGTTATCAACCGGATGAATAGTTTGTTTCCACTCATAGAAGTAGCGGGTAAATAGCTGGTAAAGTCCTGCTTTGGTTTCCGGTAACTCCGCCTGTTCATTGCGGTAAAAAACCTGACTTAACAAAACTAACCTGAGCGGATGTTTGACTAATTCGCGGATGCGCTCTCGTCCAGATTCTTTTAGCTTCGCTTGCAGTTGTTCGCCGCGCTGTATGTTTTCAGCACAGGTAAACCATTGCTGAATAAAATCGTTGATTTGTTCTGGTTGAAATTGTTGAGTGCGATAGGTATCAAAATTGGTGAGGGCGTTGTTAATACTGGCATCCCAAACATTGAGCCGACAAGTTAGCACAATTCGCGCTTGTGCTACCCAGTCTGTCAGTTGTTGCTGAATGGTAGCTAATGTCTGCGCGGGTGAGTCTAAACCCATCTCATCAACGCCATCTAACAGCAGCCACACTCCACCTTGGCGGAAGCGTTTTTGTAGAGATGTTTTATATAACGTCTCTACATTATCCATTTCGGGGTTAACTAATGCTAATGCTTCAGGTAGCCAGGTTTTGACTAAGTAATCCTCTAGGGTTCTTCCTTGTAAGCTGGCGAGAGGGATACAGATGGGGAAGTCTTGAGTGTCTGACTGGATGAAAGAAGCGATCTTCTGTAAGTAAGTAGTTTTACCCGCCCCCGGTTCGCCAATAATGGCAATATTCTTATTTTCGCTGGCTTGGCTGTTTGCGATCGCCTTTTGCAGAAATTCGTCATGCTGATAGGTTTTAGCGATCGCATCCCTATCTAACTCATAGACTCGATCTTGTTCAACATCCCCACCCCGGCGTTGCTGCTTGTCTCGCTTTACTAACCCCAGCGGTACGTGAACGTTAACTTCAAACCCCATCTCAGTTGCTTGCCGTCGGAGTCGCTGTTTTTCCTGCTGATCCTTCAGCATCGCGCCACAAACTCTGCGCCAGTCAATGTTTATTTCATCCGCTGTAACGGGTAAGGCTGGATATAATTCGCTGTGTTCCACAAGATCGGTAAGTTGTAAATCTAGACTTGTGGCGATCGCGCTAATACTATCTTTATCTTTCCTCTCTCCTCGCAATGCAGCATTAACAGTATCAATACTTAATCCCGTAACCTCTGCTAGCTTTTCATGGCTATACCGTTTTTCCTGCATTTTTTGTGTAATCAGGGTTAGCCCTTCTGGTTTAATGTGTAAGCCGCGTTTACGCTTTTGACTCATATGTAGTAAATAGCTTAATTTCGACTATCAACACCTTAAGCAAATCTCAGTAGTTGTGCAAGTGAAGATAAAGGAAGTTAACGGAGTTAATATCTTCCTTTACTATCCCTGTACCTTGCTAGTTAATCTCGATAGTCTCAAATAACTGAGGTGAGACACAAAGCTTTATGGATGCCAAAAAACAGATCGGGCTATTAGTCGAAAGCGATGCTAACAAGCAGAAAATCGGTACTATAAGCATCGCAACTAGAAATAAAGACACGAATCACGTACAGCGCCGCCAGCAGCAACGCGCAATTAACAACGCGATGATTCAAGTTGCCCTGATGTATGGGCGCAAACGATTCAATAAAGGGGCGATGATTTTTACCTTGTGCGATCGCACCTTGCACCAAACCCCTTACGCTAAATTTACTGATGTCTTGAGGGGTCTAACTGTTGTCTGTCAGCAAGCCCCTTCCCACCCTAAAATTATTACAACCTATTGGCACAAAGAAATTAAACGTAGAGTTCGCAAATAGATTCGACCCTTTATTTTTAAATTTATTAGCCCGCGTAGGCGGGCTTTGTTCGTATAGCCCCAGCCTTTAGGCTGAGGGCATCACAGGGCTGTTCACCCCCTAATTTGCACAGGCATTACCAAGTAAGTCATCTTTAAGCCACCCAGAGGCGTCAAAATCACTGGGCTAGTTGCTGCATTCAACTGCATTTGGATTTCCGAAGCTGGAAGAGCCTTTAACCCATCCATGAGATATTTCACATTAAAGGCAAGTTCTATATCACTTCCAGAAATTTGCGCTGACATCGACTCCCGTCCACTGCCAATATCTTGGCTTTCCACAGATAAATATATCTGCTCGTTTAAGCTATCTATGCTGCACTTGACAAGATGATTTTTCTGATCTGTTAGTACAGCAATCCGCTCTAAGGCGCTTAATAACTGTCGCCTATCCAGTGTCACTTGTCGCTCGAATTGGTGCGGAATTAGCTGGCGATAGTTAGGATACTGCCCTTCCAGTGTTCGACTGGTTAGCCGTTGATCTGCTAACTCAAATACTACCTGCCCTTGGTCAATATAGAGGCTTACTGACTCAGCGGATTGGCGCATTCCCACCATTCGTTCCAGTTCTCGCAGCGCCCTAGCTGGAACTGTTACCTCAAATTCTTCTATGTCCCTCGTGGGCTGCTCTTGTTCTTCGTTGTCTGCATCTTGGTGAGCTGTTTCGACAACAGCTAAACGGTGTCCGTCAGTAGCAGCAAATTCTAGACTATCTTGTTTAACTGTGAGATGAACCCCTGTCAATACCTGCTTTGTTTCGTCAGGGCTAGTAGCAAACAAAGAAGCGCGCAATCCTTCCATAAGCGCAGCTGTTGGGAGATGGGTGGCTTCACGATTCTCAATAACAGGCAGTTCTGGAAATTCTTCCGTTCCCATACCTCTAACTTGGTAGCGTCCTGAGGCGGAACGTAGGGTACACATTGCTTCCCCTGCTTCATCATCCAGAGTAATTTCTCCACCTGGTAGACGAGATACGATATCGTTTAACAGCTTGGCGGGTAAGGTGAGATGACCTGACTCTTCTACTTGTGCCGCAAAACTTGTCTGAATGCCAAGGCTGAGATCGAACGCTGTCAAACTGACTTGCTGCGTCTGTTTGTTCGCTTCTAGCTTGACGTTTGCTAAGACAGGATGAGTCGGGCGAGATGGCACTGCTCGACTAACTAGCGATAAATTGGTATTTAGCTCACTTTGGGTGCAAACCAGTTTCATGGTGCGATTTATTGACACAACTATAGCTACAAGCTTGCTAATTGTAGCAGAGAGAAAGGCTCTTATCAGCTACCGAAAGCTAGTTAATATAATTTATTTAAAACCTATTAGGTGCTATAAGAAATATGTAGGAAATCAGTACGCTATTTGTTGATCTGAATTTCAATATAAACAAAATATGAAAAGTTGCACTCTTTATAATTAAGTTAACTTAATTAAGTTAAAGATAAAGGTATGTTGGGTTGAGGCACAAAACTAAATATTTGTAAACGTCTGATAGGTTTTGCTGGTAGGCTACCCATTTTACAAAGAATTAGTTACCTATACTTAATAAGTATAGGTAATTTTAAGTACCGCTTATATTGTGAAGAAAAGGGCTAGATATTAGGCTACTTAAACGCACCTTTGGAAAAGGTTTCAGGATTAATTTTTGGTTCGGCTGGCAAAGTTGATGCGATCGCTCAACTGACGCAGCGTATTAGCCACATCAGAGTCACTCTTCCGTAATTGAGCAATTTTATCGCAACTGTACATCACTGTTGTGTGGTCTTTGCCGCCAAACTCCTCTCCGATTCTCGGTAAACTAAGATCCGTGTGCTGCCGCATCAAGTACATCCCGATTTGCCGCGCCCAGCTGATCTCACGGCGTCGAGAATTGCCTTTTAAATCCTCAATAGCAATATTAAAGGCATCTGTTAAGGTTGTTAGAACTGCTTCTGGAGAGGTCTGCACTTTTTCAGTTGGTGGGTTTAAAATGGGTGCTATATTCTCTACGGTCATGGACAAACCCGAAATCGAAATATAAGCCACTGTACGGATTAATGCTCCCTCTAATTCCCGAATATTTGAGGTATAGTTAGAAGCAATGTATTCAATCACTGCGCGTGGTAGGCGCATATTTTCGTACTCTGCTTTTTTTTGCAAAATTGCCATCCGTGTTTCCAAATCTGGCTTCTGAATATCGGCAATCAAACCCATAGAAAAGCGAGAACAGAGGCGCTCTTGCAAACTGCTAATCTGGTTAGGAGGGCGGTCTGAAGCCAGTACTACTTGCTTACCAGATTCGTGCAATGTATTAAAAGTATGAAAAAATTCTTCCTGTGTGTATTCCTTGCCTTCAATAAATTGAATGTCATCTACTAACAGCACATCAGCCGCCCTGTAGTGTTCTCTAAAACTCTGCATACTATCTTTGCGAATTGCTGCAATTAAGTCATTGGTAAACTGTTCTGTGGAAACATAAAATATTTTAGAGTTAGGAGATATCTCCAAACGATAATGACCAATCGCCTGCATTAAGTGAGTTTTTCCTAAGCCGACACCTCCACACAGAAATAGGGGATTAAACTCCCGCCCAGGAGATTCAGCCACTGCCAGAGATGCAGCGTGAGCCATACGATTATTAGAGCCAACAACAAAACGTGAAAACACGTACTTGGGATTTAACTCTGTTTGCCGAGGGGGGTGAGTGTGCGTATTTTCGGCAATATTAGTTTCAATAGGGGGTGACCAGGATACTTCTGCATCAGGAGTGGCAAAGGTATCATTCCCTTGAGCCACTGTGATCTGAATTTCTACCTGATGACCCAAAATATCTTGCACCACATCAGCAATAGTTTTGATGTAGTACTTTTGTAACCAATTTCGAGCAAAGGGGTTGGGGGTGCAAATCACCAAGCAGTGATTTTCCAGTTTTTGGACGCTGGCCGTCTTGATCCAGGTTTCAAAGGTGGGGCGGCTCAGTTGTAGCTGTAGACGCTCTAGTACCTGGCTCCAGAGCTGTTCGACGGAAATGTCCACGACTCACCTCAACTGCTAAGTTTAATTTTCTCCATGCCTAAAGAGCAGAATAGTATTATCTACTAGTAGCGATCGCGCTTATGGAAACTTTAGCGATCGCCCTTTTCAACCACGCATAGCCATGACTGAAATCCTGCAAATCTCTCAACTAGGCAATCCCAGCCTACGGCAACAAGCCAAGCCCATTGATAATGTTCGCGATGAACGTATCCAAAAGCTGGTTGACGCTCTAATAGCAACAGCAGCATCTGCGAATGGTGTCGGGATTGCCGCACCGCAGGTAGCCGAATCCTACCGTTTGTTTATTGTGGCATCCCGTCCCAACCTTAGGTATCCCAACGCCCCAATAATGGAACCGACTGCCATGCTCAATCCCAGAATTATTGCTCACTCAACTGAGATGGTAAAAGGCTGGGAAGGTTGTCTGAGTGTTCCAGGGATTAGAGGGTTAGTTCCCAGGTATCAAGCGATTGAGGTGGAATATACCAGTCGGGATGGTCAGCTGCATCGCCAAGAGTTAACTGATTTTGTAGCTAGGATATTTCAGCACGAATATGACCACCTTGATGGCATCGTCTTTTTAGATCGGGTGGAGAGTACACAGGAAATGATTACAGAGCAAGAGTATCAACACCGGGTTATCGGTCAGCTTTAATGTTTAAGCCTTTAAATATCTCAAATTGTCAAACCTGGAGTACATAATGAGTGCTGACTATCAAGGAAGTGCTACTCCATCTAGGCTTCCCTCTCAAGAAACTGATGCTCCTTGGCTTGACGCTAAAAGAAAGAAAGGCACTTATCCAAGTTCCACATCAAGAAGTGGTAAATGGTTGATATTTGCGCCAATAGCAGAAATAGATAACTTATGGGCAAACATTAAACAAGCAACAGAGCAAGGACTTTTGGGAAATAGTGCAAAAGTTTCAACAGCAATGGGCGGGTCGCTTCCAACAGATGCAAATGAGAAAGTTATTTGTGTCTACACATACGATGGGACTAATGAAGAAGACGTTCGACGAATTCGCCAAAAACTGAGGAAATTAGGTATAACGCGAAAAATACCATATAAGGAAGATGAAGACACCCGAAGCGGAAAGTATCGGGCATTAGGGCATCGAAGAATTAGCAAATATTATGAATGAAACGCAACTTCGCTTTTATCTTTAACAAAGATAAAAGCTTTCATCAGGTTGTACTTAACCTAAATTAGCGATCGCCCTGTGACAACCTACATTCGCTCTAAAACTGGAATTCCCAGCAAGGATAATCCCAGCTTCAGCGTTCGGGCTGTAAGATTGCACAACACTAGCCGAGATGTCCGTTGAGATTCCTCTGCTTGCAGTACAGGACAGCGATCATAGAATTGATTAAACTTCTGACTCAGTTCAAATAAATATTGACACAAGCGATTGGGTAGCAAATCTTGCTCAACCTCACTAAGAACTGCACCCAACTGTAATAAATGCTTCGCCAGCACTAATTCTGTTTCTTCCTGCAATAAAATTTTGGCATCAGATCCCAACTGCTGAAAATTAATCTCGCCTTTGCGACTAATCCCTTGAATCCGTACATAGGCATAAAGCATATAAGGTGCGGTATTACCTTGTAGGGATAGCATCTTGTCGTAACTAAATACATAGTTGCTAGTGCGGTTTTGGCTCAAGTCTGCATACTTAACAGCACTAATGCCAACCACTTTAGCAACATTAGCAATAAATTCTTCTGTTTCTGATCGTCCTTCTTCTTTCAGTCTAGTTTCCAGATCGGCACGAGTACGCGCGATCGCTTCATCCAGCAAATCTCTCAGCCTTACTGTTTCCCCAGAGCGGGTTTTCAGCTTTTTGCCACCTTCTCCCTGTACCAAGCCAAAGGGAACATGAACCAGCTCAACATTATCTGGAATCCAACCAGCCCGCCGTGCTACCTGAAAAACCTGAGTAAAGTGACTCGCTTGCCCAGCATCAGTAATGTAGATAATTCGCTGGGCTTGATCCTGCTGAATACGATACCGTAGTGCTGCTAAATCTGTTGTGGCGTAGTTGTAGCCGCCATCGGACTTTTTCACGATTAAAGGTAAAGGTTCACCCGCTTTGTTGGTAAATCCCTCCAGGAAAACGCACTTAGCCCCCGCATCTTCCACCAATAAACCTAGCTGGTCGAGATCTTCCACCACTCCTGAGAGCAAAGGATTATAGAAAGATTCGCCTCGTTCTGTTAGGTGGACATCAAGCAGATCGTATATTACCTGAAACTCCTGGCGGGATTGTTCGCACAACAGTTGCCATGCTCGACGTGAATCTTCAGCACCAGCTTGTAGTTTGACAACTTCCTGCCGTGCAGTTTCTTGGAAAGCCTGATCTTCATCAAATCGCTGTTTTGCTTGGCGATATAGGGCGACTAAATCTCCCAAATCCAGAGCATCTTGTGTCGTCAGGGCAGCTGGGTAGGCTTCCCGCAGATAGGCGATTAACATCCCAAACTGAGTTCCCCAATCGCCCACATGATTTAGCCGCAGAACATCTTCACTCTGAAATTCTAGAGTTCGGGCAATGCAATCCCCAATAATAGTAGAGCGCAAGTGCCCGACGTGCATCTCTTTAGCAATATTGGGGCTGGAAAAATCGACAACCACCCGAATCGGATTTTTCGCTGGTGCAACCCCCAATCGAGGATCTGCAAAGATAGCATTTAGTTGCCCTTCCAGGTATTCCGGTTTGAGGGTGAGATTGATAAAGCCTGGACCAGCTATAAGTGGCGGCTGGCAGATGTCGGTGATATCCAACTGCTGAACAATTTTTTCTGCGATCGCTCTTGGCGGCTGCCCCAGCTTTTTAGTCAAGGATAAAGGTGCATTCGACTGGTAATCGCCGAACTTGGGATTACTAGCAGGCACCAGCATTGGATCTGCTGCGGCATAGTCAGTGCCAAAGGCTGCAATTAAAGCCTGCTGAAATTTAGTTTTGAGTTGTTCAACGGTAGGGTTCATTCAGCTTTTGGTGGAGTTTCAATCCCTAATAGGGATTAATGTACAACTACTCCGCCCGAACAAAGGGGGATAGGAATTCTAGCCTATCATAATGATTTGTTGTGTTTTGTCAGAATTTAAACGGCTCTACCCTACAGGTTCATACTCAAATCGAGCCAAGTTGAGCGGGTGATCGGGGCGCTGCTGGAAATATAGTCTACGCCAGTTTCAGCCACAGCACGGATGGTTTCTAAGGTAATGTTGCCCGAGGCCTCAATCTTAATGCGGTCATTATGCTGACGAATTATCTCTACTGCCTCGCGCATCATATCTAAGGGCATATTGTCCAGCATGATAATGTC
>JAHHGU010000010.1 GCA_019359765.1 Aphanothece sp. CMT-3BRIN-NPC111
GCCATTGAAAGCCTGACTGCTGAAGCTCACTTCTCTCAATAGCTCTCAACTCTTGCAAGTCTACTACTTTTGACCGCAACTTGGTATAAGGGGGGTTTAATGCGACCTAACGGTTCCTGGACGCGCAACGGCAACCCCGACCATTTGCGGCAGGCTATCCGGATCAGCTTCGAGGCTTTGGGCGGGGAAAAACCGATTGATGTCTGGCAGTATCACGCACCAGAGCCTGATTACACCATTGAGGAGTCACTAGCACCAGCGAAAAAAGCGGTAGATGAGGGCATGATCCGGTTTGTCGGTGTCTCTAACTTCTCCGTCGAGCAAATTAAACGTGCCCGTGATGTTGTCGAAATTGTCTCCGTCCAGAACCAGTACAATCCCTGGTATCGGCAGCCTGAGGTTGATGGCGTCCTTGAGTATTGCGATCGCGAAAAACTGACCTTCCTGCCTTGGAAACCTCTGGGAGGCAGTAGCCGCGTTAGTCAGCTTGAAGACATTCGCGCGATCGCTCTGCTGGCAAAAGAAAAGAGTGTATCTGTCTACCAAATTGTACTGGCATGGCTCCGGGCCAAGTCACCTGCGATCGTGCCTATCCCCGGTGCCAGCAAGACATCGAGCATTGAAGATTCAGTGCGTGCTGTTGAGGTCAAGCTGTCTGAGGAAGAAGTACGTCGGATCGACGCTGAGACAGCTGAGTGACATACTCCTACACTTACCCGAATGGAAGTGTTTATCACCAACTCCAGCTATTGCTTCCGATTTTGGATTTTAGATTTACGATTCTGGATTGGGCTAATAGAAGCGATAATTTAGAAACTTCGCAGCTAGCCCGCATCATTCTCATAATCCAAAATCCAAAATCCTTAATAAGCGTCTTGCAACTCGTAAAAGTCTGGCGAGATATAATCCTTCCGCAAAGGCCAACCCACCCAATCTTCTGGCATCAAAAGCCGCTTCAGGTTGGGATGCCCTTCATAGATAATGCCAAACATATCGTAGGACTCTCGCTCTTGCCAGTCTGACGTCTTCCAGATCCAATACACCGAAGGCACTCTGGGGTTTTCCCGGGGCAGGAACACCTTCAGCCGCACTTCCTCAGGCCGATCGGCATTGTCACTGACTTTAATTAAGTGGTAAAAGCTGACCAAGTCCTCACCTGGTCCCACATCATAACCGCCTTGACATTGCAGGTAATTAAAGCCGTAAGCATAAAGTGCTGTCGCGATCGGAATTAAAACTTCCGGACCAACTTTGAGCACCTCAACACCTTGATGATCCTGCTCAAGTGCTTCATGATCAAAGCCATTTTTTGTCAGCCACTGTGAAACCTTACCAGCCTCAACCAGTTGGGACGCCTCAGCATTTTCTGTTGGGGAAGTTGCTGGTTTAGACTCTTTAGGCTCAGCGTTTTCTGCTTGGGAAGTTGCTGGCTTAGCCTCTTTAGGCTCAGCATTTTCTGCTTGGGAAGTTTCTGGCTTAGACTCTTCAGCCACGATTTACCTCCTGTTTTTCGGAAGCCTTGAGCGCTGGCGACACGGGCATACCCGTCGCTGCCGCCAATTCCTGGGGCGGTGTTTCGCGGGTGCCAGACTGTAAGTATTTCCCGGTTAAAATCGGCGGCACAACCTTCATCTCGTGGGTTGTGCTGTAATACCGATGTATTTGCTTGACTTGACCCCGCTCCTGCATGGACTCATTGGCGACTTTCTTACGCAGCTTAATAATGGCATCCATGATCGCTTCTGGGCGGGGCGGGCAGCCTGGGAGGTAGACATCTACAGGAATTAGCTTATCCACTCCTCGAACTGCCGTTGGGGAGTCAACGGTAAACATACCGCCAGTAATGGTGCAGGCTCCCATCGCTATTACATACTTCGGCTCTGGCATTTGCTCGTAGAGGCGAACCAAGGCTGGTGCCATTTTCATCGTGATCGTGCCAGCTGTAATGATTAAATCCGCTTGCCTGGTGCTGGCACGAGGAACCAAGCCAAATCGGTCAAAGTCAAACCGGGAACCAATCATGGCGGCAAATTCAATGAAGCAGCAGGCGGTGCCAAACATGAGGGGCCACAGGCTGGAAAGCCGAGACCAGTTGTAGAGGTCATCTACGGTCGTGAGAATGACATTTTCCGAAAGTTCTTGAGTAACTGTTGGGCGCTCAATCGGGTTGATAATTCGCTCTTTCTGCTGCTGCGCCAAGGCAGCGTTATCAGTTGTAGTGTTAGAGTTCATGACCATTCCAGCGCTCCTTTGCGCCATGCGTAAACAAGAGCAATCACAAGAATTGCAATAAAAATTAGGGCTTCAATAAAAGCCAGTAACCCAAGACGACTAAAGGCAACAGCCCACGGATAGAGGAACACAGTTTCAACATCAAAAACCACGAAAACCAAGGCAAACATGTAATAGCGGATGTTGAACTGAATCCAAGCGCCCCCAATTGGTTCCATGCCAGATTCGTAAGTAGTGCGTCGCTCTGGACTGGAACCACTCGGTCGTAGAAGCTTAGAGGCAGTTAGTGCCAGAAGAGGAACCAGGCTGCAAGCTAGCAGGAAGCCTAGAAGATACTCATAGCCGCTGAGGACAAACACGATAGGTAACTACCACTTAGGTGAAAGGACTTGTGTGATTTGGGTAGGTTAGGAACATTGCTGTCTCTTTCCCCCCTCACAACCGTGCTTACAAGTTTCCAAGTACACGGCTCAAGGAAATTAGGAGGCATCCGTTTTGGGGATGTCTTTTTCGATAGTATATTCTACCTACTTCCGACTATGATGTTGTTGATGAGAAAGGTAGTGGAGGAATTGAAGGTTTTTGTCTGTGCCCTTTCCTGCTTGGGATACTGAGGTTCTGTGATGTAGGTGTAAGTATTCCCCGTTAGATTAGGGATTGATCACACATCGACCATTTCTAGCCCTCTACTTTGGCTATTTTTTTTGATGGCTGGGGATTTGTTGGCTGCTTTTAGCCTTTTCCCTTTCCTCCCAGTATTTTCTTAGGTCAGGACAGTGGAAGTGAGTAACTTGCTCCTTGATACTGCTGCTGTCGGGAAAGCAGTTCCGACAGCCTGTAATCACGGTGCCTAGGAAAGTTTGTTTCCTAGCCATATTGTCTTTACCCTAGCCCCTTGTCCGTATTCGACTAATATATTTTGGGACATTTCACCTTTTAGCTGGGAGACAGGCGGATTGCTCTGACTGCCCCTGTGGGCGGGTACTAGCTTCGCACACTAGCCAGGAGTCTTTCTGAGGGACTCACTTTCTGGATCGATATCGGGTCGTACTTACTTCTTTACATTATATCGGGTACGCCTCTCCCAGAAAGCATGGCCTTGGGCGCTGCCATTTAAAGGCACTACCAAGAGCCGGAGCCGCACCAGATTAAAAAGTTTAAACACTTATGCCATAATTTGTAACAGAGATTTTAATATTTGCGTCTCAATTCCTTCGGTGAGCAATGAGCAATCAAGCTGTTGAGGCCAAAAGGCTGGACCGCCACGAATGTCGAGCTTGTGGCTATGTTTATGAACCGGAAAAGGGTGATAACACCCAGGGCATTCCTCCAGGAACGCCCTTTGAAGAATTACCACCCAACTGGCGCTGTCCAATTTGTTCAGCGCGGGCGGCGGCGTTTCAAAATATTGGCTCCACAGGCTCCCCCTCTGGGTTTAAGGAAAATCTGGACTACGGTCTCGGTATCAACCGTTTAACGCCAGGTCAGAAGAATCTCCTCATCTTTGGGGGGTTAGCCTTAGGGATTTTGTTTTTTCTTAGTCTCTACGGTTTGCATTAATACCCACTGTTGGGTTTAGGGGTGACTAAGGTTGTACTGAGGTACGAACAACTACGCCCAATTCCAAAGAGCGCACATATCTACCGATTTTCCCTAGCCCCTAACTTCTTCAACCAGTTCTGGACACCATGAACTCAATTGTGAGATTTTTGAAACAAATCGTAATATTGCTGGCGATCGCCCTTTTGTGTGCCAGCTGTAGTAAAGTACCCTCTCTAAGCGACAACCCCTGGCAAGCCCTGACCCTGCCTACACAGGCAAATATCCAGGACATTGGGTTTATGGAAGACCTTAATCATGGATGGCTGGTGGGCAGTGACTCCACAATCCTGGAAACAACTGATGGCGGCAACACCTGGCAGCCGAAAACTCTGGAACTAGGTGACCAAAAGTACCGCTTTACTTCAGTAAGTTTTGCTGGTTCGGAGGGCTGGGTTACTGGGGAACCTTCCATCCTGCTGCATACCACAGACGCTGGAAAATCCTGGTCTCGCATTCCGCTGAGTAGCAAGTTACCTGGTGCCCCTAATACGATTGTGGCGCTTGGCCCTAATTCCGCTGAGATGACTACTAATGTGGGGGCTATCTACCGGACATCAGACTCCGGTAAAAATTGGAAAGCAATGGTTTCCGAAGCCGTGGGTGTTGTTCGCAATATCTCTCGTTCGGCAGATGGCAAGTATGTGGCGGTGTCGGCAAAAGGCAGCTTCTACTCTACCTGGGAACCTGGTCAGGATGCCTGGGTACCCCATAACCGCAATAGTTCCCGTCGCGTAGAGAATATGGGATTTGCTCAAGATGGGCGTCTTTGGATGCTGGCGCGGGGCGGTCAAATTCAATTTAGCGCTCCAGAGGACAAGGAAGCCTGGGAAGAGGCTCAATATCCAGAGAAATCTGGCAGTTGGGGTTTACTTGATTTGGCTTACCGGACGCCTGATGAAATTTGGCTGTCTGGTGGCAGTGGCAATTTATTCTGTAGTTTGGATGGGGGCAAAACATGGCAAAAAGACCGCCAAGTTGAGGATGTGCCATCTAACTTGTACAAGATTGTGTTTGTGACACCGGAGCGCGGATTTATTATTGGTCAAGGCGGTGTTTTGCTGAAATATGAAGGTTCAACATCCGCAGCTTGAAAAGATGAGCCAGAAGTTGGCACGCGGCTCAGCAACTGCAACTCCCAAGGAGCATAAAATTGCGTAACGCCTAGCAACTATAGTATTGCTTGTGACTATATACTAGGTTTCGTGTCAGATCAACTGAGTTTTTAGTTGTTGTCATCAGGAGGAATCTCAATGTCAGGTACAACAGGAGAGCGTCCCTTTTCGGACATTATTACTAGTGTTCGTTACTGGGTAATTCACAGTATTACCATTCCCGCTTTGTTTATTGCCGGCTGGCTATTTGTTCAAACAGGTCTGGCATACGATGCCTTTGGGACACCTCGCCCCAATGAGTATTTCACCCAGAATAGAGTTGAATTGCCTATTGTGTCAGACCGCTTTGAAAGCAAGAAGCAAGTTGATCAGTTTGTTAAGTAATTTGTTGTTTCATTAGTTGTAAATCATGACGACCAATACTCCAAATCAGCCAGTTTCTTATCCAATTTTTACTGTAAGATGGCTTGCTGTGCATACCCTAGCAGTGCCAACAGTCTTCTTCTTGGGCGCGATCACCGCGATGCAATTTATTCAACGATAGGAGAAACTTATGCCGGATCGTATTCCCAATCCAAATAATCAACCTGTTGAGTTAAACCGGACTTCCCTTTACTTGGGCTTGCTACTGATTTTTGTTCTCGGTATCCTGTTTTCCAGTTATTTCTTTAACTAACAGGGCTTAGCTGAATCATTGTTGGGATAAATTAGGAGTGAAAAACTATGTCTGGAACTGGAAGAATTCCTTTGTGGGTGGTAGCAACTATTGTGGGTATAGCTGCAATCACAGTTCTCGGTCTTTTCTTCTATGGTGCTTACGCTGGCATAGGCTCCTCTTTGTAGCCTTTACCTCCGCTAGTGTCACAAAAGCGATTAGCAATTAGCAATTAGCTTAAACCCAATGGGCTTTAGGCAAGGGCTTGAAAACGGACGTCAAGAAAGATCGGCGCAAGCGCTCTAGGTTCAAATTTTTCTTTGACTCCACGGCTCTCATCCAGGGGGTTGTAACCGCTAGCTAATAGCTAATAGCTTTCTTTGCCAACGGCTCATTTGCTGCGGGTCTGAAGTTTAACTTTGCTTAAAAAATGAAGAACCGCCGATTTAAGTTAAACCGGCGGTTTTTTATCTGACCTAGGCAACTGTTAAATGCCCGTGGGGTCTTCGTGTTCGATGTAAATGAATAAGAAAGACATCGCTAATGCCGGGAAGACCAGACCCACTAAGGGGACGAGGATATAAGGTAAAAAGGAAGCTGACATGGCAAAATTTCCTATCTAATTTAAATTACAAAATCGATTCTACCCGACTTGGGGTTATCCCTCGTCATCCCAGATATAGGGATGGGGAAATTGCCGCTAAATGCCTAAGCCTGAAACTCATCGCGCCACAAGCTGGGCACGTTAGGAGGAACCACAACACGGTCAACCGTCACTTTATGACTCTCTCGCTGTGTCGTGGTATCAATTGCGATCGCCTCAAGCCGGATTTCCAAACTGCCAAAGGGAACGGTTAACTGAGTCATCGCCTCCAAAGTCCCCGAGCCATTGCTGGAAAAATCTACTAACCAGCGAGGACCATCTAGGAGGGAGCGACTTTGGCGGTCTTGAACCCACAACTTGACATAAATGTGGGCTGAATCCGGCGGCAATTTCACGCGAATTGCCACTGGTTGCCCAGCTGTGAGTTCGCCTGTTGGCACCACCAACTCAGGGGGTGGTAGCGGCTTATCTTCAAGCAGGCGCGAAGGAAACGCTGGTTCTGGTGCAGTCAGTTCATCATCTACCACAAACTCTAGAGCAGTCCAGTCCACACTAGCCCGGTCGTCGCTCAGGCGCAGATCCAAAGGCATCTCAGGCTCTAGGGAGGTGGTTGGTGAGATTGCAGCCGCTTCATGAGCAGCACTTTCTGGAGCAGATGAGTTTGGGGAGGCATCGGTTTCTTCCTGAACAGCTACCTCGATCTGATTTGCTTCTAGCTTTAGGGCTAGCGGCTCTGGGAGAGGCTCTGCTTCTGGTGAATCTGTGTCTATCTCTAGTAACTCTAAGAAGTCCCAGGTGTCATCAGGGCTGCCAATAGGAGATGACTCGGTATTAGGTAACTCAGGCAACTCAGCATCTGCGGCCAAAGCATTTAGCCGCGACCAAAAACGATCTTGCAGTTTTAATGATTGAAAGGAGTTATCAATTCCAGAAGTCTCAGCCACCGATGCCTCAGGCTGTTGCATCACTAATTCTGAGTTGATGGGCACCTCGGCAGCTTCCTGTGAACTCAGCAGGGAATCTGCTGCTGGTAAATTATCCGGTTCCAGACTGCCAACATGCTCAAGTGGTTCTGGTTCTTGCAGTGTCTCTGGCGAAGAGGCTTCGAGCTTGGTTTCACCTGGCTGGTGTTCTGGCGTTTCTGGGGAAACGTCTTCTGTAGGGCGTAGCCCTTGCTGTACCGCTATCGGGTGCAAAAAGGGTAGGGTAGGATGAGTTAATTCTTTATTAGTACTTCCGCGTGGCTCGTTAATACTTTCGAGGGGCGCGGGAATAGCCTCGGCACTGGCTGCTGGCTGTGGCTTGGGAAGTTTAGGCAGCTGTGGAGATTTGGATGCTTTTCGTGTCCCAGGCGGCTGATAAATTTTTGAGGGTAAGGGGCTGCTGGGTGAGGGTTGTAAGGGCTTAATATCGGGGGGCGCTTCTACCAGATCGAGGAAAGCTAAGTTTAAGTGTACGGTTTTTTCATCCTCAGCAGGCGCAGGTTCTGGAGAGGGGTTAAGCAAGTCTTCCCAGAACGTTTCTGTGTTTCCCTCCGCCTTTTGAGCGAAAATCGCGTTTAATAATTCTTCTAAATCAACAGTAATGCTGAAAGCTTCAGAGACCAGGGCCGCAGGTGTGGCGTCATAGATCGTAACTTCTCCCAAAATCAAACGAGTTTGGCAGTTTGGAGGCACCTGAAGGGTACAGCTAAAGGTCAGGGGAGGCACCTGTTGTGGTAAGGGTCGCCGGATCTTTAGCAGGACTTGTGAATTCTGCGGGTTGCGTAGAGTAATTTCCAGCGAGCCTCTAAAAATAGAGGTAAGACTGCTGGGAGTTTCACTGCTATTTGGCTGCGCTATATCTAAGAGGTTCACTTGCCCAGAAAACCTCACAGAGTCTCCTCGACGCGCCACCAATGTTTCCTGATGGAGAGTCAAGGTTAACCCTTGAGGGCTGTTGTCTGTCGGTTCTATTGAGGAAACGAAGGGTATGATATCAACCTCATCAACATCTTCTGATTGCTCCTGCGGTTGAACCGAGTCAATGGTGTTTTCTATGTCTTCGGTAGACTCTGACGCCTCCACATCTTCCCAAAGCGGATCGAGCACTTGCTGCAATAATTGCTCTAAATCCAGCAGGCACTCCTCCAGCATGGGGTTTAAATCTGCGGTGATATCATCTGGGTCGTCGGTGTGGGGTTCTTCCTGATGCCCTAGGAACTCAGTTGGCTCAAGTGTATCTGCAACGTCTGCAAACGTCGGTTCTAGGGCTTCAGAGGCAGCTAGCGCTGCTATAGCAGGCTCATCAGGAGTTTCACCAGCAACCGATGATTCTGTATGGGGAACTGTTGCCGTTTCTGGGTGTGTGGGAACAGCGATCGCATCCTGACTCTGAGCTACCGTTTCTACCTGTGTGTGAGGTGCGATCGCATTATGGCTCTGAGCTACCGTTTCTGGCTGTGCGGGAAAAGCGATCGCATCCTGACTCTGGGCTACCGTTTCTGGCTGTGCGGGAAAAGCGATCGCATCCTGACTCTGAGCTACCGTTTCTGGGTGTGTGTGAGGTGCGATCGCATCCTGACTCTGAGCTACCGTTTCTGGCTGTGCGGGAAAAGCGATCGCATCCTGACTCTGAGCTACCGTTTCTACCTGTGGGGGAAAAGCTATCGCATCCTGGCTGTGAGCTATAGTTTCTGCCTGTGTAGTCTCGACTGGTGATGCGGGTTGAGGTAATGTTTCTGTGATATTGGGTAAAACCTGGAGTTGAATTTCTTGCTCCCAAGTGTCGCCCATTAAAACGGACATAATATCGCTAGAGCAACGCAGTTCCCAAATTCCTGGCTTGAGGTAAGTGAAGGGAATAACCACCATTAACCCTTCTCGGTTGGTGCGATGCGATCGCTTCTGAGATCTACGCCTTGGCGGATCTTCCCCTATTGCCTGATGAGTAACCGAAATTTCCACATCAGTATTAGCACGGTTAGTGTGGACAACCACCCGGTACCGAGCTTCTTGGATTTCAACTCTCGGCGTTTTTAGAGGGAGCCAGGAGCGATCGCCCTCTTTTTGTAATAGAAATTCCCAGGATTCCATTGGTGGCTCGGTCGCGAGGTGAAACTTAGCTCTACATATTAGCGCAGACACTAGGGCACTTCGGCAGCAGTTTTTGGCAAGTTCCCAAAGATAAAGGTGAGAGTGCCTTATATCGAGATCCTAAATCTTTTGTGAAACGTAATCGCACCCCTATTACCCAAGCTGCGTCTATCTGCTTGGTGAAAACGGTAAAAAGCATTTTTAATCTACTTTCTGGATTAGTTATTAGGGATGCTACATGGCGATCGGTGACTCAACATAGATTGTCGGTTCCTGCATCGTAAAGTTAATGCCATATGTCATCAGTTGCTTAGAAATTTTTTCGTTGGCTAATTCCAGTAGTTGCTTTCGCAGCTTTATCGAACTCTCAGTCGAACCGAGAATAAAAAATGTTACTCTCGCTCTGGTTGTCGGCTTTTCAGAGCTATCTGTTAAGGTAATATTTGTACTTCCTGGATCGATACCAAACACTGAATCCGTACTTTCATTAATAATTTGCTGTACTAGCGCCCGTTCGCGATCTTCTAGTAATCGAGCAAAATCCAGGTAGAGCAAAACCATTACCTTTTTGCCCATCGTCACATTTTCAATTTCCAGATTAGCTAATGTGGAGTTAGGGACGATATATAAAGTATTTTTAGCTGCTGTACGAATCTTGGTAGAACGCAAACCAATAGACTCGACACGACCAAACAACCCCCCAGGTATATTACTCACCGAAGGTATACGTATATAATCTCCAGGAACAAAAGGACGATCTAAATACAAAACAATTGTACTCAACAGCTGTTCTAAGATTTTCTGAGCAGCAAAGGCAACTGCTAAACCACCAATGCCTAAACTCGCCATCAAGCCAACTAAATTAAATTGCTGGCTTTGGGCAAAAGCCAGCAGGGCAATAAACCCGATCACCACATTAACTAAGGTTTCTATTACCAGAATCAAATCATCAAATTCTCTGCCTAGCTTACCTAGTAAATCTACTCCATAGACTCGAAGGAACTGCCTAGATAGGCGCGATAGTAACCAAGCAACACTAATAATTACTCCTAAATCTATTGTAGGCTTTACTAATTTGTATAAAAACTTATACTCTTCAAGCCAGGTAATAGAAATAGAGATTAAAAGAAATGTTCCTGCTATTTTAAAAAGCGGTTTAATTGGTTTAATTAAATTTTCATAAATATCCGTCACCTGCTCAGGTGAAGAAAAGCGGCGGATGATTAATGTAACAATACTAGGTGTATATCCTCCCAGTAACACAGATAAAACAATAAACAGCAGAAATACAGCTGGCTGCGGTAGATAAATCTGAATAATATCCTTATTAATAGCGGCAACAGTTATCTTAGACGGTAATGGGTGAATCAACATAAATTGTTGGTTCTTCTATGTCAAATTTAATATCGTAATTTTTCAACTTCTCTGTTATATTTTCCAGAGCAATATCCAGAAGCTGACGCCGTAATCCCATTGATACTTCACTAGAACCTAAAATAAAAAAAGTTATTTGAGCCTGGGTTGTCTTTTGTTCTCCATTGGGTAAGCTTGTAAATGTGACCTCAGTGTTGCGTGAGTCTATACCAAAAATATCGCTGGTACTTTTTAGGATAACCTGGCGAATTAAAGCGCGTTCTTCATTAGGCATTTCTTGGTAGAAGTTTAAATAGATCAGCGCCATTACTTTTTTAGCACCTGTAAAATTCTCAATATTCACCTGAGTGAGCGAACTATTGGGAACTATGACCAATGTTCCTTTGCCAGAGCTGCGAATTTTGGTAGAACGCAAACCAATTGACTCAACTCTGCCAAAGGTACCATCTGGCAAGCCGATATAATCATCAACAATGAATGGACGATCTAAATAAATAACAATACCACCTAATATTTGTTCCAAAGTCTTTTGAGCAGCAAAGGCAACGGCTAAACCGCCTATGCCTAAACTTGCTACTAAACCAAAAATGTTAATTTTATGAGTTTGGGCAAAAATAATAATTGCGATCGCGGCAATTATAAAATTTGCTATTATTTTAGATAAAATAAGCAGTTCGCTGTTAGCTTTACGCCCACTGCTGATTGCCGCATCTAAGAGATAGACATCAAATATCTGCTTAAATATACGCGAACCTAACCAACTGGCAGCAATAGCGAGTGATAGGCTAACTGGTATTTCTATCAGACTCCACCGCTGCTTTGCTGGGATTAAGAATATGATAGTATCAGCGATCGCTAAACCAATGACGACTCCTAGTAACCCCTGGTAAGGCTTAACTACTTTTTCATAGGCTGAATCTATTTGAGGGGAAACTAAACCACCGAGAATTGCTGGAACTAAAGGGGGAATCCAACGGCTACCAATAAAAGCTAATATTCCTGCTAACCCTAGCCCAACTATTTGCCATCCTGTATCCCAGGTTGCTGGAAATAAATCAAGCATCAGGAAACCCTACCTTGTCAGCCGCAATCCGTCTCACCAACAACCCATGCCTCAGCCAGATTTAGTTCCTTGCGCTTCCAGTGTATTACATCAAGACTGAAATTTTTAACCAACTACCCACTCAAACATTTACCTCTGCGTTCCTCTGCGCTTACTGCGTTCCTCTGCGCTTACCTCTGCGTTCCTTTGCGTTAAAAAAAAAGTGGGCGCTGAAATTGATAGGCTAGCACATATATAGCAGTAAACATAATGGCTCTTGGCAATCGAACTCACCCGTATGCACTGTCCTTGTGCTGCTATAGCTGTATGTTTGCTATAAGCTAATTGCTAAAACCTAATTGCTAATTGCTATATATTTAAGATGTCTAAGACTTTCGTGCAGGGAGAAACAATAGCCGCGATCGCAACGGCTGTGGTACCGCAACAAGGTAGCGTCGGGATTGTGCGGCTATCCGGTTCAGATGCCATCGCGATCGCCCGCGCCCTTTTCCATGCCCCTGGATATCAAGCTTTTGAAAGCCATCGCATTCTCTACGGTTACGTGCGTCATCCGCAGACGCGGCAACTAATTGATGAAGCGTTGTTGCTAATTATGCAAGCACCTCGCTCTTATACCCGTGAAGATGTCGTAGAGTTTCACTGTCATGGTGGCATAATGCCCGTGCAGCAGGTATTGCAACTATGCATAGAACAAGGAGCGAAACTAGCAGCACCAGGAGAATTTACTCTGCGGGCGTTCCTGAATGGACGTTTAGATTTAACCCAAGCAGAAAGTATTGCTGACTTAGTGGGGGCAAAGTCGCCAGCAGCATCTCAAGCAGCGCTTGCAGGTTTGCAGGGTAAGTTGCAACAGCCCATTCGCCGTTTACGTGCTAGCTGTTTGGATATACTGGCAGAAATTGAAGCGCGGATTGATTTTGAGGAAGATTTGCCGCCACTAGATGAAGAGGCTGTTACAGCGCAAATAAAGCAAGTATTGGCAGAAGTAACTCGCATTTTAGCAACCGCTGACCAGGGAGAACTGCTCAGGGCTGGATTAAAGGTGGCGATTGTAGGGCGTCCGAATGTGGGGAAATCCAGTTTATTGAATGCCTGGAGTAAAAGCGATCGCGCTATTGTTACTCCTCTCCCTGGCACCACCCGCGATGTCGTGGAATCTCAGTTAGTCGTGGGGGGTATCCCGGTGCAAGTGCTGGATACAGCGGGAATACGGGAAACGGCTGATGTAGTGGAAATTATTGGGGTAGAGCGATCGCGTTCCGCAGCCCAAGCTGCTGATTTGGTACTCTTGACAATTGACGCTCAAGCTGGTTTGACAAGTGGCGATAGAGAAATTTACCAACAAGTACAACACCGCCCTCTAATTGTAGTTATCAACAAAATTGACCTTGTAAAGGCAATTCATGAATTGCCTCTACCAGATAAAAATCACCGCATTGTACGCACAGCCGCCGCCCACAATCAAGGTATTGACGCTTTAGAAACAGCGATTCTAGAAACTGTACACGCAGACAATTTGCAAGCGTCTAATCTGGATTTAGCAATTAACCAGCGACAAGCAGCTGCGCTGACAAGAGCTAAAACTTCCTTGCAGCAAGTGCAAGCAACAATTGCCAATCAGTTCCCCCTAGACTTTTGGACAATTGACTTACGGGGTGCAATTCAAGCTTTAGGAGAAGTTACGGGCGAAGAAGTGACAGAATCAGTCTTAGATAAAATCTTTAGTAGATTTTGTATTGGGAAATAGTTATTGGGAGCATCCCCATACATGAAAGATATAGCAGTTGCCATAAGGATGCTTGACAATTGACTTTATACCCATCTACTCAGAGATGCTGCTATAACTGTATTTTAAAGAAATACGCCAATTTCGAGAAACGAATCAAGCAAGCTTTTTCGTCATAAATACGCTGTTTGGGTCATTAGTGTAGTCAGCGAAGGGGCCTCGGTACTCGAACCCATACCGTATGTACAACGCTCGTGCGGGGGCGAACTCAGCAAAAGCCCCTGTTTCCAAATTTAGGCAATCGTAAGCACGCCGTTCGGCTTCTTTTATGATGTGTTCAAGAATCTTTGAGGCGATACCCCTACAACGGTGATCCTTGGCGGTACGCATTGATTTGACTTCACCACTTCTTGAATCTAGTTCTTTCAGTGCCCCGCATCCGAGTAATTCATCGCCCTCCCAAGCCGTCCAGAAAGTAATATCGGGCGATCGCAAGGTCTCTAGATCAAGAGCATGAACGCTTTCAGGCGGGGTAATCTCATGCATATTTTCGAGATGTTCCCGGAGAAGGTCAGCGATCTTTTTACCTGTCAGGTCATCTTCGCGAATTTGCAATCGACTCATCTCCTTACGTTTGCTAGGGAATTCTATTCTCTAAGGGTTGAGAGAATCCCACGTTGGGATTTTTTGCTTTAGCTTGATAGAGAAGTTCGCTCATCGCGCAGTATGGAAATCCTAATACTCAAGGTTTCTGTTAACCAGCCCCAAAATCACGTATTCGATTGTATTACAACTAATACCTTCGTCATCTGCCGCAAGATAGACGATCCTGTTGGCACAATAGATATGCTGTAAAGGCACAGGGAAACCTGTACCACTTCTTATCGAGTTTTGTATGCCTGGGGTTAAGTATTTGCGCTGGTTCGTTGCTTCTGGCTTAATGGCTTTATTCATCACCAGCTGTGGTGGTGGCAAGTCACCTGACAAAATTGTCAAAAAACCCGATGAAATAGCTAAGCAAGTCAAGCCTAGCGTCGTCCAAATTTCCTCCGAAGACAAAACTAAACAGGGAACCGGATTTTTCGTGCAGGGTTCAGCAAAAGACTGCGCGGTGCTAACAGCGCGTCATGCCTTACCAGCTAGTGGCAAGGTGAATGTGCAAACTTCTGACCAAAAACAGTGGAAAGCTGCCAATATCCAACGTTTTCCTAACCAAGATTTAGCACTTGTGACGTTCGATCCACGTCAGGCAAATTGCCCTTATCAGCCTCTACCTTTGGCTGACTCTAACCAAGTGAAGCCGGGAGATCCCGTCTATATTTCTGGTTTTGCTGAACAACCTCAGCAAGCCAAGCCTGGTAAATTAGTGCCGCAGCTTCCCTCCGGTGAGGTGACGGCGATTAATAAGCTACCAGACGGCTATGGAATTTCCTATAAGGCAAAAACAGCTAAGGGAATGAGTGGGGCACCTGTAGTGAATACAGCAGGTGAGGTGATTGCGATTAATGGTCGCAGCAATACAGAACTTAATAAGCTAGCAGAAATAAAATATGGAAACAAGCCGCAACAACAAGGGCAATTTGCCAAAATTGCCAAGCCAGCTGGTGTGAGGGCAGAAGTTAGCGCTTCTAAGTGGGGTGTTCCCAGCAATACCTTTGTCTCAAATGCTCCCAAGGTGTCTAAGGGCGCTGCCGTTAAATCTACTGCCCCCAAAACAGCACAAGAATGGTTGGCTGTAGGTAATGATGCTTATGCCTCTAAAAGCAATCAAGAAGCGATTCTGGCTTATTACAAAGCGATTAAAATCAAGCCCAATTATGCTTTGGCTTGGTATAACCGAGGCGTGGCGCTAAATGAGTTACAACGCTACTCTGAGGCTGTTACATCCTATGACAAAGCAATTCAATTCCAGCCTAAAGACCATGAAGCTTGGTATAACCGAGGCGTGGCGCTAAATGAGTTGCAACGTTACTCCGATGCTGTTGCTTCCTATAACAAAGCGATTCAATTTCAGCCTAGCTACTATAAAGCTTCATATAACAAAGGCGTAGCACAATTAAACTTGAAACAGTATTCCCAGGCTGTTGCTTCTTATGATCAGGCGGTTAAATTTAAGCCTGATTTTCCTGAAGCTTGGTATAACCGAGGCGTAGCATTATTGAACTTGCAACGCTACCCTCAGGCTGTTACCTCTTATGACAAAGCGATTCAATTCCAGCCTGACTCTCCTGAAGCTTGGAATAACCGAGGCGTGGCGCTAAAAAACTTGCAAAAGTACCCAGATGCGATCGCCTCTTACGACAAAGCGATTCAAATCAAGCCGGACTTTTCTCACGCTTGGAGTAACCGAGGTAATGCACTCCAGCAATTGCAACGCTACGAAGATGCGATCTCCTCCTATAACCAAGCAATTAAATTGAATCCTAAAAACCAAGCCGCAATATATAACCGCCAGCAGTTGGCGAGTCAGTTGCGGTAACCAACCCGGTAGGGGCACGGCATTGCCGTGCCCCTACAATTGAACGCAATACAGTTATTCATCACGTTTATTCCCAGTTGATGAATTTTCAACAAAAGAAACGAAAATCAAAATATAACCCAGACCTTCACCATCGTCAGTCTATCCGTTTACGGGGTTACGATTACACCCAACAAGGCGCATATTTTGTGACGATTTGCACTTATGAACGCGTATGCCTGTTTGGGGATGTGATGAATGGCGTATTGCAGTTTAGCCGATTTGGAGAAATCGCTATCCGATGTTGGCAAGCTATACCGGAACATTTTCAGGATGTCCATTTAGACGAATTTATCGTCATGCCCAATCATGTTCACGGAATATTGGTACTTACAGATAACAGTAAAGATACGGCATTATCCCTAGGGGCACGGCCAAAGCTCGTGCCCCTACAATCGAACAATTCGGCAAACCAATACCCGGTTCTGTGCCAACCATCATCCGTTCCTTTAAATCTGCCGTAACTAAAAGCGTCAACCAGCAACGTTATGCACTCAATACACCAGTCTGGCAACGGAATTACTACGAACAGATCATCCGTAACGAAATAGCCCTGCAAGCAATTCGCCAGTACATTGTTACTAACCCCCAGAAATGGGAATCAGACGAGTTGTATGCTGAACCCTGGTTTTAGGGGCAGATCATTGCCGTGTGCCTGCGGGATGGAGCGTGTTTGCCTTGGTGCCCCCCGTATTAGGCATATCATACGCTAGGGGCACGGCATTGCCGTGCCCCTACATAAAACAATACGGTGACTAATGTGAGGTCAAACCGTAAACAATGAAGAAACAATTATTAAGTGCCCTACTCACAGCTGTAGTACCCGTAATGGCGATCGCTCCTTCCATCTATGCACAGCAACAGGTAGCGATCGCATCCTAAATTGTAGATTACCTCTGCTTGGACATAATGCCTAAAACAAAATCTAACGCATCCCAACCCTTTAACCTAATTGCCTCATAAACTTAATGGGCCTAGTCAACGGTGACCAGACCCATCAGAAGAAGAAACTTTGATTGTTCAACTAGTTATGTTTCCCGAAATCAATAGTCTACAACTAGGGGTTTACAAGTTTCGCAGCTTGAGATTTTACACCTCTCGCATAGACGTATCATTCTAGATATTAGTTTGACGCACGCTCCGTAATTTCAGAGCCTTTTGCCACTTTCTACTTACTATGCTTGAGTTCGGGCTGCGATTGAGCTTCAGACCGGGGACATCACGTCTTGGCTCGTTGTTTATCCGTTTTCTCTAACGGTTTGATGTCCACTATTAAATTAACACAATGTTTTTTGGCAGGAGCAACTTAATTTACTAAATTTTACAATCAGCATTAAAGCCTTAAAAACGTTTAGAGCCTAGTCAAGATCGACTAGGCTCGTTAGAACGAAATACGTAGGTTAGTTAACAAGTAAATCACAACTAAGGTGGACAATTATTGCAGCTTCACCTTCAAATTCCCAGCATAGTAGCCTTATTTTTAGACCCTGGTTTGGCTTTGCCCTCAGAGGGTGTATTGCCACTTCCAGCTATGCTTGGTTGGTTACTGCTGCCTTTGGGTCACAGACCGGGGACACCGCGTCCATGTCACCCATTTCTTTTTTTCATCATCCTCCTGTTTTCTATAACTTCCTGGTGTCCACTTTTAAATTAGCATTGCCTCCAGCGGATGAGAAGCACATTTAATGAAACTTGAAAAGGCTTTACAAAAGTCAACAAATGCTTTATGAGCTGAAACAATTCCCCATGTGGCAGCCTCTAGCGTGTAATAGCTGCAACAAGCCATAAAGAAATGTAAAAATAGATCGCAACCTCACCGACGAGCTACAAGCTTTTAATCCCCAACCCCGACTATACTCCCATGCCTTCTTCCCTCCAGTACCTCAGCGGTAGCGAAATTCGGCAAAAGTTCCTCGACTTCTACGCCACGCGGGGACATCAAATCCTACCCAGCGCCTCATTGGTGCCGGAAGATCCGACTGTGCTACTGACGATCGCTGGGATGTTGCCATTTAAACCGATATTTCTCGGACAGCGATCGCCTGAATTCCCCCGCGCCACCACATCCCAAAAGTGCATCCGCACCAACGACATTGAAAACGTGGGACGCACCGCACGGCATCACACCTTCTTTGAGATGCTGGGTAACTTCAGCTTTGGCGATTATTTTAAAGAACAAGCGATCGCCTGGGGTTGGGAACTCTCAACAGAAGTCTTTGGCTTATCCCCAGAAAACTTGGTTGTCAGCGTCTTTAAGGAAGATGACGAAGCCTTTGCCATCTGGCGCGATAAAATTGGCGTTCCTGCCACTCGCATCAAGCGCTTGGGAGAGGATGACAACTTTTGGGTGTCTGGCCCCACTGGCCCTTGTGGCCCTTGCTCAGAAATATATTATGACTTTCACCCGGAACGCGGCGACGATAATATCGATTTAGAAGATGACACCCGGTTCATTGAGTTCTATAACTTGGTGTTCATGCAGTATAACCGGGACGCTGAAGGCAAGCTGACACCGCTGCAAAATAAGAATATTGACACGGGGATGGGTTTGGAACGCATGGCGCAAATCCTCCAACAAGTGCCGAATAACTACGAAACCGATTTAATTTTCCCGATTATCAAAACGGCGGCTGAAATTGCTGGTATTGACTACGCCCAGAGTGACGACAAAACTCAAGTCTCCCTCAAGGTAATTGGCGATCACATCCGGGCGGTAGTCCATATGATTGCTGATGAAATCCGGGCGTCTAATATTGGTCGCGGTTATATTGTGCGGCGATTAATTCGTCGGGTGGTACGTCACGGAAGGTTAATTGGGATTACTGGTGAATTTACGCCTCAAGTAGCGGAAACTGCGATCGCCCTTTCCGAATCTGCTTATCCCAATGTGCGACAACGAGAAGCAGCCATTAAAGCGGAACTGCAACGAGAAGAAGCCCGTTTCCTGAAGACATTGGAACGTGGCGAGAAAATGTTGGATGAAATTTTACAGCAGGTGAAGCAGCAAGGGAAGAGCCAGATTAGCGGTGAGAGTGCGTTTACCCTCTATGACACCTACGGCTTCCCATTAGAACTAACGCAAGAAATTGCCGAAGAACACAACCTCACTGTCGATGAGGCAGAATTTAAGGCGGAAATGCAGAAGCAGATAGTACGTGCTAAGGATGCACACGAAACAATAGATCTAACGGTGCAAGGTTCCTTAGATAAGTTAGCTGAACATATCCATGCAACCGAGTTCTTAGGCTATAACCAACCTGCGGCTAACGCTACAGTCGAAGTGCTACTAGTGAGTGGTAAATCGGTAGAGGAAGCAGACGCTGGAACAGACGTGCAAATTGTCCTCGACAAGACGCCATTCTATGCCGAGTCTGGGGGACAAATCGGCGATCGCGGTTACATCTCTGGTGATGCCGTTTTAGTGCGGGTTGAAGATGTTAAAAAAGAATCCGATTTCTTTGTCCACTTCGGACGCATCGAACGCGGTACTTTACGAGTCGGCGATCCCGTTAGCGCCCAAATCGATCGCAGTTGTCGCCGTCGCGTCCAAGCTAATCACACAGCAACTCACTTGCTGCAAGCGGCGTTGAAGAAAATAGTTGATGACTCGATTTCTCAAGCGGGTTCTCTCGTCGCCTTCGATAGATTGCGCTTTGACTTTAATTGTCCCCGCGCTTTAACCTCGGAAGAGGTACAACAAGTTGAAGAACAAGTTAACACCTGGATAGCCGAAGCCCATGCTGGCAAAATTGAAGTGCTGCCATTAGCAGAAGCTAAGGCTAAAGGTGCGATCGCTATGTTTGGTGAAAAGTATGGCGATGAAGTGCGGGTGCTAGATTTCCCCGGTGTTTCCATGGAATTGTGCGGTGGAACTCATGTCACCAACACTGCGGAAATTGGAGTATTTAAAATTATCTCCGAGTCCGGTGTCGCTTCTGGAGTGCGGCGGATAGAAGCAGTTGCCGGACCCTCTGTACTGGATTATCTCAATGTGCGGGATAAAGTGGTCAGGGAATTGAGCGATCGCTTTAAAGCCAAACCTGAAGAACTACCCGAACGCATTACCAACCTGCAAAACGAACTAAAGACAACTCACAAAGAACTCGAAACCATCAAAGCACAACTCGCGATCGCCCAATCCGATCAATTACTCGTACAAGCTGAAGCAGTCGGCGATTTCAAAATCATCGTCGCCCAAATGCAAGGCATCGATCCAGAATCTTTAAAGACAGCCGCAGAAAGGTTAGTGCAAAAACTGGGTAATGGCGCTGTGGTGCTGGGTTCTATTCCTGAACCAGAAAAAGTTAGTTTAATAGCAGCTTTTAGCCCAGATGTCAACAAAAAAGGGTTACAAGCTGGGAAATTTATTGGTGCGATCGCTAAAATCTGTGGCGGTGGCGGTGGTGGACGACCCAACCTAGCTCAAGCGGGTGGACGCGATCCTAGTAAGCTGAAAGAAGCCCTGGAAACTGCTCGTACTCAACTGCACTCCGCCTTAAGCTAATTTCTTCTAACAACTCAAAACTTTCTACGGGCGGGTTTACCTGAATTTAAGTTGTAGGGGCGGGTTTAGCTAATTATTTCTAGTTATAAACGAATAAATTATTTCCAAAACCCGCCCCTACTCAATTGTCAATAAACCCGTCCCTACAACTCAAAACTCAAAACTCAAAACTATTCCTTACTATGGCTCGAATTAATCCTTACACAATCCAGATGCAAGTTACGCGTATGTTCCAGGACGGACAGTCCTTCTTCGCCACAATGAAGGTGCAAGATTGGCTGCGGGAACGCAACGAAGATCCAGCCGCTTACGAGATTATCTTCCATCAGAAACCAGCGCCGCCTGGGTCACAAGAGGTGATAGCGATAGAAATTGAGCTGCGCCGTCGTGATAGACAGCCTGTAGATTCATGGCTGCAACAAGAAGTAAATCGCCACGCCTAAGTTCAAAATAGACTTTAATTGAGCGCCAGGATCAGGTAGCCTTCATGATAGTGCATTGTGAAGCTTTACAAAAACTAGATTATGTCTGAGGCGCTCGAAAAATTTCTCGTACTAGGTATACCTGTTTACCTGTCGGATGACTATATTAGCTGGCTGGTATCGCGCCTACATCAGAGAATAGGAACTCATGTGGTGACGCTTAATTCTGAGATGGTGATAGAGACAGAAAGAAACCAGCTTCTGGCAAGTATCATCCACAAAGCAGACCTGGTGATTCCAGATGGATCTGGTATTGTATTCTACTTATGGCTTCATAATAAACGCCAAAAGCGCTGTCCGGGGATTGAACTAGCAGAGTCACTTTTGCGGGAAGCGGGGAAATTTGAAGAGCCATGCCCGGTTTTTTTCTATGGGGGTTCTCCAGGGGTGGCGAAGAAGGTAGCAGATATTTGGCAGTCCCAAGTGCCAGGTTTAGCGATCGCCGGGACGCAGCATGGCTTTATCTCAAAAGATGAAGAAAAAGAATTGCTACAAACTCTCAAAGATCTCCAACCTCGCCTAATTTTAGTGGGCTTAGGCGTGCCTCGTCAGGAGTATTGGATTGACGAACACCGCCACCTCTGCCCCGATGCCACTTGGATTGGTATTGGCGGCAGCATGGATATCTGGGCAGGTATTAAATCGAGGGCACCAGCTTGGTTGCGGAACAATAACCTGGAATGGCTTTATCGACTGTATAAAGAACCTTGGCGCTGGCGGCGGATGCTAGCTTTACCACAGTTTGCCTTACGCGCCGTGATACATCGCTTGGCTGGAATTTGAAGCTTTGATATTAAATGTGATTGATTAAACATAATGTAGAGACGTTGACATTTCGCGTCTCTACGACTAATACCAAATCCGGGTTTGATCCCCCTTTTTGAAAAAAACGCACAATTTAGACGTTCCGCCGGAAGGTCAAGACAAATCGCTTGTCGTGACAGTTGATCGCCCTGCTTGTTGCTCTTTAATTCGCTCTAGACTGCCAGTGGGAATAGAGGCAATGAGTTGGCGCGTGTAATCTTGTTTAGGTTCGCGATAGATGCCCTCAGCAGGACCAATTTCTTCGATTTGGCCTTGGTTCATTACCATGATGCGATCGCTCATAAATTTCACCACGCTCAGGTCGTGGGAAATGAAAATATAGGTCAGGCCAAATTCATCCTGTAACTCTTTCAAAAGATTCAACACCTGCGCTTGCACGGAAACATCCAACGCGGAAACCGATTCATCGCAAATGATGAACTTGGGATTGAGTGCCAGCGATCGCGCAATGCACACCCGTTGCCGCTGTCCCCCAGAAAATTCGTGGGGATAGCGGTTCATCCAGTCGGGATTTAAGCCCACCCGCTCTAACAAGTAGGCGACGCGATCGCGCCTAGCCTTGGGATTTTTGCTGACATCGTGAATCAACAGTGGCTCCATCACCGCCTGACCAATCTTCATGCGAGGGTCAAGGGAACTAAACGGGTTCTGGAAAACAATTTGCATCTCCCGCCGTAATTGCCGCAAGCGTTTGCCGCTGAGACTTGCCACATCTTGACCTTCAAATAGCACACTTCCGCTCATCGGTTCAATTAAGCGCAGCAATGTGCGACCCAGTGTAGTTTTGCCGCAGCCAGATTCTCCTACCAGTCCCAGCGTTTCACCTTTATAAACATCGAAAGAAATATCATTTACAGCCCATACATAGCGTTTAGTTTGACCAAACATCCCCCGTGCGGGGAAGCCCACCCGGAGATTGCGGACTTCTAGAAGAGAGTTTTGAGTGTTAAGTTTTGAGTTTGGAGTTGAAGAGGAGTTTAAGCGATCGCTTTGGGAGGCGGCTGGTTGTTGAAGAGAGTTTTGAGTTTTGAGTTTTGAGTTTTGAGTTGAAGAGGAATTTAAGCTACCGCTTTGGGAGGCGGCTGGTTTTTCTCGAATCTCTAGCACTTCGCCAGCTGGCGTGGTTACCACTTCCATGAAGTCAGAGACAGTAGGGAGGTATGACAGACTCAAATCGGGGCGAGGGCGACAAGCTAACAAACCCTTGGTATAGGGATGCTGAGGATTGGAGAAGATTTGCCACACCGAACCGTATTCGACAATTTTTCCCTGGTACATCACTGCTACTACGTCGGCGATTTCCGCAATCACGCCCAGATCGTGGGTGATAAACAGCATCGACATCCCCCGGCGATCGCGCAATTCTCGCAGTAGGTCTAAAATTTTAGCCTGCACCGTAACATCAAGAGCCGTACTCGGTTCGTCGGCAATTAACACAGCGGGGTCACAAGATATTGCCATAGCAATCATCACCCGCTGTAGCTGACCCCCAGAAAGTTCATGGGGATATCGATCCAGCATTGCCAATTTCTGGCTGTTTATATGCTTGTTGATTTCCCGCTCACTGAGATTAAGCGCCCCCTGATCAAATGGTGATGCGTCGAATCGTTCTTGTCTGGGAGGTTCTATATTTCCAGCTTCTATATAGCGATCGCCTAGCGTGTTCCGCAGGAACGTATCGCGCAATTCAGCATCGTTAGGGAGAAGCTTAACTTCCTGAAGACCAGCAATTGCCTGACGCCGTGCCTCTGGCGGTGAAACATCTTTGTGCAGGCGAATTGCCTCCGTTAGCTGAAACCCAATTGTGTAAACCGGGTTAAGCGAACTCATTGGTTCTTGGAAGATCATCGCAATCTGACTGCCCCGGTACTGCTGCATTTTCTCTTGACGCAGTTTCAGTAAATTCAAGGGTTGCAGCGTACTACCATCCGCATCGATGCCACTAAACCAAATTTCGCCCCCGGTAATTTTGCCAGGGCTAGGTATCAGGTTCATCACAGCCAAAGAGGTCACAGATTTGCCCGATCCGGACTCGCCCACAATTCCCAAGGTTTGCCCTCGCTTCAATTCAAAAGAAATGCCGTCAACGGCTTTGATTAGCCCGCGATCGGTTTGGAATTGAACCTGCAAGTTACGAACGTTTAGAACTGTGTCACTCATGGCGCTAATGTTGCGAAGCTAAATGGATTGTAGCAACCCCTGTCATCTGAATGGGGTTTAGAACCTATCCGAAAAGTGGTTTGAAGATATTTTTAACCACAGATAAACACAGATGAACACAGATACCAGTAGGTATTGGGTCACTGAAACGGATTTTAAGATATAGGCATTTAATCAAAATGTTTTTCCACTACTCAGCTAGAGGCTGAAAAATGAGCCGATAGCGATACATTGCTACCCGAAACCAGCAACAAGCCAAATTTAGCGGCTCAAATGAGAATTAGCGGGGCATTGAATTTCCAACGAGCCACTGTTGGGAGGTTTGGGCATTGTCGGTGGCAAGGTAGAGGGTTGATTGGTTGCACAAATCCCGGCAACTGTGGTGGTTTTACCGCTAATTGTGCTTTCAAATATAGCGCCAGTGTAGCTAGGAAGCTCAGATGCCTTGGCTTGAGCGGTTATCATCACCCTATCGCCATTCTCACCCTGACGTACCATCTGATAGCGATAATACTCAGTCTCAGAGTTAGTAATAATGCCAAGCTCCTCCATATCCGCCGCAAACTTTCCTTTTTTGAGGTAATAACTTTGCTGCGCTTTGGTCAATATACTAATGTACTGCTCTGCTATGTTTTGCCCTGTCTTGCCTTTTTCATTCTCAACCTCAGTTACTTGAACGTTCTGAGGCACTATTGTGACTTGAGAAATCTTCTCAAACAGCGTCGCTCTGGCGGAAAAAGCAGTAGGTCTAGGTTTTCCAGGACTAATCCCCTCTAATTCCAGGCGCAGCTTCCCTTCAGGGGTAAACTCAAAAATGGTCGCGGCTGTTTGATTATCACTAACTATCATGTCTAGTTGCATGGGTTTAGCTGGCAGATTCACTTGGTATCCCATCTTGATGGCAATAGTAGACCCATCACGAGGCGGTAAGACAATAAATAATTTGTCTTCTGGTGTGAAAATCAACGTTACTAACTTACCCGACGATGGATCTTTTGCTTGCCACTGTCCTAGCAACTGTGCGGCGGAAGCATTGATTTGTGGTACTGGTTGAGCTTGAGAATCTGCTGTTGCGCTTGATGGTTGGGTACTGATTTGCATTCCCAATGTACCCAGCAGCCCTAAAAGTAGGCTGGAGGCGATTACTTTGCTGCTTACAGGAAGTTTTATCAGCCGATGAAGCCGCTTTAAGACATAGCTGCTGGTATGACTCATGAAGTTAAAGCTGGAAAACTCCCTGGATCTTAACAAAATAACTCTTGCAGGCAGTCGATCAAATATTCTAAATTATCTGCGTTTATACATACGAAGTCCGCAAAGGCGGACTTCATTTAAGCTGCGTAGGCAGACAAAAGTTTTTGTATAGCAATCGTCAACACAGTTAGGACATATATGAATTTAGTCTTGACGTTCCATCGGAACGTCAAGACCAAAGTTTGTTTGCCCTAAGCGATGTGTCCACTGCTATAGCTTCAGGATTTAGCCTGTAAGAAACTGTCATTTTACTGAAGAACCAGTTTAATTCCCCATACCTACTTAATAGGTTTTCCCGTTGATGTAGTAGTCTCTCGTTCCTTTGGCATTGATAGCTTCTCCCAGTCGATTCAAGGCATGTACATAAGCGGCTGTTCGCATCGAAATCGAGAGTTCCTGAGCAATTTTCCAAATTTTGTTAGTTTCTTCTACTATTTTTTGTCGCAAGCGTTGATTTACGTCTTCTAGTGTCCAATACAGCCCACTGCGATTTTGCACCCATTCAAAATAGCTAACTGTGACGCCTCCCGCATTGACTAATATATCAGGAAAAACCGAGATTCCTTTTTCTTCCAGAATTTTATCGGCAGCGGATGTAATTGGTCCGTTAGCAACTTCAAAGATAAGTTTGGCTTTGATGTCATTGACATTCGCTTCAGTAATTTGATTTTCTAAAGCTGCTGGAACCAGTACGTCCACATCTAAGGCTAACAGTTCTTCATTGCTAATTGACTCATGTTCAACACTATTACAAACAGTGTCTTGGCAGTAGACCGCTTTCATGCCTCTACTCGACAATTTGTATTGTCGTATACTCGGAATATCTAACCCTTGTTTGGCATAGATAGCACCTTGAGAATCACTGACGGCAACAACTTTATAACCAGCCTGAGATAGTAATTCTGCCACCACTGCACCAGCATTACCAAATCCTTGTACAGCTACCGTTGTCTCTTGAGGGAGTCTATCCAATTTGGACATGATAGTTTCAATCGCAAAAAATGCTCCCGTTGCGGTTGCAGTATCCCGCCCTAAGCTACCCCCCATTGACAAGGGTTTTCCGGTAACAACTGCTGGGGTGATTTTTCGCTGGATAATACTGTATTGATCCATCATCCAACCCATAATCATGGGGTTGGTGTAAACGTCAGGTGCAGGAATATCAATGTCAGGCCCTATAAAGTCCGCGATCGCATCTACATAACCGCGACTCAAGCGTTCTAACTCCATCCGAGACAATGCTTTCGGATTCAGCGTAATTCCTCCTTTGGCTCCTCCAAAAGGTAGATTTACAACTGCACATTTAAAGGTCATCCAAAATGCTAAAGATTGCACTTCATCCATTGAAACATTGGGATGATAGCGTATCCCTCCTTTTGTCGGGCCTCTCGTATCGTTGTAGCGGACGCGATAGCCCTGGAATATTTTCAAAGATCCATCGTCCATACGGACTGGAATTGAAACACTCAAACTAGCTTGGGGAAATTTTAAGTGTTCAATAGCATCCTCTGAGATAGCAACATACTTCAGGGCTTTTTCTAGCCTTTTATTGGCATCAGCTAATAATAAGTCGGACATCGCATATTTTCTCCTGTTGTTTCTTAGTGCTGGGATGGAAATGTCCATTCCCCTTTTAAATTCAAGATTTTGGCGCACAGAAAACTATGGCAAAAGCTGATAGTTTAAATATCAAGCGCCTACACCTAAATTATTCTCAATGTAAACTCTGCGCCTGCGTAGCACGCATCGCTTAGTGGACTCTTTTAGCACCTATCGCCTCTAAATTTCTTATCTTGGAAGCTGTTTAACTACCAGACCACAGCACCAATTTTTTTCCTCTACTTCAATCTAACAAAATAAATCCGTATCATTAGTAACAATTTAACAAAAATTATGATACTGAAATCGGTTGTGTTAACCTTCCTAAGTAGCTTTATCCCTCTCTATTGGGGAACAATTTGCTTTTCTCTAACGACAAGTAAGCTAAATTAAGACCGCAATTTTAGATAATGCTACTTCCAGCATCAATCCCAAAGCGATTAACTTTCTTGCCCGCAACGCTTGTACTTTTTCCTCTGAGCGTCGTTTCGGTTAATGCTCAGTCGAAATTGACCAACCAATCGAAAGTGTTTATCAACGGTATGGGACCAGTCCGAGTTGGTATGACTGTCGCGGAAGCGTCACGCGCTGCTGGAACCCGGCTAGTTGCACTTGGCGATCGCGGCGATGGCAGTTGCTTCTACGTCAAGCCGCAAGGTCAACCTAACGATTTCGGGTTCATGGTTATTAATGGTCGTATTTCTAGGGTGGATATTATTAAGGGCGGCGTCACTACCCTCAAGGGTGCAAAGATCGGCGATACAGAAGCCCGGATTAAATCGCTCTACCCAGGGCAGATTAAAGTGACTCCTCATAAGTACACCAATGGGCACTACTTAACATTCGTACCGAAAGACAGATCCGACCGCAACTATCGCGTAGTTTTCGAGACTGACGGCGATCGCGAAGCGTGTTGCGGAGCAACGTATCGCGTGACTCAGTTTAGATCTGGTAAGCTACCTGAAGTCGAATGGGTAGAAGGCTGTTCATAAGCCCCTACTCCTAGCCTACAGCGTTGGAAGTGCCATTCTATTGCGGTATCACATAGTAGCAGAGGTAACCTTTAAACTAAAGTTGTAGGTTCAAAGGATAGTACCCAGTTGCCTTGGATACAATCCCATTCTCAATAAGTAGGTCATACTTATTATTCGTAGGATAGGTAGAGTGCAAGTGTTACCCATCCACTCATTCCTATTAATGGGTTTTCTTACCTCAACCCAGCTTACATGGGGCTTTAGTTTAATTAAGTTGACTTGATTGAGAGCAAACCTTAAAGAGCATGGGATAACCACTTGGGGATTAAAAAACCAGTTTCTATTGCTGGCAGAATGGGCAGATGATTGGACTTTTAGCCGCACTCTCTGCTTCTGCGGCGGCAGGCATGAGAATAGCCTTGCCTCTGCTTGTCATTGGTCTGTTGCAGAGTAACAACCTCTGGTACAGCGTGCCAATTCTGTCACAGATTCAACCACAGGTGGTTCTAGGCGTCCTCACCAGCTGGTCGTTGTTTGAGATATTTGCCTCTAAAAAGCTGGTAGGCCAGCGCGTGCTGCAAATTGTCCAGTTAATCTTTAGTCCGATTGTGGGGGCGATTATGGGCATTGCAGTTGTCCGAATAGCTGGGGCACCAAGTCAGCTAATCTGGATAATCGGCGTCGTCGGCGGCTTATTAGCTTTAGTCCTTCAGCTTGTAAAGGTGGGCTGGTTCTACCGCCTGCGGGGTCTACCTATATGGATTGTCTTGCTCGAAGATGCCCTATGTATCTTCCTAGTTATCTTTTCTTTTAAAGCTCCTAAGTCGGGAGGATTAATCGCCTTAATTCTATTGTGGCTAGCAATTCGCAGCTCTAGTCATTGGTACCAGTGGTATAGGGGAAAAGAGCGTTCTAGAGGTAGGCCTCAGCAACCCGACTGAATAAAGTTTTGAGTTTTGAGTTTTGAGTTATGAATTAATGACTTTAACTCAAAACTTAACATTCATAACTCAAAACTATTAAAGCAGTCCGACTGAATAAAGTTTTAAGTTTTGAGTTTCGAGTTATGAATTAATGACTTTAACTCAAAACTTAACATTCATAACTCAAAACTACTAAAGCAGCCCGACGAAGTGCAGAGGCCCGCGACCACTAATTAACTCCAATAGTAAGGCTAGAAACCCAATCATCGCTAAACGTCCATTCCATACTTCAGCCGTTGTGGTCAGACCCCATTCCCAACGCTCTTGCGGGTACATTTTGACTTGTTTCTTAAGCTGTGTCACTTGAGATAGCTTGAGGCTGGGGGCTTTGAGAGCGTCAACTACCAAATCAGCTAGACCATCAATAAACACGGGATGGGTATCGAGTGCTGGTACGCGGCGGAAGTTGTGAATGCCAGACTCTTCCGCCAGTTCCCGGTACTCAATGTCAATTTCTTGTAGGGTTTCGATGTGTTCCGAGACAAAGCTAATCGGCACTACCAGTAAATCTTCGACTCCTTGGGCACCAAGTTCTGGAATGGCGTCTTCGGTGTATGGCTTGAGCCATTCAACTGGTCCGACGCGACTTTGATAGGCGAGGGTGTGGGTATTCGGTCGATTGAGGGTCTGCATAATTAGATGAGTGCAGTCCTCGATTTCTTTCTGGTAGGGGTCACCGGCTTCTTCTACATAGCTGACGGGGACACCGTGGGCACTAAAGAAGATGTGAACCTGGTCGGGATTGGCAAACTGGTCAAGTTCCTGGGCAATCAGCTGCGCCATGGCTTGGAGATATCCGGGCTGCTGATACCAGGAAGGAATAACAGTGTATTCAATTTGGTTCAGGGCTGGGTCTTCTCGCCACAGTCTTTCTAAAAGCCGGAAGCTGGAACCACTTGTGCTGATAGAGAATTGGGGATAGAGGGGCAGAATGACTAGGCGTTCAATTTGGTCACGCTTGATTCTAGCGATCGCTTCCTCTGTGAATGGATGCCAGTAACGCATCCCTATATATATCTGAGAATCTTGCCCTTTTTGCTGCAATTGTGACTGGAGAGCTTTAGCCTGTGCTTCTGTAATCTGCCGCAGGGGAGAGCCACCACCAATTTGCTGGTAATTTGCTTGCGATGTTTTAACTCGCCTTGAGGAAATTACCCAAGCCAGAGGTTTCTGCAATGCCGGAAAGGGAATGCGGATAATTTCGGGGTCGGAAAATAGGTTAAACAGAAAGGGACGAACATCATCTAGTTCATCCGGCCCACCTAGATTTAGTAATAAAACCCCTACACGGCCCATAGTGGTGACAGGTTCCCAATATTTTTAGATTTGTTACCGATTTTAACAATTATATTGTTTTAGTGGCTGTAGTTTGCAACAAGGAATACAGATATTTAAAGATAGGTGGAGCAGTGGCAACTATTTTAAGGACTTGGAGTTATCGCTATCAATGGCTTTATGATGCGATTTCCTCGATTGCGTCTCTGAGTGTAGGCGGAGAAGCACTATTCCGCCACCTGGCTTTACAAGGTTTGACAATTAATTCAGAAACCAAAGTTTTAGATTTATGTTGCGGCAGCGGTCAGGCGACGCAAGTTTTGGTGGAGTATTCCCAGGATGTAACAGGACTTGATGCCTCACCCTTATCGTTGAAACGGGCACGGCAGAATGTTCCTCAAGCTCAGTATGTGGAAGCCTTTGCTGAGGAAATGCCGTTTCCAGATCATCAGTTTGATTTAGTGCATACAAGCGTAGCGATGCACGAAATGAAGCCTGAGCAATTGCGAAAAATTCTTAAAGAAGTTTACCGGGTGCTGAAACCAGGAGGAGTTTTCGCCCTGGTGGATTTTCACGCGCCCACTAACTGGCTATTCTGGCCTGGGTTGTCTTTATTTTTTGTGTTGTTTGAAACGGAAACAGCTTGGCAGTTGATAAAAACAGATCTACCTGGGCTGTTGGAGGAGATTGGGTTTAAAGTGAGCGCGGCGCGGTTAAAAGGTACTCACTCTGCTGATAGCACTTTATATGCGGGTGGTAGCATTCAGGTGATTCAAGTGCAAAAGTGAACCGCTTGCAGGCTACGCCCAGGTGAAGCGCGATACGTTACTCTTCAACACAGCAATCCTTCAGAAAGTAGAGACGCCCTGCCAGGGCGTCTCTACTGTGCGTTTATGGGGTGAGGTCAATTGTCACTCTTCCATTATGGCAACAGCTATATCTTCCAGATCTGCATCAGTCTGATGCGAATCGCCTGCGTTTAGGCGTGCAGTTGCTCCTACTTTTTCCTTTGTTGCCTCTTGAGTTCAGCAACTTGTGCCTCTAGTGCGTTTACGCGCTCTTTGAGTTCAATTACCAAGGTGGCTAGTCGGTCAAACATCGGGTCTGCTGATACCCTCTGCCTATTTAATCTGGACGGAATTAAGGGTGCTGATCTATTTAATTCAGGTCTGGAGGATTGTGTGCGGTTCGTCAGTCGATCTAGTTGGGACTCGATGCGATCAAGGCGCGATCGCAGTTGAAAGTTGTCGGCTTCCACTGTAGAGATACGCGATTCCAAGTTGGATAACCCTTGAGCCTGTGTACGACCGGGCAGTATAGCGAGTCCCCAAATTAAGATGAGGAGGCAAAACAGGCCAATTTTCTTGACCATACAGTACAAAAATCAAGTTGTATATTCCGCGTTGATCTTCACGTAGTCATAACTTAGGTCGCATCCCCAAGCCTTCCCAGAAGCTGAACCATTGCCAATACTAACTAAAATTAAAACAGTATCCTCTTTTAAATAGGCAGCAGTCGCCGCCTGTTTTAGATAAGCACTAGCCGCAGCCCGATCGAACGCCAAAGGTTGACCATTTTCCATTAGTAAGAAATCCCCCAACTGAATGCGGAGATTTTCTTGTTCAAACGGAACACCCGCACGTCCCGCTGCTGCTGCAATCCGGCCCCAGTTGGGATCGCGACCAAAAATTGCTGACTTAACTAAGGATGAACCGACAATAGTTTTAGCAACTTGATGCGCGGCTTTTTCATCGGGTGCGCCAGTCACTTGCACTTCAATCAGGCAGGTGGCACCTTCGCCGTCACGGGCGATCGCTTTTGCTAAATGCTGACAAACAGCTGTTAACATTCCCTCCAACTTTTCTGCTTCTGGCCCCATTTCCGTAATCGCTGGAGTCCGAGACTGACCATTAGCCAAGGCAATCAGGGTATCGTTAGTACTCGTATCCCCATCGACAGTAATTTGGTTGAAGCTTCGCTCCGCTGCCCGACTCAGCATTTGCTGCCACAGCGAGGTAGAGACAGCGGCATCACAAGTGACAAACGCTAGCAGCGTTGCCATGTTGGGATGAATCATACCAGAGCCTTTAGCAATACCGCCGATACGCACGGGGCGATCGTCAATAGTTGTCTCTAGGGCGATGGATTTAGTTACTAAATCAGTAGTAGTAATTGCTTGGGCAGCTGAGTCACCCCCCGTTTCTGACACCGCCGCCACAAGTTGGGGAATGCCAGCCCGCAGTGCATCCATGCGAATCCGTTGACCAATAACACCAGTGGATGCCAACAGCACTGATTCTGCTGAAATATTCAGTGTTTGAGCCAGCAACATTGCACTTTCCAGGGCATCCAGCCAGCCTTGGCTACCCGTTGCCGCATTTGCTTGCCCAGCATTGCAGAGGATTGCACGGGCACTGTGCTTAGATTGCAGGCGCTCTCGGCAATAGTCTACACAGGCAGCGCGTACATAGCTAGTGGTAAAGACACCTGCTGCGATCGCTTCCACATCTGACAAAATCAGCGCCAGATCCGGAAGCCCCGAAGGTTTCAGCCCAGCGGCAATACCAGCCGCTCGATACCCTCTAGGAGCCGTCACCCCGCCGGGAATTTCCTGCCAGTCTGACATTACTCCTCCTGAAAGCCTCAGTCAGCTTACGTAAATGACGCAAATTATATCAAGTTTCAGGGGATATGGAGCTTTTTGGATTTTGGATTTTAGATTTTGGATTTTGGATTGTCCAAGAAAATCCGCTTCTCTCGCCACCTTTATTTTTTATTCGCTTTTCTCCCCTGCTTCCCCACTATTTGTTTAACTTCTGGCTTAACATTTGGTTGGTCATTTTGGGGTCTGCGCGACCGCTGGTTTTTTTCATCACCTGCCCAACGAAGAACCCCAGAAGCTTAGTTTTACCATTGCGGTACTGTTCTAGTTCTTTGGGACTGGCGGCAATTACTTCGTCGATGATTTTTTCCAGTTCGCCAGTGTCTGAGATTTGCACAAGCCCCTTGCTTTCAACCAATTCTTTGGCAGAGCCACCACTAGACAATAACTCCGGCAGAATATCTTTAGCAATTTTGCCGCTGATAGTGCCTTCTTCAATCATAGAAATGAGTTCAGCCAGGGAAAGTGGTTTGAGGGCAATTTGGGTGATACTCAGTTTTTCCGTGTTCAGGTAAGCGGCAATGTCCCCCATCACCCAGTTAGCAGCTTGTTTAGGATTAGCTTTGGCAGCAACAGCGGCTTCAAAATATTCTGCTACCAGTCGGTCATCCGTTAAGACTCTGGCATCGTAGGGAGAAAGCCCCAGTTGACTTTCATAACTATGCCGTTTCGAGGCGGGTAGTTCCGGTAGTTCCATGTGCCACTGCTTTAGTTGCTCAGCTGGGACTTTCATGGGTACTAAATCCGGCTCAGGGAAGTAGCGATAATCGCTGGAACCTTCCTTACTACGCATACTGATGGTGCGTTGCTTACCTTCTTCCCACAGCCTAGTTTCCTGCATAATTCGTTCACCTGTTTGCAAGGCTTGAATTTGCCGGTCGATTTCATATTCAATCGCCCGTTGGATAGCACTGAAGGAGTTCATGTTTTTGATTTCTACTTTGGTGCCAAATTTCTCCTGCCCAACTGGGCGCACAGAGATATTGACATCACAGCGCAGGGAACCTTCTTGCATATTGCCGTCACTGACACCCAGATAGCGCACAATCCGGCGCAGTTCCTGAGCATATTCAGCTGCTTCTTGACCAGAACGGAGGTCGGGTTCGGAGACAATTTCTATCAGGGGAACGCCAGTACGGTTGTAGTCCACAAGAGAGTAGGTAGAACCAGAGAGTCTATCGCTACCCCCATGCACCAATTTTCCAGCATCTTCCTCCATATGCAGCCGCGTGATCCCTATCCGCTTGCGAATTGGGTTGCCAGCATCATCGACTAACTCAATCTCCAGCCATCCATGCTCAGCAATTGGCAGATCGTACTGGGAAATTTGATAGTTTTTGGGCAGATCCGGATAAAAATACTGCTTGCGGTCAAATTTGCTATCAGGAGCAATCTGACAGTTGAGCGCCAGACCAGCTTTGACAGCGTATTCCAGCACCTTTTGATTCAGTACCGGCAAGACTCCCGGCAATCCCATGCAAACTGGGCAGACATTCTGGTTGGGAGTTGCACCAAATTCCGTAGAGCAATTACAGAAAATCTTGCTATTGGTACTAAGTTGACAGTGGGTTTCTAGGCCAATAATTGCTTCGTACTGAGTTTTAACCGGTGCGGCAATGGTCATGGGCTTACAAAGGGCAGCGTTAGCAACAGTTCGGCTCTATTTTAACTTTGAATGAGCGAGGGAGGATATGAAAGAGAAACGGAGACGCGGCTCTGCGTTTCCTCTTCGTCAAAGCCTAACTAACCCGATTTGTACTAGTGCCTGCGTCGTAATTCCCAAGCCTAGCAAGGTGATAAACAAGGCACTCACGGCAGACAAACCTCTTACTAGTCGCACCTGCAAGGGAAATCGCTCGAACAGCCGCCTAGCCCCAACCAGTAGTAACCCAATTCCTGTCAGCGTCGCTGCTAATCCTAAACTGAATGCCAATACTAGCGTTAGTCCAAAGCCGATACGGTTCAGAGCAATGGTGCTTAACAGTAAAACTAATGCAGAGGGGCAGGGCACAATACCGCCAGAAATACCTAGAGCTAGCAGGCTACGCCAAGTAACAGGCTCTCCATCAGCACCTGGAGGTAAGTGAGAGTGGTCATGATGGCTATGTGCGTGTTCGCCGTGGTGATGATGCTCTTGAGAATGGTCGTGGGAATGACCCTGTAAATGTTTATGATGATGCTCTTGGGAATGACCGTGAGAATGGTCATCATCAGCCACCACTTGTCCCCATGAGGATTTTAGACGCAGCTTTAGGCTTTGCAATCGCTCGCTTAACAGGTTCAGACCGATTATTACCACTATTAGACCCGATACGAAGCTAAGCCAAGGGTACAGTTGCTCTGGCAGGATGTAGCGGGAAGCGAAGAGGGTCACTAACCCTAGAGCGAACACGCCAATGGTATGAGTAATTGTCGTGATCATTCCTAAGAAAATAGCGTGTTGGATCGTGGCACGCGATCCAACCAAGTAGGCACCGACGATTGTTTTTCCGTGTCCGGGCGACATAGCGTGCATCGCCCCCCAAACTACGGCACCGGCGATCGCAATCAGAAAGCTTCCCTCTGGCAACAATGCCTTACCCTGCATTAAGGAAAACTCACGATCTTCTGGGCTAAAGATCGAGTTTTGCACCTGTCCGCTGTGAAAGATAGTTGCCAAGCAGCGAGCGGTGGGAACTCCTGGTAGGAAAAGATCGTAGTGGATCTTTAGCCCTTGAACAGGCTGAGGCCAACTGTAGACCAACACTAAGGTGCTATGGGTGCCAGCGGTGACTTTTAGGTTTGGCGGGGGGGCTGAGGTTTCTGATGGTTTGACGGTTAGAGTCCCCTTGTGGTTGTTGCCATCGGTGAGGCGGATGCGATCGCCCAAAAAGCTCTGAAGCTCTGCTTGATGAGTGCGTACTTCAGTAGGCGTTAGTTGACCATCCCGGTTTTCGTCTGCTGATGCCACTAAGCCAGTGGGAATAGTTAGTGTGATTTGGGTTTCTGTCTCACCCACGACAATTTTTGCCACTGCTAGGTCAGCCCAATGAGCATGGCTGGGGGTACACCACAGAGAGAGCACAAGCGCTCCCAGGAACGAGATAATACTAAGCCTGAATTGCCGCCATTTCCTGTTCATGAGTTTAGTTCAAGCCTAAAAGTCCTACTCCCAAGCCCAACGCCTTTCTGGCGTTTTCATCGAATGTTGGATCGCTCTGTTGCACCAGCTTAAAGAAAGCTAAAGCCTGCTTTTGATTGCCTAATTTTTGTTCAATTATGCCCGCCCGGTAGAACATTGCCGGATCGCGTATGCCGGATCGCAGCCCCTCCTGCATCGCTTTTTGAGCTTCACCCCAGCGCCCCAAGCTGGAAAGCGCCCAAGCCAAAGTATCATACGTCTCCGCATCCTGGCGGATATGTACTTCTGCTTGCATCAATGAGAGAGCTTCAACCACGTCCTGGGAGCGCCCACGCTCTAACAATAAACGTGCTAACTCACGCTTGTGTCCAAAGGTGGTCATATCGTTACGCAGCCTATCTTCCGCACGCTCTCGCCATTTTTGCGCCTCTGAGGGGTCGCCTGACAAATCTTTCACTCGTGCCATACCCCGCATTACAACGTGATCGTACACAGTAGGGGCTTTTTGTAAGGTAAGAAAGAATTGCGAGTAAAGGTTTTCAGCAGCTTTGTAATCTCCCAGCCGAACCTTTAATTCTGCCAAATTCAATAGCGCTGGGGGATACTGTGGCAGGACGCGCAGAGCTTCTTTATATAGTCCCTCTGCTAGTTTCAGTTGCCCCCGTTTAAAGTAAAGTCTACCCAGCAGTGTCCGTGCCCAGACCGAGCTGCCCGTTTCTTCAGGTTCTTCGGCAGCTATAGCCTGCTGGAAATCTTGAATTGCTTCTCTATCGTTCCCCTGAGCTACTTTTACTAAAGCGCGTAAAGTTAGAGATCCCAAGGTAGGAATACGGTCTACTAGGGCATTGGCTGCCTGGTTAGCCTCATCCACCTTGCCCATAGCTAGGTTTGCTGTCGCCCCGATGGAGAGACTATCTTCATTTTTAGACGCTTGGTTGGTGAGGCTAATGGCTTGAGCAAAATCATGTCTAGCTGTAGCAACTCTAGCTAAAACTAAAATAGCAGCGTCATTTTGAAAGGGCATCTTGGCGAGTGACTCTTGAGCAGTTTGCTCTGCCAACAAATACCAGCTTGTCTCCCCAGTAGCACGCGCCATCTTTAGGTAGGCTCCGCCAAGTGCAGCTTGGTTGAGCCAATCTTCAGGATCTTGGCTAATGCGTTTCTGATAGAAAGTGATTTCTCTCTCTAAAGCTATGGTCACGCTACCCGGTGAGGGTCGCTCAAAGCGGTAGCTATAGATACCCTTGAGTCCTGGTTCTCCAAAACTTCCTGAAAAGAAGCGTAGACCGAGTGGGACGGCTATCAGCACAAGAGCTGCGGCTGGCAAGGCAACTAGAAGCGGTACCCAAAAACGTTTCCGGGATTTTTGCTGGCCTTGATGTTCATAATAATCAGTGCTTTTCATGCCACTTGCTCTTTTGAAAGTAGCGAGCAGCGCTCTTAACGCTGCTCACTGTGCTTATTGATCTAGTTGGGTAGAGCCAAGTAGGGTAAGTTTTGTACTGGTTGATCGTGTCCTTGTGCAGGGTTATCAGGCACACCCTCGTAGAAGACGTTATCACTCTTGACTGCCGCCAGAGGTGTCCCCTGTGTCACAACTGTGATTGTGGTATCGATAACATCATCTTTGATCAGGCGACCCGTGATCGGACTTCCTTTAGTGTTGAGGGCTTTGCCATATCCGCTGGGTTGTGTCGTGTCAATCCGCATTACATCCGGTAAAAAGGCCAATGCCTTGGCAGTCGCCTGAGCGTCAGTATTGCCAAAAGCTTTCAACGTCTTTATCGCTTCAGCCCGGACGGGAGCAGCTGCGGGACTCAAATCCGCACTAGGTGGGATCATGTTAAAGGCGTTGAGAAAATCGTTGGTAAAGATTAGACCTTCATTAATCGCCGGCCTAGCCAGTCGCTCAAACTGTTTGTAGGTGTTGTCTGGTTGCCGCAGCGAGATGGTTTCCCAAACGTCAAACGTTGTTGCATTAGTTGAGTTCTGCAATAAGGCTCGTGGCACCCGCACGACAATTGTGTTGACGTTGTAGTCTTTAGTAAAATCAATTGCCTTGTCGGGGGGGCGGAAACTTAAAATATCTGGTAAAGGTATGTTCAAGAAACCTTTTTTCTTCAAAAGACTTGCACGTACCTGGAAGTATCGCGTTACATCGAAGAAGAAGGGGTCTTCCCGCAGACCAGCAAATACACTTAAATTAGAGCCACCCACGCTCACCTGATTGATGGTGGGGGTAGTAGCCTTAGTCAACGGAGTTGTAACCAGAGGAGAACCACTAGTAGTTCTTGTAGTAGTTGTCTCAACACCATTACGAACTACGCTCATCCTGAAGCTTTGACGACCGGAACTATCTTTGTCAGCAAATCGGAAGCGCAGGATGACATCTTCAGCGCCAGTCGGGGTGGCATTTTTATCGGCAACCCGCGTGACATGGAAGTCATATGAGGCGTTGGTGCTGAAGTAGTATTGCTGACGAGGGAGCGATCGCGGGTTGGTGTTCATCACGAAGATCAGGTCATTTGCCGAGGCGTTAGGGTTCTGATCTTGTTCTCTGAACACGAACAAATCTGTCAAATTGAGATTGCGACCTTTATTATCGACTTCACCATCATCGTGGTCAGATGCTTTGAGGTAGCGAGGAGTGGCGGCTGCAACCACCGTCAAACTGAGTGCAACTACACCCAAACCAATTATTTTTTTTACATTCATCGTGGTTGATCCTGAGGGAAAGCGCCCTGTTAATAGTCTAACAATTTGTTGTTTTGTCTGCCATGTTGATCTCTCCTAAAAAAAACAGTTTAGGATTAATTACCTACAATATTTGGCAGAAAATTGAGTGCGTCATTAGGTAACGAGATTGCTTTTAATTGCATCTGCTCATTAAGCAGAAATATAGGAAAGCTCTACATTTCTTCCTTCACTAAAAGCCACAAGTTCCCCGTGCAACTGTTGTAGTTCCTGTCTGATTTACGGTGCCAGTGTTCGTAGGAAGTGTATTTTCAACCTGAAGCGTTCCACCATTGTTGACTAGAGCAAAATTGCCGCCCGTGTTATTGCGGAGTTGCAGGCACGTAGTAGAAGCATCGAATGTTTGGGCATCGAAATCACCAATTGCCGCACCGCTGACATTATTGCCTGTCAGGGCGTTCAATCGGACACTAGCAAAGATTTTGGCAGTGCCACCACCGGCACCAGAGAAAATGGAAATTCCTTGATTCTTACTTCCCCTTACGGTATTGGAATCTAGTACAAGCCGCAACTGGGAATCATTGTCAGCATCTGCCTGAATGCCAGTAGCACCACTGTTGAGAATCTGATTGTTAGATACAGTCGCCGTTGCTCTTGCATTATCAAGCAGATCAATATCAATCCCATCTCCATTGGCGTTATTAATTGTGTTGCCAGAGACGGTCAGCTGCGTCCTCGAATTTTTATCCCCCAGGAAATTCATCCCATCGCCTGTCAAGTTGCGGATTGTATTATTGGACACGTTGAGTGTTGATTGAGCATTATCGCTAGCCCGGAATTGAAGCCCCTGTGCCTGATTTTCAATGGTGTTGTCGCTGATGGCTAAGTTATTCAGCTTGGCATTCTGGCCTAAGTTAACGTCCACCCCAGTACCGGAATTAGCGATGTTATTGTTGGTAATCTGACCAGTGCCTTGGGCAGTCCCTACCAAGTTAAGTTTGATGCCGTTAACGTTGTCGGCGATCGCATTATTCCCAATTGATAGAGCCACCTGACCAGCATTATTGTCAATCGAGATAGCCTTCTCGGCATTATTTCTGATGCTGTTGTCGGTAATGTTGATATTCCCAGTCGCATTGGTCAGAGAAATGCCATTTCCCAGATTTGAGGCGTCAGTGGTAATTGAATTGCTGATGATGTTGTCTTGAATCGTCGTGTTGTTGATATTCATTCCCCGAATACCAGGGCCGCTAACACCATTGATGGCAAATCCATCCAGCGTGTTGCTATTACCTAAAGTAACCGTTCCTGTAACCAGGGGTCGCACACCACTACCAGAAAGCGGTAATAATATGTTGCCAGATTGTACTGTGTTAATCCGCTGCACGGGGCCACTGGATAGTAGTGACACTCCATTGGGAATGCTGAAAGCTGGAATCCCAGGGTTCGTGCCAGATTGCACATAGACAATTTGATTAGGTTTAGCCACATTTAAGGCATTCTGCAACGAGCCAAAGGGATTTTCGATGGTACCATTCCCCGCTCCTTGACCCAGGTTTACATGCAGAATCTGGAACGCCTGGTTTGTGGTGGGATTGAATAAAGTAACAGCAGTATTCTCAATTTCTGTCTGCTCGTCTACAACAATGGCAAATTGGCGCTCTACCGACTGACCCAAACGAGCCAAGGGGCTGTCTCTGGTAGCGCTACCCCTCCGAGGTCCACTTCCGGGAAAGTTGACCCCCAGGCTCAAAAACGCCCTGGTGTCGAATATGCCGTCATTTTGCACCTGTAGACTCAGATTTAATAGGTCATTTGGACGGGCTTCCAATCGCCCCTTAACGCCAAAAGAATCTTCGTTTCCAGCATCGTAGTAATACACCCCAGCATAGCCGCGTAGGGAACCTCTGCCCAACGATATCAGGCGAGTTCCAACTTCCGTGTCGAACCCAGACACTTGTTGCTCAAATTGGCGCACCCGACTCGTATTCATCAGCAAGAAGTTCTGCTGAAAGCCAGGAGAAGTAAAGGTTTGCTCGGAGGTTTGCTGACTTCTGTCACCTATGGGGATGTAGCCATTAATTCGGAAATCTAAGTTCTCTCCAAGGCTTTCAAAACCCACGCCTAGTTGGTTGAAGACATTCTTGCCAGTGTCACGGGTGTCATAGGCAAAATAACCGCCATAAGTTCTGTTACCAGACTGACTATATAACCGATGTCCTAGTATGACGTTCCCACCCAAATTAGCGTTGTTGTCTAAAAGCAATCGTCCTTCCAAGAAGGTGAGATTGTTTCCTGGACTTTGTTGCAGGGGAACAAATCCCTCGAAGCTAGTAAACGGTTCAAAACCAGGACCTTCGGTGGTGTAGCGAACCCCTACACGGGGGCCAAAAGTTGGGGGTGAGTTGCTCTCAGTGTCGCTAGTTTGAGCGGCAACTGGATTTGTTACTGTGGCGGCTAGCAGGCAACCCAACCAGATTAATTGTCTAAACTTTCTCATAAACACTCCTCACAAGACCAGCTAATATTTCTCAGTCTGTCTATATTGCTTGGAAATATAGATTCCTGGAGAGTTAGAGTCGATGCAGTCTCGCTGCCCTAACCCGTGTGTCACCTATCAGTTGCGTCCCTTGGTAACGACCCAGCGCTACTCGGAAGAAATAGAAATAAGGAAACAACGGTTTATTTAGACGTAGGCAAAAACTGCTTGTCTAATAGAGTTGAACCCAAATATTTGCTAGTAATCTATCGGTAGAGTTGTGGTGCCCAAGGCTCACCTATGCGTAGATTTTCTACATAAGTTATGCCTAATAAATTTTCAGCCAACTTAAAGGATTCACAAGCAAAGTTTAGCAAGGTGTTGCCCTATACAATATTTCATCTGTATTTAGTGACGCGCATCTACCCTAATGAGGGTTTACAAAATGGTCTCATTAAGCTAACTATATCTGAAATAATTATTTTATTCGCGTAACAGCAGAAAAACTAAGTTATAACTTATAAGTTTATATACTTATGGTAAGTGGTCTTTTTATCAAAGATATGACCTGCGAACTTTGCGGAAGAGAGGTGGATAGCTTGACGGTTCACCACTTGATTCCCAGACAAAAAACGAAACATAAAAAGGTTGATATTGGTCCGACAGCTAACATCTGCTCTGCCTGCCACCGTCAGATTCACACCCTATTTGACAACACACACTTAGCGCAGCAGTTGAACACTCTTGAAAAGCTCAAGAATGAACCCCAAATGCAAAAGTTTTTGTCTTGGGTGAAGAAGCAAGATCCGGATAAACGTGTCAGAGTTTATCGCCAAAGAGCCTAAGCATATGCCAGGGGCTGTTCAGCCTGATGTTAGCGAGACTGGGCATTAGGATTTCGCGCTTGTTGCAAAAGCTGCTCGGCATTAGCAGCCCATTGGGTAATTCCTTGGGCAGTATAAAGGTCTTTAGCATATTGCAGAACTCGTTGAGCGTCGCTATAACGGTTCTGGCGCAAAAAAACTAGGCCAGCTCCATAGTAGGCATTGGCATAGTTAGAGTTGGCTTCAGCCGATTTACGAAATGCTTCTAAAGCTGGGTTTAAGTTTCCCTGGTTTAAAAGAATTGAACCCAAGTTGTAATGAGCCTCTGGATATTTGGGGCTGATTTGAATTGCTTGCTGAAAGGCTTTTTTAGCCTCCTCGACTTTGTTCTGTTGCAAATAAACCAAGCCTAAATGGTAAGCTGGCTCTGGAGCTTTAGGGCTATATTGCATTGCCTGTTTAAAAGAAGCGAGAGCCTTGTCCATTATCCCCTGCTGTTCAAATACCAAACCAAAGTTGTAATGACCTACGCCTAGCTTGGGGTCTAGTTGCAGCGCCCTTTCCAAGTAATCCTTCGCTTGCTGTAAGTTGCTGCCTTCTAGTAGCGCTGCGCCTAAATTAGCAAAGGCTAGGGCAAAGCTGGGGTCAGCCTGCGTCGCCTGGTAAAATGCGTCAGCAGCTGGCTGCAATTGTCCCACCTGCCGTAAGGCTAGCCCTAGGTTGTAATGAGCCGATGCCATTTTTGGGTCTAGTTGTGATGCCTGCCGAAAAGCGGCGATCGCTTCAGTTAATTTCCCCTGCCCAATTAATTGCAATCCCTGATTAACTAAATCCGCTGCTGCTGGAAATCCTGTCTGAGTTTGAGCGATCATTCGATTTTGGATAGCGCTATGCGCCGCTTCGCTAGAGGATTTTGGATTTTGGATTGTCCCTACAACTAAAATTTGAGGGCTGGCGATACTGAACCCATGATTTTCTTTTCCAGGAATGAAAGTTAGCGGCTTGAGACTTTGTGTATTTTTGGTCAATATCGGTGGGATTCCAGATGCTGAATTAAGTTTTAGCCCTGTAACATCTCTCTGTCTAGGGGAGGGCGAGGGGGGTGTTATTGCCATAATTGGGGTCAGGGGCGGGAACAGAAACAGCAAACTCAGCCAACCTGTGAGATGCCTCAGTTGCATATTAGTTCTCTTTACAAACTTCAAATTTTTGAGTGGCAAATTAGCTTCCATACTTAAACTAATGTCTTTACAATTGTTAGGTTGGTTCATCAATTTTATAGTTCCTTTATAAAGGTTAACTTTACTTAATTTATAGAGAAGTTAACCTTAAAAGAAGTTGCATTTTTTATTTGACTGCGGTTAAACGCGCTACTCTCACAGAAATAGATGGTTACCATCCATGACAACGGTGGGACTCATAGTTGCTGCCTGGGGAGGGTTAAGCGATCGCCCTCCCCCTTGAAGCAGGAAGCTCATGCACCGTGAGGTGGAGAAGCCCACTCTATACACGCAAGCGTTAGTGTGGGACAACGCGGCCTATCTAGTTATTAACGGTAATGGCACAGGTTTGCCCAAGTGGGGGAGACCCCGCCGCTGGCTCAAGTGTCCAGCCGTTCCAATCCTTATCTATCTTAAGGGGTGACTTATGCTCGAAAAAGTCATTTCAAGCACGCGCAATGTAGCTATTGTGGGTCCCTATTTAAGTGGGAAAACTACATTGCTAGAAAGTTTATTGTCCGTCACGGGCGCGATTACCCGCAAAGGTAGCGTCAAGGAGGGCAATACCGTGGGCGATAGTGCTGCTGAGGCACGCGATCGCCACATGAGCGTAGAGGTCACAACTGCCAGCGCTGATTATGAAGGTATTCACTTCACGTTTGTAGATTGTCCTGGCTCAATTGAGTTTGCTCAAGAAACCTTTAACGCCCTGATTGGCATTGATGCAGCGATTGTTGTTTGCGAACCAGTGAGCGATCGCGTTCTCACTCTCGCTCCCTTATTCAAATTCTTGGATGATTGGGAAATCCCCCACCTGGTCTTTATTAACAAAATGGATCGGGCGAACAACAATTTCATGGATGTGCTGCATGCCCTCAAGACCGTCTCCAGCCGTCCGGTGATACCGCATCAATATCCTATTGGTCAAGGAGAAGATCTTAACGGCTTTATTGATTTGGTGAGCGAGCAAGCTTACCATTATCACGCTGGTGCCCCAGCCGACCCGGTGCCATTGCCAGAATCTTTGAGGGAGCAAGAACACGCTGCACGGGCAGAAATGCTAGAGGAATTGGCAAATTTTGATGACCACCTGCTAGAAGAACTGCTAGAGGAAATTAATCCACCCGAAGAAGAAATTATCCAAGACTTGAAGATGGAGTTAGGGGCGGACTTAATTGTGCCTGTATTTATGGGCGTTGCCGAGCAAGATTACGGCGTGCGACCGCTGCTAGAAGCCTTAGTGCGGGAGGCCCCAGAGCCAGCCAGCACTGCTGAACGCCGAGGCATCGTTCTCCATGCTGATGCCCCCCTAGCGCAAGTAATTAAAACTTATTACACTCCCCAAGGCGGTAAACTATCGCTGGTGCGGGTTTGGCAAGGCACATTGACGGATGGAACAATTCTCAATGGGGTGCGGGCTGGTGGTTTGTACCGCCTCATGGGTCAGCAACAGCAGAGCCTAACAGCAGCCCCAGCGGGTGAAATTGTGGCAATAGGGCGTTTAGAAGGAATTAAAACCGGGGATACCCTGACCACATCTGGTAAGCAACTGGCAACTGAATTACCCAAAGCAGAACAGATCAAGCCGGTATATGCCCTGGCGATCGCACCAGAAAAGCGCAACGATGAAGTTAAGCTCAGTAGTGCCATTGCCAAGCTTTTAGAAGAAGACCCTTCTCTGGGTTGGGAACAACACGGCGACACTCACGAAGTTATCCTGTGGGGACAGGGTGAAATACATCTCCAAGTAGCCCTGGATCGGCTACGGCGCAAGTATAACTTGCCCATGACAACTCACCTCCCCCAAATTCCCTACAAAGAAACTATCCGCAAACCAGCCTCCTCTGTTCATGGGCGTTATAAGCACCAAAGCGGCGGTCACGGGCAGTTTGGCGATGTTTATCTAGACATCAAGCCGTTAAGCCGTGGAGAAGGCTTTAACTTCAGCGAAACGATAGTAGGCGGAGTAGTTCCACGGCAGTATATTCCTGGTGTGGAAATTGGTGTGCGGGAGTATCTGGGACATGGCCCCCTAGGCTTCCCAGTTGTGGATGTGGCGGTGACGCTGACTAATGGGTCTTACCACACAGTAGATAGTTCAGAACAGGCATTTAAAAATGCTGCTCGAATTGCTATGCAAACTGGTATGACTCAGTGCCAACCAACGCTGCTAGAACCAATTGTCTCGATTCAGGTGTCTGCGCCGAATGAGTATACGTCCAAGGTACTTCAGCTACTCAGCGGTCGCCGGGGACAAATTCTCGGTTATGATGGCAAGTCTGATTGGCCGGGTTGGGACCAAGTTTCGGCTTATTTACCCCAAGCTGAAATGCACGACTTTATTGTGGAGTTGCGATCGCTAACAATGGGCGTTGGTTTCTTCAGCTGGCAATACGACCATCTGCAAGAAGTTCCAGACAAGCTAGCAGAGCGAGTGTTGGCAACCACTGGCAACGGTAATGGTAACGGTAATAATCATCGCTGAGGGATAGCTTAATCAACCTCCTGGTAGGGCACCAGATAACTGATGCCCTACTGCTATAACTGTGAAGAGACGGGCAAAAAGCTGTTTAATACTGTTCAGACTAAGAATATAGATAGGCGTTTGTAAATTAGTTTTGTATAGAAATGGATACTAAGCAAACTTGGTATATTGTCAAGCAAAATGCAGGTCATTGTGAAATTCTCCCCAGTGAACAAGTCGAAGGGGAGAATAAAGGCTCAGATATTGTGGATAAATGGGGACCGTTTAATTCTCAAGACGAGGCGATCGCCCGTCGCGTTGGTTTGATCCGTGGTGGAAAGTGCCAACCAGTCTAGGAGCAAGAAAGCTCTCAGTTCTAAGTGCTGAGTTTTGAATATTTTAATTCAAAACTCAAAACTCAAAACTATTACTGACTTGTCGATCCTGCTCTGCGTCCTCTTTGAGCAACCTGCTGCTTCAGCGCTTCTAGCGCCTTGGCGTATTGCGGGTCTTCTGGGGTGCCTACTTTTGTGCGATCGCTGCTCAACGCCTCTCGTTGCTTTTCTGTCAGTTCCACGACAATATCTGGCTTAATCCCCGCCTTGTTTATATCTGTTCCGAAAGGGGTGAAGTACTTGGCGATGGTCACTGCCATTCCTGAACCATCTCCCAGCGGTCGCACCGATTGTACTAAGCCCTTACCAAAGGTCTTTGTCCCTACCAAAACAGCACGCTTATTGTCCTGCAACGCCCCTGACAGAATTTCACTGGCGCTAGCTGACCCACCATCCACTAACACGACCAGTGGTTTATTGGTGAGCGCAGTATTGTTAGCTGCTTCCCGCTCTTTTTCTCCATGACGCTCTACCGTAGAGACAATTGTGCCCTTGTCTAGCCACATCCGGGCAATATCAATACTAGAGTAGAGTAATCCCCCTGGGTTAGAACGTAGATCCAGAATATAACCCGTAACCCCTTGCTTTTCTAGGGTGTTGATGGCTTTTTGCATTTCATCAGAAGCATTGGCACTGAACTGGTTAAGGCGAATATAACCAACGCCTCCCAGATCCTTGCTCTTCTGATAGCTGTAGCGCACCGGATGGATCTCAATCCGTGCTCGGTTCAACCTAAAATTTAATTCCTTGCCGCCCCGACGCATTGTCAAGGTTACTGGCGTTCCCTCTTGCCCCCGGATCAGCTGTACCGCCTGATTGACATCCATCCCCTTGGTACTCTTACCATCAATTTTGACGATTGTGTCCTTAGCAAGAACGCCAGCTTTAGAAGCTGGTGTATCCTCAATTGGGGCAATCACCACCAGATCTTTCGTCTTTTCATCTTGAGCTAATTGGATGCCAACACCGGTTAATTGCCCAGAGGTGTCAATCTGGAGATCTTTGAACTCTTTCGGGTCCATGAACCGGGTGTAGGGGTCATCCAGTTTCTTGAGCATGTCCCGGATCGCCTTGTAGGCGTCTTCCTTGTTGGTATAGGACCGGCTCAGATACTCACGACGAACCCCCCGCCAATCAACTTGATTGAAGGTGCCATCCACATATTGGCGGTCGATGATCTGCCACACTTCATCGACTACCTCTTTAGGGCTTTCGCGAAAAAGTGCCTGACCTTGAGACAAATGAATACCAGCACCCGTAACACCAACTGTTGTCAGCACTAATGCTGTTGCACCGAGAACTAGCCCACGTTTTGTGATTACCATAACCCTTTCTGAGCCGCAGGGAAACTAATGCAAAGGAATTACGCCCACTCTAGCATAGGCAACTGCTAGGATGCAGGCTGCCGGGATCGGCATCCAACGACATGGGTTTCCTCTCGGAAAGATATAGGGCTTTTATTTAAGTACGTGGGTGTAATTAAACGTATGTTGAGATTGTGAGTAGGAGCCTAGGGCACAGCAGTGCCGTGCCCCTACTCACCGCCCCATAGTTATATTTCTTTGGAGCCTACCTACTTAATTTAAGGATCGACCCAGCGACCATCTGTTTTGATTAAGTTAATTAACTCTTCCACTCCTTGGAACTCTGGGACTTTCTTGATTTCTTCTCTCCCGCGATATAGAGAGATGTAACCAGGTTGTTTACCAACATAGCCATAGTCGGCGTCTGCCATTTCTCCGGGACCATTGACAATACAACCCATGACGGCGATATCTAGCCCCGTCAGATGTTTAGTTGCTTCCCTGACTTCGTGCAAGACTTCTTCCAAATTAAACAAGGTGCGACCGCAGGAAGGGCAGGCTACATACTCCACCATCGTCTTCCGCAGCCCCAAAGCTTGTAAAATGCTGTAGCACACGGGAATTTCTTTTTCTGGTGCTTCTGTGAGGGATACGCGGATGGTATCGCCAATTCCCTCCGCTAGAAGTGTGCCAATCCCGGCAGTGGACTTGATGCGACCATACTCGCCATCTCCGGCTTCTGTAACGCCCAAATGCAAGGGGTAATCCATGCCTAGTTTATCCATTCGCTGTGCCATGAGGCGATAGGCGGCCAGCATCACTGGCACCCGCGATGCTTTCATGGAAATTACTAAGTTGCGGAAGTCTAAAGATTCACAAATGCGAATAAATTCTAAGGCTGATTCCACCATGCCTTCTGGGGTATCGCCATAGGTAAAGAGCATCCGTTCGGCGAGAGAACCGTGGTTAACGCCGATTCGCATGGCTTTGCCTTGGTCACGCAAGGAAACGACAAGGGGTTCTAAGGTTTCGCGGATTTTTTCGCCAATATCGTCAAATTCCTCTTGGGCGTATTCTGTGCGCTCTGTTTTGGGCTTTTCAAATACATACAACCCTGGATTAATCCGTACTTTATCAACGTGCTTGGCGACTTCCAAGGCAATCTTCATGCCGTTGTGGTGGACATCAGCAACCAGGGGCACAAGTTGATAAGTTTCAATTAATTTCTGTTTGATTTCCGCCAAGGCTTTGGCGTGTCCGAGGCTAGGCACGGTGACGCGGACAATCTCACAGCCGATTTCATGCAGGCGACGAATCCCAGCAACTGAGCCATCTATATCTAAAGTGTCTTCGTTAATCATTGACTGCACCGCCACGGGGTAGCCGCCGCCAATAGTAACATTGCCGACTTTGACGGGGCGGGTTTGGCGACGATGGATGGTGGTGTCGGTGGAGAGTTGATTGGAAGGGGCTTTGGAAGTGGTGGGGGTGGGCAGTGTTTGCATAACGCTGTTGGCGGATTTCTGTAGCGAGTATATCAGTTGTGAATTCTGTCTTTCAGATTGCCACATATAATCTAACTGGCATTGATTAGACTTCTTGCAAAAATCAGAGTTCTATTTTTTTAACGCAAAGGAAGCAGAGGTTTTCGCAAAGGGCGCAGAGGATAAAATAGACTTTTGCAAGAGGTCTGTTGTAGCGATCGCACTTCATCCTCAAGTGATGCCAGTGTTACAGAATTGCTCAGAGAGCGATCGCACCTTATCACCTCCTCCTAACGCCAGAAATCAAGCCTTTCGGTTAAAATACGCTTAAAATCTTCAGTCGTATATTCCCTGAATCGAAGGGTTTGGGTTTTTTAATGCCTAACACCTCACCTCTTGCCGCTGGGTTAACGCTACAGAACCGCTATCGGATTGTGCGTGAGTTGGGGCGTGGCGGCTTTGGACGTACATATCTAGCACAAGATATACATCAGTCTAGCGAGTATTGTGTCCTCAAAGAATTTGCACCTGAAGTTCAAGGCACCAATGAGTTGCAAAAAGCTAAAGAGTTGTTTGAGCGAGAATCAGGCGTACTTTACAAGCTGCAACACCCTCAGATACCCCGCTTCCGAGAACTATTGAGAGTGAATATGGGGGGTAGTGAATCCTTGTTCTTGGTGCAGGACTACGTTGAGGGTCAAAACTACTTTGAGTTATTAAAGTTATACAAAAAACAGGGTCGCCAGTTTAGTGAGGCAGAAGTGACTCAACTGCTGTTCCAGATGCTACCAGTTTTAGAGTACATTCACTCGCTAGGCGTGGTGCATCGAGATATCTCCCCTGACAACCTGATCCAGCGCAGTAGCGATCGCCTGCCGATTTTAATTGACTTTGGTGCCGTCAAGCAAGCGGCAGTAACTGCTGTCTCCTTATACTCGCGGCTGCGTCCCCTGACTCGCATAGGCAAAGAAGGCTATGCCCCAGACGAACAAATGCTTAGGGGTCAGGCTTTGCCCTGTAGCGATTTGTACGCTTTGGCAGTTACGGTTTTGGTGTTGCTAACTGGTAAAGAACCTTATGAACTTTACGACACTTCTAAAGCGACTTGGCGCTGGCGGCAGGAGGTAAATGTTAGCCGCACTCTAGGGGTAGTGTTGGACAGAATGTTAGCTTATCGACCGCGCGATCGCTATCAGTCAGCTAGAGAAGTTATTCTCGCCCTGCAAGCAGGAGACCCCAAAGTTTCCCAAATGCGTACTATCAATTTTTTAGGTAGCATATCTAATCCCACTCATCAAAGTTCTGGCAGCAACAGTAACCGTACTTTGGTGATTGCTAATTCTACTAAAAAGCTACTGGGGCGTCACTGGAAGATTGTAGCGATTAGTATGGGCATCACTTTATTCGTTGGGATTACAGCTGCGGCTTTGGTAAAGTCAGGAATCACCTCCTGGAGACCTAGTATATCTTTGCCATTGCCGCCCGGTATACCAGCAAGAAATAGTGAGCAGGATAGACCGACTAAAATTCTTAAGCGCGTTCAAGCTCTGAAAATTTCAGAAGCAGCTTTTTATCGTCAAGTTGACAAACTATTCTATGCCCAACACCCAGAATTACAGGGACGTAGCCTTACAGATAAGCCAGAAGATGCCAAGCTACGGCAGCAGTGGTATCAGATTGCTGAAGACTTGCTAGACAAGCTAGAAAAAAGGACTAATCTGTGAGGCGAACCACTATGTAGCACTACTCTAAAATTTGTCAGCTTTTAGAACAGCTATATATTCTATACTTATCGTTTGGTTGCCAGAGAACATGGGTATATTTATTGCAGACACAGCTAGTTTGGGCTTAGAAGTTGTTTAAGCTTCAATAATAGTCAGTGGAGCTTGACATATAAAATATTTTTGTTGAATTTTATGCCTAAAAAGGAGTTTATACTGTAGTTACGATATATTAGGTTCACTAAAATGAACCCTTGGATGTAAAAAGTTTATCTAATCTACCGTTTTTATCTCTAAATAAAAGTTATGTCCTTTTTACCCGATCCAAACCAATCAACGGACAGAGTAATCGTTTCTCGGCTGGATACCTACCCTGAAGGTTTTGATTTCTCTATGGCTCGAAGACTGGCAGGGTTAACTCAGCAAGCTTATGAGCAGTTTAATTTATTTCAGTTGAAAGAAAAATTATGTAAATTTAAGCTTGAGAAGCCGTACCAGCTAGACACTGAATTGGCTGAGAAGGACGTTCCTTTTGGGTTTGTTGCTTCTGAAGCTGGAAGTGACAATGTATATGTTATATTCCGTGGCACTAAAAGAATTGTTGAATGGTTTAAGGATGCTAATGTTCAACTTGTTTCTTACAAAAACAGCAGAGACAAAAACGATAAAGTAGTAGAAATAAATGAAGAAATTGTAAAAGATTTTGTACAAAGAAATCAGTCTTTAATTATTATTCCTAATATTGACGATAGCTTTGGTTTTGTGACGGCTGGCTTTAGAGGGATTTATGTGAGTTTACGGGAAAAGCTCATTGATGTACTTAAGCAAAAGCCGCCAAACTCTAAAATATTCGTTCCAGGGCACAGTTTGGGCGGAGCAATTGCAACGTTAGCAATTCCAGATATTCTCAAAAACACTCATTTTATAAATCCTAAAGATGTTGTGCTGTATACCTTTGCAAGCCCCCGGAGTGGGGATAGACACTTTGCTGCGAATTTTCAAAAGTTAGGAGTTCAGCACTGGCGGATTGCCAATACCGAGGACTTTATCACAATGTTGCCATTTCCAACGGGGAATGTGGTAAAACCAGCACCTATTGAAGCACCTCCAGAAGAGAAGGTTACAGAAGGAGCCGCGAAGGGAAATCCATTTTTCCAGTTTCTTGAAGGTTTTTATAACTCCAGAAAGCACAGAATGGCAGATTATGCTCACACTGGCACACCTATCTACTTCACTATCCATGAAGGTGCATTAGAACGACACCATAACCTAGATGAGGTGTATATGCTAGGAATCTCACAAGACCGTCTCACTATGGCAGCTAACGCAGTTAGTGAAACCGTCGATAAGATTAAGGATAAGGTCACTGGTGAGTGATTTCAATCTTGTACTACTTTAAGCGCGATCGCAACACCAGTAATAGCCTGGTGTTATTTATTATCCGACATTGCTGGATTTCGCAAAGTTTCGGACGAAAGCGATGCTTGCGGCAAGCACTTCGCGCTACGCATAATTATGACATCGGTGGCATAGTCAAACCTTTGAGCGATCGCACTTTTTCCTCTTCACTTAACCCCTGACTCTGTACCAGTACGCCAAAGCCCCCCAACCCCATTGGATCGATTAGCTGGTGTAAGGCATCACGACGACGCAGCACTTCTTGAATGCCTTGATTACCGCTATCACTTGCAGTAGAGACAGAAGCAATGCGTTCGCCTAACCCCAGCGCCATCAAAAATAACGCTTGCTTGGTAAAACCTAGCCGCTGCAAACCGCACAACTTTCCCTGACGTTCCAAGGCGGTAAAGTCTACATGGGCAGTTATATCTTGATGCCCAATATATATATAAGGATCGTCATGGTGGCGATGCTGATAGTAACACTGCAACGTCCCTTGATGACGCACTGGGTTGTAATAGCGATTAGCTGGGTAGCCATAGTCAATCGTCAAAATATAGCCACGCTGTAACTTATCGGCTACTTTCTTCAACCAATCTAGTCCTGCCAGATTCACCTCACTACGATAGCCATCTGGATAGACACCCCCAGTTAAATCAATTCCTACTAAATCAAAATACTCAGCTAGCTGCGGTGTCGATAATTCAGCTGTTACTTCTACAAATTCCTTCTCACCTGTTGCATCCCCTGCTTGGTAAGGCGGGGTAGGGGAAAGTCGCTTCTCACCTGCCCCTGTTGTTACATAAATTTCTCGCAGTTGCCCCCCTTCCAGGACAATTTGATGCACTGGCAATGCATCTACCAATTCATTAGAGAAACAGCAGCCAATAATTGAGGCGTCCGCTATCTCCTCCAATGTAGACCACTGTATTTGTGCTGCGGGTGCTAATCTCTGTAACAGCTGCTGCTGTTGGGCAATCATCCCAGCTGCCTTTTCAACAATGATGTACTCTAAGGCGTCAAAAAAATCTGGATAATGCCTCTGTAAATAACGTAGAACGTCTGCCGCCACCAGCCCTTGCCCTGCTCCCATTTCCACCAGCGAAAAGGGCTTTGGACTTCCCAGGATGCCCCACATGTCCACAAATTGCTCGGCTAGTAATTCGCCAAAGTCTGCACCGAGGTGAGGAGAGGTAAAAAAGTCACCCTGTGAGCCAATGTTTGCGGCACCTGTAGTGTAGTAACCCTGCTCCGGGTGATACAGTACCAAGTCTATATACTCAGCAAAGGTAATTTTCCCGCTGGCAGCAATTCTAGCGGCAATGATGTCACACAATACAGAATTACTACCCAGGGACATTTTGCTGCCCAGAGAGGAAAGCTTCTACTTCGGATGCTGTGGGTTGGGAAGCGATCGCTCCCGGCTTCGTTGTCGTCAGCGCCCCTACGGCACTGGCATATTTGACTACACTCTTAGCCGTCTCGGCATCGCTAAGGCTCTTGATTCCTTGCTGGCACACTTGGTGTAAGAACCCAGCTACAAACGCATCACCGGCACCAGTGGTATCTACAACATCCACACTAAAAGCAGGCAGATGACCTTCGTTTTCAGATAAACAATAGGAACAGCCGTTTTCACCCCCAGTAACCAAGACACCTTCTACTGAGGCAAGGCGGTAGGTGATCGCACCAGCATCGGCGGTGCCAAACAGCCACTGGGCTTCTTCTTCAGAAAGCTTAACAAAGTCAACGCGCTTAATAAGTTCCTGAATCAGAGGCTGAGCTTGATTGGGGTCAGGCCAGAACATAGGACGCCAATTGACATCCAGCAAAATCTTGACATCATATTGTTCTGCCAGTTCTAGTGCTTTGGCGATCGCTTCTCTGGTTTCTGGATATGCCATTTCTAGCGTCCCCAAGACCAGAAAATCAGCTGTTACAAATAGCTCTTTGGGGAGATGACTAGCTTGGAGGTAGGCGTCGGCAAATTCTGTGGTGTCCTGCTCGCCAAATCCCGCAAATTCGCGATCGCCCGATTGCGATCGCAGCACGTAAACTTGTCTTGTGGGTGCTGTGGGATGACGTTGGACGCCCGTGCTATCGACGCCAACTTCCTGCAACAGTTCTACTAAGTCATCCCCTCGTTTATCCTGACCAACACAGCCGATAAAGCCAGCGGGAGTGTCCAGCTTTACTAGCGCACAGGCAACATTCGCTGGTGCCCCTCCTGGGTAAGGAGTCCAGGATTCGACTTCCTCAAGTGTTAGGGAAGCTCCTCCATCGGAACTTCCTCCCAGCTGATCGGCCAGACAATCAAACAAAACTTCACCAAGGCACAGAACACGGGGGTGGGGCATAACAGCATTCTTTCGCAACCTGATCTCAGCCTACCAGAGCGCCAACCTGATGTTTAGAATTGAAGTAGATACTAAGTAGATATACTAAGGAACAAATACATTATGGCTGGTCTTAAGTCAAAAACCCCGGCGTCCCTCTCTGATAGAGAACTAGAAATTATTGAGCTAGTCACGGCTGGCTTAACAAACGAGAAGATTGCTGAAAAACTGGAAATTAGCAAGCGTACAGTTGATAACCACATCAGTAATATTCTGCAAAAAACATCAACTGGTAACCGCGTGGCACTAGTGCGTTGGGCTTTGCAGTGGGGCAAAGTCTGTATTAATGATGTCAACTGTTGTCCCTTGCCAGGGCTTGGTGATGAAGTGGTTTCGTAGCTACGTTTCCAGCCTCAGCAGCCTAATGTTTCTAATAGTTTGCATATTATCAGGGTTAGGCGGCTGCCGGGATTCGCCTTTCGGCTCTGGCGGCTTCCTCACCCCACCAACTCAAAGTCTGAGAGCCACACTCAACAGCCCAGTTGCAGATCTAGAACCCCGCTTTTCCTATGACGGTCGCTATTTAGTTTTTACATCCGACCGACAATCCCAGCGGGGCATATTTCTTTATGATGTACCGAATCGGCGCCTCATCGATCTGCCAGGACTCAATCAGGCGAAAACCATCCACGAGCAGCCAGATATTAGTGCTGATGGTCGCTACATTGTTTACATCTCTGAAGAGCGGGGCAAGCCAGATGTCTTTGTTTATGACAGGGTTGCCTTGCAATCAGAAGCTATAACCGAAAATATTCTACGGGATGTCCGCCATCCTACCATTAGCGGCAACGGTCGATTTGTCGCCTTTGAGTCTAACCGCTCCGGTCAGTGGGATATTGAAATCTATGACCGTGGTCTCAATGTAGAACCTTCTCTACCCACTCCTCAGTCGGCAGCAGTCGAGTCTCCTAAGGCTACAGCTTCGCCTACACAAACTAATCCTTGATGAGTTTACTTAAAATACAATTTTGATGTAATTGGCTCCCGCGCCACAGAATCTCCGCGTCTCTTTTGGACAGTTTCCCCCCTTTTTTAAGGCAGGGCTGATTCATTTTCATGGTAGAAAAAATTATCACTCTTTGAAAACCAGACTTGGGGGTCTCCCCCCAAACCCCCCGTTGGGGGACGGCCGTGTCCCCCAAGCCCCCTCCGAAAGGTTTGATCAGAATGAAGTAGTCCTGGGGGGTAGGGGGGAGCGAAATTGCAGGTTTACGTAAGTTATGCTAAATATTAGAGCGATTCTACTCTAAAAAAATGTAGGGCGTGAAGAGTCGCCCGCCCTAGGCTGCTAATATTCAGTTTTTAACTTTTCTAAAACCTTACAAAGATGTCATAACTTGAATTAATTCACTGGATAAATCTACCATAAACTCCTGCTTTTTCTTAAACAAGACTCCAGCTAATAAATAAATGTTGTCGGAGTAAAAAGCCATGTTGTTTTTACGGAGTTGTAATATGGAATTCTTAACTTTTGGTTCAGAGCTGTAGTATCCAAACTTTAGAGGTGAAACCAGAAAGTTCTGGACGTAGTAATTTTGGGCGAGTGCATACTTAATTAAGCTGACGGGATTACAATAGCTAGATACCAGCAGTAAGACATTTTCATAATCTAATGACAAAAGCTGTCTGGCAATTTTAGAGCCATCTGTTCCTCCATGTAATAAAGGTTGATAGATATTGCTATCTGACGATGGTATATATGGTGGATTTGATATGAGATATTCAGCAGGAGGCTTAGAGTAATCAAAGAAAGAGCAATTATGTATTATATATTTATCATTTAACTTAGAGGAACTTATTTTTGATTTTGCAGATTTAGCTGCTAAAGCATTTAACTCAAACCCTATAATTAAACCATCAAAGCTTGTTTTTAATAAAGAATTGATAACTGGACTTCCGTCTCCTGAACCAAACTCAATGATAACTTCCGAGCCAACACACTGATTTAATACTAATGTTTCTAAGGATTGGGAGTAAAAATTAGACTCTTCCGGGCAAAAGAATACATCATTTAGCAGAGCAGAGGAAGTTACCATCGACTTAACTCAATAGACCACAAAAACCAACATAACTTTTAGCAAAATGTCCTGGAATCTACCTTGGGTCTTATCCTATAGTGAAGAGCTAATCATTCTTAATAGTTACACCAGATTATAATCAAGTTAGCATCAGTCTCGCGATAGAATTTTTTTTAATTAGAAGCCGACATATAAAGAGTTAATGGGTAACGCTCACGCTCTACCCATCCGACAAATTTTAATTAAGTGTCCCTATTTACTTGAAGCGTTACCTTTCCCAAAATTAGTTTATGAGCTTGAAGCGTAATTGTCGGCGGTGAGGTGGATCAAATGTTGCTAAGGCTAGAGGCAAACTTAATATTGATAACTTAGGCTTTAAGAGTAACGATCATTAATAAAAAGATGAAAAAGTCAGTAGGAATGGTTCTGCTGTTAGCTTTGTTACTAATGGCAATGGTGTCTCCCTTTTCAGCCCTAGCTATGTTGATGCTCGTCGTTTTTGGCTCGGCATTTTTCTGGACACTCTGGACTTTGCTGCAAACCCTGATTACTGGCGACGCACGGGAGAGGGGCTAGTGCAATGCGGCAGAAGTTTGTGACCACCATCCAAGGACAAGGGGACAAGGGGCAAATTTTAGCTGGTCAGTTTTTTCTGCCAAGCTGCACTAGCTTAAGATAATTTGGCATTTGCCAGATGAACGTTCTTTATGCAATCAAGGCATCGGCGGGCGCTACGCCTAAGTACCCTTGGGGCATCGCGTGGAATACTCACGAATACAAGTAAGGAAACAATATGCTAATTCACATCATTGCCGATTACGGCTTTGGCGATCTTGCCTTTGCTGAAGTGGTACAGCGCATCAAGTTTTATCTACCAGATGCTGAACCAATGCTCACACCTGTACCGGCTTTTTCCACGTTAGCCGCTGGATTCTGTGTTGCCCAGTTGGGCTTGAATGAAGCACCCCCTGGAACAATTATTTACCACAACGTTGCCCCCCGGGAAGATGATGATCAGGCACGGACAAGCAATGCTGGTGAACGTCTGGCTTTTGCACAGTTACCGACGGGCGTGCGGGTTATTGGCGTTAATGCTGGTCATGCTTTCTCGTTCGTGCGCGATTTAGCTCTTGATTTGCGCTGGGCTGCTGTTGCTGCTGAAGGTTCGCAGTTTCGTTCTCGTGACTTGTTTCCGCAAGCGGCGGCGGCGATCGCACTCGGTCAACCCAAAGCCCTAGTTGAGCAAATCCAGCCCTCTGATATACCTGATGTGCCTTTAAATTGCATTGCCTACATTGATGGCTATGGCAACTTGAAAACCACCATTAAAGAAGATGCAAATATTATACGCGACGGCTCAATCGTCCATGTGCGTATTGGTGATGTAGACCAAGGTGCGATCGCTAGTGATGGCAGCTTTGCCGTTGAATCTGGACAATTAGCTTTTGCACCTGGTAGCAGTGGTTGGACAAACGCCCAAGGTGGACAGACTCGGTGGATAGAACTGTTCCTGCGCGGTGGTAATGCCTGGGAGTCATTTGGTCGGCCCTCAGTTGGTACGCCAATACAGATCGGCAACTCATAAAAGGTGGCTGATATTATGTTCGGTTAATTACCCTTGGCAAATAACTCCATCCCTTGCTGAGAACTTATCCGAAAAGTGGTTTGAAGATATTTTTAACCACAGATAAACACAGATGAACACAGATATCAGTAATGATGGGTAAGTTCTCAGGTGGCAAATAGGGGGAATATTTAACTGGAACTTAAATTAGTCATTGGGATAGACTCATGCCCACAGACGTTGCTGACGACGATTTTTTCGCAGAGTTTGCTGACGATTATTTCGCCGAATGTGAGGAACATCTGACGCTGATCCGGCGCGATTTATTGGTGCTGGAAGATTTTGTGCATCAGTCGCAAACCGATCGCTCGCTGCTAGAAGAACTCTTTGGCACTTTTCATTCTTTCAAAGGAATGTCAGGGATGATCGGCGTCAAAGAGGCAGAGCAACTCGCCCACGAAATGGAAAGTTACCTGCGCGTACTCCGCGAGAAGCATGTTGTCCTCACTCAAGCGGGCATGGATGCGCTGATTGCAGGCACGAAGATGCTGGAGCAGGTAATTGATAAGCGGCGCACGCAAGAGCCTGCGCCCAATATCGAGCCAGTTATCCAACAAATTATCGCCGTGGTTCCTGATTTAACTGCACCAACGGTGTCTGAGACGGATGCTGGCTCCACCTTGCCTGTTAAAGCTTTTGTGCCGCTAAAGTTAAAGCCGGAAGAAATAGCACATCTGGCTGAAGCTCTCCAGAGAGGCAAAAAGGCTTGGCAGTTTGAGTTTACTCCGGTGCCTGCCCTAATTGAACAGGGAATTGATGTGAACACAATTCGCGATCGCCTCCTAGCAATTGGGGAGTTAATTCACGCTGCACCCCGCCCAACAGCAGAGGAAAACTTTGTATTTGATTTTGTCGTTGCCAGCGATGCAGAGGAAAGCATTTTTGCCAGTTGGGAGAAAGAGGGGCTGACTTACACTCCCTACATACAAGAAGAAAGTGAGATAGAGGAAGAATCTCAAGCTACATTTTCTCCACCACCCCCTCCCCCCCTTACCACCCCTGCGCCGTCGAATGTTGTACGTGTGGATTTGGCACGACTTGACGAATTAATGCATATGGTTGGAGATCTAGTAATCAGCCGTTCTCGTCTGGAAGATAAGCTGACAAAGCTGGAAACTACTATCCCTGCGCCCGAACTGCGTGCTTTGCGAGAAACCAACCTAATGCTGGCACGCCAACTTCGGGATTTGCGTGCGGGTGTGATGCGGGTGCGCCTTGTACCAATCAGCGAAATTTTTGCCAGGATGCAGTTTGTTGTTCGTGACATCGCCAGAGAGACTCAAAAGAAGGTGATGATAGAACTAAGTGGTCAAGAAACCGAAATTGATAAATTTGTCGTTGAGCGGATGATGGACCCGCTGCTGCATTTAGTGCGTAATGCTATTAGTCATGGCTTGGAGTCTGAAGAGCAGCGCCTACAATTAGGCAAACCCCCCGAAGGCAAGATTGCTTTGCGTGCTGCTACGGCAGGTGAAATGGTGGTGATTGAAATTGAAGACGATGGGCGTGGCGTTGATATAGAAAATATTACTGCCAAGGCAAATAAGTTGGGTTTAATTGATGATCAGATGACGCTCGACACAAAGACGGCGTTAGACATTATCTGCTCTCCTGGTTTTTCCACTCGCGAAGAGGTTGATTTAATTAGTGGGCGAGGTGTGGGCATGGCGGTTGTCAAAAATACTGTCCATGAACTAGGCGGTTCACTGACGCTAGAATCGAAAATTGGAGAAGGTTCGCGCTTTACGATTCAATTGCCCCTCACTTTGGCGATCGCCGATGCTTTAATTATCTCTACCGGAGGGCAAATCTTCGCTGTCCCCCAAAGTTCAGTGCGTGAGGTGATTCAAATCGAGTCAATAGACGTAAGGGTTTTTGAAAATAATGAAATAATTGTTTACCGTGATGGTGTATTGCCTCTGCTCCGTCTCTCGCGCTTGTTTGGGTTAGCAGAATCATTTAAGCGTCACTTATTTGTATTCGTAGTTGGCAGTGGCTTAAATGCCGTCGGCATTGTTGTGGATGGCATTCTCGGTTTACGTGAAATTGTCGTTAGGACGCTACGAGATCCCCTTGTTCAGGTTATGGGTATCGCTGGGGCAACTGAACTCGGCGACGGGCGTGTAGTTTTAATCCTGGACGTAGCGGCTTTAACTAATACCAAGTTGCAGTCTAAACTGTAATTTTCAGCAGATGGGTGAATAAGTAAAGGAAAAGGAACTTAGGTTTATAAACACAATTTGATATTAATTAATAATTAAAACATCCTTTCTAATCAAAAATATTCTTTTAACTTAGCTTTTATTTAAATAGAAAAACAATGAGGCTTGTTTATGCCAGACACCCCAAACAATTCTGAAACTTTCATCCTTTGTGAAGTCTTAGGCACAAGCTATGGCATTCGTACAAGTGCAGTGCGGCAAATGGAAATGATTGAACAAATTACTCCTGTACCAAACGCGCCGCCTTTTGTTGAAGGGGTTGTCTACTCTCGCGGTCAAGTGATTCCGGCGCTAAATATGCGAGTAAAATTTGGGTTTGAAAAAATTCCTTATGATGTGCGATCGCGCCTAATTGTTATTAATATAAACAATCGTACTGTCGGCTTGATTGTAGATAAAGCTCGTGAATTTATATCAATCCCCATTAATTCAATTAAACCACCTCCAGATGCTATTTCTGGATTAAGCGAACAATATTTGGAAGGCATAGTTACATTAGGAGAGCGATTGATACTGATTTTAAATATTGCTGAAATTATCAATATTGAAGAAGAAACGATAATTTCTTATAAAGAGAATGGATAGGAAAGTAATGGATGTAAAGTACTGAAACGTACTTATGCCTATCCGAAAAATAAGTTTTAGTGGCTGAATGCTTACTGATATCTGTGTTCATCTGTGTGTATCTGTGGTTAAAAATCTTTTAAAATTACTTTGCGGCTAAATTTTTAGCCATTAGAATTGGCAAATATATATTCGCCTGAATTGGGAGTTAAATCATAATGTTTGTTTTTTCATTGTTAATTATTTCACTGGCTGCGTTAACAACTTGGTTTTACCGCAAATTAAGCAATAAGGTAGATGTAAAAAATGAGATTGCCCCACTTTTGGAGCAAGCAGAACAGCTGACACAAACGGCAACGGAGGTGCAAGGCATTACAGTCGAGGTACAAGAACGAAGCGATAGTCTACTGCGATCGCTCGACGAAACCGCCAGCGGCACTAACCAAATGGCGGCATCTCTCAAAGAAACCGCTGCCCAAACCGACTCAGTCGCCACTTCCACAGAACAACTGGTTTCATCTGTTAATGAAATGGCAGCTTCCATTGAGCAAGTTACGGCTAGCACCATCGATCTTGCCTCCACCTTTGATCAAACTGCCGCTTCTATTGAAGAAACTACTAATTCAATTCAAAGCGTCACTGGCACAACGCAAGAAATGGCAACTTCTGCCTCCCAGGTAACTACCGCGATGAATGAAATTGCCACCTCGATTAAAAGCGTTAGTCGCGATACAGATTCACTTAGCACTTCTGTTAACGAAACTGCTGCCTCTATCGAACAAATCACCCGTTCGATTCAAAGCGTTGCTGGCAACGCCGATGACTTGTCGGCGGCTGCGGAACAAACCTCCGCTTCCATTAATGAAATCGCCGCCTCGATTGAGCAAGTCTCCGTAACAACTGAAAAGCTAGCAGTAACGGTGGATGATGTGAGTACCTCCATTGAAGAAACATCGCGTTCAGTTCAGGGAGTGGCACAAAATGCTGCCCGCATTACCGATGTAGCAACAAGTTCTGTTACCAGTGCAACCGAACTGGAACATTCAATTCGTTCAGTTACCAATCTCACCAAACAAGCCGATGAGATTACCCGCCGTGTGGCGCGGGATGCTGAGAAAGGCGGTAGTGTTGTCCAAAAATCTATTGAAGGTATCACCCGCATACGCAACTCAATGGAGCAATCAGCAGGAGTTGTGCGGGAAATGGGCAAGCGGACAGACGAAATTAGCAGTATCGTGGATACGATTAATTTAATTGCTGAACGCACGAATTTGCTTTCTCTCAATGCCTCTATTGAAGCTGCACGAGCAGGAGATGCAGGGCGCGGCTTTGCCGTTGTCGCGGAAGAGATCCGCAACTTGGCTAACCGTGCGGCTCAGGCAACCACAGATATTGCCACAATTATTAAAGGGTTACAGTCAGTCGTGCAAGACGCGGTTACTACTTCCAACGAAGGGGTGCGGGTGGCGGATGAAAGTGGTCGCCTTGCAGAAAATGGCTTCAACGGGTTGAAAACCATCCTCACCGGAATTGAAGAAACTAAGCAACTTGTCAGCCAAATTGCCCGTGCTTCTGAAGAACAACTCCTGGCTGGACAAAATGTGGCTAGTGCAGTCAACACTACAGCAGTGCAAGCGAAAGAAGTAGCTGTAGCTACAACAGAACAAGCCAAAGCCGTCCAAAGCATCGTCCAAGCAAATGCCCAGATGCGTAAAGTGACGCAGCAAGTAAACCAGGCAATGAATGAACAAGCCCGTGCAGCCCGGGATGTCCTCAAAGCCGCGCAAAGTACAACTGTGATCGCATTCCAACTGCGTAAATCCACCTCAGAACAGGCGAAGGGCATGAATCAAATTAACCAAGCCGTAGAACTGATGCGGCAAAGGACATCCACTACTACTAAGGCACTAGCCGAACAAGCCACTGCCGGATTCCAAATCACTCAAGAAGCTGATCGCCTTGCCCGTCTTACTGCTAGTGTCACTAAGGCAATGGAGGAACAAAGCACTGCCTGCAATCTCCTCACAACAGCAATGGGGAATATACGCCGTCAATCTAATCAAGTTGCCAAAGCTATGAGGGAACAAACACAGGCTATTAAAGATATGACTCCTGCTGCTCACAATATTTCTAAACAAATTGCTTTGCTCACACAGGCGAACCGCGAACATTCGACTGTCTCAGCATCGATTCTGAAATCGCTGGCAGAGATGCGCTTGGTTAAAGAAAGTAATGTTAGTAGCTTGAAAGAAGTTGTCATCGCCTCTTCCGGATTGATTGAACAGGCACAAACGCTGGTGACAACTATCGATAAAATCAAATCCGCCTAAGTAGAGACGCGCCATGGCGCGTCTCTACATTATCTCGTTAGGAGAGGGTGGGGAGTTCACACACATTTCCTCAGCCCTAGAATGAATGGGCATCGTAACAGTAAATGTTGTTCCGACATTTACCTCACTAACTACATCGATTGTTCCGCCATGAAGGTTTACAGCCTGCTTAACGATCGACAACCCTATTCCCGTACCAGGGATGCTGTCCACATTATTTGCTCGGTAGAAAGCTTCAAACAAGTGTTCTTGAGCTTCTTGAGGAATCCCAATTCCTTCATCCTTTACCTGCAAAGTCACAGCGCCATCCTGACAGCATAGGTGAAGATGCACCGGGCTGTCAGCAGCGGAATATTTGATAGCATTGGAAAGAAGATTTGTCAAAATGTAAGACAACAGCGTGCTATCGCATTCTACTATTTGGCATTCTCCTGCTTGAGTAAAGATGAGCGTGGAGTTTGCGGGGCTACTTAACTTGATGTCTTCAATTAGTTTTTGACAAAATGGCACGATCTCCAACGGTGCTGGATTGAATGCTAAATTGGCACTTTCGGTTTTACCAAAGATAAGAACATCCTCTAACAGCTTTCTCATTTTGCTAATGGCATCGTAGATGCGCTTGAAAAATTCAGCTTTTCGATCTAAAGAAAGCTGATTTCCTTGACGTTCTAGCAGTTGAACAAAGCCAGAGATGAGATTTAGGGGGTTGCGGAACTCGTGTGAAACCATTGAGACAAAGCGGGATTTGAGTTCGTTGATTTCTCGTTCTCGTGCTAACGATTTTTGGGTTTCTGCCTCTGCCCGCTTGCGATCGCTAATATCCAAAACAAAACAAATCATCGTTTGCTGAGATTCCTCTAATAACGCTCCTCCCAGTTGAACAGAAACTCGACTGCCATCTTTGCAAATGTACTCTTTTTCCAACGCAGTAAAAAAGCCAGATGAAAGAATTTCCTGAACCCGTTCCCGATCCAGGTGCTGGTACTCTGGCGGCGTCATTTCATCCCAACGAATTCTGCCCGCTTGCAAATCTTCTTGTGTATAGCCCACCATGTCGAGAAAGGCATCATTGGCATCAATAATTTCCCCGCTTGTACCTGCGACGGTGATGCCAATCACGTTGGATTCAACCAAGCGCCGGAAGCGAATTTCATTTTCCCGTAAGGCTGCGATCGCAACTTCCCGTTCTGCCTCAGCGCGATCGCGTTCGGCAATTTCTTTCTGAAGCTGTTCATTAGCTGATTTGAGGCGTAACGATAACTGCCGCGATCGCAGCAACATTTCCACCCTTGCCTGTAATTCCAGCTTCTCAATTGGCTTAGTGATCAAGTCGTCAATACTCTGCCAAAGCTGGCGCGTCAGCAAATTTACATTAGCTTGCGGTGTCACCAGCAAAAACGGCAGAAAAATAGGTTGCTCAACTTGTTTTTTCGCTTGTGCCCATTCCCACAAATGATTTAGCGCCACACCATCCAAGATACACAGGTCAAAAGGCTCGTCTAGCAAAGGAAGTGCCTGCTTTGCCTGCACCACAGAATCAGCAACAAGCACCTGATAATGAACGCTGAGGGCTTCTGCAAGCAAGCGGCGATTTTCACCATTTTCTAAAAAGATCAGAATCCGGTTCATAAAGAACTTCCCGCCTGGAAACCCCATCCATACATACTGGTATCTGTGTTCATCTGTGTTTATCTGTGCTTAAAAATCTCTTAAAATTACTTTTTGGATAGGTTCTAAGAAAGGTCATGTCGCTGCGCTCCAATTCGTAATTCGTAATTAATACCCCATAACTAAAGTTAGGGGCTTGGACATTGATGCGGGAGCATTTATGAGTTTTCCATAACTAAAGTTAGGGGCTTGAAACCGGAAATTACGAATTACGAATTACGAATTATTTTGGTCATCCTTAATTAATTCCGGCACACCCCCCAATATGCCCCGTAGTTGAGTCCACGGCTTTCCCACCTTGATTCCATAGCGACTAATTTCGAATTCACGCAGGGTTTTCTCAAAGTCTGTCATGCGCTTTTTCAAAACCCCAATCGCCCGTCGTAATTCCCCTCTCACTTCCAGGTAGCGCAGAAACACAATATTGTCTGCCAGGTAGCTAATGCCCGCTTCTGTTACCCGAAAATCACCCGTGATAGAGGCAACTTCATTAATCAACAGCACCGTTACACCCATGTTTTGCAGGTACTTACCCAAGGCATGGATATGAGTAACTAAATCCTCGCCTCGCACCGAAAGCCGATAGCTTGACATGCTATCGAGCATAACAATCTGCGCCTGTTGCTCCTCCACTTCCTGCCGCACCAAATTAGCAAATTCATCTGGTGTATAGTGCAGTGGTTCCATCTGCACCACAGCCAAAGTTCCCCGTTTGAGCATGGTGCGAACGGGAATGTTAACTGCCTCCGCTCTTCGTAATAGTGTTTCTTGAGATTCCTCAAAGCTATAGATAACGGAACGTTCGCCTCTGCCAGCAGCTTCCTTCATAAACTGAAGTCCTAGCGTACTTTTACCTACACCGCTCGGACCGCTGATAATCGTGATTGTGCCTCGCTCTAGCCCTCCATGGAGCATTTCATCAATCTCTGGGATACCAGAGGGAATTGTCTCAACTGTAAAGCTGCGCTCAAACGTTTGGGGAATTAACCGGGGAAACACTGCCATGCCAGTGTTCGTGAGGCGAATGGAATGATAGCCACTGCGAAAGTCCGAACCCCGGAACTTAGACACCGACAGTGTCCGCTCTTGATGAGTGAAATCTAAATTGATGACTGCATCACTCATGAACTGTAAATCATCATCAGGTGCTTCTGCGCTGCTTTCCGAGGAGAATAGAACCGTCGCACCTTGCTCCACTAAAAAGCGCAGAAATGACAACGCTTGCTTGCGAAACTGAAACGTATCTGTAGAGAGGTAGCGAAACTGCGTCATCGCATCGATGAAAATCCGCTGCGGTTTCAACTGCTCTACTTGCTCGACAATGCGTTGGGTGGTGGGTTCGCGTTCAACTTCGGCGGGTGTGAAAATATCATAGGTCTGGACTTCGGCAAAAAATTCCGAGGATGGGCTAAGGTCGAGAAACGTGACCTTACTGATGTCGAATCCCTGCATTGCAGCGCCTTTACGAAGTTGTTCAACTGGCTCTCCCAGGGTGATGAACAGCACCGCTTCCCCATTTGCTGTACCTGTGGTCAGAAAGTGCCATCCCAAGGTCGTCTTTCCTGTTCCTGGCCCACCTCGCACCAAATATGCGCGACTTGGGACATAACCACCACTAAGAACGGCGTCGAGACCTGAAATTCCTGTAGTTAAGCGGTCTGTGGACATCTGCGATCGTTTTCCTTGGTAATTAGCCCCACATAATCATCAACCCTTTGACATCCCCTCAGACCATAATCTTTGATTTGGTCTGGGATTCCCCAGGATTGCCCCATAGATTCTCTCATTTTTAGCATTAGTAAGGAAATAAATACGCTTCTAAGCCTTTTCAGTTTAATTAGCGCTGCCTACTTAGGTACTGAAGAGATAAAATTAACATACAACTGGAAGCAATATAATAGTGCAATTTATTCCACCCACCCATAGTTTACCCGAAAATACGTTTATCCTCTTACGCGACTTCATCCACGAACGGACGGGCGCTTATTACGAAAGTGATAAACGTAACATTTTGATGGATAAACTTTCACCCCGCTTAAGCGCGCATGGCTTTGAATCTTTTTTAGACTATTACTATTTACTGAAATACGATACTGCTGCGGATGAGGAGTGGAAGTATGTAATAAATGCCCTCTCAGTTCAGGAAACGTTTTTCTGGCGAGAGATAGACCAAATTAAGGCTCTGGTGGATGTCTTAGTGCCTCAACATTTTACTGACTATCCCCATAAGCCGCTGAAGATTTGGAGTGCCGCTTGTGCCTCTGGGGAGGAACCATTGACAATTGCGATCGCCTTAAACGAAGCGGGTTGGTTTGGGCGCGCACCGATTCAGATTTATGCTAGTGATGCCAGTCCAAGTGCGATCGCCAAAGCTATACAAGGTTTGTACCGGGAACGGGCTTTCCGAAATTTGCCACCCACCTTAAAGGCTAAATATTTTCAGGAAGAATCGGGATATTGGCGCATATCGCCGGAAATTCACTCTCGCATCCACTGGGAAACGGCGAATTTAGTTGTCGAAACAGAGATTAAGCCTCTAGCTGCCGTGCCGATCATCTTTTGCCGCAACGTGTTTATTTACTTTTCAGATCGGGCAATTAGTAAAACAATACAACTATTTAATGCTGCCATGCCTACACCAGGGTATTTGTTCGTCGGCGTGTCAGAATCATTATTAAAGTTAACAGCTGATTTTGAGCTACAAGAAATTGGCGGTGCCTTTGTATATGTTAAACAAAAATAGTTAGCTAATGGTTAGTTGCTAGTGGTTAGCGGTAATAACCTTCGACTTACTACTAATTACTAACAAATTAGCCATTAGCAGGAGGAAAAATTTTATGGATCGAGTGCTACGTGTTTTAGTGGTAGACGACTCCGCATATGTGCGTAAAGTTGTCAAGCAAATGTTGTCCCGTAGCCCCTTTATTGAAGTAGTGGGAACCGCCCACGATGGCGAAGAAGCTTTAGAAATGGTTGAGCAACTTCACCCTGATGTGGTGACATTGGACTTGATGATGCCCCAGATGAACGGGGTAGAGTTTTTGCAAAAACAAATGGCACGCCATCCGGTGCCAGTTGTGATTGTCAGCATTGCCAGCGATAAGAGTGACATGACGCTAGCGGCACTTGATGCTGGAGCAATTGATTTTGTGCAAAAGCCAACCTCGCTGGCGACGGAAAAAGTTTTTGAAATTAACGACGAGTTAATCGAAAAAGTAAAAGCTGCCGCTAATGTGCAGCTGCATCGTTTGCCTGCTGTTAAACATAGCGAAGTCAAGGCTGCGCCCCCGTTATTAAAAATATCGCACTCAGGCTTGGTGGATATTGTCGTGCTGGGAATTTCTACAGGTGGTCCTCAAGCTCTTAGTTTCATGATTCCGCAGTTACCTGCTGACCTGCCTGTACCTGTAGCGATAGTGTTACATATGCCAGTTGGTTATACAGAAATGTTTGCACGTAGGCTGGATGAACTGTCACCACTCAAAGTGATTGAAGCCAGTGAAGGAGATATTGTCTGCCCAGGCGTTGTACTGGTTGCACCTGCGGGACGACATATGAGTTTTCGCCGTCAGGCGGATGGGGTGGTAGTCACACATCTCGACACGCGCCCGTTAGAAAAGCTGCATCGTCCGGCTGTGGATGTGATGTTTCAATCAGCAGCAGAGGTGTTTGGCGATCGCGTTTTGGGTGTTGTGATGACTGGTATGGGTTCTGATGGCAAGGAAGGCGCGGCCTGGATTAAATCACACGGCGGCAGGATTTTTACTGAAGCTGAGGAAACTTGCGTGGTTTATGGGATGCCGCGTTCAGTAGTCGAAGCAGGCTTGAGCGATAAGAGTGTACCCCTTCCCCAAATGGCGCAAGCGATTTTAGAAAGATTATAAAAAATCTATAGCTGGTAGAAGAAATAGCCAAGCTGAATAGCATCAGGTAATTTTGAGCAGTTCAACGCCGTATGCTTTCGCTGCCTGGGCTATATTCAGTTGAATTAACTTCTCATCTCCCAATTCTCGTTTTCTAGTCGGCTTAAAAGGTTGCACATCCAAAGCACGAATAATTTCTGTTGCCACAGCCTTGGCTAAAAATGGGGGTACAGAGTTGCCCACTTGCCGAAATCCATGCCATTTCGTTGCATGAAATCTAAACCAATCTGGGTAAGAATGCAGCCGTGCAGCTTCCCGTACCGTGATACATCGTGGTGTAAATGGATGAATTGGTCTAGCAGATGTAAAAGAACCTCTATGCCGATCTGTTCCTGCTCTCAGGGTATTGCAGACACCTTCAGGATGGAGCTTATAAAAATGACTAATTTTATCCCTTTTACCCTGTGGAGTATCAGCAAATCTTTGAATAGATTCTGAGGAGTGCTTTGTTAGTAAACTTGAGGATAGTATTTGCGGATCGTATTCCCGCTTGTATGAATAATCATTTTCTAAGTAGTTCCTACCGCGAAGTTGCTTTGCATAGTTGCTAGGCTCTCCGTACTCCGCTACAATCCAGTCTCTATTGAATAACTCTGGGTAGTTTGTGGCTTCAGGTATGTCTGCAATTGCATCCGATACTGTAGGGCCAGTAGGCAAATTTGATAACTTTCTTTGCTTTAAATTGCTAGGCTTTGCTTGCTGGGTAATCGGTTGGGGATACTTCGGCAACTCAAAATCCTCCCGACATCCAATGAGAAACAATCTTTCGCGATCCTGTGGCACTCGGTAGTGAGCAGCGTTCAGAACTTGATAATTTTCTTCTACTTTATAGCCTTTATCTTTAAACTTGCTGATCAGGGTTTCCAGAAGTTTTTTATGTTCCCCTATTGTCAGCCCCCGGACATTTTCCATTACAAAAAATTTAGGTTTTAGAGCGATAACCAGCCTTAGAAAGTGAAACACCAGAGAGTTTCGCGGGTCATCTAGGGCGCGTTTGCCAATTATGGAAAAGCCTTGACATGGAGAACCACTAATTACTACGTCAATTTCGCGATCGCCAATCGCAGACCGATTCCTGATTTCTTCTGCCGTAGTATCAATAACGCTCTTGCACAATATCGACCAGAAGGGGAAGTTAAACTGATGCGTGGCGCAATGAATCGGGTCTATTTCTACAGATGCAAGCACATCAAAGCCAGCTTGTTCAAAGCCAAGGGTCATCCCACCTGCACCGGCGAACAAGTCAACTGCGATCGGTCGTTGTTTCCTGGTCTGACGAGCCATGACATCTGTAGTCCTGAGAAGAAATTTTAAGGGTAGCGGAGCCGGACACAGTAGCGCAATCCCCTTGACTTCGGGGAGGCGTGTACTCCTTTTAGATGCAAAGCGCTGTCAATGACATCAACCGGGCGGCAATAGAGATAATATCCTTTCCGGCTCGCATCTCTACACAGTCTCTTGACAGTTTTGTAGTATATAAGTAGTATAAAAGAGCATCAGATATAAAAGAGATTGAAATCTCTATCTTGATAGCACGCGGCATTTGATTGCTAGTTATTGAAGTTTCTACTTCGCGCCCTAACCGAAAAAGCTTACATACTCACCGAAAAGTAGCCAAGGCTTTCTCGACTTGCGCGAAGTGACTTTCACCACAAGCGAGGTGATTTTCATGCAAGCTGCCGAGCGCGACCTGCGCTTAGATATGCTCAATAGTCTGCTAACCACACCGCATCGGCAATTGGAGCAGGTAGCTAAACTCCATGAGGAAATGGTACAACGCGACCCCATCTTTTATGGGCACTTGGCAGCCTGGTATCAACGCCAAGGCGATGTCCGTGACCATAAGGAAGTATTCCTAGGCAATCTGCTCACTAGCGGCTTAAAGGAACACCGCGACGCTGGTTTTATGCTCTTGCAAGAGTTTCCGCCTTACCAGGTGGCGCGGGTTGTGGACTTTATGAAGCAGCACCGGGACAAGCTGCCGCGTTCGGCTCGTACAGCAGTTCGGCGCTATCTGAAGGAAAGGGAAAAAAATCCCATGTTCTTTGACCGGGCGGCACTACGGGCACGGAAGGCAATGAAGCATCTTTATGCCAGCTTACATATTAAGCCGAGCGATCGCGCGGATGCGGTGCTGTTCAAAGATAATCCGCCAGAAGATAGCCTCGCCTATGGGTTGAAGCTGATGGCGATCGCCCAATCACCGCTAGAGCAAGCCCAACTGATTGTAGAACACAAAATCCCCTACACAGTTGCAGTGGGTGCTATTAAACAGATGACGCCCACAGTTTTAGTGGCGCTGATTAACTCTATGTCCCCCCAAGAGGTAATTAACAACCTCAAGTCACTCCAGACTCGCGGTGCAATGCAAAACCCCCAGGTAAAAGCACTCATTGACGAGAAATTAGAGCAGGCGCAAGGTGACGTTCGCGTGTCAGCTTTAAAGGCGCGAGTTGCGGCAGATGCGGCTGAACTGGACACCCAGACAGCAGCACGGCTAGAGCGCGTCATGGATGAGCAGGTGAAAAAGCGGGGCAAAATTGCCAAGCCTACCGCCTTGATGATTGACAAATCTAGTTCTATGGAAAGTGCCCTTGAAGTTGGTAAGCGCATTGCCGCACTAATTTCTGGCATTACCGAGGCAGATTTGTTTGTCTACGCCTTTGACACCTTGCCTTACCCTGTGAAAGCGCCTGGTAGCCAATTGAGCGACTGGGAGCGGGCATTTCAGCACCTCAAGGCAGGGGGTGCCACCAGCATCGGCTGCGGGTTGGAAGCTATGCGCCTCAGAAAGCAAATAGTTGAGCAAATCATCCTGGTAACGGATGAAGGGGAAAACACCGCGCCCTACTTCGCTGAAACTTATGACGCTTACAAGCGCGACCTCAAAGTCGAGCCAAGCGTCGTCATTGTTAAAGTAGGTTATTCCTACGATTGGCTAGAGCGCAAGTTGCAGGAAAGACAAGCGCAGGTGGATACCTTCACTTTTGCTGGTGACTACTACTCGCTCCCGAATCTTATCCCCCTCCTGAGTCGTCCTTCCCGGCTGGAGTTGCTGATGGAGATTCTAGAAACACCTCTACCAGTGCGGGATGACAAGTAAGGCGGGTAATTGCGAGTACCACAGCTTTCTTTAAATTGCCCACACTTCTAGAGGATGCTAGGAAGACGATGATACTCTATCGTCCTGTCGGATTAAAAGAACTCGAATTAATAGCCCAAACTGACTTTAAGGCATTTCCACCTCGACTTCCTGAACAGCCCATCTTTTATCCAGTTCTTAATTTTGAGTATGCAGAGCAAATCGCGCGGGACTGGAATACCAAAAGCGATAGTTTTGCTGGCTTCGTGACTAAGTTTGAGGTTGAAGACGATTACGCGCAAAAGTTTGATGTTCATGTTGTTGGCAGCCGTGTTCATCAGGAATTGTGGGTGCCTGCTGAAGAATTGGCAGAATTCAATCGCCATATCATTGGCACGATTGCAGTTGTCGCAGCTTATTACGGCGATAATTTCCAGGGTCATATAGATCCAGAAAATAACCTGCCAAAAGGTATTCCAATAGCAAAATAGTAGGCTGGCAATAGTCAAATATAAGGTTGTAAAAGTTTATGAAATTAGCAGAAGCTTTAATTTTGAGAGCAGATTGTCAAAAACGCATTGAGCAGTTGAGGCAAAGATTGCTCAGAAGTGCAAAAGTACAAGAAGGAGAACAGCCCCCAGAAGAGCCGCAAGGATTGATTGCAGAGTTAGAAGCAACCGTGAATGAATTAACCGATTTAATAAAAAAAATCAACAAGACTAATTCTCTGACAACTCTGGAAGATAATGTGAGCATTACGGATGCTTTGGCTCAGAGAGACACGCTCTCACTTAAACGCAGCGTGTATGATTCTCTAGTTAACGCAGCCGCTGTTACTTCAAACTTATACAGCCGCTCTGAAATCAAGTCATTCAGTACAGTTAATATTAGCGAACTGCAAAGTCAAATAAATAGTTTGTCTAGAGAGTACAGGGAGTTAGATACCAAAATCCAAGAAGCAAATTGGACTACTGAATTAATAAATTGAGCAAGTTGGTAGCCAAAGCAATAGAAGCGAGTACAACCCGCCAACTGGGTTAAGTTGGACTTGGTGGCTGCAAGCTACCCCTTTGGTAGCATAAAGGGCTATGCCTGGGTTCGACTCCCACTGCACAAGTTAAGCCCAGTATTGTTACAAGCGTACAGGGCATTGTTAAAGTTACTACCGCGTACTGATCTGTTGCATTTGGTGAGGGTGGGTTAGGGGTTTAATGCTCAATAAATTAATTGATTGAAAGATACAGTTTTTTATGAATGAAATGCAGACAGCTTATCAAGTGGTAGCCCTTGCGGTATGGCAAATTGTTACCGAACAACATCCCAAAGGCTTAACAGCGCTAGACCCCATGCGTCGCGTAAAGGTAAAGAGCAAAAGAAAATACAGCAGTTTCAGAACTTACAAAATTGGTTACTCAATTTTGAATTTTAGATGCAAGGATTTTGAATTACCCCCATAACTAAAGTTAGGGGCTTGAAACTGGAAATTACGAATTACGAATTACGAATTATTTTAGTCATGAGCATCTTTAAAGTAGAAGTTGTCAAAATTAACAGCGTCAATCCTCATCCCAATGCGGATAGATTAGACATTGCCACTTTTGAAGGAATGGCTTATCAAGTAGTAACTGCCAAAGGTAACTTCAAACCTGGGGATATGGCATTCTACTTTCCTATTGATAGCGTTATTCCCGATGAGTTTATAGATAAATTTGGGATTCGTCCTTACTATTCTAAGAAGCTACGGGCAGCAAAACTGCGCGGTATCTTTTCCGAAGGGTTACTTATTCCTGTAGGGGATAATTTTACAGGAAATGTAGGAGATGACTATACGGAACATTTTGGGGTGGCTAAGTACGAATACCCTATCCCGCAATTGATGAATGGGGATGTAGAAGCTGGAATTGGACAGTACAAGTTTCCTAGTCCAGAAAACCTGAAGCGCTATCGAGATGTCCTCCATTATGGGGAAGAAGTGGTGGTGACAGAAAAGTTGCACGGCACTTTATTCACAGTCATGGTGGATGCTGAGGGAACGCCGCACGTAGGCAGTCATAATTACTTTTGGAAAAACAACATTAATAACAAAACTTTAGTTTATGTTAGGGTTTACAATGAAAATATAGCCCTGCATAAGCTACCCGCTGATACTCAGATTTTTGGCGAAATATATGGCGTACAGGACATTAAATATGGCTTGAAAAACGGGGAAACTGAGTTTGCTTTATTTGCTGTAAAGAGAAAGGGCAAATTTCTTAATTATAAAGATTTTCTCGGCTTCTGTGAGGAGTTCTCCTTGCCGAGAGTACCTGTACTTTATACTGGTGGTTACAGTTGGGAAGCCGTTTCTCAGTTTAATAATGCCAATAGCGTACTCAGTCCCGACTGCATGATGGAAGGGGTTGTTGTCCAGCCTGTGGTTGAGAGAACGCATCCAGAAATTGGGCGGGTAGTGCTGAAACTAATTAGCGATCGCTACCTGCTGCGTAAGGACGGTACTGAGTTGCATTAGCCGATGTTGTAGTAGAGCGGTTTAGCACCGCTCATTCATTAGCGCTAAGCTAAACTAGCTTTAGCTTCCTTCGCTACTTGCTCTACGCTATCCTTAGTTAAGGTTTCTAAAGTCGATTGAGCTTGTGAACCTCCCAAGCGTTTGAGCGCCTGCACTACTCGGTAGCGAATTTGCCAATCTGAATGTGTTGCATAGGGAACGATCAGAGGAATGGCACGTGCATCTCCTAGTTCTCCAAGGGAACCAATGGCAGCCGTTTGTACCAATTCATTGTCGGAGGCGATCGCGTCTTCTAGCAATTCAAAACTGCGTGGATCGCCCAGTTCCCCCAAGGCAGCAATAATACTGAACTTCACGAGCCACTCAGGAGTACTGTGGTAGAGATTCTGTAAGTCTTCAAAGGCTTCTTTAAGCTTTAATGCTCCCAAAGCATCAGCGGCTGCCGCTTGCACATCTGGTTCCTCGTCGTTGAAGAGGCGATCGCGCAATATTGTTAAAGCAGTCTCTAAATTCTGGTGTCCCAGCGTATCCATCTGGCTGACTGCGCCATATCGCACGCGAGTGTTGCTGTCAGTAACAAGTGGTTGGACTAACTCAAATGCAATTGCCGGTTCCAACTGGCGTAGCTGGTTAACTCCGCGCACGCGATCGCCAAAATTTTCGGAACTCAGCAATTCTTTAACAGATTCAGGATTAACGCTCATTTATCTTATCTATATTGATAGTTATAGGGGAACTCAATTGCCTACAGTACAATGAAGCTTAGCGACATTATACGATATATCCAATACCTTCTAGGGTTTTGACTGATTGTAACCAGGCGGCTCTGTACTAATCCCTATTAGGTATTGAAATCATCCTAATCTGCGGCCATTGCCCGTACAATATCCCCACGGGTGACAATACCCACCACCTTGCCACTGTCATCAATTACTGGCAAGCGTCGGATGTTTTTTTCATGCATGAGCTTGGCAGCTTCCCGCAAGGGTTTTTCAGGATTGACTGTGATCGCATCACTCGTCATCACTTCTCCAACCGTTTGCCCCAGTGCCTTGTGCAAGTCTCGCTCATACTTGGCTGGGTTTTGCAAATAAATCACGCTATCTAGAAACATGATATATGCTGGCGGCTCGACTCCTGTTTCCTGCCACATTAAATCTGTTTCTGAGATCACGCCCACTAATTGACCTGCATCATCTACTACCGGCAGACCACCAATCCGGCGATCGGCGATGATTTGAATAGCTTCGTTTAGAGGCGTCTGGGGTTGCACCACTATCACATCGTGGCTCATTACATCAGCAACGGTTTTGGACATGCTTAGGCTTTTTTAGCTCAATATATCGGTCACTGAATTCATTTTAGGCAATAGTGGGTATCAAGAGGCAAACTTTAACAAAAACCAAATTTTATCCACTTACCTAGAACGGCGAAAGTAAATTTCTCCCCTTAATCAGCTGGTATTATTGCTGTGGGATAGACTTGTGACGACCCAGCCACGTACTTATAATAAGAAAGGTAAACCAACTAAGTAAATAAATTAAAGTCAACATACTTTATTTTTTGTAAAAAATGCCTATATTTCAGCTACTAACGAAGCAGTTAAATTGGCTAGTTATCTTAGTTTATTAACCAAGCTAACTGAGCTATTATTAACATCGTAAGAGTATCCTAATTTTTGGGTAATAAAGTCTGCCTCTAGCTAAGGGAAGAATCAGTCGCCCGGAACGTCTCTACAATAGTTTGTAGGAAATCACAACTAATATCATGTCCGGGAGATCGCATATAAAGTAGAGACGTTGCAGGCAACGTCTCTACTTAGGATGGCAAGAGCGGCATCATTCATCTATGAGGGCGATCGCGCTATCCACAGCACAGATGCAACAAACTTATTTCGCATTACCTTGGGGGTGGAGGATTTGGACTAGGGAGAGAAATCAAAATCGGTTTGGCAGTATGCATTAAGGATCTGGATGCAGTTGGCGATCGCACCTAAATGAGCAATTTCATAACCATGCGTGTTTTGCGTTGGAAACGCCAAGCAAGCTGCACGGGCAACATGACCAAACTTCATGGCAATTGAGGCATCACTACCGAACTGACTAAGTACCGCCAGTTGAATAGGAACATCGGCGTATGCAGCTACCTGTCGCAGCTGACTGTTGAGGGTTTCATCATAGATACCATAGCTATCTTGAGAAAGTAGCACTGGGGCAGCCCCCCCTGCAATTGGGTATTCCTCAGATAGAGGGCATACTTCCAAGGCAATTAAAGCATCTAGACGATGGTTTTGGGTAAAATACAAAGCACCAATCGCCCCAACTTCTTCCTTAGCTGACGCTACCAGATAAGTATCGACCGCTGGCGTCTTCAGTTGTTCAGCTAAAGCTAACAAAATTGCCACCGACGCTTTGTTATCCAGAGTGTAGCTGGCAATATAATCCTTGAGTCGCAGGGGGCGCTTGCGATGCTTACCCACTACCATGCGCGTTCCCGGCCTAATTCCAGCCTCTTCTAGTTCTTCCGGCGTGCATTTAGTTTCTATCCAGGCATTTTCCCACCGCACTGCCGTGTCTTCCTGCTGGGCTTTTTGAGGGGATTCGTGGGAAACGTGGCGCGAACCAAAAGAGAGAATACCGCTGATAATTTGGCTATCTCCCAACAAATCCACAACGCCTTCACCATAAACCCAGGGAAACGATCCTCCCAACCTGCGGACTTCTACGCGCCCTTCGGTTCCTACCGTTTTAACAATGGCACCGATTTCATCTTTGTGGGCTGTGATCGCGATGGCTCTTTGAGAATCGCGCCCTGAAATTTTTGCGATCGCATTTCCTGCCGCATCTAACCACGCTTCTACTCCCAGTTCCGCAAATCGGCTCATCAATAATCGATCTATTTCCCCTTCAACCCCACTGGGGGAGTGTTGCAGGACTAACTCTTCAATCGCGTTGAACAAAAGATCGTAGTCTGGCAAAGCCATACAGAAACTAACTCATAAGCGTGACCAATGAAACATATATTAAGGCTCAGACAGTGTTGAGTGCTACTTAAAAACTTTCTCACAAGTTACAAACTGCCATAGAGATGAGTAATATAGATTTGTCCTCTGCCCCATTAACACGGCAAAACAAGGCGCACTGTAGTCTGTTTGCTAGGTATACTTTCTATTGTTAATTCTCCTCCATGTAACTCAGTTAGAGCTTTAGCGATTGTGAGTCCCAAACCAGAACCCTGTTGCTCATATAGTTGGCGCTCAAATTGCATATAAGCTCCCACCTTCCGAATTTGTTCAGCAGTCATACCCCGTCCATAATCAGTAATGTACAGAATATAGTTATTGTTGTCCTGAGTGCTGATCACTTGAACAGGGGTGCCCGCAGAAGAAAATTTAAAGGCGTTATCTATTAGTTCTTCTAAAATTTTCTTCAGCTTCAATTCGGAAATATGAACAGTTGCATCTTGCACTTCTAACTTCCAATCTGATTCTCTGGCTACTTGTTGCGCTTTTTGAGTAACAACCTCAGTAATCACCGACTGCGGATAACTCATTCGATGATTTCGTAGCGCCTTAATTCGCTCAGGATCAGTTGCCACTATTTGTATATTCGCTAAAATCAAAAAGTTCTGTATTAGCTTATACAAGTTCCTTGCATACTTATTAATATCCTCTCCTTTTTCAAGAATTTCAATCGGTTCTATAGAATCATATTCGTTGATAAATATTTCTGATATATCGATGATTTTGTTGATGGGATTACGCAACTCCGCAGGAAGCGACAGGGTAATATTTGCCCGTAACTCATCCAACTTTTTCTGGGTCTGTTTGCTGATTGCTTCTTGTTTTGATAAACGAGTCGTAATAGTTTGTAATAGTTCATTGCGAGTAAATGGCTTGGTCAAGTAGTCATCTGCTCCTAGCGCCATGCCTTGGCGCAGATCAGCTTTGTCAGCTTTAGCAGTGAGAAAAATAAAAGGTATTGTTGCAGTTTCCGTATTTTTACGTAGGGCAACTAGGACATCATAACCATCGAGTTCAGGCATCATGATGTCGCAAATAATTAAATTGGGTATATGTTCTTCAGCTAACTGCACGCCGATGCGCCCATTTTCTGCACCTATGGCATGAAAATCCTCAGCGTCAAGCATATCTAAAAGGTTTTCTCGAACAGCTTTCTCATCTTCAATTACTAAAATTTTTTGCATTTGCTTATGTTCTCTTCTTCAAGTGCAGGTTAACTATAAATATTGTACCCATACCAACTCCACTTTTAACGGCGAACTGCTCCCCGTGCAATTACACAAATTGTTTTACGACAGAAACTTATGTCAAAGTTTTCATTGAGTCTGGAGAAACAATCTCAATTTCATTAAAGATGATGCGTGCTCTTCCTTTATCTTTGGCGTTGTAAAGTGCTTTGTCTGCGGCACCGATCAGCAGTGCCGGAAAAGCTTTAGGCTCAGGAACCATGCTAGCCACTCCCAGGCTAAGGGTGACATAAGAGCATATAGGAGACTTTTTATGAGCAATAAATAGTGCTTTGACGCCAGAGTAGATTTTTTGGGCAACTTGCATAGCACCCGCACTGTTAGTATTCGGTAAAATTACTGCAAATTCTTCTCCCCCATACCTCGCCACTACATCGCCTGGTCGATGCACAGCATTACGGATAGCACTAGCGATTTGTTGCAAGCAGTCATCTCCTGCCAGATGGCCATAGGTATCATTGTAGAGTTTGAAAAAATCGACATCACAGAGAATCAGTGACAGGGGTATTCCATCACGTGCGTGCCGTTGCCACTCAACAGAGAGAGCTTCGTCAAAGCAGCGGCGGTTCGCTAGTTGAGTTAGACCATCTAAAGAAGCTAGACGCCGTAATTCTACATTTGCGGCTTCTAACTGTTGATAAAGTTGCGCTTGTTGAATTGCGATCGCCACTTGGGTGACTAATTGCCTGAACAAATCAATCTCTAATTGCTGCCACTGGCGGGCACCAGAACACTGATGGGCAATGAGCATTCCCCACAAATCTTCTCCTTGCAGAATTGGTGCCACTAAATTGGCTCGAACCTGAAACTGAGCGAGTAAATTAACGTGACAAGGTGCTAAACCAGCGTTATAGATGTCATTAGTCGCTACGATTCGACCCTTTTTGTAGAGTGGTACATAGGTTTCTACAAAGCAAGTGTCTTGAATGTTTTCTCCCAAGATTGAGGGATAATCATCAGCCACGGATTCTACACAGACGCAACCACTCCAGTCTGGTTCAAAGCGGTAAATGAATACTCGCTCTGTTTGCAAGAACTGCCGGACTTCCGAAACTGTGGTGTTGAGGATAATTTCCAAATTTAAAGACTGGCGGATGCGAGTAGCGATCGCCCCCACTAGCCGCTCAAAAGCAATCTGATTTTGTAGGGCTGTTTGTGCCCGTTGCCGGGAAATTATTTCACTGTGTAATCGCTCATTAGCAATTCTTAAATAGGTTGTTTGCTCTTCTACAACTCGCTGTAAGCTATCTAAAGCTGTACATATTTCTATTGGATCGAGGATAGAAAGTAAGCTACTTTGGGTAATCAGTCCTAAGAGTTCCCCCGCATCGCCAACTACAACTAATCTGCGGATGCGATGCTGTTGCATTTGTTGATGAGCCGACCACAACAGTTCATCCGGTCGAGTTGGCAACAAAGGAGTGCTCATCACCGAATGCGCTTGAGTTTCAGTTAAATCTACTCCCTGAGACTGAAGTTGCACAATATCGCGTTCTGTAATAATTCCCACAGGCCGAAGGAGCTTCTCACTCTCTTTTTCGACAATCACCACACAACTGACATGGTATGTGGACATTAATTGCGTCAAGCTTAATACAGAGGCAGTTACTGGAGCGTGCATTACCTGAGTGGTCATCACCTCGCCTACCCGTCTTAATTTGAGCAAATCCGCCGGTTGCAGGACTGCACGAATACTTTCGTGTGTGATGATGCCAACCAGTTCTTCTGTGGAGTTGATAATCGGCAGGTGGCGTATCCGATGCTGACGCAGCCGGGAAATTACACTCATAATATCTTGAGCTTCTGATTCCGTCAGCGCGATTATTTGTTGGGTCATCACAGCAGCAATCTCCACGCTTGCTAAGGAGATGCTTGCTGCCGCTAGTTTGACTACATCTCGTTCCGTGAAGATGCCCACTAATCGCTGCTGGTGAGCAACTAAGACACAGCTAGTTCGTGCAGCGCTCATCAGCGCCACCACTTGAGAGACAGGCGTCTCAGGAGTAACCGTCAGGGGGCGGCGATCGATGATTTGATTAAGAGCTAAAGCATTAGGTGCAAGCATAATATTATTGAAAGGAGTTATTGTAAGCGATAGACCGCCGTCAGCCATGTATAGTGCCGCCGACATTGAGAGCCCTGTCTTCATTTAGTTATGCCCAAATTAGTCGATGGGGCTATAGGGTAAAGCATTTTTGTAGCAATGTTACCAAACACTACGCTAACCGGGAATACTAAATTGATGCTCCCAAATGGTCTCGGAACTGCTATTCACTCTCATAATTGCACGGTGCCTCAATAACTCCCATACAGTGGAACCACCTATGAGCGAAATTTCCCCAAGTCCCAAACCCTGTACTCGTTGCGAATGCTTGCCCAGCCCTATTCAGTCAACCGGAAGGCTATATCTATGGTTTCCTGTGAAGCATAGCCTGACTAAAGTCATCCAGAAGCTGAAATTAGCCGGAGTTGACGCCCAGTTACTCAAAGATGGGCAAACCTTAAGCATTACTTTAGCAGCACCCCAAAGTCCAGAGTTGAGTAACATCTTGACGACCACATTGACTAATCGAGAGTTAAAGGATACGCAGACTCTTTTCGTAAGTGGTATGCAGGAACCCCAGCTTGAGGATTTTCCCAAAGTCACCTCACTGCGGCAGTTCATTAGTCTTAATCAGGCCAGTTGGTTACTAGAGATACTAGCAGCCAAGCGGGTCACCAGTCATTTTCAGCCAATTGTTGAGGCTAATGATACTAAGATTGTCTTTGCTCAAGAAGCGTTGCTACGGGGTATCGCTGCCGATGGCAGCTTGATTAATCCAGGTTCAATGCTAGATGTGGCTAATGATGCAGGTTTATTGCCGCAGCTTGACTCTGTAGCTCGGAAAAGCGCCATTTTTCAGGCGGGACGCCACTGTATTCAAGAAAAATTATTTATCAATTTCAGCCCCACGTCGATTTACGATCCAGTCTCTTGCCTGCGTTCGACACTCACTGCCATTAAGGAAGTAGGCATTCCTCACGAGCGTATTGTTTTTGAGGTGATTGAGTCAGATCGGATACAAGATGTCCATCACCTCAAAAACATCCTGAAGTTTTATCGAGAAGCGGGTTTCAAAGTTGCTTTAGATGACTTTGGAGCTGGTTACTCCAACCTCAACCTGCTCCACCAGTTGCGCCCCGATTTTCTCAAACTGGATATGGAGTTAATTCGCAATGTGCATCTCGATCCTTATAAGGCTTTAATTACAGAGAAGATTTTGGAAATCGCTCAGCGTTTAAACATTAAGACCATTGCTGAAGGGATTGAATCAACAGAGGAACTCTGCTGGGTCAAGGAACACGGGGCTAACTTTGTACAAGGTTATTTGATTGCTAAACCTTCTATGTTGCCTGTAACAACCACGCCTTACATTGCTGCGTAGAGCAATCTCGCCCCCGCTATTTTTATGCTGGAAAGTTCGGCTAATAGATTTGCAAAGGCGGACATCCTAGACTTTAAACATTGCGATCGCTCTGCCCTTCTCGGAGTTCCACTACATATTTTTCCAGTTCAGCCGCCCGGTGCGTAGCAGTGTGTTCTGCCAGGGCGCGGGCGCGATCGCCAATTGCCAATCGTTCTGCTTCCGGTATTTCCCGTAAATAACGCAACACATCTTCTGTAGAATCGGCGATGAGGATTTCTTTGCCAATCTCAAAGATAGTATCAAGTCCTTGCCAGCGATCGCTAATAATCGGAGTCGCACACGCACCAGCCTCAACTAGTCGCACGCTGGGAGAATATCCAGCTCGCATCATGTCAGCGCGTGTCATTCGATTTTGTATTTTGTATTTTGTATTTTGTATTTTGGATTTTGGATTTGCACTCCCCTATTAAATTGGGGGCTTGAATCAGATTATCTTGGTCATAGTGCAATGATTTAATTAGTAACTTCAATTCGCTTAAATTTAACTGATTCAGATTGATAACTTTCACCTGACATAATCGGTTGGTATTGTTTAATCTCCTCAGGGGGTAAAAGTTCTAATATTTTATGCCAGTTTAGGAATAAAGCATTATGGCTAGTACCGGAATTATCATTAAATCTCATTAAATTATCTTGAGTCTCATTCTGTAAAGTTGTCAGATTACTTGATTTGCTCCTGAATTCTGACTCAGCTAGCTTTAAATTATTCCAAATATCCCTGATTTGGATGATCTTATCTAATTTATTATCTTGATGAGTGACTATTAGCAGCTCATTTTTTTATCTTATTGGGCAATTTTTGACCATTCAGCTTCTTGGAGACAAATCAGAGAGGAACGAACGCTAGATATTTTTACTGTAGCTTGAATTTCTGGTAATTGTAAAGTTTTGCTAGAAAGCTCGTAAGCATCTTGAGTGTTATCTTGGATAAAATTACTATAGCCAACCCATTGATAAAAAGCTATAGCCCACTGCTGTCCCCATTTCTCTACCTTACCTAAATCAAAACTATCTTCTAGTGTAGCCAAAGAGGCTAGAAAGTTATCATCAATTGATAAAGACTTAATTCGTAACTCGTCAAGTAAGCACTTAATATTTCTTGGTTCTGCATCAATAATACTAGCTAGGGGCAGCAGATTTTTTAATGCATACTGACCTAGCTGATTGTTTATACTTTCTGCAAGATAGCAGATTATTATGAATTTGCTATCACTAGAGATAATATGAAAAATTATCTTGAATTTGTCAAAATAATAAATTCCTGGTATTTTCGAAGCCATCCTGTTTTCATCTTTCAATAGTAAATCTACAGTAATTAGACTAGCTGGTAAAACTTTAGCCGTTGTTAGCCAGGTAATATCGACTACGGGTTCAGAGTCCTGTTCATGAAAAATTAACCGTCTCAAACCAGAGATGAATTCTCTAGAATTAAGCGTACTTTGCCATTCTTGACACCAATCATTACCCTTGGTATTAAATGCAGTGCTTACCTCCATTGGACGTTCAATCGCATCTCTAAGTAAAGAAAAAATTCCTGCGGATTTAGCAAGTTTTACAGAAACTTGAGAGTGTAATATGAGATTAGGGTCAATGTAGTCCTTGTGCCAAGGTGCATCGGCAATAAAAACTTGGTCTGCAAGGCGTAGTTGACTGTTAGCAGTTAGCACAGGTAAATTTTTAACAGAACGCCCCTCTAAAGATAATTGGGCTTCAAGGCGCTGTAATACTTGTATGGCGTAGTTAAAGTCTTCTTTATTTAGAGGTATGTTCTTGTACTCAGAGGCTAACTCTTGGAGGAAGTCTAGGTAATCTTCTACATTGGGCGATCGCTTTTGACCTAAAAGTTCATAAACCTCACCTGTTCGATGGGTAAAAGGTATAGTGACGCGGCGACTTCCGAAAAAAGGGACATCATTCTGAAAAGCGTGTATTGGCTTCCAAAACTTATCTGTAAACTCATCCCACAGGCATTTGCGGTTTTGAAAACGCTCTTTAACTTGTCGTCGTTGCTCATCAGTTGTAGGACTTTCTACAAAAGTAGAATAAAGATATTTGTATACAGCTTTAACTGATGTTAAGGTATCCATACCTTTTTTTATTGTTTTTATTTCATCTGTCATTTTCCCAAAGCCCAATTAATGTATCAAAATGATCTAGTACCCTATTTGGCTCTATCGGTTGAAAGCCAAGAGCGTTCCTAATTTCTACCTTCAATAAGTTCCGCTGGCTACGAGCGAATATAGGTTTTTGGCTAGCAACTAAATGAGCATCTTGAATGAAGCATACATCTTTAGCACGATATAGCCTATTTTCAGGTGTTATAACACCAGCATATTCCTGAAGTTTCTCCGGCTGGCGCTCAACAGGAAGCCAGGGTTTATCTCGAATTGCTTCGATTAGTTCTTTAGTTCCATTATTTACTTTTGCTTCTTTGATGTCTTCCCAATTATCTACAATGTAGTTAAAAACTTCTATACACGCATCAGCAACCGCATCAGAACCAGAAATATTGGCTTTCTGAATTAGATTATCTACACAGGCTAACAAATCATCTGCACTAGGTTTGGCCTGCATTCCCAAGGACTCAAAAAAATCGAGCCAGAGTGGAGAATCCTGCAAATAAAATTCCATATCGGGAATGGCAGCTTTATTTCCGAGAATACGGCTAACTATTTCACTTTCAGGAGTATATATTAAGGCAGGCGATCGCAATCTTCCATCAGTGCAACGCACCAGACGTGCTTTCTTAATTTCCTCCTTGAGTGTAGCTAAAGTCTGAGGTTCACCCTGTAGTTCCTTTTTGGCTTCACGTAGATTATCTCGAATCCATGCCAGCACTGTTAACTGTTCATCAGAAGCAAGGGACAAATACTCAGGCAACAAGCAATCTTTAATTAGTCTGGCACGATTCAGTACTGGAACTTCTAGCAGGCGGAATAGTGGCAACCATTCCTTTTTAGCTGTTCCTAAACGCAAAAGTCTTAAAGTGCCAGCGATTTCTGGTGGTTCGTATCCATCACCAGGAATATATATATTTTCATCGTTTAAGCTGACAAGCTCATCTGAATTTGTGGGATAAATCGGTAGTTGTCGCAGTTGCGTATACTTATCAGAGCGATATTCTCTTTCACCCGTGAGCCAACGCTTATCTGACAGAAAGTTTAAGATAGATGTATAGTACTTTCGGTCATAAAGTGGCAGATATTGCTCGTAACGTAAATAAATATACTTTGTAACAGTTGAGCCTGTAATTAACCAAATCAGTTTTCCAGGATGTTGCTTTATAAAATTGTCTATCGCCTCCTCAAGATTTGGTGGTGCTTTTATAAGGGGAACTCCAAAATATTTGACTGCGGCAACAGTTTCGTCATTGATCTCAGATAGACGCAATAAAGGAGTGTTAAAAAATCCCCCTTTATGAAGCTTGCCATCATCTCCTGGAACCAGTGGGGCTGCTTTTAGTTCCTCTAGTGGCAAATATCTTTGATTGACATTTGCAAAGTAACGGTAAACCAGAGTTAGCCATTTGGCGTTTGGGGGATTGGGTGCATCAGGTTCCCACTCATATACTTTTGACTGCGAACCAATTACATTAACCAGTTTCTTTGCTACTTCTGTGACGTCCATATTGGAAACGCCAACTCGATTGAATAGAGACACCTGATTGTATAAATTTGCATGGATGAACCATTCAGGATAATTGGCAAATATCTGCCTTGCTTTCTCATCCGCAATATAGATAGTTCCTATGGGGTTATATCCGAATACTTGCAAAGTATCATTAGCAAGAATCGCTAACGGTAACCCGCGTAAGTCTCTATGACCATCACTAATACAATACTGGAGTATATCAACAATCCACTGCCTATTGCGTAGGCTTGCTTTAGGCGCATCCTGTAAAGGAACTCCCAGCGGTTTATTTTCAGTTAAATGTTTACGCAAGTCAGCAGGCTTAAATGTCTCTATGTGACAATTTGCCTCTTTAAAAGCTGACAAAATTGCGGTGGGTAAAGGCGGGTCAGGAATATAAATATTATCTGCACACAAAGGCGATACTAATTTTTTCCACCAGTCACCAGAGAGAACTTTGACTGTTGGCGGAGTTACCCAAGTGTGGTTTACTGTTGAACGTACAACATTTTTTTGGTACAAAAGCTGAGTAACATAGCGATGTAGTTCTTCTAAAGCTTTGCTAACAGTTATTTTATTTACAGGCCAAAGCTTGTAAAATTCATCTCGATTATCTTTGCCGATGTCTTCTACTAAATCAGCAATTAAGTTAGCACAGGCAAAAGTTACTTGATATTGGCAAAAATTTTGTTTTGGAAACGCAAAGTTACGCAAAGTTAACGCCAAGGTACGCAGAGAATAAATTGACTGGGAGCAAGAGGTCTACTAATTAGCTGAGTTTGAAATAGCCGCATTTTGCTGCATACCTTCGAGTTCTGCGTATATATTAAGAAGTTCATCAACGCGATGAGTGCAGGTGTGTTTTTGCAAGATAGTTTGGTATCCGCTTAGGCAACTCCTCAGTAGACAAACGCCCTAACCGCACAACTCCTCTTTCCTCTTTCTCTTTGCATCTTTGCAGTTCATTATAAGGTGTTAAAGTAAATTCCGTATGAGTTGTATTGCAGAATAACCACGTAAAGACGTTTTGGCGGAACTTTTTGTTATGGTACAAAAAATTGTTTTTACTATTATTTAGATTTTTGTGGCTTTGTGCCATTTAAGATGTTAAATCGTATATCAAAATTTTGCATATATAAGTTCATGTAAGACATCAAAGCATAGCTAAATATTACAATTCCCATCATTTCCAAAAATTCTTCTGCATTCGTGATTAGTGCGTATCCCAGGTTCCGTTGACCGTATAAATCGGCATAGTATCCGCCGATCATCTCCATCCCCAGGGCACCTCCTACATAAATTAGTCCTGACAGGAAAAAGAGAGGTCTGCTCTTTCGGGGAAGATTAGTAAGAAACTTGAGATAAGATTTAGTGAATATAAGAACAAAGATAACCCCAGGAATTACCCAAATGTAGTAAAAGATTCCTCCTAAGTGGAATGCGGAGCGTAAGTCTGGGATAATTAGTATTTCGTGAATACTTATCGTTTCATCTAAGGATAGAAATAAAAATATAAAGGATAGGGCTTTCCAATGACCAAAATAGCGATCGCTATCTACCTTCTTAGCCGCAGCAATGATGGCTAGCAAAATTGCACAAAACAATAATGTAAATGATTGATACCACGTAGGATAATTTAGCTCCTTGTCGAGGATAAAGAAATTTATCCAATCTTGACGATAGTTAAATACGTACCTGGCGTACTGTAAAATTATGCTGACAAGGGTGAAGCAGCTCGCTACGATAGCCAGAATTTTCGCGATTCTAATAGGGGAAATAGAAATTTCAAATTTCAAGACAAATTACCTTTGATAATTTAACAAGGGGAAACTCCAGCCCCAGTCGTTTTATTTTATAGATGCACGACAGTATCTCAAGGAAGTAGAGACGCGAAATTTCGCGTCTCTACAAGATCTTGTTCATAGGCAGTGATAAAGTCGATACTTATAGCCAGCGACCTTGGGTAGGGAACGGGAGTCAATAACGCACTTTTGTGCTTCTGGCTCGATAGTAGCTGTGAAATTTACCGTCCACAGATCTAATGGTCGTGGGAGTTGCGTGATCGCTCTGTAGAGGGCATCGGTAACAGTTCGGGAATCATCGCCTTTATGTGCTAAGAGAAACTGAGGGTTACTCGTGATAGAAGCTGTTGCTGTTGGTGTTAATGCTCCCAATGAGGCGCGCTTGAACTCGAATGCTAACCCCATCATTGCTCTCGTTTCATGGTGTGTTTTGTGAAGCGTAGCAATAAGAACTGGCACCTGAGACATTTCTTGGATTTTGGGAACTAAAATATCAGGGCGTTTGGATTTTTGATAGGCAACATTGGAGACTACTGTTAGTCCACCGAGGAAACCCATTACCAAAATTAGCATGACCGCTTTTTTCCCTCTTGATTTGAGGAAATTAAGCATAGATTGCTGACGCTCACTCCATGCCTCCCCTGTCCCGGTGATTACGGTAGAAGCATCCCAACAAATAGCCAGGCTAGATCCTAGCAAAACTATCACAGATGGAAAGTAGACAAAGTGATAACGAGCAGCCAAGGTTAAATCAGCACCTAGACCGTAAGTAATGCAGAAGAACAGGGCGATCGCAGCTATTGTAAACCCACCCAAAGTTTGAAGAGTCAAAGCGGAAATAGGTTGCCCCATCTGGATTCTGAGGCTACTGATGAAGATTGGTAGCGCCCAAAGGATAAACATTACTACAACTAGACCAGAGGCGATCGCAATTGGTAAAGCTACACCTTCCACTGGCAACAACGCCAGCATAGTGATTATCCATGCCAAAAGTCGAGCAATCGGTTCCAGCCAGTCGCTGAAGATATTACCGCTGTAAATCCATTGCGTCAGCTCGTTATCAGAAACATCCTGCAAGGCAGGTATCCACACTAAGCCTCCCACCAGGGTGCCCGCAGCGACAGCGTAGATCCGCCACCAATGAAAGTGGAAAGTTTGGCGATTAAATTTTAAATCCCTGATCCAAAATCCCAGCAAAACCAACGCCTCAGCACAAAGGCCAAGGACGAAGAAGTAATGAACCGCAATACCTAAGCTGTTCGCCCCCACCCAGATTAATCCCACCCAGATAGGCAAGCGAGTACGGCTGTGGATAGTCCGTACAGCAACTACTAGACAACACAGAGAAGCAATAAGTAACAAAATTGTCAAGGTATAGTGGCGAGCTTCCTGAGCCAGAAATATACCATAGGGGGAAACTGCCATCATTGCTGCTGCCATTTGACCCACTAAGCGGGAGCGAAAGGCAAAGCAACCGAAGCCAAATATGGCGGGAATTGAGGCTACACCCAAAACGGCACTGAGCGATCGCTCTCCCCACAATGAAACCAGTCCTCCTACTGTGGGAAACAGCTTCATCCACAGGTGAGCTAGCACAAAGTAGACTGGGGGATGGGTACTCTCTGTCATCAAGTGGTCGATAACTGCTCTGATGCCAGCTTCCGGGTGAGGTTGCAGGGGTTGTAGGAGAGTATCTAGCGCGATCGCTCGATCCAGCGGCACTGTCTGTAAACTATTACCTAAGCTAAAAACAAGCGTGGCTAACTCAATGGTCGAAGGAGGCTTCGACGCTAAATTGGTAAAGCGTAGACCAGTTCCGATGGCTATCCACAATAAAAGTAGCAGGGGATGAAACCAGTAGCTCGCCCAAGTTGGGATTTTGAATTGGGGATTTTTAATTATTAGATCAAGCACTAATAGTGAACATAAATAAACATAGCCATGCTACCTTGTCTAGCTGAGTTTATTTATATCTAGCTATTTAATCGCTAAAGCAATTGGAGAATTTCACCAGCTGCGCGATCGCATACTCCCACTTCCCCTAAAGAACGGCGCATTTCCTCATAGCCTGCCAAAGTTTGCTGACGTCTTTGGGGATTAAGCAGAAGTTCTAGGGCTTCTCGGACAAGATTTTCCGGTGTAGCTTGCTCCTGTAGCAACTCGGGCACAATTGGCTTCATATCCACCAGGTTAGGTGGAGACACAAAGGGGATGGAAACTTTTAGGAAGGTACGGGCAATCCAGATTGTCATCGGGCTGACGCGGTATGTAACTACCTGCGGTACGTCTAGCAGGGCAAGCTCCAAGTTCACAGTACCGGATTTGGTAATTGCTAGGTCAGCAGCTGCAAGCACTTCTGGGGTTTGATCGGCGATGAGGGTGGCACGCAGACCGTAATCCTGAATAGCTTGTTCAATCTGACGTCGATACGTTTCTAGGGATAGGGGAATCCAGAAGTGAACCTGGGGCAACTGGGCTTGAATTTGTTGAGCAGCCTGGAAAATTACCGGCAGGAGATACTTGAGTTCCTGACGTCGGGAGGCTGGTATCAGAGCGATCGCCACTTGAGATGGCTCAATCCCCAATGCTGCCCGCGCCTTCTCCCGGTTAGGGAACCCTTGTATACGGTCTACCAGAGGATGGCCCACCCAGCTGACCGATGCTCCCCGCTCTTTGAAGTAACGAGCTTCTTCGGGAAAAATCGCCAGTAGCCGGTCAGTTATCTCTACAATCTTTTCCGTGTCCCGCAGACCTAGCGACCACACCCACTGCTGCGGGGAGATGTAATACACCACCGGCACAGAAGGCAGCTGACGTCGTACATAACCGCCAATGGTCAGATTTGGTCGCATGTAATCAATTAGCACTACTAGGTCAGGTGGGTGTTGCTGGAGATATTGTTTAGCACGCCGCTGAATTTGTAGGGTTGGTAAAACATAAGGTAGTGCTTCCAGAATTCCTACAGAACCGATGCCAGTAGTATCGCCCAGGAGAATCGCCCCAGACGCGGCCATGCGCGAGCCTCCCAGTGCCACAATCTCTAATTCCAGCCCAGTTGCTTTTGCTTGCCGCTTCAAGGCGTCAATCAGTAGCGCCCCCTGTAAATCTCCAGAAACCTCCCCGGTGCTGATAAAAATTCGCCGGGGGGCAGAAGCTTCGGGTGAAGTTGCCTTTGTTGCCAGTTGGGGAAACAGGTGGTCAGGGGAATAATTGAGATTTAAAGTCTCCCCTGCTTCTTTGCTCCCCTGCTCCTGTGCGCCTGTTCTCCTCACTCCTCACTCCTTACTTGAAGACGCCGACCTGGAATCGGACCGCGCCGTCCTTCTTTCTGCGACAGTTGCAAAAATTGTCGCAGGTGCTGCAAGTGTTCGTTATCCGGTAGCAAATCCAACTGTTCTAAAGCTTGATTCAAAGTTAATCCAGAGCGATAGAGAATCCGAAAGGCTTTTTTGAGGTATGCCAGATCTGTTGTTGTGAATCCGGCTCGTTTTAGTCCCACCAAGTTGAGCGATCGCACTCGCGATGGGTTTCCTTCAACCAATATATACGGCGGCACATCCCGGTCAATGCGGCTCATGCCTCCCAGCATTGCCCGTCGCCCAATATGGACAAATTGATGAATGCCTACAAGCCCACCAATCACAGCTCGCGACTCTACATGGACGTGACCAGCTAAAGCCACCGCATTAGCAATTACTACAGAGTCTTCAATGACACAGTTGTGAGCGACATGAACATAAGCCATCAGCAAGTTATTATTGCCGATCACTGTTGCTTCACCAGCACCTGTCGCCCGGTTAACTGTAACGTACTCCCTAATTCGGTTCCCGTCACCAATTTTTACCCAGCTAATAGCGCCGTCATACTTAAGCTCTTGAGTTTCCAGCCCAATTGCTGCTCCGGGGAAAATTTGATTGCCAGCGCCTATCTCCGTCAGTCCCTCGATGACGACATGAGCGCCAACCACCGTTTCCGCGCCAATTTTCACTTTCTCTCCAATCACCGCATAGGCACCCACCCGCACCGTTGGGTGCAGATCGGCTCCTGGGTCGATAATAGCGGTGGGATGAATCAGTGTCGTCAAGGTTGCTACTCCAGCCATCAGCCAGATCCTCAGCGGTTATTGGTCAGTAGTCCGCAATTAGCTCGCGCATCCTTTCTAAGTACGGACTACAGACTACGGACAAAAGTGTAAAAGCTGATAGTATGCCATCAGTCTACTAAAGAGAACATCAGTTCTCCTTCTGTGACCAACTGGCCATCAACTTCAGCACGAGCCTGCATCTTCCCAAAACGACGCCGTTTGACACAAAGCAGTTCCACACTCATCACTAGCTGGTCGCCTGGTACGACTGGGCGGCGGAACCGAACTTTATCAATTCCAGCAAATACAAACAAGTTGCCCTCCACATCCGGCAGCTGAGTCAACACGATGCCGCCCACTTGGGCCATTGCTTCCACAATCATTACGCCGGGCATGATCGGACGCCCGGGAAAATGTCCTTGAAAATGCGGTTCGTTGAAGGTGACATTTTTAATGCCAATAGCCCGCTTCCCTGGCACATACTCGATAATTTTGTCTACCAGAGCAAAGGGATACCGATGGGGCAGCAGTTTCTGAATCTCTTCAATTGTGAGCTGAGTTTTGGCAGACGCGGGGGTGGAGATACGAGAACTTAAGTCTTGATTGCCCTCGATTGCTAGATCGCCAGGGGCAGTGGGTGTGTTGACATCAATCAGGGTGGACATTGGCAGATTTAGATAGAGGTGGAAGCGATTTTTAGATTTGAGGTTTGGGATTTGGGATTCAATTCTTTCATCCCAAATTTTGGCTCGCCAGCACAGTTGCTAGTTCGATATGCAGGTGGTGGCTGGCTTTATAAGCGAGGAAGTGAGCCTGGGGGATCGTTCCTAGTAAACTTAAATCCCCTACTAAATCTAAAAGTTTATGACGCACTGGCTCATTTGAAAATCTTAACGGAGGATTAAGCCATCCTTGGGCGTCGCAGACAAGAGCATTTTCTAAGCTCCCACCCTTGATTAAACCGGCTTGCCGCAGCTGTTCTATCTGGTGGGCTAATCCAAAAGTACGAGCTGGTGCGATCGCCAGCGCAAAACTTTCTGAGTGCGGCCTCCAGCTATACCACTGATTGCCAATTGCCGGTAAGTCAAAGTCAATTCCGTAAGTGAAACAAGTTACTGGTGCTGGTAAGGCAGCAACAAATGCATCGCCTTTATGCACCCAAACAGGAGACATGATACACGAGCGATGAGCCAGAGGGGAAGAAGAAGAAACTTCTTGCTGCTGACTTTTGGCAATCGCCTCAGTCCACAAGAGCGCTGAGCCATCCAGTAGCGGAACTTCCGGCCCATCGATCTCAATCCGGGCGTCATCAATACCCATACCTGCTAGGGCTGCCAATAAGTGTTCCACAGTCCGCACACTGGCGTTTTCTACAGCAAGTTCTGTAGAAAGAGTTGTCTGGCTGACACTCTCTACCCGTGCTGGGACGAGGGGTGAGTTAGGTAAATCTACTCTAACAAAGTAGCGTCCCTCCCCAACTGCCGCCGGTAGCACTCGCACATGGGTGAGGACGCCGCTATGGAGTCCTACACCCGACAACTCAAAAGACGCCCCCAAGGTATTTGGGATTTTAGCTTTTGGATTTGGGATTGAATTCACAAGCACCTCCGGGAAGTCTGGAAGCCCACCGTATAAGGACGTGGGAGGAAAGACGACGCGTTTGCGTAGCACTTAGCGGTTTTAACCGCAGTTAGATTTTGGTGAATATTGCCACACAAGAAATGATTTTGGATGCGATGGTTGTGCTTGGGACTCAACCACCTGTGATTGCTAACTAGTATCCCCCAATCCCAAGTCCAAAATCGTTAGAATCGTTCTCCAATACCAAAATGGAGGCGGCTTTCACCGTTGTCATTAAAGCCATAGTCAACCCGAATCGGGCCGAGTGGAGACTGAACCCGGACGCCTAAGCCGTAGCCAAAGCCATTACCTGGTTTGCCCCGAACGCCTGCTGGGTCACCGGGTACGCTATTGCCGGAACCGAGGTCGGTGGCGGCGTCAAGAAATAAAGCCCCGCCGACAACCGAGAAAATCGGGAAGCGATATTCAGCTGTGGCCTGAATAAAGCTGCGACCGCTACCGACGTCTCCTTCTTCATAGCCCCGCACCGAGTTACTACCACCCAGGGAAAAGGCTTCATAAGGCGGCAAATCGCCCAGTACTGTTCCGCCTTGGATATTAAAGGCAAGAGCTTGAGGACCTTCTTTAAAGCGGGTAAAGTTAACTGGAATGTAGTAGCTGTAGCTACCCCGCAGGCGATTCATGAGGATGTTTCCCTCTCCTATGGGGATAGACTGCTCGACGCCCACCCGCAGCAGCGAACCTTGGGTGGGTGTCGCGGGGTTATTGCGGCGATCGCGCACAGCTCCAAGTTGGAGGCTTAATAAGTCATCTCTCCCCGAGCCACTAAAGCTCAGGTTGTTGCCAAACTCATCTGTAGGGGCTAAGTCGCCATCGGAATCGCGAATGGAAATTCGCTGGTACTGCAAGCCCAAAGACGCCCTCCATTCTGAGCCGCCAAAGACGTCCCGAGTCAGGGGACGGCTAAAGGTGATATCGCTGCCCAGCCGCACAACACGGGGTCGGTCTCCATCGTGCTCAGGACCAAGTCTGATGTCTCGGTCGCCGCCATCAAAAATCAGTGAGATAGACCGACGTCGGAAGGCATCAACCGTGTAGGAGGTGCGGTAGGGGTCGCCCGCAATCCAAGGATCAGTAAAGTTGACATTAAACAGCAGATCTCGCTGACCCAGCTGCACTTCAGCCCCCACTTTCTGGTTGTTACCTCCCAGGTTTTGCTGCTGATAACTGACCGTGCCAAACAAACCGCTGGCTGAACTAACACCCAGCCCAGCTGCCAGCGAGCCGCTCTTCTTCTCAATCGCATTCACCACGACAACTACTTTGCGTGGATCTTGACCAGGGTTAAACGAGAGCCGCACATCTTCAAAAATGCCCAGACCATAAACCCGTCGCAGATCCTTTTCTGCTGTCTTCCGGTTAAATATATCACCCGGCTTTAACTGCACCTCTCGCGTGATGATGAACTGACGTGTGCGACCGCCGATGGGCTGACCTTCATCGTTAGTGGCTTCTCCTTCTTTGTCGAGGAAGCGAACTTCAACATTCTCAATCACTCCTTCTGCCACAACCAGGTTGACTGTGCCTGACTCGTCAACTTTTGGGGCATCTACCACCTGCGCTAAGTCATAGCCGTTGTCTTTGTACCACTGGTTTAATTTCTTAATGCCTTCTTGCAGGTCGTTAAGGTTAAGGATGCGACCATATTGTGGTGCAAAGATGTCATTAACCACCTGTTGCGGCAGCACGCGCTTACCTTCAGGGGGAACGGTCGTGACGCCCACATTTTGCAGCACGGGGTTAGGCTGCACAACAAAGGTTACCCGCACTCCTAAGGGCGTATCCTCTGGCGCAAATGTGACGTTGGCGAAATAGCCCGTCGCGTAGATGGCATTCACATCTTCCTGTAACTGGGCACGGGTCGTGACCCGCCCCGCCTGGGTACGAATTGCCCGGTATACTTCGTCCCTGAGTTCACCTTGAACGCCGCTGACTTGGACTTCAGCTACTAGCACGCGGGCTTCTGGCTGCGCGGGCTGAGTTGTTGTGGAGGGTGGCGAGGTCGGCTGTGGCGTAGGGCTTGGCGAAGGTGGGTTAATATTCTCCAGCGAGGGCGCCCCAGGCGTGACATCAAATTCAACCCGGTTCGGCGTCTCTTGTTGGGGCGTCGATTCTGTGCCAGGAGACGGTTCCGTTGGAACCTCCAGATTGGGAGGTATGACTACGGGTGGCGTCGCGGGGGTATCTTGGCTCAATACTGCTGGCGAATCCTGCGTTATGGGCACAGCCTGGACAACCACGTTTGGTGAATCCTGTGTTGTAGGCACAGCCTGAATAACCACGTTTGGCGAATCCTGCGTTGTAGGCACAGCCTGGACAACCACGTTTTGAGGTACAGGTGCCTCAGATGAAGAACCAGCTATCTGTTGGGCATCCTTAGGGGCAGATTTAACGGTTTTTCCGCTAGCCGGAGTTGATAAACTTAGGGTTGTTGAGGCAGCAAAAACTGCCAACAATAAGGGAGATAAGCGCATTTCCTTCAGGACGTCGTTTAGCACTTCCACACACCAAATAAAAAGGGACTAGGGACTAGGGGATCAGGGAAGTAGGGGCAACCTCTCATCTTACCTCTGACCTTGAACTAAAGAAGCCAAGATGAAAGTTTGGCGCTTCTTTCGATTAGTATCTTCAATTGATTTAGCCAGCTTGCTGTTGCGGCCAAGGTTGTTAACCTGAAGATCATTAATACAAATCAAATCATATGTTTTCGTCACCTAATGAGCAACACAATGATGAAAATATTGGCGTGGCAGGGCTATTTATTCGTAATTCTGGTTAGCTTATCCTGCTGTTTTGGGTAACGTTTAGATTCTGACTGCTTCCGGCATAGGCAACGTTGTTGATGAGCTAAATGAGGTTATGCTATCTGGTAATGTCGTCCAACCAGCACCGCTGGTCTATCTGATCTTGTGTTTTCGTTTTTAGGTATATTTGTGAAAATTAATCTCCCACTTAGCTAATGCTTTTTTGGGAGATTAATTGTCACATTGAAGATAAATTAGGAGAGCCTAAAAAAGCAAGATTGCCCCGGACGTTATCCTCTACCTTCTACCCCCTTTTGAACTCGCTCTAACACTTGCTGGTAGGCGCTTTCCACATTACCTAGATCACGCCGGAATCGGTCTTTGTCCATCACCCGCCGGTCGGGGTCAGCTTCGGCTTGATCCCAAAGGCGGCAGCTGTCAGGGCTGATTTCATCTGCCAAGAGTAGTTGTTGCTGCACATCTAGACCAAACTCCAGCTTAAAGTCCACAAGGGTAATGCCACACTGGTGGAAAAAGTCTGAGAGGATCTGGTTGATCCGCAAAGCACTAGATCGTAATTGATCCAGCTGTTCGGGTGTTGCCAGATTTAATAACATGATGCGATCGCGCGTCAACAAGGGATCTCCCAGTTCATCCTTTTTATAGAAAAATTCCACCAGGGGCTGTGGTAACACGGTACCTACCAGCAACCCAGTCTGTTGACAGAGGCTACCGGCTGCAATGTTCCTGACAACTACTTCTAGCGGCAAAATTCGCAGCGCCCGCACTCGCATTTTGCCCGGTGCTGGACAGTCAATAAAGTGGGTAGGAACGCCATTAGCTTCCAGTAATTGGAACAAATAAGCGGCAATGGTGCAGTTCATCTCACCTTTTCCGGCGATGGAGCCTCGCTTTTGGGCATTAAAGGCTGTGGCGTCATCTTTGAAGTACGCCAGCAGAATCTCCGGGTTGTCGGTGGTGTAAATAATCTTGGCTTTGCCTTCGTAAAGCTGTTTTTGAGCAGACATGCTTGGTGTAGTGGTTTCTAACTTTAGATTAGTGCCAGTAGCAACAGAAAATTGTATAGGTGCCAAAAGTGAGATTCTCAACAGCAGGCTGGCGGGGCTGCAATCTCTAACCGTTGATGAAGATCAAGTTAAGCTAAAGTTAAGAAAAGGTTAAAGTAATGGTGCTTCTTCTCGTCAAACTCACTACAATGGAATCTAGCTGCAATTTAACAAATGGCTGTGTTCGTTAAACCAAAGCCATCAGGCGTTGCAGGTAATTAATCTAAAGCCCGGACAAAATGCGGATTTTAGAAGGAGATAGCCGTGGCAGACCGTTCTGAGTTCCTATATCCTCGTAGTCGTTACTACGGCAAGGTGAAGCCAGAGAACCTAGTTTTCAACGCTAACCTGCAAGAATTTGCTCAAAAGGTGAACTACATCTGTAACTTAGAAACCAGTGGTAAGCTATCTCCTGAAGAGTCTTATCACCAAATCAAGGTTCTCTGGAAAGATCTTAAACGCACCAAAAAGCAACTCGGCCTTGGCAAAAATCAGTTTCAGGATGGGGACGGGAACTCTAATTCTTAGCTCTTAGGTTTTTGCCTGTAGTCAGTGCTCATTAATCTGATGAGAATAATCTAAAATCTCTTGACTATTGACCACTGACTACTTGTCTGTTATGGCATGGACAATGAAAACTTAAAAGACCAAGCAGCTGACCCCCTAGGGGAGGCAACTGTTTAAAGCTTATTAAGCTACAGATGACATGGATTGGGAATAGACCACAGATCTGTAGTAGTTCTGCAACTGGCGCGTGGCGGCGGCCCAGCTCCAACGCTCGGCTTCCTGGCGAGCCTTTTGGCGCAGGGTTTCCCGTTCTTCTTGATGAGATAAGAGGCGTTGGGTAGCCGCGATCGCTCCCTGATCATCAGCTGGATCGAAGAGATAGCCGTTAACACCATCAGAGACAATGTCCGGAATCCCCCCAGAACGGGCGGCAACGATGGGACAACCGGCAGCCATTGCTTCGAGTAGCACTAATCCCAATGTTTCTGTACGCGAGGGGAATATAAAGGCGTCAGATGAAGCAAAGGCTGAGGCAAGTTCTAAACCCTGCAAATAACCCACAAAATGGGTGGGGGTGCCCGCGAAGTGTTGTTCTAAAGCTTGGCGATGAGGGCCATCCCCCACTAAGGCTAGGCGGGCGTTGGGGATGGCTTCTAGCACCTGTTTGATGCGGTCAATTTCTTTTTCAGCGCCAAGACGCCCTACATAAAGCAGCAGGGGGCAATCGGTGTGTCCCTGGCTCAAGCGCGATCGCATCTCCATGGATGCCAAGTGTTGCCCAAACATCTCGGTATCGACGCCCCGTTGCCACAATGCCACTCTTTCAATCCCGTGGGATGTCAGTTCCTGCATCATTGCTGTCGAAGTACACAGATTCAGATGCGCTTGATTATGACTGGCTTTGATCAGTTCCCACAAGAAGCCTTCCAGCATCGCCAAACCATAGTGCTGTAGATACTGGGGCAGATGAGTATGGTAGGACGCCACTAATGGAATCTGCATAGCCTTGGCATAATACAAACCACCAAGTCCTAAAACAGCTGGGTTGACAACATGAATGATATCTGGTTTGAACTCCTCTAGGGCGCGACCAATTGCGGGTCGAGGCAAGGCGAGTTTTAACTCTGGATACATCGGCAACGGAAAGCCGGAAACGCCGTAAATTCTGGCTCCTTTGTACTCCGTGAGACCGCCATCTGGGGAAAATATTAGCACCCGATCGCCGTTGCGCTGCAAGTGTTCAACTGTGTGACGCAGGCGCGTCACAATGCCATCAACCTTGGGCAGAAAGGTTTCAGTGAATAAAGCGATTCGCATTTTATAGCTTCAAGCTCTATGCTTAAGCGTTGATTTTTTTTAGCTTCTCATAAAAAATGAGCTTTTTTTCATGGTACAATCACTTTATAAATAATGGAATATTAAAGCTTTTAAAAAAGTAACCAAGATTTCTATTATCTAATATAATAACTTTAAAGCAAGGCTTAATGAGTAAAGATGTTACTTATTTAATAATTCTTACAGATGAGACTGTGTAAAAGTTATCAGCGTTGAGTTGGGAATTAATCATTCTCAACTCAACGCCCAATACTTCCTGGTTAATATCAACAGCACTTAGGCAAGTGGTTCAAGAGTTGTCGAGTGCAAAGGGTAGGCAGTTTGAGATCAGGCTAGGTTTAATTTGCTCTTGCTGTTACCCCTTTACCCGTTGTTGAGTGGCATCAATTCTGCTTAAGAGACGCGATCGCTGTTATTGTCGCGACGCCAAGAAACTTTGGGCAGGATCTGGTTTTTATCTACGCGGTGCTGGTACTTGGTGGCAAAATTTAGCAGGGAATCGAGCAGAGAATCTGAGAGAAAGTGAGGCTGCAAGCCAAGACTGATCAGACTTGTGTTTTTGGCGTTGAAGTAGTGTTCTTCCTTCTCGACTCTGGGGTTGTCAATATTATTGATTTCCACACTCAGCCCTATAGCATTACCCGCTTTCTTGACCATCAAAGCCAGATCTCCAACACTAAATTGTTCGGTGAACTGGTTAAAGACGCGGAACTGACCAGGTTCAGCTGGGTTTGCGATCGCTAATTCTATACATCGCACCGTATCCCGGATATCCAAAAAGCTACGAGTCTGACCGCCCGTGCCATAAACTGTCAGAGGATGACCAATGGCTGCTTGGATGCAGAATCTGTTCAGAGCTGTGCCAAATACCCCATCGTAGTCAAGGCGGTTAATCAATAGCTCATCCATGCCCGTCTCTTCCGTCAGGACGCCGTAAACAACACCCTGATTGAGGTCAGTAGCACGTAGTCCCCAAACGCGGCAGGCAAAGTGGATATTGTGGCTGTCGTGAACTTTGCTTAAGTGGTAGAAAGATCCCGGTTGCTTCGGATACGGCAGGGTATCCTTACGCCCGTTGTGTTCGATGGTGATGTAGCCTTCCTCGATATCAATATTAGGCGTTCCGTACTCGCCCATCGTCCCCAACTTAACTAAGTGACAGTCCGGGAAGCTTTCCCGCATCACATAGAGTAGATTCAGCGTCCCAACTACGTTATTAATCTGGGTTAAAACAGCGTGTTCACGGTCAATCATCGAGAAAGGCGCAGAACGCTGTTCTCCAAAGTGGACGATTGCCTCTGGCTCAAACTTATGCAGCGCGGACTTGAGAAAATCGTAGTTGGTGATATCGCCAACAAACAGGTCAATGGATTTTCCGGTGAGGTCATGCCAGCGTTGGAGGCGTTGCTGGATTGGTGCGATCGGTGTTAGGGTTTCGACGCCCAGTTCCATATCCCAATGACGCCGCACCAGACTATCTATGATGCCAACTTCGTACCCTCGATTGGAAAGATAAAGTGCGGTTGCCCAACCGCAATAGCCATCACCGCCAATAACCAGGACTTTCATACTCGCTCAATAAATTTCGCTTGCCAATACTCGGTAAATGTACCAGGTAATGGTACTCTCTATACTATCAAAGTGCATTCCTTTGGCAAGATGGTATAGGGCACAACGTTTTAATAGTGGGCGTTTTTCTGGTACTTCATACCCATCTTCACACGTCACTTGCTGGCAAGGCTGAATTTATTCAGCCATTCGCTTATATCCGCCGGATGAATCGCGGCGGCTTTACGCATCAGGCCCGTAAGTTGCTCATTGGAACCTATCTTTCCTTTCAACGGCACATATATTAAGTATTAATTTATCTGTAGGAGCCACTACTTCGCTGGAATGGGAACAGGGTGCGATCGCATGAGGTATGAAACCCTTTTTCACCGAGCAGATGCTGGAGTTCTACCCCGGAGAGTATTTTGGCTTGCCTATTGCCACTAGCTTTCATTCAATGAACCTACTTGACGAAGCTTACACAAATGGCAACAAAAATGCTACCGTTTTCGCTCCCAGATGAAGATCGAGTACCAGCATCCTACCCGGCGGATAAAAATCGTTAAACTTTTACTTCATCGGCAAAACTAGCCCAGCGGACAAAGTGAAACGGACCAGCAACCGAACCCCAGACATGCTCATCCGTTTCTGGGTCGCGGCCCCGGTCAAAGCTGATAAATTTGTTTTCGTCAATCTCAAAGGTGCTGTCTAGATAAGTCGTTTTACCTTTACGAACAACCATGCAACCTTTACCGGGTTCAACGTGACCTTTGAAGCTGTGACCCGTCCACTCAACTATCATATTGCAGCCTGGTAATTTTTCCAGATGTTCTGCTTTCAGGGTTTGCAGCCGTTTAAGGTCGCGGGAGGCACCGTAGAACTGCTCTTCTTGCTTGACGGTGTAGTTTTCAATTTCAATGCGTGAAGCGGAGCTATCCGCGCCAGCGGCATCGCCCACCACAATCAACTTCAAAACTCGTAACCGGTAAGGGTTATTCAGCATATAGTCATAGGCTTGTTCCACAAATAAACTGTGCCCAGACAAAACTTCTAGCGGTAGAGGACGCATGCCAACGCGAATATGCGCGAAAAAGGGCGGATTTTCAAACGCTTGTTCTTGGTTGCTAAAGTCTGCCGCCATCCAGCGGGCTAAGGTAGTAATATCAGTTGAATGAGTCATCGGAAACTTAAAGTATCAAGGATGAGTAAGTAGAATCTGCGATTATTTTAATCCTTGGGATGCCAGAGAGCTTCAACGTCTGTTTTTAAGGCGAAACAAAAGAAACTGAGTTTTCTGGGCATCTTTGAAATTGTTGTCACTAACTAAGACTAAACTCTGGCTACCATCAGGCAAACGGGGACCAAGAGTCATTCCTTCTAGATTTTCTAGGGAAATCCCCAGTTCATCCAAATCCAACAGCAACTTTTTCTTAACTGGCTCAATGCTTCTCAGCTCGCCTTTAAGGGTGGCAATGCCAGAGGTATCAGTTGCCCCGCCTGTTGCAGCTTGATAAATCCGCGCCTTGAAACCTAACAGCCCCAAAGAGCGCTCTAAACTGAGAAAGTGACCTCCCGTATCCAAAGCTAATAACTCTGCCAATCCATGCCTGATTGCCCCACGGGGAGAGGGGTCTAGCTGGTATAAATGTTCTGAAATCAGAATTGCTGGTCCATCAGTGAGCAAATAGTGTAGCAGACGGCATTTAATTCCCTGCTTTTTACTGGCCTCCTGTAGAGGTGACTCTCCAGGCTCTTTGTCTTGCACAAGAGCAGACTCCGTTGCCGTAAAGAGGCGAAAAGGTTCCCCCTTAGCTGGAATAGTGCCGGTGGGATTGAGGGTTAGCGATTCAAACCCTAAGTTATCCTGGATGCCACGGGGGACCGTCTCTACCTTCCCGCCTGTACCATCTGGAATATAGCGCTCTGGAATCGGTAAGCTCTGCCGTTGGCGTCCGGAATTGATGTCAAACTCATTCACAAAGGGAGGAATGCCTTTAGGAAGAAAGCCTTCGCTGGAGATAAACACCGATTTTTGGGGAGTCAGGGCGATACCTTCAGTGTCAGCTGTATCTTTAGGAAAGGTGTTACCGTCCTTGTCCCTTAGAAAAGTAACGTTTTCTATTTCTACTTTCTGGACGCTTATTTTGCTAGTGCTAGCGTCGTGCGATTTGGGATTGTCTAAATGCCCGCTGGCGTACGCTTGCTGATTTTCTATTTGGTCATTGAGGACTAGCTTGAGAGTGTAAAACCGAGCTGGGGCCAAGTGGCTGCGGTCGTCTGAGATAGCGTAGAAACGGTTCTGCTGGCGGTCGTATGTCAGACCTGATAACCCCCCGACTGGAGTATCGTTAAAGTTCATTTTAGGAAGTTGGTACTCTCCTAAAAAGTCTAGGGATAGATCGAGAAAAACCCGATCTTGTGCTTTAAGCTGAGGTAACCCACAGGATGTCAGTAAAGTCAATAGTGCGAGCGTCAAAATGACGCGCTTCGCTAAACTCCCTAATAGCCAAGAACCCAGCCTGAATTTGCTCCGGTTCACCGGCTTCCTCCTTCAAGAAATAGCGGAAACTCTCGCTTTACTGTAGCAGTCAGCTGGGTTAGAGATGTTACAACGGCTGATACTTAATAGGATTGTATATTTTGTTATTAAAAATAATTGAATCGCTCTACGCTGAGGACGCTAAGAAGAATATGCAGGATTTGCTGGCTCAGATGTGGTTTTGGCAACGTCGCTCTAGAGCGCTGAGTTGGGGAAAAGTCGCGATCGCTGCCATGATGTTTCTCATGTGTTCCAGTTCGGTAGTATTGGCAGCCGATGAGCAGCCGAAGCCTAACCCACTGGAGATGACAACCCCAGATCCACTACTGCCGCAATCGCCGCTTAAACAACCCCTAAGTCCCCAGGAACGCTTACAACTAAAAGCAGATCTAGATGAATTAAACGCTCAAGCAGGCGCTCAGTTCAAAGCCGGTAATGCCTTGGCAGCTTATGAAATCTGGCACCGGGAGTTGCGATTGCGGCGCGTGCTGGGACCATTAGAAGAGATAGAAGCGCTGGGCAGGGTTGGGGGAATTGCTTGGCAGGACAATCAAAAGGCTGAGGTGCAATTGATTACTAAACGCTTGCAAGCGATTCAGCAAGAGGTTCAGGCAAAGCCGCCGATTGACTTAGAACTTTTGCGAGCCTTAGGGCAGGCTTACCTACAGGTGCGATTTCCAGGGCCAGCGCTATCTGCCTTTCAAGAGATTCTAGCTGACGCTCGCCAGCGGCAGGATACAGCGGCACAAGAGACAACCCTCAAGACGATTGCTGAGTTGCAGATGGCCTGGTTCGATTACCCCAAGGCTGCGGCAGCCTATGAGGAGTTGCTGACTATGGCTCAAGCGCAGGGTGATTCCGTTAATCAAGTCTTCTATATGCAACAGCTGGCTTACATTTACGATCACGCGGCGCAACCCGAAAATTCTCTGAAGGCAAAGCAACAGTTGGCTGAGAGTTATCTCAATCAAAAAGCCCTGGATAAATTACCCGCGCTCAAGATAGCGATCGCATCTGACTACGAAGCCCTTAATCAACCGAATGAAGCCAAGGAAAACTACCAGCAAGCCTATGACCAGGCGATGTCGCTACAGCAGTTTGCCTATGCCAGCGAAGCGCTGGAGAAACTGGGTGACCTCTACCGCTCTTATGGACAGCCTGACACGGCTTTGCAGGTCTACCAAGCTCTGATAGAGGTGGATCGGCAGTCCTACAACTTATATGGGCTGATGAACGCCTACGATCGAGTTGCTCAGATTTATCTGGAGCAGAAAAACTATCCTCAAGCTTTGGCAGCCTTTCAACAAGGGTTGGAGGTAGCAAAGTCGTTACAGTATCAAGAAACTTACTTTGCTACCCAGATAGAGCAAGTGACTCAGCAGAAATCCCCGTAGGAGGTCATTTTGCTTCAGCGTTTTTCTTTATATCTCTAGAAATAGTTTAGATGACGGTAAGTTTCCAACTGGAGATTGATGCGGGTTCTTTGGGAGAAGGATACATTAATGAATGTTAAGAATCTGCCGGGACTTAGAAAAAGAGGATCAATATGAAGCCTTCCCATCTGTCAAAATTTGCCGGAGCTAGCCTTCTCGCCTTGAGTTTAACAATTCTTCCCTTAGCTGTACCCGCCTCAGCACAAGACAACAGTGGAGCCAATAAAACTACTCTAGATACCACCCCTCTTCAAGAAACTAAAAACGATGGCGATCAGAATTATGGGTGGTTAGGTTTGCTGGGTCTGATTGGTTTAGCAAATCTCTTCCGCAAGGAAAAAGCCCACGTACATCTCACTGACCCTGATGTGGCAAGTGGTACTGGCACTGGTACGGGCACAAGACTTTAACTCGCGGAGACTTTGGGGAGGTATAATTCCCGCGCCCTAACACTAGCGCAGCAATGTGTTTAGCGTTGGGATACATTTAGAGAGTATTCTGAGATTCCCCTATGCGATAACCAATCTCATTGAGAGAGTTTTGCCTCTGGCGAGCTGGGTAGAAATGCCTTAGCTCTTTTTTTTGGGAAATAATATCAAGGATGCGCTTGGCGTTATAGGCAGGGCATGACAACGGGGGTGGGCTATACTAGGCTCTACTCGAAGTCTTACGGGGTAAGGGAAGAGGTGCCGCGCCGAGAATCAGTAGGCGATCGCATCTCAATTACTTTAGCTATGGGTTAAATAGTTATGACTACAGTTCTGATTGTGGACGACAGTGGTATGCTACGGGAAATGATTTCAGAACTCCTGAAAAAACAGGGGCTGGATGTTGTCCTTGCCTGTGATGGTTTGGAAGGGAAGGAGCAAATTGAGGCTAAGATTCCAGATTTAGTGATCACAGATCTGATCATGCCCCGGATGAACGGCTACGAACTGTGTCGTTGGATCAAAGGTAACCCAAAATCCCAAAATTTACCTGTGATAGTTTGCTCCACCAAAAATGAAGAGTTTGATCGTTACTGGGGTATGAAGCAAGGTGCAGATGCATACATAACCAAACCTTTCCGACCAGCAGAAATGCTGGAAACTGTCAAGCAATTGCTACGGAAGTAAGGTCATGTCGCTGCGCTCCAATTCGTAATTCGTAATTCGTAATTAATACCCCATAAATAAATTTAGGGGCTTGGACATTGAAGCGGGAGCATTTCTTTGTTTTCCATAAATAAATTTAGGGGCTTGAAACCGGGGATTACGAATTATTTTGGTCATTTGATGCCAGGATGCTTTTGATACAGAAATTGTTGATTACCCCAATACTGCGGAGGATGGGGTAATACTAGGCAAGTTCAGTCAAACGATTTTAGATTGACATAGCCCCCTTTTGGGACGAGGGTTGAACCAAATTTGACGAACTTAAACATCCTATACGGGGAGAGTACTCAGAATAATATTGCTATTTTACAATTTTATAACTTAAACGCTATGACTGGGGACTTCAGTCCCCACTTGTTTTCATCTCAGGTCTGAAGATACTGAATTTTCAACTTCTATCCCTGTCAATAAAAGCATATTTAAAAAGTTGTTTTCTGCTTCATATCAGTTTAATTAAGGAGACTTTTTTGTTGTTGGAGCGGATGCGGGTGATGGGGCTTTCTTTCGACTAGCTTCTGCCTTCTGCTTCGCCGAGGCGAGGCTACGCTGATACTCTGCCAACTTTTTTTGAGCAGCTGCATAATTTTTGCTCGACTTCGGTACTGCTTTCATCAAATCAATCGCCTCTTGCCACCTACTAGCAGCCAAGTCCCAGTCATCATTAGATTGAGCGGATTGGGCAATTGTTTCTGCACTCGTTGCTGCGTCAGTTGCATCCTCGAAGGTATCTTTCGGAGGCGATACTGATGGTGATGGAGTCTTAGAAGTAATAGGAGAAGGTGCTGATGAAGCAGGTGAGGAGGGCGTTGGTGATGGAGATGTCGCTTGTGGCGCAGTAATGGAACATCCGCCTATCAGTGGCAACAGGGTCACACATAGAGTGCTAGTTAAAGATAAAAATCTCAGCATGGCCTTGTCCTAATTTCTAAGTGTGAACTACCCCGCCCACAAAGAGACTTAAGCAGAGGATATCCAGGAGTAGAGGAAAACAAATTTGCGCTTCTGAATACAACTTGGTATGAGTAGATATCTTGCTTTTATATTAGTAGCGGATGCGGGGGTCAATATAGGCATTGATGATGTCGATCCCAATGCTGGCAATAACCACAATCCCAGCAAAAAAGACCATAATTCCCTGTACTGTGGGATAATCCCGCAAGGAAATTGCATCATACAGTCGATTACCTAACCCAGGCCAAGAGAATGTCACCTCTGTCAAAACTGCGCCGCCCAGCAATGAGGCAAGGGTTAGCCCCAGCACCGTAATCACTGGGATCATGGCATTTTTCAGGGCATGGGCAAGGACAATCCGCAATTCGGGAATACCCCTGGCTCTGGCTGCCTCTACATAATCTGCTTTGAGTGTTTGTTTGAGATTTACCCGCACAATCCGCTCGAAAATGCCGCTGAGGAGGATACCCAGGGTCAAGCTGGGGAGGGCGACATGGTGTAAAGCGATGAAAAATTGGCTCAGGTTGCCACTCAGGAGACTATCTAGCGTGTAAAGACCAGTTAGCCCCTGTGGTGCGGGTAAAGTCAGGGGAAACCGCGTTCCTAATGGAAACCAGCCCAACTGTACGGCGAAAATTAGTTGTAGAAGCATCCCTACCCAGAACAGAGGTAGGGAGTAGGTGATGATGCCAAACAGTCGTCCTCCGGCATCTAGAACGCTGCCTGGTCGCGAGGCGGAAATAGTACCGACTGTGACACCGACAATAAATGCGATCGCCAAACCGTACACAGATAATTCCACTGTAGCTGGGAAATATTGCTGAATAATCTCCCACACCGATTGTCCGCGACTGGTCAGGGATGTGCCTAAGTCAAGGCGCAGCAAGTCTCCCAAGTAATTTAGATACTGCTGCCATAGAGGAAGGGACAAACCCAACTGCTCTCGCAATTGATTTTTTACATCTTCTGGTGCACGTCCGCCTAATATGACGTCAGCTGGGTCCCCTGGGGTGGCTCGGAGGAGCAAAAACACCAGCGTGGTGATTGTCCACAGCATCAACGGTGCCAGCATGAGACGAGCGAAAATGTAATATTGCAGCGCTTTTGAACGAGACATAATCTTGACCGAGGCTGGGGCTTGTTGTGAAAAGTTTTGAGTTAAGACAACAGCCGCCTAACTCAAAACTCAGAACTGAAAACTCAAAACTCTGACTAAGCCGCTTTTTTAATCCTCCAAAACGGTACAGTCTGCGTGGGGTCTATACCTGCGCCACTGATGCCTTTTTGAGCAAAAACGTAGTCCTTACTCTGCCACAGAGGGATGTAGGGAACATCTTTGGCGAGGATATCTTGAAGTTCAGCAAAAATGGCTTTACGGGCTTGAGGGTTTTGCTCTTTCCGCTCCTGAGAAATTAGTTGGTTGACGCGATCGTTGTAATAAAAAGATCCTTGAGTCTGGCTTCCTCCATCGTCACAACCTTTTTCCGGCGATCCCTTAGGACATTCCATAAACGGCTGAACGTAGTTGTCAGGATCTAAAAAGTCAGGATACCAGTCATGCAAAGTTGTGGGATAGATGCCCTGAGGGACATTTTTAAAGAAGCTGGCACCTTCAACACTATTGAGTTCAAATTGCAGGGTGCCACCTAGCTGTTGATCGGCAGCTGCCTTGAGGGTAGTAGCCGCTGAAGTTCGGGCTACGGAACTGGTTGGATACCAAATTTGTAGCTTCAGGGGATTTGTGGGAGAGAACCCAGCCTGCTGCAATAGCTGTTTTGCTTTCTCAATGTTGGCATCTCCGTACTGGTCTTTGAACACTGGCTTGGAGACGTCAAATGTTGTCGGCACCATACTATAAAGTGGTTGTGCCTGACCCAGAAGAACTCGCTCGTTGAGCTGTTGTCGGTTGATCATTGCCGCGATCGCTTGCCTAACAACTGGGTTATCCAAAGGCTTTTGCCGCCGGTTCAGGCTCATATAAGTAACAGCACTGCCCTGAGCCTCGATTGCTTGCCAGCCACTGCTAGATGCCCCTTCTTTGAGGCTCCTGATCTGATCTGGGTCGAGGGCGAGGTGGGTGACATCTACAGCCCCGGTGCGAAACTGATTAAACAGGTTAGCGGCGCTGGTAACCACCTGAATATTCACTCCCTTATTTAAGGGTTTCTCGCCCCAGTACTTGTCAAACACATCCAACTGTAGGGAGTCAGTGCTAAATTGAATCAACTTATAAGGCCCTGTACCCACAAACTGGTTCGGCTTGAATTTACCTGCCCCAATTTCATAAGCCTTGGGTGAAACTGCACAGGTACCTGGAAATGCTAGCAGCGAAGGAAAGGCAGCAAACGGCTTTTTCAGCTTGATTGTTAACTCGCGATCGCCCTTTGCTTTTACTGATTCAACCGTATCAGCCAATAAAAATGACGGCTTACCTTTGTTTTCGATAAAGCGTCGTAGGGAAAAGGCCATTGCTTCGGCGTTAAAGGGTGTGCCGTCGTGGAAAACGACGCCAGTACGCACCGGGATGGTGTAAGTTAAACCGTCGGCACTGACTTTGGGCAATGCTGTCGCCAGTTGCGGCTTGAGCTGGGCAGTTCCCGGTTCATAAGTGTAGAGGCGATCGCTGATGTTGTAGATCGCGTTAATCGACGCTATTTCATAAGCATCAGCGGGGTCCATCGTCCGGGGTTTCAACGTCGTGCCAATGGTGACCCTACCAGCACCGGCACTGCTACTGGAAGAACCCGCCGGTCCAGAGGAATTTTGCTGCCTACCGCAGCTGATTACCAAAAACAGACAAAGGCAAAACAGGCCGAGAAATTGTCCAATCAGCCGTCGCTGTCTGACCCGCAGGCGAAACCAGTCCATAAAGTTTGGGTTCTTATAATAAAAGCTCTCAGCTATATTATTAAAGCTGAAAGCTGTTGCCGCGAGAAAAAATATAAAATCCACCCTAGGCTGCTATAGCTAAATTGAATAGTACAGCGGAAAAGATTTGGCATCCTTGGGTTTCACATAGACCCGCTGTTGCGGTTCCAGCTGCAACTGATCAAATCGTTCTCGCGTCAGGTGCGCTGTCACCACCTGACCATCGTCTAGGGTTAATTCTGCTTGAATTTCCCAGCCCAGGTGAATCAAGCGGCTGACCTTTGCAGGTACAGTGCTGCCATTTTGCTGCGTTTCCACCACGACATCTTGAGGGCGTAGGTACGTCTGAGGGTGGGCAGACTCGAACCCGTTTCCCTGAAAAATATGGGAGGTGCTAGGCAGTACGTTCACCGGCCCAATGAAACTCATGACAAACGCTGTGGCTGGGTGGTCATAAATATCTGCGGGCGTGCCAACTTGTTCTACCATGCCTTTGTTCATCACCACCAGTTCATCTGATACTTCCATAGCCTCTTCCTGGTCGTGGGTGACAAAAACAGTTGTGACATGCACTTCATCGTGGAGGCGGCGTAACCATGCCCGCAGGTCTTTGCGTACTTTGGCATCCAGTGCCCCAAAAGGTTCATCCAGCAGCAACACTTTGGGTTGAACTGCTAGTGCCCGCGCCAAGGCTACTCGTTGTCGCTGACCACCGGACAGCTGAGATGGGTAGCGATTGCCCAATCCACTTAGCTGCACTAACTCTAGCAGTTCTTCCACCCGCGCTTTCACCTTAGCTTTCGGTGTCTTGCGAATATCCAAGCCAAAGGCAATATTCTGGCGCACTGTTAGGTGCTTGAATAACGCATAGTGCTGGAAGACAAATCCAATATTCCGCTCTTGCACGCTCTGATAAGTTGCATCTGTGCCGGTGAGCCATATTTTCCCGGTATCCGGCGTTTCTAGACCGGCAATCAGCCGTAGCAGGGTGGACTTACCAGAACCCGAAGGTCCCAATAAAGCCACTAGAGAGCCGGTTTTAATTTCTATGCTTACCTGGTCAACAGCTTTAAAGCTGCCGAACTGTTTGGATACGTTCTCAACGACAATGCCCACGACAAACGACCTCAGCGACGAGCGACTTTATAAAAATATCTCAGCCAGACAACCTGGAAAATTACCACTACTTTGAATTGACCGACGGTGCGCGATCGCACATCTTCTCTAGGGCTATTAACTCCAGTTACCCCATAGATAAACTGTAGTTTATACCACCGCTAACTAGATTTGTTACTTTTTTTATCATGGGAAAATTTTTATATTGCAATCCTCAGTCAAGAGTGAACAAGAGCCTTGACTCTGCCTTGTTCTCCTTGTGCTGTTGTCCCCTTGCCCAGCCAGCCAAATTTTTACAACAAAATCTGCTGGCTATATCATAGTCCACCCCGCTAATTTCGTATCGATATGTTAAGGAGTGTTTCATTTATATCAAATTCATAAAACCTGGCATCAGGGAAAGCAAAAGTCCGTGCTAACATCACACCTTGTAACCGTAAGTGATTGGGAGAAGACCTTTGGTACTAAGGGTTGCTGTTGTTGGATCGGGTCCTGCGGGTTCCTCTGCTGCTGAAACATTGGCTTCAGCTGGAATCGAGACTTACCTGTTTGAGCGCAAGCTGGACAATGCCAAGCCCTGCGGTGGCGCGATACCGCTATGTATGGTGAGTGAGTTCGACCTGCCGCCCCATATCATTGACAGGCGAGTGAGAAAAATGAAGATGATCTCGCCGTCAAATGTCGAGGTCGATATCAACATTGAAAAAGAAGATGAATATATTGGCATGTGCCGCCGGGAGATACTGGACGGCTTTATGCGCGATCGCGCAGCTTCGTTGGGCGCAAATTTGATTAATGGCACTGTTTATCAACTAGATATCCCCACAAACAATACTGCTCCCTACACCCTGCACTACGCCGACCACTCCGACGGCAGTGCGGAAGGGATAATGAAAAGCTTGCAGGTTGATCTCGTGATTGGGGCAGATGGTGCCAATTCTCGCATTGCCAAGGCAATTGACGCTGGTGATTACAATTATGCGATCGCCTTTCAGGAACGCATTCGCCTGCCTGCCGACAAAATGGCTTACTACGAAGATCTGGCAGAAATGTACGTTGGCAACGATGTTTCTACTGACTTCTACGCTTGGGTTTTCCCCAAATACGACCACGTAGCTGTGGGCACCGGCACGATGAAGGTACACAAAGCTACGATCAAACAGCTGCAAGCTGGTATTCGGGCACGCGCTGCTAGAAAATTAGAGGGCGGCGAAATTATCAAAGTGGAAGCTCACCCGATTCCAGAACATCCCAGACCTCGTCGCGTCGTTGGTCGTGTTGCCCTGGTAGGAGACGCTGCTGGTACGGTAACAAAGTCCTCTGGTGAGGGAATTTACTTTGCCGCCAAGTCTGCCCGGATGTGCGCGGAAACAATTGTAGAGTTTTCCCAAGGGGGAACCCGCATCCCAACAGAAGCAGATCTCAAGGTCTACCTGAAACGGTGGGATAAGAAGTACGGTATCACTTACAAGGTACTAGATATCCTGCAAACCGTTTTCTATCGCTCTGATGCCACTCGTGAAGCCTTTGTGGAAATGTGCGCCGACAAGGATGTACAGAAGCTAACATTTGATAGCTATTTGTATAAAACAGTGGTACCAGCAAATCCCTTAATTCAGATGAAGATTACTGCCAAGACTATCGGTAGTTTACTCAGAGGTAGTGCGCTGGCTCCTTAGGGGGAGAAGATTGAGCGATCGCATAACGTACCACCATTTTAAGTGGCATCTCCTACACCAACCTGAGTACAGGTATGGTGTAGGAGATGCCACCAATCCGGCTATTGCTGAGGGTATCAGTGTCAAGGTTCAACAGCTGATGAACCCGCATTTTGTGTTAAATGCTCGGTGCTAGGCAACTCCAGGCAGTAGCCTGCACCGTAGACGGTCTTAATATAGCGAGGATGACGGGGATCAGGCTCCAGCTTGGTTCTTAAGTGTCGGATATGCACCCGGATTGTTTCAATGTCGTCATCTGGATCGTACCCCCATACTTCCCTGAGGATCTCACTGGGAGAGACAGTCTGCCCATGTCGCTGAAGTAAGCAGTGAAGTAGCTCAAACTCCAGATGCGTTAATTTAACAGCCTGAGAAAACCACAGTGCTTCAAAGCGTTCTGGAACTAGGGTCAAGGGACCATAGCTCAATATTTCAGAATGTTTAGCAGCCTGGGGGATGCGGTCTGTACGTCGCAGCAACGCCCTTACTCGCGCCAGCATTTCTTCCAATTCAAAGGGCTTAGTCAGATAATCGTCGGCACCCGCATTAAAGCCTTCTAGCTTATCCTGAGTTTGGCTTAAGGCTGTCAGCATTAACACTGGGATATCTGCGGTACGCTCATCCCGGCGCAGACGCTGGCAGACAGTGTATCCATCCACGTTGGGCAGCATCAAGTCAAGCATAATCAAATCTGGCAGCAGTTGCATAGCCAGTGCCTGACCTTTAATGCCATCAGGTGCCTGGATAACGTCGTATCCAGCCATCTCAAGATTGATAGCGACTAATTCTGCGATCGCAGGATCGTCGTCGATGACGAGTATCCGGGGCATTACTTCAAAGTTCTTGCTATAGTGAGTTTTAAGGTTCAATAAGAACCTTTACAGGAAATTAAAGATTCCTGTACAGATTATACGCAAGGTTTATAAATTCTTTCTAAAGATTGTTGAGGCGGTTGAACCGTTTTGTTATTTATGCGCCTGTTTGTGACGACTCTCACCGCTAATTGCAAGAAATGTAGCGGGAGCATCTAGCCTCGCAGTTAAAGTTTGCTGATTCACAGGTCTGGTATCCCAGTAACCTCAACAGCCAGCAACAACCCGTCACCGCCATACAGCTTCGCTGGGGCAAAGCCCTACGGAATATCGATGTGGCGGGAGTACCCCTGAGGTTTAGATGGATTATTCTCCTTATACTCCCCCTTCATTACTGAAAAACGGTCTAGCGATGACTCTCTACACCGCTCTCGCCGCTAGTCGTGAGTGGGAAAAAACTACCGTACACCCGGAGCCACCTTACCAGGAAACAATCTTTACTGGGGCTGGAGACGTGCCCATTTTTGGCATTTTTGCCATTCCTGAAAATCCTCGCGGTACGATTGTTGGCACCTATGGCATTACAGGATCTTTGGATAACCAATGGTTTCTAAAACTGCTGGGGCGCAAGGCATTTGCCCAAGGCTATGCAGTGGTGCTCTTTGACTGGAGGGCACACGGCAAAACAGCAGAGTTATCTCCTACCTTGACTTCTGATGGTTTGTACGAGGGAGAAGATTTTGTCCGCGTTGCTGCCCAGGCTAAGACAATGGGTTGTCCTGCCCCTTTCTGGTTTACGGGGTTTTCTCTGGGGGGGCAACTGGCACTATGGGCGGTTAAAGCCGCAGGAGGTGCAGGGGAGTTTCACTCAGGACTTAGCACTGATGATATTGCCGGGGCGGCGGTGATTTGTCCGAGCCTGGATTCTAACCGTTCTCTTTCCTATTTGGTAAAGCATCCCTGGGGCAAGTATTTAGAGAGAGCGATCGCGCGTGAACTCAAAAAGCTAGCTTGGCGAGTTCACGATGCTCATCCTGGTGCTATAGATCCAGCAGCAATTGCACGGGCTAACACTATTTGGGGTTTCGATAATGAACTGGTAATCGAGCGCTTGGGTTTTCCCTCTGTGGAAGCATATTACGAGGCCAGCAGCGGACTACATTTGCTGCCGCTACTTGACAAACCGACCCTGATCTTATATGCAGCGGATGACCCGATGTTTGACCCGACGATTGTGCCTGAGTTACAAACGGCGTGCGATCGCAACCCTTGCCTTGACTTAGTTCTAACCCGTTACGGCGGTCATGTTGGCTATTTGAGTAGTAAAACCTGCCAGCGATTGGCTGGAGATCCAGACCCTTGGTGGGCTTGGAATCGAGTTCTAGAGTGGTGCAATACGTTGCTCCGCAACACGCTTCGCGATCGCCAATCGTAATAAATTTCCTTTCCCTAGACTAATCTCAAGGTAGACAGCTTTGTTGAGATTGGCTAGTAAAGTAGGTGATAGAGCTTTTAATATTTTCTTGGCAATGACTTCGTGGCGCGATCGCTTCAACCAGTTCAGTGGCAAGACTCGATTTGCTGTTTGTCGTCTATTTATCCATCTAGCAGGTGCAGAGGTTGCGCCCCTCTTGGGCATTCTCAATCGCGCTGCACGGGAGGCAGTGGAATCAGATGGAGACCTTAACATTCTAGGAGAAGGGCTAGTTGAAATCTGCCAGAATTTATTACAGTACGATACCTACTGGCTATCAGCAGCCAATGAAGGCGATGTTTTCTGGGATGAGGGTGAAGCCGGAGACTATGTCAATGAGTTGTTTACTGACTCTGGTCAACGTTACCTGAGCGAAATCGACTTCAGCCAACCCGGTTCTGAGGAAAATGAACTGTTAACGTGGCCCGCCACCCGTAACTTGGTGGTCATGATTACGGTAGCTTACGAAGGTGAAGTACCGGATCTAGAAACCGACCTTGCTAACTTAAGTGCGCTGAAAGCAGGTCTAAAAGCCTTGATAAATCTGCACTATCAAGAAAGACTGCGGGCGATACAGGTTCACTTTTCCCCAGCACAGTTTGGGGATGAACTGACTAACGATCAGTTGTTGCTCAATTTTCCTGAACTAATTCCCCTCTAATAATTTTGGATGTTAGATTTTGAATTTCAAATTAAATCTAACATCCATCCATTGAGCAGCTAGCAGCTAAAATTTGTTGGAAATTGTAACGAGCATTACTTCTTTATGTGGCGTAAATTCACAATCATTTTAATATCTCTGACGTTGTGTTGGACGACAGTAGCGTGTGGTTCTCCTTCTCAACAACAATCTCAGAACCGGAACTTTAACACTACGTCGGCTCAAACCCGGTTAAGTGCAGGGAAATATCCGGTACAACAGGCTACTTATGATGATGGCAATGGGGAGTACACCATAATGTTGCTCAATACCCCATCCGGTACGCCTCCTGTTTATCGCACCACAGATTTGCAGATGGCTCGTTTGACTGATGAAGAAATTAAGGCAGGTGAAAAGAGTTATCTACAAATTGATAATGGTAAGGCAGCAATGCACCTGAGCGAGGACTTTAAAATTGAATACGTTCACAACGTAACTCAAACGCAGACCGATCCTCAAACAGGTCAACCACAAACAGTTGTTGTGCGTCAACAATCTGGCTTTTGGGCACCTTTTGCGGGAGCATTGGCTGGTCAAGCAGTGGGCAGCCTGTTGTTTAGACCTCAATACTATGTACCGCCAGTCTATCAACCAGGTGGAATTATGAGAGGTTATGGTGGTTATGGCAGCAGCTATAGTCAAGCGGTAAATCAATACCAAAGTCGCTACCAAAGCCCCCCACCTGCTGTCAGAAATCGTCAAGTATTGCGGACAACTGGTCGCTTGAGGTCGCCTTCATCCAATCAGCCGACAACTGTACGTCGCACGTCTCCAGGCAGTAGCCGCAGTAGCGGTTCTGGGTATGGTTCGAGTACTCTGCGCCAATCGGGTAGATCGAGTCCCAGCCGAGTTGATCGCCCAAGTGGTTTTGGTAGTGGCGCGCGATCGCGTCCTAGTGGAAGTAGACGCTCATTCGGTTCAGGCAGACGACGTTAATACTAAGGTAAGGGGGTGTTGAGTAACACCCCCTTGCTCTAGGTATTTCACCACCGTTCATTTTCCAAATATTATTTACTCACTAATCTGCGAGTAACTTTTGCCCGATTAACAAAGCCAATAAGCAATTACAAGCAATAAAATTAAGCAGTTCATGGGAGTTTAACCTCTCAATTGTCTGACTGAACCTTATCTATGCAAGCTTTCAATTTTTTTGCCACGACTTGAACATGGGGTTCCTGTATCATGCTGTGGTGGTTGCCAGGAACTTTATGAATTTCTAGTTGAGGAATAATACGTTTCTCCCAGCCAGCTCGCGGAAACAGGAACAGGTCAAAGCTTTCATTAAAAAATGAGAACTTCGGATCTATGGCGCATAAAAGCGTCACCTTACCTGGATATGCTTGGAAAACATACTTTGGCTCGCTTTTTCCTACAGAAATAGGTGAATCTACGTGCTTTTTTTTGCTCAACTTTGAATATATCTTATGCAGTACACGCTTGACTTCTTCCCCTAAGTAATGCCGCTGCTTAACAGGACTCAGTTGCACTAGGTTTCGACAACGACAACTAATAGCACGATAGAAGCGATAGGTGCGATGAAAACCATATATATCTAAAATAGCGAGCAGGGCTACTGATTTGCCTTTGGCGCGAAGTTGTTGAGCAATTTCAAAAGCAACCCAACTTCCGAAAGAATAGCCAGCAAGCAGATACGGCGGCTCCGGCTGTACGGCTAAGATATCATTGACATGATGGGCTGCGAGCGCCTTAATTTTATCTTCAAACGGATAATTGCTGAAAACACAATAACCGGATTCCATAAAATAAAAAGGTTGTTCTGTTCCCAGAGACTCTGCAAGTGGAACTGCTTCGCCAAAACTGTTAGCGCAGAAAAATAAAGGTGCTTTAAACGCCTGTTCGTGGACAGCAACCATTAAAGAATTATCTCTAGGGCGCTTGCCTTTTCTACCTGCCACAATGGTCAGCAATGCTCGATAATCTTCTGTAGGAAGTTGATACAACTCTTTACAATAATCAACACTAGATTCTTTACCCTTTGAGAGATGTAGCGCTTCTTCCTCTTCAAGCAAGCTAGCAATTTTTTCGATTGTGGTTAACTCGAATAAAGCAGCTAAGGGAAGTTGTCGCTGAAGCGTTTTCTCAATCTCTGCAACTAAGCGCACAGCGACTAAAGAATTTCCCCCTAATTCAAAAAAATTATCGTGAATGCCAATTTGTTGTATTCCAAGAATATTTGACCAAATTTTAGCTAGGATTTCTTCTGTAGGCTTGCTAGGCGCGACAAAACTAGTTTCCAGGTTGGGTTCTAGATTTGCTGCTGGTAGCAATTGGCAGTCGAGTTCCCTATTGGTCGTTGGAAAAGAAGCCTCTGGCATTTTAGAGGATGTTTTAATCCAGTAAGACTGACGTTCAAATGGATAAGTGGGTAGTGAGATAGGATGGTATTGCTGGTAATCGCTAATATTAAACCAGTTAACTTTTGCTCCCATTAACCAAAGTTGGGCTAAGGTAGAAAATAAATGATGTAAGTTAGATAATCCGCTATCTGTATCCGAAAAAGAGGAGAGAAAAATTTGCTCGTGGTGAAGATTTGGGGGGAAATCAAGAATGTGATTAAGACTTACTTCTAATAGAATATATTTAGGATCTTGGCAGGGCTGGGGTAGTTCTGAGGAGATATGAGAGGAGCGAGAAAATTGTTGTTCCCACTCATGAGCATTAATGGTGTGGTTTGTTGGGATTTTCTTAGCAGTAACAGCAGAGATAATAGGAATTTTAGCAGGCTGAAAATTAGGTGTGACTAATTTTAAATTTCCTTCAGTGACAATTAAAGAGATGGCGTCTTCTAAACTTAATATTCCTGCTATAGTAGCGGCTACATACTGCCCTATTCCATAACCTATGGTGATCGCAGGTTCGATTCCCCAAGACTGCCACAATTTAGCAAGTGCATATTCTAAGCTGAAGACAGCGACTGCGTAGTTAAGCCTAGAAGAGTCATGTAAAGATTCTGCCTCTATAATCTCTAACAACGGTTTGTTAATTTGACCATACAGAATTGCCTCGCACTGCTCTAGACAGGAACGAAAGGCGTATTGACTGTTGTATAACCAGCGAACAATTTCGCTATAATTACTTTTTTTGCCAGAGAATATAAAGCAAATTTGTAAAGGTTTTCTGGAGATTATTTGTTTATTGAAAACGCTTTGTAAAGGGTTTTTATGAAGGAATGCCTTCAGTTGGGCGCTAAATTGCTCTTTTGACTCTGTAATGATGGCAAGGCGATGCTTAAAGTGCGATCGCCTGATAGAGGCTGTAAAACAAATGTCTGTTAATGATACTGTAGGCTGATTTTCTAAAAATTCCTGATAACGACAGGCTATAGATCGTAAAGCTATTTCACTTTTAGCGGATAAGGTAAAAATCTGGATTGGTAAAGTTGATTGTGAATCTTCAACTTTTGGCTCGATAGGTGCTTCTTCCAATATCACATGAGCATTAGTTCCTCCATAGCCAAATGCACTCACGCCAGCGCGAAGCGGATGAAGCTGTTGTGGTAAAGATTCTAATGTTTGTTGGACTCTTAACCCCAACTTTTCAAAGGAAATTGAAGGATTAGGCTGTTGAAAATGTAACTGAGGGGGAATTTGACGATGCTGAAGAGCAAGGGCAACTTTAATTAAACCCGCAATTCCGGCGGCTGCTTCTGTATGTCCGATATTTGTTTTAACGGAACCCACGCGGCAGGGATTTTCTGGAGAACGATTTTTACCTACAACAGCACCTAAAGCTTTAATTTCCAAAGCATCGCCTATTAAAGTTCCCGTACCTTGTGCTTCAATGTAGTGGATAGATTGAGGATCGATTTTTGCTTGTTGGTAAGCTTGTTGCAATAGCTCAATTTGCGCTTGTAAATTTGGGGACGTTATGCCGTTACTGCGTCCGTTGTGGTTAACAGCACTACCTTTAATAACGGCATAAATGCGATCGCCATCTTTTTGAGCTTGAGACAGCGGTTTTAAAACCACTATTCCTACCCCTTCACCGCGCACATAGCCATCCGCCTTAGCATCAAACGCTTTACAACGATGATCCGGGGCAATTAAACCAGCTTTCGCAAATATTGCTGTTGCTTCCGGTAAGAGAATCAGATTTACTCCACCCGCTAAAGCGAGAGAAGATTCGCCAGTCCACAAACTTTGACAGGCGCGATCAATTGCCACTAAAGAAGATGAGCAAGCCGTATTAACTGCTATACTCACTCCTCTAAAATCAAAATGATATGAAATCCGATTTGCTGTCATACAGCTATGATTGCCAGTAGAAGCCTGAAAGTTTTCGCTTTCTTGATTGCCAAATAACTTAAAGTATTCACTGCTAGTAATGCCAATAAAAACTCCCGTGTTACTCCCTGCTAACTTTTCGGGAATTTCGCCTGCATCTTCTAAAGCTTCCCAAGCAACTTCTAATAATAATCTATGCTGAGGATCTATCATCACTGCCTCTTGAGCAGAGATTTTAAAGAAATCAGCATCAAATTTATCTACACCTTCTAAAAAGCCTCCCCAATTGGGGAAATTCAGTTTGTCTAAATTGCGCTGACATTTTGTAATTGCATCAACCCCATCTTCCAACAGTTCCCAGAAAGCTTCTGGATGATTAGCCCCAGGAAAACGACATCCTATCCCAGTAATGGCAATATATTCTTTACTCATTTTTGTTTCTTATAAAAGAAATTAGATTGATTTGGTTTTAGATCGTGTCTGGTTGCATTAGTATTCTATGGTAAGGGCGAATTTTATCAGGAGGTTGTCTGTGGAAATTAATAATTGTCCGCTACCCCCAGACACAACTGATGCTAACAAACTTCATATTATGGGCAAATCCAAGGGGTAAATTTCACTGGTAATGTTTTTAAACATTTTAATACAATATTTCTTTTCCAATAAATTTTATCTGCATTAATTTCCCAATTATCCAAGCGTTGTATTAAACTATTAACCGCAATTTTACTTTGAACTATTGCTAGAAAATCTCCTAAACAATTGGTAATTCCACCACCAAAAGAGAGAAAGAAAATTTGGCGTGTAAAATCAAGTTTTTCTGGGTTATTAAATTGCATTGGATCGTGATTTGCAGAGGCGATGTAAAGCATAACAGTATCCCCAGCATAATTTTTTTTATAACTTCATTAATCAAAACGATTTTTAAAAAGTTATATAAAGACTTTCTATACTTCTTAAAATTCTGCTGTTTCTTCTGATTATTTCGTTAGAATTTAATTTAAAAGTTGGCAGTCTTTGTAATAAAGTATTAATAGCAATTTGACTTTGAATTCTAGCTAAAAAAGCACCTAAACAAAAGTGAATTCCACTTCCAAAGGGTAAACTTTGATTTCGGCGATTAAAATTAAGCTGGTTTGGTTGGGAAAATTTTTCTGGATCGCGGTTAGCAGCACCTATATAGATAACTATTTTATCTCCTTCTCGGAGAGTTTTACCTCCAAATTCCACATCTTCTTTTGCTAAACGAGTAATAAGTTGGATTGGAGAATCATAACGTAATAGTTCTTCAACCGCATTTTCAATAATTTCAGAATTTTGTTTTAATTCTTTCATCTTTTCTGGGTAATTTAAAAGTGCCAACATAGCATTACCTACAAAGCTTTTTGTTGTTTCTTGACCTACAAGAAACAACATAACGCAAAAACCTAAAATTTCATCCTGCGTTAGTTTATTTTCTAATTTTTTATACGCAATCAATTGGCTGAGCAAACCATTGTTTGGGTGTTTCTCTATTTGAATAATATTTTGTAATAAATATTTTTTTACTTCAACTACTATTTGGTTTTGTTTCTGATACATATTTAATGACATGGGTTGTTCAAAAACAGGAAATAATTCATAAGACCAACACATCACTTGCTGATAATCTTCTAACGGTAATCCTAAAATTTTCATTAGAATAATAGCTGGCAGAGGATTGGCAAAATCGTTCATAATATCCATTTTTCCAAAATGCTCTACTTTAGCAATTAAACTATCCGCAACTGCTTGAATTTCAGGACGCAAGGCTTGCATACTAGCAGGAGAAAAAGCTTTGCTCACCAGTCCTCGTAGTCTCGTGTGGTCTGGTGGTTGCACAAAAAATAACCATTTTTCAATAGTTTTGGAAAGAACATTCAAATTTCCCTGTTTAAGGTAACGGTTTTTGTCTAAGAGGCGTTCTGGGAGATCGTCAACTATAAAACGCGGATCTTTTAAAATAAATTCTGCGTCAGCGTAGCGGGTAATCACCCAAGCTTTTAAAAAACTCCAATGAATGGGATCTTCTCTGCGGAGGCGATCATAGGTGGGATAAGGGTTGGCTTGAAAATCAGGGTCGAAAGGATTAAATCTAACTGCGGTTGTTGTCATGGTTGCGGTTTGTTATTGTAGATGTTTAAAAATATTCTTTGGAAAGATTAGCTGAATAAGTTTATTGTTCAAGGGCAAAATTAAGATAAATCGCCTTCTTGAGCTACATATTCAGCAACAGTTTTAATATTCGGATATTCCCAGAAAAGAGTCGGATCTAGTTCGCGACCTATCCAAGTTTCCAATTCACCTGTCAGAGTTAAGGCAACTGATGAATCCAGACCATAACTGGCAAACGTTTCTTTTATATCAATCTCATCGCGATCAATTTTGAGGGCATCAGCTAATTTTTCTATCAACCAATCTTGAATTGTTGCTTCTGCGGTCATTTTATCAAGTTTTAAAACACTCGTTTGAAGCTGATTTTCATGGCTAGATACTTGCTGTTTCCATTCACCAACAACCTCTAAACTGCTATTGATAAACCCTACCCGGCAAGCGTAACGTTGAATTTTGCCACTGGAAGTTTTGGGAATACTAGCAGGCTTTAAGAGTAACACCGCATAAACTGACAATTCGTGTTGTTCGGAAACAGCTTCGCGAATTGCCCCCACAATTTCATTAACATCTAATTTTCGTAAGTAACTGCGCTCTACTTCTTGTACGATAACTAACCTTTCTGAATTATCTACATCTACAGCAAATGCTGCACTGCCGTCGTGTCGTAAAGCCGGATGACTTTGTTGTACCGTATATTCTATATCTTGGGGATAATGATTGCGCCCCCAAATTATAATTACATCTTTGATACGTCCGGTGATAAATAATTCACCATCGTGTAAAAATCCTAAATCTCCCGTGCGGAGAAAAGAACCTTCACTGGTATCTGCAAGAGAAGCTTTAAAGGTCGCTGGGGTTGCTTCTGGTTTATTCCAATAGCCTTGAGCCACACTAGAACTAGATACCCAAATTTCCCCGACACGGTTGGGAGGACATGGGATGCAAGTTTCTGGGTCAACTATAGCAATGTTGGTATCCAGCAAAGAATGCCCGCAACTAACTAAATATTTGATATTATTGCTATCTTTTGTGGCTTCTATAACCTGATTTTGTTCTAAAGCATCTGCTTCCACAGCAATATATACTGGCTCATCTTTGAGATTGCCACCGGAAATCATCAGTGTTGCTTCTGCCATCCCATAACAAGGATAAAAGAAGCGAGGTTGAAAACCACAACTTTTAAATTTGGTGGCAAACTGCTCTAATGTTTCCTTACGTACTGGCTCTGCACCATTGTAGGCATTAGACCAACTGCTCAAGTCAAGGCTTTGTTGCTGTTCGGGTGTAATTTTGTTGACACAAAGCTCATAGCCTAAGTTTGGGCCGCCGGAGTGTGTCGCTTGGTAACGAGAAATCGCTTGCAGCCAAATAATCGGGTTTTGTAGAAAGGTTGTTGGTGATATCAAGACACCCAGAAATCCCGTGTATAAAGGTTCGAGGATGCCATCAATTAGCCCCATATCGTGATAATGGGGCAACCAACTTACTGATACGCTATTTGGTGTGAGTTGAACTGCTTGTCGGATCGACTCTAGGTTGTGGAGAAGATTGCCGTGAGAAACCATTACACCTTTTGGCGTTCCTGTAGAACCGGAAGTATATTGTAGAAATGCCAGGGTATCTTTGGCGATATTGGGTGATTTCCAATCATCTGCTCGATCGCCCATTGGGATGTCAGTTGCTATCCAAGGAAGTTTCTCAAGTTCTGAAACATCACTAAACCTGGCTTTGATATTGGTGAGCATTGAGTTGCTTGTCAGTGCAACTGTGACTTGAGCATCGTTAGCTATAGTTTGCAGGTGCAGTAGGGGACGATTGGGTCTTGGTGGATATACGGGAACTGCTACGACTGCCGCATACAGACAGCCAAAAAAGGCACTGATAAATTCTAGACCAGATGGATACACCAGCAAAGCGCGATCGCCTGGAGCAACTAATTTTTTCAGCTGAGTTGCGATCGCCCGTGCCTGTTGATCTAACTCTCCATAGCTCAAATGAGCGGTTTCGGTTTCTCCATCTCCTAAAAAGGTGTAAGCTCGTTTGTGAGGTTGGTTACTTGCCCGCTGCTGGATGAGAGCGACTAAATTATAAATTTCCATAGAATTATTCATAAGCTAAGGAGATATGTAGGGAGTGGATTTTAATACACATTCCGCATCCACCAAAAGAAAAAGACTCACGGCGATGCCTCGGAGTTGGGCTGAATCGAGTTTTCCCGTCTGACCTCTTTAACTTGGCTGACTTCAAAAATTAGGGTAAATGGTTGACCCATTTCTTTTGCTACAAATTCTTCTAGAAGACGCACCTGCTTTGGTGTTAAAGCTTCCTGAGTGCGAACCGTCAGTCGCACTTGAGGCGGATTTTTTAACCAGTTGGAATTGCTTTTAATCAGTTCTACTCGCTGAAAGGTAATAGTTCGATTCAACAGTGCCTTTTTAAGACTGGCTTCAAGTCGGGATTGCCTGACTAATTCTACTAAGCTGAAGCCTAAGGAAACTACGAGTATGGCTGTTAAAGCCAGCGTCCAGATCAAGACTTTATGGGCACGAGCTAGGGGTATATAGCCTGCCAGTAAGAAGGTCAGCATACAGGAGAGGGTAATTCCCAGCAAATTGGTCAAATAGAGGAGGGACGCACCCAGGCTAAGCGACCAATCTGCTTGAGATAGACCTAAACCAATGACGCAAATGGGAGGCATGAGAGCGACAGCGATCGCAGTTCCAGCTAAGGTACCAGAAATTTTAGGCTGAACTTTAGCAAAACCGCTAATTCCCCCAGCCGCGATCGCAATCCCCAGATCTAATAAGGTAGGTGTGGAACGGGCTACAACTTCGCTGCCGAATTCCGGCAGTCCTACCAAGTAGCCTAGAAAACAAGCCAAAGTAATTGCTAAAAGTGTGCCTACTGCTATGGCAATTAAACCTTTACGGAAGAGCCACACGTCACCTTCTAAGGCTCCAAATGCTATCCCCCGAATCGGTAACATTAGAGGAGCAACAATCATGGCACCGATAATCACGGCAGTACTATTAGTGAGCAGTCCCAAGGTGGCAATTATACACGAGCCTATAATTAATACAACATAGTTAAGGTTTAAGGTTGATTCTTCTAACAACCCAGCTTGCAATTGCTGGAGCGATTGCCTAGACACTCTTCTTCTGCTAAAGTACCGCAGAAAAACCCGAAAAATTTTTAGCAAACTACTCTACCCCTCTATCTTTTTTAAAAGTCTCCTGTAATAGAGGGGCAAGTTTATTATTCAACATACCTGCCCGAACATATTCGCTATAGGTATCGGCTTCAATCGCTAATAACTCCTCTCGCAGTTTTTCCATAGCAATAGTTTGCAACTGGGGATATTCATTTACTAGCTGCTTAATTTCATTTTGGATGCTGTTGAGTTCTCCTTCAATAAGAGCTACTTGGTAACGATAAAATTCTGGTTCAATTTCTTTGCGGATAGCTACCTGAGATAGATGGTTCAAAACTCGATTCAGGGCTACACGACGGGCTATCGCCTCCGAATATTGATCGCGCAGAGGCTGCTGACTTAAAAGTCCTAATTTTTCAAGTAAAGGCTTGGTTGTCAAACCCTGTACTAGGAGGGTAAACAAAACCACCCCAAATATAATAGAAATAATTTCCTCGCGGTTTGGTAAGTTAGCTGGGACACTTAAAGCTAAAGCAATAGATACAGAACCCCGCAAACCACTCCACCAAAGTACAGTCTGATCCCGCCAGCTAATTTGAGACTTTGCCAACCAATTGCTCAAGCCGCCTAAGCTATAAATGGCGATCGCGCGTGCCAAAATCATAGCTCCGATAGTCACCGAAATAGGTATAATATTTCCTTTTAAACTAGCAAAGCCAATTTGGTCACCTATTAACAGAAAAACAATAGAATTGACAAAAAAGGCTATAAAGTCCCAAAACTCAGTCACAATCAGCCGCGTGTGCGGGTTCATCCCAATGCGAGAACCGAAATTTCCTAATATTAAACCTGTTGTTACAACCCCAATTACCCCAGAACCACCTAAATCTTCTGTAATTAAATAGGCTCCATAGGCGGCAACAAGAGTTAATGATTGTTCCACCATTGGTAAGTCAAACCGTTGAGTGAGGTAGGAGATGCCAAAACCAATTAAGCTACCTACCCCAATCCCAATACCTACAACTGTCAAAAAACTAGCTACAGCTGTAGAAATTTCAAATTTATCGGTACCCAAAGAAAGTCCAACTAACAAACCAAAGGCAACAACAGCAACCCCGTCGTTAAATAAACTTTCTCCCTCCATTAAAGTTGTTAAGCGTTTTCCAACGCCCAATTCTCTAAATAAGGCAATTACTGAAACTGGGTCGGTAGCGGCTAGACTAGCTCCTATTAATAGCACCGTTATCACAGGTAATCCGCCCAGCAAGTTTAGCCCTAAAGCAATACCTGCAATGGAAATAACCACCCCGACAACAGCATAAAGACTAATAGGTACTAAATCCCGTTTCAGGTTTGACCACTCAAGATTCCAGGCAGCTTCAAATAAAAGAGGGGGCAAAAAAATTAAAAGAATTAATCCTGGGGAAAGATTGACTAACCGGACATCGGCGATAGCTAAACCTAACCCCACAATCACCAGAAGTAATGTATAGGGAATTTGGCGAACCCAAGTAAAAACACGGGGGAGTGTTGCAACACTTAAGGAAACTGACAGCACTAAGAGAAATTGCTTCAGATTTTCCTCAATAGCAGCTTCGCTTATCGTGGTCTCTAGAGCCATAGGAGAAGTTAAAGTGCGACAATTATAGAAATAGAACCATAGATACTATATAGGCATAGGGTGGTTGAGCTAAAAAACTGGGTAAGTCCTATAGAAGTTCTAGCGCCTTAACCGCAGCCAAGAGCGACCAGCGGCTAGCGGTGGGAGGATGTCAATGACACCCGCTATACTGGTAGTGACATCTTGCCCTACTACTGGCAGAATAATACTTTCATATGAACGCTGAACTTGCAACTAAAAAGCCCTGGCTGGCTCTAATTTTGCTTGGGGGAGAGTACGCGCTACTAGGATGGTATTTATCTGCTCACCACATCTTTTGGCTTGTAGGCATATTTATAGTTTTAGTAACATTCGGCGCTGCTTGGAAAAGTAATCCTCTCCTAAAGTTTTTGGATTGGTTTACTACTCAGGGATTGCTGGTTACCATCGGTGTGAGTTTGTTAGTTAGCCTGCTCGTAACGTTGATACTTACTAACCCGATATTATTCAGCCTCTTTGTACTTCCGCCGATCGCGCTGCTTTACGCCCTCTTAGAGATGCGAGATGCTGACTTCAAGCAGGTTGATATATTTCTCTGGTCGGTGATGATTACTAGTCTTTGTTTAGGGCTAGGTGAAGCAATAGACCTTTTTGTTATACCAAGTATAAGGTATTAAGCTTTCTTTCAAGGTGTCTTTGATGAAGGGCATCACTCCTCCATGCTTGTCGTTTGACGGCCGTGCATAGAGTTTAGCCAAGGGAGCAGCCGTCAATCTGCGGACAACAATCGAAGTACAGATTACCGAGCTATTCATAGCCCAAGCTTCCTCTACCCCTGCCTTGCAAAGCGGCATAAAAGTATAGAAGATTATTGCTCTAACGCTTTGACTGCTGCTAGATACCGCTCCTCCACATCTTTCCGGTCTAACTCCTCCGATATTCCCTCTTGGCTACCGCGATTAATCATGTTGGCATGACGCAGCAGTGCCGCACGGTCTGTTTTACTGTGACTAAAGGGGGCAATTGTGGCGATCGCCTCTAGCAAACGCATTGTGACCCCTACACTTGATTTTCCATACTGCCGAATTTGGTTAAAGGCAGCATCTGTTAAATCTGCGAATGCGATCGGTTCAGCAATGACGCGAAGCTTGTCATCGTCGTCGTAGCGGTAGGGAGAGGGAATTTCTTTTTGTGCCAGATAACAGAGAGCTACACTAAGTTGGTCAATACAGCGGATGGCAGTGAATGGATCGTTAATTCCGGGTGAAAGGGCGCGTACCGCAATCTCAACAAGCTGGTTTACAGAGAATTCTACGTCTTGCTGATCTGTGCGCTGTAACCCTAGAACAAAAGAATCGTTGATTTTTGTTGTAAGCTGCTTGTTAACCCGTTCCCCAGGAAAAACTAGGACGAGGTTACTGCCGCGCACGACAAAATTTCCGGGACGATGCTCAATCCGCAGCAAAAGATTGTTTTCCTTCGCGATGTGCATAAGTTGGCTTTCATCAATCGCTTGGATATAGCCACTGTTTGTGGCTTTAACGGGGCAGGCATCGCGCTCAAAATCGGCTGGAATATCTGACGCCGTTGGTTCCTGCCGCTGCTTCGATGCACCCCGTCCGATCTTTTTGGGAAAGAGCCGCTCAATCGCATCATCTAACTCGCGACCAACCTTCGTAATAACCCGATCCACCTGAATAGAAGAGGCTGAATGATGGATGAAGTAAATCAGCACACCAATGCTAGCGATCGCTAGTCCGATACCGCACGTCACCGCTAGATGCGGCACAAACTCGTTTTCTTCAACACCATTGATGGTTCGCAGCACCAGCAGGCTATAAACGAACGTGGAGATGAAAGTTCCAAGTACAATCTGATTGCCCATATCCTGCATGAAGTTACGCAGCAATCGAGGCCCAAACTGGGAAGATGCAAGCTGAAGCGCAACGATAGTAATTGAAAAGGCAGTCGTGGCAACACTGACCATTGAACCAGCAATTGCTGAGAGAATCGCGCGTGAGCCATTCGGACCGAGAGCATAAGCCCACCCCAGATTCTCGATGATATCTGTTTCTCGCTGTTGGTCAATCCCGATAGTTATAAATGAAAGCGCGATCGCCAATATAACCATCAGTGTTGGTATGAACCAAAAACTCGAATGTAGCGAGTCCCAAAGTTTGCTGAGTTTTATATTTTTCATCAATTATCCTGAGCTGTTGGAGTCTGTTCGACCTTGCCAGCTTCAGAACCGTTTCCTTGAGACTTCAGCGAGGATCGTGCATTACTGATAGTGCGCGACTGCGGAACTTCGCCTTTCCCGGCGGGCCAGCCTTCGCGTTGACGGGTGCGATTGCCATCCGTTGCTTCCGTCTGGTCGTGGAAGAGAATTTGCTGAGTTGGGAAGGGCAAGTCAATCCCATTTGCCGTCAGCTTATTTTTTATATTGGTCAATACTCGATCTTGAAGGCCTAACACATCTGCACGACGGGGCGGCTGAACCCACCAGCGAGCGCGGATGTTGACTGTACTATCCGCCAGTTCTACAACGAGCGCATCAGCAGCAGGATTTTCCAGCACCCCATCTGTATCATGAATTGCCTCTAAAATCAAACGCTTCGCTTCGTTAATATCATCGCCGTAGCCAATACCAACGTCATACTGTAAGCGACGATTCTCAAATGCCGTATTTACAGTTACTGAGTTGGTAAATAGCTCTGAATTGGGAATCACAATTCGCCGACCATCGTATGTTCTAATTGTCGTTGCCCGTGTTTGAATCTGTTCTATAGTTCCCTCATAGTCTTTGAATACAATTTGATCGTCAATTTGGAATGGTTCAGTTAATAGGATCAAAATACCCGCTAAAAAATTTTGCAGTATATCCCGAAATGCAAACCCGATAGCGACTCCACTAATTCCCAATAGCTGTATAAGATCGCTTGCTTTGAGAGAGGGAATGACGAGCGACAGAGAAATAAATAATCCCGCCAGAATCGTTACGCCTTGCGCCAATCGCCCCAGCACTAATCCTAAATTGCGAGCTTGGCGGCGATCGCGAGTTAGATTTCTCACGGTTCGCTTAATCACTCTGGCGATGAAAAAGAAGATCGCAAAAACGATCAACGCCAGCACAATATTAGGCAGCAGGGCAAAAAAGCCATTTGCCATTGCTTGAATTTTATCCCATACGGCGGATACTTCTGGGTTTATTAGATTCATTTCCGAATCGCAACCTAAATTTTACACAGAACGGGCAAAACCGACTTCTTTCTCAGATTTAGCGATCGCTTTGTCGCAGGTTTTGGATTTCTGTTCGCAATGCAATAATTTCGTCCCTCAATGCCTCGATAGATTTCGCTCCGGCAAGTTCAGCTTCTTCGTCATCTGCATCTTGCCCGACAAAAAATGTCGCCAGCGTCGCGGTTACATAACCGAACATCGCAAAGGCATACAGCGCCAGCAGAAAAAACAAGATGCGACCTTCTGCCGTTTGTGGACTGTAGTCTGATCCCATTGTGGTCATGAGCATCGCTGTCCACCATAAGGCAGTGCCGTAGTTATCAAATCCAGGCGCATCGGCGGCTTCTTGCTCAAAGGCGTACATACCAGCCGCACCTGCAAAGGTGACGATCGCACTTAGCAGCACGACATAACCAAACCCGCGCCGCGTAAAGTTTGCAGCTAGCGATCGCATACTGCGATTGGTTCGCGTCAGCACCCGCAGCAACTGTAAGCCCCGCATTGCCCGCGTTGTTTGCAGCACCCGGAGAACTCTGACAATACGAAATGTTCTGAGTGCTGGGAGCAGCAGTGAGATCGCGGTTAGCCATTGAGCTTTGAGATAAGCCACTTTGCGAGGAGCTAGGAGCAGCTTAACGCCAAACTCGACAATAAACGCGATCCAGATTGTGAGGCTTAAAACTTCTAGAAATGAATTTAAGCCGTAGGTGAGTTCAAGCACAAACAGAGCTAACCAGATAAAGCTGAGTACCAACATCGGTACATCTAGCCAGTCTTCAAGCTGCTGCAAAATCTCAGAGCGTTCGTGTTCGAGGGCTTGTTTTTCAGAAAGCTTTAGTGAATTCATACCCAGGTTGATTTGCAATGCTCGTCATCAGTGTTGGTATGAAGCAGTCGCTAGAATGTAGCGAGTCCCAAAGTTTGAGCAGCTTAATTTTGATTGTCGGCGTTCGCATTATGGGGGCGATCGCTGCCATTCCCGTCTCTTGGCGATCGCTCATCGGCTCCTTGGAGAGAGCTTCGCATCTGAGCCAGCTTTCTCAGCGAACCGCCAATGCTGCGCGGTGAAGGCACCTCCGCCTTTCCAGCAGGCCATCCTTCACGCTGACGCGAGCGATCGCCATCTGTCTCCTCGGTTTGGTCGTGGAAAAGGATTTGCTGCGTCGGGAAGGGCAAGTCAACCCCATTAGCCGTCAACTTATTCTTGATTGCTGTAAGAACTTTGTCCTGTATATCCATAGCATCTGCACGTCGCGGTGGTTTTATCCACCAACGGGCACGGATATTTACCGTACTTTCAGCAAGAGCCACAACAATAGCATCCGGTGCCGGATCTTTCAATACACAGTCCACGCTGTGCATAGCTTCCAGAATCAACTTTTTTGCCCAGTCAATGTCGTCACCATAACCTATACCAATGTCGTACTGTAGGCGGCGGCTCTCAAAAGCTGTGTTTACCACCACGGAATTAGTGAACAGTTCCGAATTCGGGATCACGATGCGACGACCATCGTAGGTTTTGATTGTTGTGGCGCGTGTTTGAATGTTTTCGACCGTTCCCTCAAAGTCTTGAAAAACAATTTGGTCGTTGATTCGGAACGGTTCGCTTAAGAGGATCAGGATACCAGCTAAGAAATTTTGGAGAATGTCGCGGAAGGCAAAGCCTATCGCTACACCGCTGATACCTAACAGTTGAATCAAATCACCTGCCTTGAACGACGGTATAACAATAGATAACGCGACAAATAGACCCACTAAAAGCACAATTCCCTGAGACAAACGTCCCAGTACCAGCCCTAAATTTCTAGCATGTCGATATTTTCGGGTGAGACGTTTGACCACCTTCTTGATCGTCTTTGCAGCGAAATAAAAGAGCGCGAACACAATAATTGCCAGCACAATATTTGGCAGCATTACGATCGCGCCGTTGATCATCCCCTGGATCTTCGCCCACGCTGTTGATGCTGATGCTTGGGGATTCATGATACCTCCTGGCTGTTAAAAACTTTGGTAAATATATTAACTTTTTCCTCAAATGGCATCAGCCCATAGTATAATAAATAGTTATTTACATTTAATATCTTTTTAGTTTATCTTTCAAGCAACTTAAGTTAATTTTGTTTTGTGTAACCTTACACAAGTGGTTCATTAGAAATTTTTAATTATAAATATATTAAGCAAATTACTTTTAACTTTTGATAGTTAAAGCACTTTTTAGGGATAGTTTAGCTGTCCATCTTTTAGTTATTTAAACTAAATAGGACTTAGCCTAGCTTGCCGTAGGCATCAGCAACGACAGCCGCACTTGTGCCGCGACGCTAACGTTGAGATTACTTTGCAGAATCGGCGTTTGGATCGCTATGGCAAGTAAAAGCTGTGTAAATCCCATTAGGGCTTACACAGCTTTTATTTATAAGAAAATAAATTATTACAGGCGGCAAGTAAAAGTTCACTTTTCTTGCCTTACCCTAGGTCAAAATCCCATCTTTAGCACCATTAAGACCTAAAGTTTATTTTGTCTGCTTGCAAGTAAACCGCCTGAGTCTGTAGTCCTTGGGCTTCTGCGGCAGTCAAACCCCATTGCGATTGGGCTGTTTGTGCAGATGGCATCGGCCTTAGCACACCTGTGAGATCGAGAGTTTGCCCCCCCTTAATAACGACTTTACTTTCAGCATTCCCTTTATCTAAAGCCGGATCGAGAACAACCACCAGTCGTTCGTTATTGCTGCGTCCAACCCAGAAAGGGCGATCGCCAATTACGCTCAGAACGTTTGTAGCTGTAAATTGCACCCGCTTTCCGACAAGGCTCTGCGGCTCTGGTGCGCTGCTAATAACCACTACATCGGTAATTGGCTCCCTAATAACGGTAGTAGTAGTCGTCGTCGTACCGGGCGAGGCTGCCGTGGTAGGGCTAACCGCAGTAGTCGTAGAAGTAGTCGTGGCTGTCGCATTAGGGGTAACGGCGGCAGTAGAAGTAGCAGCAGGCGCAGGGGGGGCCGAGGCTGGTGTTGTAGGACTGACTACGACAACATCAGGTTTGTCTGATGTGCCGTTGTTACAACCCGCGATCGCACCAGCAAGAAGTGCCACGATGGTCACTCGGCTGAGCCACACCCGTGTAGCAACAATATTTTTTTTGTGTTTCATTTTCCTTGAAAGCCTCTTTGTCACTATGAGTTTCTTCTTTACTTAGCTAGCTCTGGTAGTTCCTTATTTTTATATTTTAGGTTACCTTAACTAGGCTTAGATTAAATACTTGGGCAGGGATTACGCTTCTATCTAATGGAATAATAAATGTTGCTGAGGTAGTAAGTACAACTACGCTATAAGCACGTTTGGAGACTTTTGCTGCTTATTAGCGGCGCAACATGACCTCGATTAGGAAAGTTGAACCCCTATTTTAATAGGTGGATTTGAACGATGTGTGAAAGGCGATCGCATCTTGGAAGAATAAGGGTTAAATGATACCACTTGATAATATAAATCTCTAAGCTAGAAACAAATAATCCGACCAACAATCGTCTGAGCAAAGTTATTAACAACCTTGCTCAGAGGGAACTATATGTTCTTTTTTCGGTGAAAATCTGTCAATCCAGCACTTGCGACTCTTTATTCACTATCAGGGATCTTAAAACCCCGCACTTGACCGTCAGCGCGATCGCCCACTCTACCCTCTACGGCAATAGTGGGGATTCCCGTGACTTAGCTAAAGTTTCATCTGCACAACTTTTAACTCCCCAGGCAAGATTCGAACTTGCGACCAATCGGTTAACAGCCGATCGCTCTACCACTGAGCTACTGAGGATCGTGAACTCTTTCTTGGTGACAGTTACTAATATTACCGATAAAAGATGGAATTTGGCAACCCTTCTGGGAAACTTTTTTTTCAAGTTCAGTTTGGGCGACAATGTATATAGGCATTTTGCCTACTTGTGCATAAAAATCTCAAAGGCTCTCAATATCAGCGCGTATACGATACCGCTGAGTGTCAAAGAATCCTCCTTAGCAAGCGTAGAGCTATGCTTAAGGATGTCCCCTTTTCTCACTTTCCATGCTGACGCATCACCGCAGGCCCGTTTGTTTATCCCTTGTGTCTACCGACCTGCCGGTTTGGTCTACCATTGAAACCGCTGCTACGCTGTATCAAAAGGACAAGGAGCGATTTCACTTATTATTGACGGAGCCAGCTATTCCCGATTGGGAACCCAAACCGGAAGCTTCAGAAGTTGTTGATCAGGCAATAGATAATAGTCCCCGCCTGCTGTGGTTCGAGATCTCGCCTTATCGAGTGATTATGACCATGCAGGGAAACAGCAAGTTAAGTTATCGTCACCTCTGGGAAAGAGGCGTTTATGGCATCAGCCGCTATTGGTTGCACAGCGAGTCAGTTAAGGGTAATGGACCCTTGCGCCTGCGTAATTATACCCAAAGTTTGACCCTAGAGGGTCGTCCAATGCCTGAGCGCCTGCGGGTGGAATACGAGCTATGGTCACAAAAAGTTCAGCTAGGGCACTACATTCTGAATCTGGATATTCACAACTGATATACCCAAACGGACACAAATTTAGTTTTGGCTATTAGAGGTTAGCAGTTATCCGTTAATTACTACCTACTAACTCTTAGCAATTAGCTTAGAAACTAAATGTGGTTCGCACTGTGCCAATCACAACATCATCGTTGTCATTGTTGTGGTCAGGTGCCGTGAGCCAGATAATCCCAGGCGTCACGGCAATATTATCCGTCAGATTGTACTGGTAAAAAGCTTCCAGATGCAGTGACGTGTCTGGGTCATTAATACCCAGGCTTCTGAGGCTGGAATCCTGCCTTGTGACTTTAGGCTCCATGCCAATAACAATGCCCCCTAAATTTCCCTTTTTACCCAAGTCAGGAAACGCCAATGTCAGCGCCCAATTCCAGATGGTGGCATCTCCAAGACCAAGGACGCGAGCCGCTGTATACCCAGCCCAACCCCCTACCGCAAACCGAGGGCTGATTTGAAAGGAGGCTTCCACACCATAAGAGTTGCTAATCGCTGGCAATCCTAGTTGAGTTACTAAGTTGGCATCATTGCTGCCAGTACCAGTGTCGTTATTGTAGGCGTGAACATAAGTTAAGCCAATGCTCGATTTCTCGCTTGGTTGAAAGACTAGCTGAGCCAGTGCCCCGTATGGTCCATTAAATAGACCCCCTTCGCGTGGGTTACTGGCTTCATTGGCTAAGTAACCTAGGCTCAGTTCCAGTTTGTTGCTAAAGGCGTGCCTAACACCGACACCTGCACCTTCAACGAGGTAGTAAATAGGATGGCGGGTGCCAAAGTTAGACAGTGCTCCGGCGGCACCGTCACCGTCTAGGTAAGGGTTGACGGTATTGGCAAAATCATCTGCTGCTCCAGCATTGGCGGCAAGGACAACTTCTGTGTTTTTGCTGAGTGGGAATTGGTACAGCAGCGCCTCTACTTTGAGATCGCTATCGCTATCTCCAGCAAAAGCCAAGTCCCCTTCTGGTGTGAGGGTGCTTGTAGAAAGAGAAGCTAATCCTTCCGCCTGGAGGCGAGTTCTCAGTATGTCTTGACCAGTGAAACTGGTTTCTAAATTCAAACGAGACCGATGACCCAAAACCGTCGCGTTGTCGATGTCATTGCCTGTGGCGTCTTCACCAGCAACGCTGGCAACGCCAAAGATGACTTCCCCTTGAAGTTTTGTGGTCGTGGAGAATTGAGTACGTTCCAGGTCGCCTATACGTGCTGTTACTGCATCCACTCTCCCACGCAAAAGAGCAAGTTCAAGTGCGAATTCTTCTCTGAGCCGTTGCCCTAAGGCTAGGTCTTGCCTAGTAACTGTGTTAGACGCCCGAGTAGTCAATAGCTGGCTAATTTGGTCAAGGGCGACCTTTAAGCCGGCGGCAAATTCGTATCGGCTCATGGGGCGGTTGCCCCGGAAGGTGCCGTCTGGATAACCAGCAATGACACCATATCGCTCTATAAGCGATCGCAGCGCCTCATATGCCCAGTCACCTGGTTGGACATCCCTGAGCTGGGAAACGTTGTTTACTTGGCTCATGGGGTCGTCAGCGTCGCCATCGTTGCTGTATTGCTTAACTTGATCTAAAACGCTGGATGGCTGGTTAGCTGGGTTTTCCCCAGAAGTTGCGGCAGCTGGATTATCTATTGACATCACAGCGGCTGAGCCAGGGATCATGGGAACCTGGTCTTGTAGTGCTGTTGGAATTTCAGTTGGGGTTTCCGTGGCGTATGCAGCACCGCAGATAACCAGAGTCACCCCCAAAACAGCTGGGCTGACCCGCAGAACCTTCAACCATATTTTGGACATCTATACTTCTAATCCTCACACCTTTGTTCAAGCTTCTCCCACATTTTCAATCGTCAGATGCCTTCTTGCGTGACCAGATGGGCAATTTTTTATCAACCGCAAAGACACAAAGAACGCTAAGAAATTTTTGGCTAGCTATTTAGCCGTATCTGATTAAGCTCCCGAACCACCCATGAATCCGGGGGATAACGCGATAGTTGTTAATTGTTAGTTGTATTTTCTACTAACAATTAACAACTAACTACTAACGGGCGGCGGCGATTCATCCCCATCCCGTCCGAGGGGCATTTTCGCCGATCCCTTCGGTAAAATTATCCCAGGCTCATCTGTGGTGGCTAGAGATGAAGGAACTGTAACCATCTTTACAGAGTCAATTTCTCTGTCAACACAAAAGCATTGATGCAAATGAAAACCCATAAGCTTATCTACCTGTTGGCTGGGGTACTCGTCTTGGGCGCATCTATACCCTCTAATGCTCAACCCCAGAACAACAGCCTTGTAGCTAAACCCACGGCTTCAGCGGTTAGTAATCAGACAAAAACACAAAGACCGCCAACAAAAACTGCGACGATTAGCGTTGAAGGGGAAAAGACTGAAGTTACCCTGAAACTATATGAGCATAGCAGTCCTCAATTCAGTACCTACTTTGTAGAAAACTATTTTCTCCCAGAATCTGTTAGTTCTGATGAGGGTACAGGAGTTCGTTTTTTTGTCAATACGGGTGGTATTAAAAAAGAAGATGCATATGTCCACTTTTTCTTTCCAGCCCGTGCTACCTCTTTAGGGAATCTCAAAAAATTTGTTAATGGAAGGCGGGGCCTACTCGCAACTAATGGGTGGCAGGTTGTAAATCGAACTAGAAATGTCCCTTATCGCTGGGCTAAAGAAAGAATCGGCTTCCAGCAGCGCCAAGGCAACGAAACCATACTGGGTCATGTATACCTGGGTGAATACAAAGGAAAGGCTTTCTATGCGATCGCCCATTACCCTGCGGAATATGGAGACGGGTTTGGGCCAAGAGCAAACCTCATCTTCCAAAATTTGCAGTTTAAAGGCTAATCAATACTGGTGGTATTTCCCAAGCGATCGCGCTGCGCCAGTTCCGAGAATGGGTGATAAATCAGTAAAATAAGGCTCTGTCCCTATTTGTTTAAGGCTCCCATGTCCGCCATCTCCCCTGCCCCCTTTTCCTCTGAAGAAATTGCTGCTGAAGGTTTAAAGCCTGAAGAATATGAAGAAATTGTTCAACGGCTGGGGCGTCATCCTAACAAGGCTGAGCTGGGGATGTTTGGTGTCATGTGGTCTGAGCATTGCTGTTATAAGAATTCCCGACCACTACTCAAGCAGTTTCCTACAGAAGGATCACGCATTATAGTTGGCCCTGGAGAAAATGCTGGAGTTGTAGACTTAGGGGACGGGGTGCAACTAGCTTTTAAAATAGAATCCCACAATCACCCCTCAGCCATAGAACCTTTTCAAGGAGCAGCAACGGGAGTCGGAGGCATCCTCCGGGATATCTTTACAATGGGGGCGCGTCCCATTGCTTTATTAAATTCCCTGCGCTTCGGTTCCCTGGAAGATGCCCGCACCAGACGACTGTTCGCAGGCGTAGTATCAGGGATAAGCCATTATGGTAACTGTGTTGGAGTACCCACAGTTGGTGGCGAAGTTTACTTTGACCCCGCTTATTCTGGCAATCCCCTGGTAAATGTCATGGCACTGGGGTTGATGGAAACCCCGGAAATTGTTAAATCAGGGGCATCTGGTATTGGCAATCCCGTGTTATATGTAGGCTCTACGACTGGACGTGACGGCATGGGAGGCGCGAGTTTTGCTAGTGCGGAACTCAGTGATAAGTCAGAAGAAGACCGCCCAGCGGTGCAAGTAGGCGACCCTTTCCTAGAAAAATCTTTAATTGAAGCTTGTCTAGAAGCGTTCAAGACAGGGGCTGTAGTCGCGGCACAGGATATGGGGGCGGCTGGAATTACTTGTTCCACGTCGGAGATGGCAGCTAAAGGTGGCGTGGGTATTGAACTGGATTTAGATAAAATTCCGGTGCGAGAAGCTGGGATGGTGCCCTATGAATACTTGCTATCTGAATCTCAAGAAAGAATGCTCTTTGTTGCCTATAAAGGACGCGAACAAGAGTTAATCGATATTTTCCACCGCTGGGGATTGCAAGCAGTAGTAGCAGGGACAGTAATTGCCGAGCCAATTGTGCGGATTTTATTCAAGGGTGAAGTGGCAGCTGAAGTTCCAGCTACAGCCTTATCAGATAATACGCCTATTTATCATCGGGAATTGCTAGCGGAACCTCCAGAATATGCCCGTCTGGCTTGGGAATGGACACCTGATGCACTCCCTGCTTCTACAACAACTGGCATTGAAATCCAAGGACATCCCCAAAGTTGGAATAATATTCTGCTCCAACTATTAGATACACCCACGATTGCTTCTAAACGCTGGGTCTATCGCCAGTATGACCACCAAGTACAAAACAATACTGTCATCCTACCTGGTGGGGCAGATGCAGCAGTGATTCGGTTGCGCCCATTGGAAGAAGCCCAAAATCCAAAATCCAAAATCCAAAATCCAAAATCAGCTGTTGCGGCAACAGTAGATTGCAATGCTCGTTATGTCTATCTCAACCCCTACGAGGGCGCGAAGGCAGTGGTGGCAGAGGCTGCCCGTAATCTTACCTGTGTAGGTGCCGAACCGCTAGCCGTTACGGATAATCTTAATTTTGGTAGTCCGGAAAAGCCCGTGGGTTACTGGCAGCTAGCAGAAGCTTGTCGAGGCATAGCAGAAGCTTGTCGAGAATTGGAAACGCCTGTTACTGGCGGCAATGTTTCTCTATACAACGAAACCCTGGATTCTATGGGCAACCCCCAACCTATCTATCCCACGCCTGTGATTGGGATGATCGGGTTGATTCCGGATTTAACACGCATCTGCGGTCAGGGTTGGCAGGCAGAGGGAGATTTTATTTATCTATTGGGGCAGACGCTGGATACATCTACTGGGGTGACACTAGGAGGATCGGAGTATCTGGCAACAATTCATGGTGTCGTTGCAGGTATTCCGCCAGTAGTGGATTTTGACTTAGAACGTCGCGTTCAAGCTGCCTGCCGAGAAGGGATTCGTCAAGGTTGGATTCGCTCGGCTCATGACTGTGCTGAAGGTGGGATGGCGATCGCTCTCTCTGAATCTTGCATTAGTGGTGAGCTAGGAGCCGACATCTATCTGGGGGCAGATGTGTCAAGTCGCTGGGATGAAATTTTATTTGGCGAGGGAGGGGCGCGAATAATTGTTTCAGTTGCGTTAGAACAAGCAGCTAGCTGGGAATCCTATTTAAAGAACCAACTCAAAAAGGATTGGCAAAAAATCGGTCAGATCGGCAATCCCCAGACCAATTTACGGGTTTTTACGGCTGACAACATCCCCCTAATAGACGTTAGCATGGCAGAAATGGGCGATCGTGCTGGCAATGCTATTCCTCGGCGTTTAGCAATTTAGTCAACGGTAGCGATCGATTTGTCAATTACCAGAGGCGGTGCTACTTGCAAGTGTCCTTACGTTGCATTTAATAGTGGTATTGTTTAAAAATTGTTAAGCTGAATTAAGTTTCCTCAATAAGCATTGTTGGTCGAGCGGTTTCTCTGACCGAAAACCAAAAAGGTCTCAAGCCCCGGACTTTCTGGGGTAAATCCAACATCATTTCATTGATTGACTCACCGTCCCTTTTAGGAGCAAAGCCCTAGCATGATCCCCAATTCTCCCCTCTCCTCTGACGAGTATCTTGCTAACGTCAATGAGACGCGACCCGATAAACCAGAGGAAGCCTGTGGTGTTTTTGGCATCTACGCACCGGGGGAAGATGTTGCCAAACTCACCTACTTTGGTCTTTATGCCCTACAACATCGGGGTCAGGAATCTGCTGGAATTGCCACCTTTGAGGGAGAGAAAATCCATTTACGTAAAGAGATGGGGTTGGTGTCCCAGGTATTCAGCGAATCTGTCTTAAGCCAAATGCCAGGAGATATGGCTGTTGGTCATACCCGTTACTCCACCACTGGTTCTTCGCGCGTTGTAAATGCCCAGCCAGCTGTTGTGGAAACTTGCTTGGGGTCGCTGGCATTGGCGCACAACGGCAATATTGTCAATACAGGGGAACTGCGAGAAGACTTGCTGAAACGCAGCTGCAACTTAGTCACGACTACTGATTCAGAAATGATCGCATTTGCGATCGCAGAAGAAATTAACGCCGGCCAATCCTGGTTAGAAGGAGCCATCCGTGCCCTGCACCGCTGCCAGGGAGCTTTTAGTCTAGCAATTGGTACTCCAGCTGGTTTGATGGGCGTGCGCGACCCTAACGGCATCCGTCCCCTGGTAATTGGCACCTTGGGCGATAGTCCCCAGCGCTACGTCCTCGCTTCAGAAACCTGTGCTTTAGATATTATTGGTGCTGACTACGTGCGAGACGTAGAACCAGGAGAGTTAGTTTGGATTACCGAAGAAGGTTTGGCTTCCTTCCACTGGACTCAGCAGCCAAAGCGCAAGCTGTGCATCTTTGAGATGATTTACTTTGCTCGACCTGATAGCGTTATGCATGACGAGAGTCTGTATAGCTATCGGCTGCGGCTGGGACGTCACCTTGCCGAAGAAACGCCAGCAGAAGCGGATATCGTCATTGGTGTTCCCGATTCAGGCATCCCAGCAGCCATCGGCTTTTCTCAGGTATCTGGTATTCCCTACGCTGAGGGTTTGATTAAAAATCGCTATGTGGGTCGCACTTTCATCCAGCCAACTCAGGCAATGCGTGAGTCTGGTATCCGCATGAAGCTTAATCCTCTCAAAGATGTATTGGCTGGAAAACGAGTTGTAATTGTCGATGATTCCATTGTCCGGGGAACCACCAGCCGCAAACTTGTGCAAGCCCTCCGCGATGCTGGTGCGCTTGAGGTTCATATGCGAGTTTCATCGCCGCCAGTAACTCACCCCTGCTTCTATGGCATCGACACCGATAGCCAAGACCAGCTGATTGCTGCTACTAAATCAGTAGAAGATATTGCCCAAATTATTGGTGTTGATTCATTGGCTTATATGAGCTTGGAGAGTATGCTCAAAGCCACTGGCGAAGATCCTAATAATTTCTGCTCTGCCTGTTTTACTGGTGACTATTCCATCCCAATTCCGGAGACAGTCAAGCGCTCCAAGCTGAGGCTAGAAAAAGCCGTTAGTGTATAAGGTTTTGGCTGAGGTTGCCATGAGTTGAGGATTTACTACATAAGCACAACTCAACTTTTAGTATTGCCTGTGAGTTAGCAGTTGCTTTTATTTTCTGACTATAAGTAAGTAAAAGGGATATAGGTATGCCAACAACTGCTATCAACCTACGTTTAGAACCCGGTCAAAAACTCACCTTGCAGCCGGTTTCCTGGCAAAGGTTTGAGGAGACTCTT
>JAHHGU010000011.1 GCA_019359765.1 Aphanothece sp. CMT-3BRIN-NPC111
CGGGCAGAAGACGGAACATCGCCACTTATTTAACTCAACACCTACTGTTTTGCTTCCCCAACTCTCTATTTGTACTTTTGTAACTTCTGAACCGCTGGCTCAGTCTGTGAGGCAGTTTTTGAGTAGCGATCGCTATAATTTGGCGCAATTCAGTTCTTTACGTGAGTTTTTGGACTTCGTAGAGCAACACAAGTACCAGTTAGATTGTCTGCTTTTAGAATACAACCGTGCCTTACTGCCAGCGATTAACCAGTTATATGAACAAGGTACTCTGCTGCCAGTGGTGATTGTTCACGGGTTCTCAGAACAAAGCAGCAACCCCTCATCCACCTTCTCTAATGATGAGGCACCTCCAGAGAAAGGAATTGATCTTTACCACCCTGCTGAAGTTTTGCTATCAGCCGCCCAAGTAAGTGAAATTGCCTACTTCATTGACCGGGCGATCGCCGAGTTTATTAAACTTTCTCCCCATTGTGCCCTAACTCACCCATCTGGCAGCCCCAATCCGAGGACTGAGGTAACCAATCCGGATTTTTTGATGCAGCAGCAGCGGCGATTGGCTGAAAAACTCAAGGAACGACTCGGATACTTAGCTGTCTACTACAAGAGAAATCCTCAGCTTTTTTTTCGCCATCTGCCCCGCGCCGAGAAGCAAAAGCTTTTAGAAAAACTAAGATTAGAATATCGACAGATTATTTTAAATTACTTTACGAATAACAGCACGCTGAATCAAGAAATTGACGAATTTGTAAATTCAATGTTCTTTGCCGATCTTTCCGTATCCCAGATTGTGGAAATACATATGGAATTAATGGAAGAATTTTCTAAACAGTTAAAATTAGAAGGGCGGAGTGAAGAATTTTTGCTTGACTATCGACTGACGTTAATAGATATAATTGCTCACTTGTGCGAAATGTATCGTAGAGCCATCCCTAGAGAGTTATAAAATGCTTGGAAGCCGTGAGCATCCTGTATAACCTATTTTCTCTGGCAATTTAAATCTTTAAATCTATGAATCCCCTCAAAAAAACTTATGTTCTCAAGCTTTATGTTGCTGGGAACACTCCCAATTCTGTACGAGCGTTAAGAACACTTAAAAATATTCTGGAAGAGGAATTTCAAGGTGTATACGCTCTGAAAGTCATCGATGTATTCAAAAATCCGCAACTTGCCGAGGAAGATAAAATCTTAGCAACGCCGACCTTATCAAAAATTTTGCCCCCCCCAGTACGCAAAATTATTGGCGATCTTTCGGATCGAGAAAAGGTTTTGATTGGTTTAGATCTTCTCTATGAAGAACTGCGTGATGCAGAATATGATTTGTAGGTAGATAGATTTAAAACGCCAAGGCTGCAAGTTTTGTAGTTGGGGTAGCTAAATAGCTATTCTCTTGTTGGCGATTAACTTCAACTTTGAGTGATGGAAGCGATGAATAAAACTAATCTAACTGAACAAGAAGAAGTATCGTCCCCCGTAGGAGTCCAGAAAATTCGGACGATGATTGAAGGTTTCGATGATATCAGTCATGGTGGCTTGCCATCTGGTAGAACTACTATTGTTAGTGGAACTTCTGGTACTGGCAAAACACTGTTGGCAGTTCAGTTTCTCTACAATGGCATTACCCATTTTGATGAGCCGGGTATCTTTGTCACCTTTGAAGAATCTCCCATTGATATTATTAAAAATGCTTATAGCTTTGGTTGGGACTTACAAAAATTAATTAATGAAGGCAAGCTATTTATTCTAGATGCCTCCCCCGATCCGGAAGGGCAGGAAATAGTCGGTCATTTTGACCTTTCTGCCCTAATTGAGCGCATCCAGTACGCGATTCGTAAATACAAAGCCAAGCGGGTTTCTATTGACTCTGTAACCGCCGTATTCCAGCAGTATGACGCCGCTTCAGTGGTGCGGCGAGAGATTTTCCGCTTGGTAGCCCGCCTTAAACAAATTGGTGTTACCACCATAATGACAACTGAGCGAGTCGATGAATATGGGCCAGTTGCCAGGTTTGGAGTAGAGGAATTTGTCTCTGATAATGTGGCTATTGTTCGCAATGTTTTAGAAGGAGAACGCCGCCGCCGCACGATGGAAATTCTCAAGCTGCGTGGCACAACTCACATGAAAGGAGAGTACCCGTTTACCATTACCAACCAGGGAATTAATATTTTCCCACTAGGGGCAATGCGACTAACGCAGCGTTCCTCGAATGTGCGGGTATCTTCAGGCGTCAAAACTCTCGACGAAATGTGCGGCGGTGGATTCTTTAAAGATTCGATCATTCTGGCGACTGGTGCTACTGGCACTGGCAAAACGCTCTTGGTGAGCAAGTTTTTGCAAGAGGGCTGTGTTACAGGCGATCGCACCATTCTGTTTGCCTATGAAGAATCACGCGCCCAGCTGTCTCGCAACGCTTCTTCCTGGGGTATTGATTTTGAGGAAATGGAACAAAAGGGCTTACTGAAAATCCTTTGTACCTATCCGGAATCAGCTGGTTTAGAAGACCATTTGCAAATTATTAAATCTCAAATTGCTGAATTTAAACCGTCTCGTATCGCCATTGACTCGCTTTCAGCGCTATCACGCGGCGTCAGTAACAATGCCTTTCGGCAGTTTGTAATTGGCGTCACTGGCTACGCTAAACAAGAAGAAATTACTGGTTTCTTCACAAATACTTCCGATCAGTTCATGGGTTCTAATTCAATTACTGATTCCCATATTTCCACGATTACCGATACGATTTTGATGCTACAGTACGTGGAAATTCGTGGCGAAATGGCTCGTGCCATCAATGTTTTTAAGATGCGAGGTTCTTGGCACGATAAGGGCATCCGCGAGTACACAATCAGTAAGGATGGAGCTAAAATTACGGATTCTTTCCGCAATTATGAAGGGATTATAAGTGGCTCCCCCACACGCATTACCATTGATGAAAAGACCGAGTTATCCCGCATTGTCAGAGGCGTTAAGGACAAGGCAGGGGATTGAGCTATCAATATTCAAAATAGGGCGGAAAGCCATTCCGTCCTTAAAGCACAACCTCTCCTAAGCAATAGCGGGATTGGTTGCGAAGCCTTACACCATACCAGTACGGCTGTTGGTCTAGGAGATGTCACGAGCATGGAGGGATTCGAACCCCCGACCCTCAGAACCGGAATCTGATGCTCTATCCACTGAGCTACATGCCCTTAATGATGTTTAGTATAGCACCTTTGCCCAAAGCGATCGCATTTGGAGATGTAAAGGAACCGATGCGTAAGGGATAGCAGGTTTTTCCAGGGGTGGAAAGTTGCCTGCTGTCCATACTCACCGATGAGAAAGAATATTGCTAGCTTGAAAGCCTCCGAGTTTCAACCAAAGGATGAAAAATAGCTAATTTAGGCGATCGCAGGTGTAAAAAATTGGGCGTACCAGGCATCAAGTTCGCCTAAAGCGCGATCGCGATAAACTCCATAACGCTCTTGCTTATTCCGAATTCGCACAGGCAACTCTGGCAGAATCCCAAAATTTGGCGGCATTGGTTGAAAATGCTTAGGCGAAGCTGAACTAATAAACTCAAACAACGCCCCCATCATCGTCGTTGGCGGTAGCGTTAACAATTCTTTACCCAACGCTAGCCGTGCCGCATTTGTCCCAGCTAACCAACCCCCCGCAGAGGCGGCGGTGTAACCTTCAGTACCAATTAGTTGCCCTGCGGCTAGCAATGTAGGACGCTTTTTAAATTGTAAAGAAGGCTGCAAAAGTTCAGGAGCATTAATAAACGTGTTCCGGTGCATGACACCAAAACGCACAAACTCTGCATTTTCAAGCCCTGGAATAAGCTGAAATACTCGCTTCTGCTCACTCCAGCGTAAATTTGTCTGAAATCCCACCATATTCCACAACTGGCCCGCTTTATCTTCTTGCCGTAGCTGCACCACGGCGTAGGGACGTTGCGATTGATTTTCTGGGGCGCGAAAATCTCCTTTACGGGCATCAAACAACCCCACTGGCTTTACGGGGCCGTAGCGCATCGTATCTTCTCCCCGCCGCGCCAATTCTTCAATAGGTAAGCAAGCTTCAAAGAATTTCGCTGTCTCCCGCTCAAAATCTTTTAGTTCTGCTTGTTGGGCTTTACACAGTTCTTGCCAAAAATGGAGATACTGTTCCCGGTTCATGGGACAGTTGAGATAAGCCGCGTCTCCTTTGTCGTAGCGAGAAGCGAGAAAGGCAATATCTCGATTAATTGATTCCCCAACCACAATTGGGCTGGCGGCATCGAAAAAGCTCATGTATTCCATGCCCGTAAAGCGCCGCAAATCCTCAGCTAACTCTGGACTGGTTAAAGGTCCAGTGGCAAGTACAACAATTCCTTCTGGGGGAATTTCCGGGACAACATCCCGACGCAACTCAATTAAGGGATGGTTGGCGAGGGTTTCAGTTAATTCCTGGCTGAATACTCCTCTGTCTACTGCTAAGGCACCCCCGGCGGGAACGGCGTGTTGATCAGCTTTACGGATAATAATAGAGCCGAGACGTCGTAATTCTGCGTGCAAAAGACCAGCAGCGCGATCGCTCGATTGGGCCCCAAACGAATTACTACACACCAGTTCCGCCAGTTCCGCCGTGTGATGTGCGGGACTAAGCCTTGCCGGTCGCATTTCGTGCAGCACCACAGGCACCCCAGCTTGAGCTATTTGCCAAGCGGCTTCTGTACCAGCAAGACCTCCACCAATCACTTGAATCCGCTGTTTTTCCATCACATTTACAACCTATTCGGCTTGCTAGCATCAGCTTTTGGCTGATTCAAAATCAGTTTAGCCATAGTTTTAATAGCTTTGAGTTTCGAGTTTAAATAATAAAATTAAAACTCATAACTCTGCTCCTACAGCTAACAGTTAATCGCTCAAATATTCAACAGTTGAGTCAGGGTTCCAGGCACGGGCAAAAGGATACTCACTAAAAGAGCCAGAGCTAGCAATCCACCGAAGTCACGCCAGTTATCGAGTTCTGACACATCGTTGAGAGCCGGTTCATCTGCTACCGGCATAAATAATAATATTACTGCCCAGAGCAACAATTCTGGCTGCAAAAAGGCTAGCCCCAGCACTAATAGCCGAGCTATTTGACCAATTACGGCTCCGATTCTTTGTCCAAACATGGCGTGGACAATGTGACCGCCATCAAGTTGTCCTACGGGTATTAAATTGAGAGCCGTGACTACCAGACCAATGTAACCGGCGATCGCCACAGGATGAAGATCGATTGCCATTTTGGAGGTTAATTCACTTCCTAATGCCCATTTACTAAGCAGGGTTAGTAATAGAGATAACCTGGGATTAAGTGATTCAAAATTCCATATCCCGGAATTATCAGATAGGGGAACCAAAGTAGAGTGAGCCAGACCCCAAAGCAGGAGTGGTAAAGTAACGATAAAGCCTGACAAGGGACCGGAAATGCCTAAGTCGAATAAGGCTTTGCGGTTTGGTATGGGCGATCGCATCTGAATAAATGCCCCAAAAGTCCCCAGAAAAAACGGCAGTGGAATAAAGTAGGGCAGCGTAGTGCGAATTTTGTAGAACACAGCCGTAAAATAATGACCTAACTCATGGATGCCCAGGATAGTCATCAGTGCTAAGGCATAGGGCAGTCCTTGCAGTAAAACAGCTGGGTTAGATTGCAGCTGTTTAGAAGAAATACCAGCAATCTCAGCCCCGATCACAGTTGTGGTGAATAAGGTAATCAACAGCAGTAGCAAGGCTAAACCGGGTCGTGTCAAAGGCTCGCTCTTAGGCTTATCGGTTGCCTGGGCTTGAGGATTGGGAACCAAGGCAAAGAACGGTTTGCCGCTGAGACTTTCTTGAAACAGGACAAAAAAGCGATCGCCAAATTGCCCCTCTATTTTTTCCCGAATCGTCTTGTATGCTGCGTCTGGGTTCGAGCGTAGTTTGCCGCGGCACAAAACAGCTTGGGGACGATACTCAATGTTCTCCAAATAATAAATAGACCAGGGAAAACAATTTCTGAGATTAGTTTCTTCCGTGGCGCTGATGGGACGAAGCTTTGATATATCGCCGCCATCGTCTGTAGTCTGTGAAGCATCTGAGTCCTGCTTCTGAGGGGCAGCAGCCACCCCAGGCTCAGAGCTGGGCGGTTTCCGTCCCCACTGAATCAGCAGCCAGTACAACAACGAGCAACCCACAAAGGGGCCAATCGCTAGCGCTGGCGGTATCGGTGTTTTTTCACCGTAGACCAAAGTCCAGGCACTCCAAATCAGTGCCGGTGTCATGATCACCAACCACAAAAGCCAGACTGGCGTGCGGGTGATGTTGGCAACACTACGCTTCACTATGAAGTAAGTGAGCAGTCCCAGTAAGATTAAGAGCAACCAAAATTCCATGAATAAAACTTGAGTAGGTCTACAGGATTTTTCTCTAAGAATGTGACTAGAGCAGTCCTATCTGATTTGTGGGCGTCTCGTTCGCATGTGAGCATCTTGCTCACACTAGGAGTTTTAACAAATTACTAGGATTGCTATATAGTGAAAACTTGAAAATGAGTATTTTTCAAGTTTTAATTCTGCCTTTTTATTATTTAATTGAGTAGCAAAGTGCAACCCAATCCCCCAGAAAACAGCACCTTTATTCCGCCGGAAAGCGCCTCAAAGGAACGGCTCCAGGCTGACCTGAAACCACCACTTACCGTCCTTAACAACATTTTTGCATTTCCACCTAATCGGGATACATTGGGCGCAACCGCCTATTTCATTGTAGAAAAATTCGGCAATATCCTGATCGATTGTCCTGCTTGGAATCAGGTAAACCAGCAATTTCTCCAGCAGCAAGGGGGCGTGCGGTGGCTGTTTATTACCCACCGAGGCGGCATTGGGAAAGTCCGAGAGATAAGCCAAGCCTTTGGCTGCGACATCCTGATCCAAGAGCAGGAAGCATATCTTCTACCAAGATTGGACGTGAGAACCTTTCAACAGGAATTTACTCTCAGCCCCTATAGTAGCGTTATTTGGATGCCGGGGCATTCTCCTGGCTCCTCCTGTCTCTATTACAGCGAATCTGGCGGCGTCCTGTTCTCTGGACGTCATTTATTACCGAACCAGCAAGGTGAACCTGCACCCCTACGCACCTCTAAAACATTTCACTGGCCCAGGCAGCTCAAAAGCGTTCAATCCCTGGTTGACCGTTTCACGCCGGAAACCTTGCATTACATCTGTCCAGGTGCTAACACGGGCTTTTTGCGGGGCAAGCGCGCGATTGATCAGGCTTATCAGCGTCTATCTCAGTTGGATTTAGTAGCCCAACGGCACTCCCAAGCCTTGCTGTGACTTCATATAATCTCCTGAAGTATGGGGAAGAAGCGGCTGCTGTGCTAAGTGACGCTTTCGTATAATTTGGTTGTGCGCCTAAGTCGCTAGTTCAGGATGGCTCACTGGGGCTGGGCAACCCCAATAAAGCTAAGCAGATTTTTTGGACGACCCGCATTATGCGGCATCGGCAGCAATTACCGGCTGAGTCTTTAACAGCTCTACTGCTGCCTGATATTGTGGGTCTGAAGCAGTACCCACTTGGTCGAGAGGAATTGGCTCTAGGGATACCAACAGGTCTGGCGCAATACCCAACTTATGGATATCGTGGTGGTTTGGTGTCTCGTACTTGGCAACGGTGACAGCTAATCCCGAACCATCTGGTAAGTCAAATAAAGACTGAATTATCCCCTTGCCAAAGGTTTTTTCACCCACCAACTGGGCGCGATTGTTATCCTGCAATGCCCCAGCCAGAATTTCACTGGCACTTGCAGTTCCCCGGTTGACCAAAACTACCAGTGGAGCATCCGTCAGCGCCTCACCAGACGCCTCAAAGCTACCCATAATACCTTGCCTATTAACCGTGTAGACAATGGTGCCTTTATCCAACCAGAGGCGGGCAATCTCGATGCCTGATTGCAATAAGCCGCCGGGATTATTTCGCAAATCGAGAATGTAGGCTTGGGCACCTTGTTGCTCAAGACGTTCTACAGCATGAGCTACCTCTGCCGTGGCGTTGGCGTTGAACTGACTCAGGCGGATATAGCCAACGGGAATGCCCTCTGGCTGAGAACGTAATTCTGCATACACAGGGTTAAGGGCAATGCGCGATCGCACCAGCCCAATTTCTGCTGGTGTACCCCCCTGGCGTAGAACCGTAAGCATGACAGAAGTACCTGTTTTTCCGCGCATCCGTGCTGCGGCTTCATCAAGGGTGAGTTCTTTGCTCGGCACACCATCAATCAATACTATGCGATCGCCTGGTTTAATTCCCGCTGCCTCGGCTGGCGAACCCGCTATTGGTGCCACAACTTCCAACTCCCCAGTTTCCGCGTCTAGGGCAATTTGCAATCCTACGCCGCTCAACTCTCCAGAAGTATTAACCTGTAGACTCCGGTACTGCTCAGGCTTCAAGAAGCGCGTAAACGGATCGTCTAAGCTAGCCAGCATTTTCTGAATGGAAGCGTATGCCGCCTCCCGATTTTCCAGCCGCTGCTTCAAAGCTTTTTCACGCACAAACCACCAATTTTGATGGTTAAAGGTGTCATCTAAGTAAGAATTATTGACAATTCTCCATGTCTGTGTAACTAATTGCTGTTCCTCTGTTAAAGCCACAGCTGGTGGTGTCCACCAGCCAAAGGTCAGAATAAGTTGTAGTAGTAGTAATAGACCAACCCAGAAAGTTCGCTTGTGCATGACCCAAAATCCCCCTTTCGGGCTATGTTACATTTTTTGTATAGGGCAACGCATTAGACGTGCCGCTTAATCCTTCTGGAGGGCAGCAATGGTCAAAGTGCCAACGTAGATGCACAATTAAACTTAACCCAGAGTTTGCTGTTGTGAGACTTTCACAGCACAGAAAGCATCTCATCCTTCAAAATAAAGCCATCAACTCCAAAGCGACCTATTGGCTTCAGGGCTAAAACCCGTGTCAACAACAGCAATACATTCTTAGGAACGCTTGCATCATGTTTACAAAGCAGGTAACTGATTCAAAAGTATACAACTGGTTTCAGGAACGCCTGGAAATTCAGGCACTGGCAGAAGATGTCAGCAGCAAGTATGTACCTCCCCATGTAAATATCTTCTACTGCCTGGGCGGGATTACCCTGACTTGCTTTTTGATCCAGTTTGCCACTGGATTTGCGATGACGTTTTACTACAGACCCACTGTCACAGAGGCTTTTTCCTCAATTGAGTACCTGATGACGGACGTTAGTTTCGGCTGGCTGATTCGCTCCATCCACCGCTGGTCCGCCAGCATGATGGTGCTGATGATGCTTTTACATACCTTCCGGGTTTACCTTACTGGCGGTTTCAAAAAGCCCCGCGAGCTAACTTGGGTGACAGGCGTGATTTTGGCCGTGATTACCGTTTCCTTTGGTGTCACCGGCTATTCACTTCCTTGGGACCAAATTGGTTACTGGGCTGTCAAAATTGTCTCCGGTGTACCAGAAGCCATTCCCGTTGTTGGTTCTTTAGTTGTTGAACTCATCCGTGGTGGTACCAGTGTCGGACAAGGCACTCTGACGCGCTACTACAGCTTGCACACCTTTGTTCTGCCCTGGCTGATCGCTGTGTTCATGCTGCTACACTTCTTGATGATTCGCAAGCAGGGCATTTCTGGCCCCTTGTAAATTTCGGTACTGGCGTTGCACTTCCATTGCTGCTCATACCTGCTGATCTTTTTGATTAAGGAGATAACTCACAAAAGATGGGAACTCTTAAAAAACCGGATCTAACCGATCCAGATTTACGCGCCAAACTCGCCATGGGAATGGGCCATAACTACTATGGTGAACCCGCTTGGCCTAATGACCTCCTCTACATTTTCCCGGTGGTAATTGCGGGGACAATTGGCTGCTGCGTCGCCTTGGCTGTTCTCGATCCAGCTATGATTGGCGAACCGGCAAATCCCTTTGCCACTCCTCTAGAAATCCTCCCAGAATGGTATTTATGGCCGGTTTTCCAAATCCTGCGTATTCTACCCAATAAACTGTTGGGTATCGCCTGTATGGGTGCGATTCCTCTGGGACTAGCAATTGTTCCCTTTATTGAGAACGTCAATAAGTTCCAAAACCCATTCCGCCGCCCCGTGGCAACGACTTTGTTTTTGTTTGGCACCCTCGTCACCATTTGGCTAGGTGTCGGTGCGACATTCCCAATTGATAAGTCTCTTACTTTAGGTCTGTTCTAAGACCTTAATAACTGCACTTCGTCGTTGCGATTGTTAGTAGTTAGTGGTTAGTAGTTAGTAGAAATAGCATCTACTAACCACTAACCACTAAAAACAAAAATGAATTTTATGACTGCGTGCAGTATATTATTTACCTCTTACCCTGTTTTTATATATTCCTAAGTCAATCAACTTAATTAAACTAAAGAAAAATGTAATAGCGTGTCTGAGCTAATATGTGGGGGACATAAATGGTGATAGCGCGTGTAATTACTGCTTTTTAAGCTTTACTCAGCCTAGCATTTTAATCTAGACGCGCTAGTAGGTTGGGGTGAGACACGTAGGCGCAGCCTGAGCGTAGAGTAGCCCAACCGTTGCAAATATTTTATGGGCAACTATCACGCTCTATCCGAGCTATAAATAATTAACAAGATTGCGCCCACTTGCTTAACGATCGCATTTTCGACAGGCTATCGCAGCGGCATTTTCACCAATCCCTGCTTGGGTGAGGGATTTTATACATTTCACTAGTTCAGCTTCAGATTCAGGCAAAGGAGAAGCTTTAGGGCAGCCATAATAATTACATTCACCGTTGTCTGTACAGCCATAGTAATTACAACTACCAGTAGCTGAATTCCAACAGCCATAATAATTACAGCCGCCAGAGTTTTCCCAGCAACCATAATAATTACAACCGCCAGTGGATGTCCCCCAGCAGCCGTAATAATTACAATCGCCTTTCGCTATAGAAGGAAGCGGCAAGGGAAGCCAAGCCAAGCCTGCACTGAAAACACCAAGAATCAAAATTTTTTCTGTATGCAGTAAATACTTATTTAGTTTGTGTTGCTGCATAGATATTAGAGACCAGAAGCAGTTTCAGTAGTAATACTAGTTAAGCTATACAAATCGCTTTCGGATGGAAAAGCGTTAGTAATTGAAAAATCGGGTAATTACTAGGGTAACTCAATTAATTGGCTAGGGGAAATTTGGTTCTTGCCTCGTCCCCAGAGTAACTGGGGTCAACCTAAAATCCTCTCAGCTGCCTTGACAATAAAATACCGTTTTTAGTATAAGCTGCGTCACTTAAGCCTAAAATTGGATCTCCGGAGTCCTAACCCCGTCAGGGCGATCGCATTCTGTAGACACAAGAGCGCTAGTTGATGTAACCTGAGTTCGATATCCGGAACATCGAAGACATACTTAGAAGCAGTTTTATAAAATCGATGCTTTTACGGTGACTTAGAATTTAGGTAAGAAAGAAGAGTTTACACTAGGATCAAAATGTTTGTAACCGTACCGCACCCCAGGAGATTGCTGTGAACCAGAACAGCGCCAACATTTTTAAGTTCAACTTTCCTGGCTTACGCTATTGGCTTACCGCCTTCGCGGTAATTTGGTTGCTGGGAGCGATTGGGCTGGGCTGGTTAGTAAAATCTTTTTTTATTTTGGTTGGGGTGATCGTCTTAGCCCCGGTAATCGCCTTTATTGGGTTTCGCTGGTGGTTGAAACGCAACTTGGTTGAAGATCAGTGCCCAGTCTGTAGCTATGAATTTGTAGGTTTTGACCGTACCCAATTTCAGTGCCCTAGCTGTGGAGAAAACCTGAAGATAGATAAGGGTCATTTTGAGCGCTTGACTCCTCCTGGGACAATAGATGTCGAAGCGGTGGAAGTTCAAGTGTCGCGCCTAGAAGATTAGGCTACCCCGCTCCACTGTCACGCCTTTAAGTTGTATGTGAGGACTGATGGGGAAATGGGTTAACGAAATAATTGTTAATTCGTAATTCGTAATTCGTAATTAAAGAGGGTACAAGCGCCGTCCGGACTTCGGCCGAAGCCCACTGATTGTAATTAGTAATTACGAATTATCAATTACTAATTACTTTGCCGCTCTATCTAAATGTGCAATTTGCCGGGACAACAGCTTACTTAACTTTTTGAGTTATAGATAGAGTGTATGGATTACTAGCCCCAGCGCGATCGCCAATGTAGATTGAGTAACTCCCTTGCTTCCAATAACCAGGCGACTCGATATTACCTCCAGAGAAGCTGTCTGCTAACACACAGGTACGCCTACCTCCTGGCTCTTGGATTAAAAGGGTCGGCTGACCAGAACTTTGCACGCTGAAGCGCAGATATTGGAAATCCTTAGTCATTTTAATCTGATGGTTTGGTGCTGCGGCAATCTTGCCACAGTCTGGGGTCGCCTTTTGTCCGCCAGATTTACCGCTGACAGCCAGCGGATCGGCGTTGAACCCAGGTGTCAGTTCTATAACCGGGGCTTTACTATGAGCCGCGCTAGTAACTCCCAACATCAGAGCTAAGATCGTGGGAACGACCATCCAATGCGTGTGTGTCTTCATTTTGTCATCCCCTTGCCTGTTCTATAAGACTCTTAATATTAGTGTCCTAGATTTGTAGATGCTTAGGGACAGCTTATGTTCCTGTTTGAAAAGTGTCACCTCTTCGTTCGAGTTTTGAGTTTTGAGTTTTGAGTTTTGAATTAAGACTAGGGATTTGCTATTAATAAATCCCCTTATCCGTGAGACAAGGGGATTTAAGTTCTTATAGGTTCACCGCAACGCCGTCTTACCTCAGTTTATGACCTGGATTAAACCAGGTGGGCACCTTTGTTCCTGCTTAAAGTTTCCGGGTACATGCCCGGTCTACTGCAGCTAGAACTGAGAGGTTCCCATGTGCCAAAGGCTGTAGATCAAAAAACGATATTGGCAGTCACCAACGTCGCAGTGGAACCTGTCCCTTTATTGTAACTTGTTTGTTTTGGCAGAGGGCAAGTGATTCGATTTTGCCTGCAAAAATTTTGGATTGCGCTCACTACGCCGAAATCAGGGGCTGGAAATATTTTTTGTTTTTGATAAACGGCTGGGATGGCGGAAAAGCTTTTGCCAAGAAGCATTAGCCGTTTTTTCCGTACCAGATAGATTCCACGTTTTCGGCAATCAGTTGCGCTTCTGAGTGCTGGTACGACTCCAGCAAAACAGTGACGTGACCCAGCTTGCGACCAGGACGAGATTCTGCTTTGCCATACCAGTGAACGTGAGATTTGGGAAGCTGATTTAGCTGTTGCCGTTTAGCAAAGTAGTCATTGTGAGAATACTCATAGCCTAGTAGGTTTACCATCACGGCTCCACCACAGCGCAAGGAGGGGTTACCCAAGGGTAGACCAGAAACAGCTCGCAGATGCTGTTCAAATTGGGAGGTGTCGCAGGCATCAAGGGTGAAGTGCCCTGAGTTGTGGGTACGGGGCGACACTTCGTTCACCAATACCTTGCCCGTGTTAGTCAAAAATAGCTCAATGCCAAAGACGCCAACGGCTTGTAGGCTATTTAAAAGAGTATGCGCGATCGCTTCTATCTCTGCTGCTACTGCTGGGCTAATATCCGCTGGCACCAAAACGCGACGGCATACTTGCTCTTCCTGTTGAGTTTCCACCACTGGGTAAATTACAATCTCACCACTCACAGAACGGGCAGCAATTACAGCCAATTCCCGTTCAAAGGGGATAAATTCTTCCAGCAGCACAGGCGTCTGTCCCAATTGCTGCAATTTTGATTCCAGTGCCTCTCTATCTTTAAGAATAAAAGTCCCTTGACCGTCATATCCACAGCGTCGGGCTTTCATAACCACTGGTAAACCAAGCTGCGTAGGGAGGGCAGGGGAAGAATAATCCAACTCTCCTGTGCTTGTAACTGCTTCCAATGCGAAAAACCTGGGCACGGGCAGACCTAAATCTCGCAAGTAGCAACGCTGATCGTATTTATCTAACAAAGGAGCCAATGCTTCCAGACGGGGACGAAAGCAAATTTTCTGTTCTGCCAGGGGCTTTAAAGCTTCTAAGTTAATAAACTCATTTTCAAAAGTGATGACATCGCAGCGAGTTGCTAACTCAGCCGTGGCAGCTGGGTCATCAATTGGGGCAAAGATAGCGTCAGCTGCAAACTCAACAGCAGGATCTGTTGGAGAGGGTGTCTGAACCACTATTTCTATCCCCAACGCCTCAGCAGCACCTGTCATCATCCAGGCTAGCTGACCCCCACCAATTACACCAACCCGTTTCATCGACACCCCAAAGAATCACGAGTAGCGACACCAGTTTTTGAATTAACACCTGTCGCTTGTTTACAAAGTTGTTTAATTTGTGCGCCATCTAGAATGGCATCAGTAAAGTCGGCACCAGTAATATCTACATCGTTAAAAACAGAACGCAGGAGAATACTTTGGACTAAAATGGCATCACTTAAGTCTGCGCCGCCGAATTTTACCTGATCGACCATGGCGTTGGTTAAATCTGCTCCGTGCAGATTAGCTTTAGTCATGATAGAAGCACTCAACACGGCTCCCTGCAAGTCAGCATCAGCAAAGTTGCTCATGTGCATAATCGCATTGGCAAACTCAGCCGAGCGCAAGCTTTGACCAGAAAAATCCCGATTTGTTAGTTCTGCATTGCTAAACGACAGAGGAGGGGCATACTTTGCTGCTTGTGCAGGTAAGGGTATGCTTATGAGAACTAGCGCCCATAGAAACGCAGCTAGTTTCCTCAAGACGATAGAAAGCCGTTGCTTGAACTGAAGTGGCAAAAGATAGATTCCTAAATGGATAATTTACAATACTTTACCAGCTTACTGAATACTGGATTGAATTTTTCTGCGAGTTTACTCGAAGCCAAGTTGGACGGCTAGATATATTTACCAAAATTAAACGGGAGCGTGAAAGCCCATGAGGAGCAGAAACGCAGTACCTGCTCCGTGCTTTAGCCAGGGGATGAAAGGCGACGCAGCAGGTTTTAACCTGCTGTTTCTTTTTCTTTCTCAAGCACTAGACTATCTATCCACTCCTCAATCAAAGTCGTAATAGTCCTATCTTTTTGAGCAGCATATAGCATCAACTTATGCTTTCTTCTGTCGGATAGCCGAATTTGTAATGAGCTATTGTTCATAGATGCCATAACAAGGTACACGGTTGAGGGTGGGTATTCGCGTCCGAACTCAAGAATTTGGATAAAATCCCCTATAGATGATGTTGAGCAAAGTTTATGCCACACTTTCTGTTGGTTTGGCTACTCACGACTGTGTCGTTGGTGATTACAGCTTATTTGGTACCCGGCTTTATAATCCAAAGTTTTGTTGCAGCAGCGATCGCAGCAGTGATTTTGGGGTTGGTAAATGCCATTGTCCGACCGCTGCTAATTTTTTTTACACTGCCGCTTACCGTTGTTACCTTGGGGCTATTTTTATTTGTCATTAACGCCATCACGATTTGGCTGGTGGCTTCCCTGACACCTGGGTTTGCCATCACAGGTTTCTTTCCGGCTTTTGTGGGTTCAATTGTTTTAACTTTAGTTGGCAGTGTGCTTAACTCTCTTTTTCGAGTCTAATCCGAACAATTTGTTAAGCTCCTCGCTTTATCGTGAGGCTCCGGATTATACAACTTAAAGGCGCATCAGCTTACCAGTGGTGCATCGCCTGTCATTCGATTTTGGATTTTGGATTATCCCCCAGACTATCAGTCGGGGGATTGAGACCTATGCGTGTTTTTGGTCATTCTGAGTCGGCGTCAAACCCTAAATAACCGCGTGGGGTTATCATCCAGTCGCTGTATGTGCGAGTGCTTTGATTGCCGATGAGAACAGTAGTCACCATGTCTATAGGGGTGTTGAGTAATTTCTCAAGAGTCGTGATGGTAATCTCCTCGTCTTGGCGGTAAGCCGAGCGAACAATGGCGACGGGTGTATTGGGTTGGCGGTATTTCAGAAAAATTTGCTGGGCAATGACAATCTGCTGAGTGCGGGTTTGCGATCGCGGATTGTAAAGAGCAGTAACAAAATCTGCCTGGGCAGCCGCTGTGAGGCGTTTTTCAATTACCTCCCAGGGCGTCAACAGGTCACTCAAGCTAATCGCGCAGAAGTCGTGCATCAAAGGTGCGCCCACACGGGCAGATGCAGCTTGCAAGGCGGTGATGCCTGGAAACATCTGGATGCCTGGAGTCTGGCCATCCCAACCTTGAGCTTGTAATTCTTCCATTACTAACCCAGCCATGCCGTAAATGCCGCAGTCCCCAGAGGAGACAACGGCTACGGTTAAGCCCCATTGAGCTAAAGCGATCGCCCGTTGGGCCCGTTGGCGTTCCTGGGTAATCGGTAAGGCTTCCACAATTTGCCCTGGATGCAGCAGAGGCGATATTAAATCGATATACAGAGAGTAGCCAATTACGGCATCGGCGCAGGCTACAGCGGTTTGGGCGGCTGGGGTCATCTGCTCTAATTGTCCAGGACCTGTGCCGATAAGTAACAACTGACCCGTGCGCCCGGTATATTCTAATTTTGATTGCGCGATCGCAACTGTCACCGCCCCCTGGCGATTTTGGATTTTAGATTTTGGATTTTGGATTAATTTATCTTCGGAATCAAAGTAAAAAATTTGTTTAGCTACTAATAAAGTTTTACATTGAGCAACAAACAGGGCAGCTGCTTCTGCTACGCTGGGCGTTCCTACTTCTGCTTCTACAACTGCTGAGGGATTAGGTACAGTAACGGTGCTGAGGATATTGGCGGGGAAAATGCATAAAGGCCAATGGCGATCGCGACATAGTTCAACTAACCCCACCTCATCTGCTTTGAGGTCGATAGTAGCAATGCCTGCGATCGCACCTTCAGCTAAGTGATTTGCTGTTATTACTTGCCGAATTGCTGCTTCAATTAATTGTCGAGACGTACCTCGCTCACACCCTATTCCTACCCACAAAACCCTGGGGTGCCACTGTACTTTTGCTAAGTCAGACTCTGGTGAAAATCGTCGCTGTGTGGGACTAATCCAAATTCTCGCCTTAAACGATTTGGGATTTTCCGGTTGCTTATTAGACGATTCCGTGGCGGGATATTCTGGAAATCCAAAATAAAATGGATGTTTTTCAGGGAGATGACTTTGCCACAGAGTAGAACCAGCTTCCTGAATTACTTGAACGAGTTCCCCTCTAGCCACAGCTGCACTAACACCAGTCCAATCACCCTCCCCTCGCGTCCAGCCAAAGGGAACACCCAGTACATCTACACCTGGTAATCCCAACTCAGTTGAGGCACCTGTCAATATAGGCGTTGCCCCTATTTGGAGAGCAATTAACCGTGCCAGTTGGTCAGCACCTCCCTGATGACCGCTGCATAAACTAATCGCAAATTGTCCAGACTCATTTACGACAACCACAGCGGGATCGCGGCTTTTATGCTCTAGCAGGGGTGCAATTAACCGCACTACTGCCCCAGTTGCCAGACAAAAAATAAAACCTTGGTGAGTATTCCATAACTTTGCTAAGTGGTCTTTCAATGACCCCGCGTAGGCTTGTAGAGACGTTGTAGGCAACGTCAAGACAGAATTGAGCAGAGACTCTGGAACCCACAGATTTGCACCTGCTGCTTGGGTGAGGGGCAGTAATCTTTTAGCACCCGTGGGCGTGGTGGCGATCGCAGCTAACGGTTGGAAGTCTTGGAAAATCACTCAGCATTCGTCCCTAAAAAATCCGCCCCTAAACCACTCACCACTTATTAGTCTCCTTCAGTTTCGCGGTTGGGGCGGCGTCGAAATAAGCTCGTCATACTCAAACCTGTCACGATCATGGCAATTACGCCCAAGCCGTTTAAAACAGGGTAAACCTTCTCAAGTCCTGGGTAGTTCCCTCGATGAATATCCAGCAGAAAGAGGACTTTCTCCTCTTCGAGATTGAACCAACTAGTCGCCATCTGGAAGGCTACACCAGTTACGGCAGTCACTCCTAGAGGTATAAACACGAGCGGAGCCAGTTTCCGGTGGAGTTGACGAAATCTTGCTTTTGCCATGTCTTTAAGGCAGTAGATGCCTTAACTAGGGACTGCTTACTGATTCTGTCAGCTGTGAGCTTCTGGATCAAGTATCTGCTGAGAAACCTTGGCATGGCTTCTAGCTTGGACACCTGCCTTTAGAGATATATTATGCTGTGCCCCTACCATCGAGGATTGCAGCATCGACGTGTGGGTAACGGAATTGTTAGCCAGGGTAAACAGGGGGTTAGACAGAATTCCAGCTAGAGATGTCGCTACTAAAGACAGCACCAAACCCACTTGTAAAGGTCGCATACCGGGTAAATTCCAGCGAATTTCTGGATAATTTTTCACGGCGTCGGACATTTCTTGAGGTTCTTTCACCACCATCATCTTGACAACGCGGATGTAGTAGTAAATTGAAACCACAGTCGTGAGTAATCCTAGCAAGACTAAACCGTAAGCACCTGCACGCCAACCAGCCCAGAACAGGTATATTTTGCCGAAGAAACCAGCTAGCGGCGGAATTCCGCCCAAGGAAAGCAGGCAAATGCTCAAGCACAGTGTCAAAAGTGGGTCTTTTTGATACAACCCGGCATATTCACTAATTTGGTCTGTCCCCGTGCGTAGGGTGAACAGAATCACGCAGGTGAAGCCTCCCAGGTTCATGAACAGGTAAACCATCAGATAAAATACCATGCTGGCGTACCCGGCTTCGGTGCCAGTAATTAAACCAATCATGACGAAGCCAGCTTGAGCAATGGAAGAGTAAGCTAGCAGGCGTTTCATGCTGGTTTGGGCTAGGGCAACGACGTTACCCAAAACCATGCTGAGAACAGCTAGGGCAGTGAAGACAAAATGCCACTCTTCTGTTACCAGTGGGAAGGCAGTTACCAGTAGCCGAATCGCTAAGGCGAACCCAGCTGCTTTTGAACCTACTGATAGGAAAGCAACAACTGGGGTGGGAGAACCTTCGTAAACGTCTGGTGTCCACTGGTGGAAGGGCACAGCAGCAATTTTGAAGCCAATGCCCGCGATCGCAAAAACTAAAGCAATTACCAAACCCAGAGATAAGTCTGTGTTCGAGTTGGCAATTCCAGATGCGATCGCACTTAAGCGGGTTTCTCCGCCGGATAGTCCATACAACAGCGAGACACCATAGAGGAAGATTGCCGAACTCGAAGCCCCAATCAGCAGATATTTTAAAGCTGCCTCATTAGACCGAGGATCGCGCTTCATGTACCCTGTCATCAGGTACGAGGAGATACTGAGGGTTTCCAGGGAGACAAAAATTGTCACCAGTTCATCTGCCCCAGATAGGAACATTCCCCCCAGCGTAGCTGTGAGCATAATGGCAATAAATTCTGCCAGGGAGGTGCCAGTTTGCTCTACATAGCGAACTGACATCAAAATGGTTACGGCGGTAGATAGGGCGATAATGCCGCGAAACACTACACTCAGGGAGTCTCCATTAAAGCCCCCCAGAAACGAGATCGGGTTGGTCGTATCCCATTGAAAATACAAGGCGACAATGGAGGCAAGAAGACCTGCGATCGCTACATAGGGAGTCCAACGCGAGGACGACCGCCCTACAATCAAGTCACCTACTAGAACCACCAAGAGGGTAATAATGACAATGCCCTCTGGCAAAATAGTCCCAGCATTCAGCTGGGCAGCAAGTTCAGCAAAGCTCATACAGTTTATTAGGCAAATTGAATAGAATCGCTTTTCAACGAATGGGCAAGATTGGCTAGTTCATAATCCTTTACACTACTGGATTTTAGCGTGTAATCGCCCCTGCTCCTAGCCTGATTACTATTTGATAGGCAAATATCTAATATCAAATCAATCTATTTTTGTCAAGAAGAAGACTAAAATTTTGTGCTTTTTCCAGGTGATTTTAAGGAGTTGACAGAGTGGAGCCAAAGATAGCTCTCCCCAGCGATGCGCTGTTCAATGCAACTTGGCGACTGTGCCAGCAGACCCCAAAGCAGCGATCGCACAGTCGCCAGAAGCTGGAGTTGATTTTGGCACAAGTGAATTACTGCGGGGACAAGGCCGCGCAGCTTCCCAAGCCCAAGGAGTAACCCCCTTGGTGTCCCTGTCTGACAACAGGCTCTTTGGGCGTAGATTCCGGCAATTCCTGCCGTATTTGAGGAGCTGAAAATATGAGAATGTTGGTCGATGCGTTAATGTCGCGGTCGTGATGAGTGTCGCATTCTGGACAAGTCCACTCTCTGATATATAGCGTCAGATTCTCGTGGATGTATCCACATTTTGAACAACGCTTAGAACTAGGAAAGAACCTATCTAGCTTGCGAATTTCGCAGCCATAGAGCTTCCCTTTGTATTCCAACATTGTCAAGAATTGACCCCAACTAGCATCGCTGATAGCTTGTGCTAGTTTGTGGTTTTTAACCATTCCTAGAGTGTGCAATTCTTCCACAGCTACGACTTGGTTTTCGCACGTTAACTGTAAAGATAGTTTATGCTGCATATCTAATCGCTGGTTAGCAACTTTTTCGTGCGCTTTGGCAACGAGTAGGCGTTGTTTATTGCGGTTATTTGACCCTTTGACCTTACGAGATAAAGAGCGTTGTAGCCGTTTTAAACGTTTCAATGCACGCTTGTAGAATCGGGGATTCGGATATTTTTTGCCCTCACTGGTAATTAAAAAATCTTTCAGTCCCAAATCAGCGCCAATCTTCCCACCGTTCAGCGGCGCTTCATGAGAGTTATACTCCACCAAGATAGATGCGTAGTATTTGCCTGTAGGCGTTTTACTAATAGTAACGCTGCTAGGCATTCCTTCCATTTCCCTGTGTTGCACCATTTTGATAGGTTGCATCTTGGGAAGTTTTAGCATCCCATCAGGAGTAATACTCCAATGCTGCGGAATGCGAAACGATTGGCAATTGCGCTTTTTCTTAAACACTGGGAAACTTCCTAGTTTCTTGAAAAAGCGTATAAATGCCGACTCTAAATCTTTAAGCGTCTGCTGTAGGGACTGACTGTTGACTTCTGCTAGCCAGGAATACTGCTCGTTTTTCTTCAAGAGAGTGAGCAGCTTGGCTGTGTCAGTATACTTCAGGTGCTTCTTAGATTCAGCGTAGGCATCGGTAATTAATCGCAAAAAGTGGTTATATACAAAACGGCTGCACCCAAAACATCTAGCTAGGTATTTTTCCTGCTCAGGTGTCGGGTACAGCCGAAATTTATAGCCCTTGTTTGCCATTAATCGCCCTTTTATCTGTTTTCTCAATTCTAGATAAGGGTGTATGATTTGTCAATTGCGTCGGGTTTAACCGACCGCAATTGACTCGCCTCTCATCCGCGCTCCACTTGCGGTACGCAGTCTTCCCGGCGAATCTAATAAATAGCACAAGCCCGGCCCGGCCTTGCTTTAGAGCGTTTGATCTGTCTTAGGAAACTGCTGTCGCCGTTAATATCCTATATAAGTAGAGATCGAGACACTTTATTCAACTCTGGCATAACTTGGTTGAGGGAATAAGCTCATACCCCCATGTTTTATTCCTATTGACATCTGGCTAAAATTCTCTAAACTTGACGCTCTAGCCTAGCTGCTATCTGTAAACTCCCTATGTCAACTCTTGTCATCGTCGAATCTCCGACTAAAGCACGCACCATTCGCAACTACCTGCCTTCTGACTATCGAGTTGAGGCGTCTATGGGCCATGTGCGTGACCTACCTTCATCTGCCGAAGAAATTCCCGAAGCCGTCAAGGGGGAAAAATGGGCGCAGCTGGGAGTGAACGTAGACGCTGACTTTGAACCCTTGTATGTCGTACCCAAGGATAAAAAGAAAATTGTCAAACAGCTCAAAGATGCCCTCAAAGACGCTGACCAACTGGTGCTAGCCACTGACGAAGACAGAGAAGGGGAAAGCATCAGCTGGCATCTCTTACAACTATTGCAACCCAAGATTCCTATAAAGCGGATGGTATTTCATGAAATCACAAAAGAAGCTATCCGCGACGCCCTAAAAAACTGCCGCAACATTGATGAGAAGCTGGTACGCGCCCAGGAGACGCGGCGGATTTTAGATCGCCTTGTGGGTTATACCCTTTCTCCCCTGCTATGGAAGAAAATAGCTTGGGGATTATCAGCGGGTCGCGTGCAGTCGGTAGCTGTGCGGCTGCTGGTGAGTCGGGAACGCCAACGCCGAGCCTTCCATCAGGGTAGCTACTGGGATCTCAAAGCGATTCTGGAGCAAGAAAAAACTTTATTTGAGGCACGGTTGATAACTTTTGCCGGAACTAAAGTAGCCACGGGCAGCGATTTCGACTCCAACACGGGTCAAATTATCGCTGGTCGGAAGGTGAGGCTGCTCAATGAAGTAGAAGCCAGAGAACTCCAAGAACGTCTTACCGATAAAACTTGGACGGTCACAGATTTAGAGGAACGACCCGTTACCCGCAAACCAGCTCCACCGTTTACGACTTCCACCCTACAACAGGAAGCTAACCGGAAGCTGCGTTTATCTGCCAGAGAGACAATGCGGACTGCCCAGAGTCTCTACGAGCAAGGTTATATAACCTATATGCGGACAGATTCAGTGCATTTGTCGCAGCAAGCGCTCGCCGCCGCCCGCAGTTGTGTTGAGCAAATGTACGGCAAACAATACCTCAGCCCCAAACCTCGTCAATACACTACCAAAAGTAAGGGCGCTCAAGAAGCCCACGAAGCGATTCGGCCCGCTGGTAGCACCTTCCGCACCCCCCAAGAAACTGGCTTAAGCGGTCGAGAACTCGCACTCTACGACCTCATCTGGAAACGCACCGTCGCCACCCAAATGGCTGATTCTCGGCAGACTCACATTACCGTTGAACTGCAAGTCGAAGATGCTGGTTTCCGTGCCACTGGTAAGCGCATTGACTTTGCTGGTTATTTACGTGCCTACGTAGAGGGTTCCGACGACCCAGACGCCGCAATTGAAGACCAGGAAGTAATTCTACCGCCGCTGAAAAAAGGCGATCATCCTAACTGTACTGAGCTAGAAGCGATCGGTCACGAAACTCAACCGCCAGCACGTTACACCGAAGCGTCCCTAGTAAAAACCCTAGAAAGCGAAGGTATAGGGCGTCCCAGTACCTACGCCAGCATCATCGGCACGATTATCGACCGAGGCTACGCCCAGATGAAAGGCAATGCCTTGATTCCCACCTTCACAGCCTTTGCCGTCACCAGTCTCCTGGAAAAACACTTTCCCGACCTGGTAGATAACAGCTTTACAGCTCGCATGGAGCAGACGCTTGATGAAATCTCCACAGGTGAAGCACAATGGCTTCCTTACCTACGGAAATTCTATTTAGGGGAAAAAGGTCTGGAAACGCAAGTCAAGGAAAGGGAAAGCCAAATTGACACCAACGAAGCCCGTACCGTCGAACTGGAAAATCTCGACGCCAAAGTCCGAATTGGTAAATTTGGTCCTTATATTGAAACTAACAATGGTCAAGAACCTGTTACCGCTTCCATCCCTAAAGACCTTACCCCAGCTGACTTAGACCCCGAGCAAGTAGAAGTGCTGCTGCGGCAAAAAACTGAGGGACCAGATAAAGTAGGTCTTCATCCGGAAACTGGCGAACCTATTTATCTGCTAATTGGCAGTTACGGTCCATACGTCCAGCTAGGTGATGCTACGGAGGAGAACAAGAAACCCAAACGTGCTTCCTTGCCCAAGGGCGTCAACATGGAAGACGTGACTTTGGAAATGGCAGTTGGTCTTTTATCCCTACCCCGTACTTTAGGAATACACCCAGAAACCAGCGGCAAAATTCAGGCGGGACTAGGACGGTTTGGTCCATATGTTGTTCACGACCAAGGTAAGGAGGGGAAAGAGTTCCGCTCCCTGAAAACTGGTGATGATGTATTGACAATTTCTCTAAAGCGTGCACTAGAGTTGTTAGCTGAGCCTAAGAAGGGAGGGCGTAGCGGTAGCGGTAGCAAGTCCAAGGCACCCCTACGGGAATTGGGTTCTCACCCAGCTGATGGGGAGCCTGTGAATATTTACGACGGTCCCTATGGTCCCTACATTAAGCACGGTAAAACTAATGCTTCTTTGCCAGAAGGTCAATCCGTAGAACAACTGACACTAGAAACAGCTTTGGAGCTTTTAGCGGCTAAGGCATCTACGGCAAAAACCAGCCGCAAGTCGAGTAAATCAGCGGGTTCCACTAAGCGTCAAGCAGCTGGAGCCTCGTCAACAACTCGGAAGACAGCTGCCAAAAAGACCACGACAACAGCCCGTGCCAAGAAAACGACGTGAAGCTTTCTTGCTCAAGATGTAGTAAAGCTTTTTGTTAAGACCAAGTTACTCTTCTTCGTCGATCTACTTAATTATTTGTAGGATGGGTAGAGCGCAAGCGTTACCCATCAAATCTTTGCAAATGTTGGGTTTCGTTTCTAAACTCCACCTACATTTGTCTTTAGTTTAATTAAGTTGACTTACTTATCTAAAGGTAGCTGGGATTGGGTATAGGGCTAAAATCATTCCCAATCCCAGCTTACCCGGCGTAAGTCTTATGGAACTTAGTATTCCTCAGACTAATCTAAAACTTAGTACGCTAAGCGACGTTAAGAAGGGTAAACAAGATGATGAACGCGTTATCCCTGTTTTCAGCAGTCTTGATCGGATGTGTGCCCGTCGCTAATCCTGTGTCAAATATTCCTACACAGCGTATTATTATTGAACTCCAAGCACCACAAGGATTGGCAGTTTCTGTTGGTCAAGAGCTTCCTTTTCAGGCTGAAGCCAACCAAGGAACAGTTCAGTGGCGCGTAGCTGATAAGGACAAAGAAAAGGCTTTTATCAGTGCTACTGGTAAGTTAAAGGCTCTAAAACCAGGGGGTATTGAGGTGGTTGCTGATGTTAAGGGAAAACAGGTTAAAGCTTTCGTTGCGAGCATCGCTGCTCCGCCCACAGCCAAGAGCATTCGCCTAGCTTCAGAGGTGGCTGATTGGGCTCAACCTGATGCCAAGAATGGTGCAACAATCATCAACAACCAAACTGAATGGAGTCGTTTTTGGTATGCGAACTTCAGACGTTCTCATACTGGCACAAGCCTTAATCCCGATCTGTCTCCTCCACCGCTACCGAATTTTGACTTTAGATCGCGCTCAGTAGTTGCTCTCATTGACTATCAAGAATGGAATGAGCGCAATCCCGTGCTAACACATATGGATGTAGAGTCTAGACCAACGCTTTTTGTCGTTTTTCCAAGGATTTATGATCCAGAAGATCTTATGCCAGCACATGTACCACACAGGAGGGTATTTCTTTTTGAGGTCGATAAAGTTCCAGCCGATGCTCAAGTTGTTGTAGAGCGACTTAAAAACTAATTACCTTTACACTGAGAAAGCGGGTTTTGGCATGAAAAATGCCTTATATCAAGCCTTTTGACTAAGGCGATCGCATATATTGAATAGCACAACCCGCCCCTATCAATCACTCCTTTGTTTTTTTAACTGATAACCAAATCTGGGAAAACCGACTGCACAGCAGGATGAACTATGCGGTGACTCTGCACATTCACGCCCTTGGCTAAGGCTGGGTTGAATTCTAAGGCTGCCATGCCCTGATTCGCCAGCTTCAACACGTAGGGAAGGGTACTGTTATTAAGTGCCTGCGTTGCCGTCCAAGGAACCGCTCCTGGCATATTAGGCACGCCATAGTGTAGGACGCCCTCCTCAACATAGATAGGATTGGTGTGAGAAGTGGGTCGTAACGTCTCTATACAGCCGCCCTGATCTACTGCGACATCAACAATTACTGAGCCAGAACGCATCTGTTGCACTAAGCCACGGGAAACCAAAATCGGGGCGCGACGCCCTAAAACTAAAACCGCGCCGATGAGCAAGTCTGCTTCTGGGGCGATCGCTTCTATCTGCAACGAGTTACTGTAAAGTAGTTCTACCCTGGAGCCAAAAATGCTTTCCAGATAAGCCAACCGCTCCACATTCACATCCAAAATCTGGACTCTAGCACCCATACCAACAGCCATGCGGGCAGCTTCGGTGCCAACTATGCCCCCGCCTAAAATCACTACATTACCCGGTCTCACCCCAGGCACTCCTCCCAAAAGAACCCCCCGACCCCCTTGCTGTCGTTCGAGAAATCTTGCCCCAAACTGCACCGCTAATCGCCCAGCAATTATACTCATGGGAGTTAGCAGGGGCAGCTTGCCATCTGGCAGTTCAACAGTTTCGTATGCGATCGCAGTAACGCCACAATCGATCAGATGCTCAGTCAAAGCCCGGTCTGCTGCCAGGTGTAAGTAAGTAAACAGCAGCTGCCCTTTTTGCAGAAACTGGTACTCTGGTCTCAGCGGTTCTTTGACCTTAACGACAAGTTCTCGATTCCACGCGTCTGCTGGTTGGGATACGATGTTAGCCCCTGCCTGAATATAATCTTGATCGGTGAAACCTGAACCGGAACCAGCGCCTGTTTCTACAAAGATTGAGTGACCGTTTTCAAGTAGAACCCGGGCACTACTAGGACTCAAGCCAACGCGAAACTCTTGGTCCTTAGTTTCCTTGGGAACCCCAATTTCCATTTGCGACCTCTTGATGACCTATGCTTAATGCTTTTAGTTAATTCCCCGTCAGCTCCGCCTCATTCTGCGGTAGCCTTTACATCCGGGATCGATAGGCGATCGACCGATCACCTTAATGTAAATGAAGCTAACAATTAAATTATCTGTTTTAATTATTACCCCACTACTGAAGCTCAGCCTCTACCCATTGGTAAGCTTGAAGAGGAGATGGAGACACGGGAAGCTATCTTGATTAGATCCGGACTCCTCCTGATAGAAGACGGCTCTTGTCTTTAAAATCCACTCTTAAAGAAAATTTTCAAGCTGCATCCCTTTTTGGGTGGAGCCAATCTAAAATCTAAAATCGATTGACACTCAGCTAAGCAGCCCTACAATGGGACAGAATAGATAGTAACAATTTGTAACGGACTCTAGGCACGAGGTTTCTGAAGCGATGGCACAAATCCAACCGACTATTACTCCTAAACTAGAGGAACCCAAATTTGGCTTTAATGACTATGCAGAGCGCTTGAATGGTCGAGCAGCGATGATTGGCTTTGTTATTGTCCTGCTCATTGAATACTTTACAGGTGAAGGGCTGCTTTCCTGGCTGGGCTTGCAGTAGGCACCTATACTAGCTCTTCCCCACTGGCAACCTGTAGCGACCTTTCCCCGTCTAGACATTCAGGAGACTAGTCGGGAAGATCTGGAAACCCATAGATGGCGGCAGATTAAGAATTATTTTCTCTACGGCTCGTTTTGGGTTTAAGTGCCATGTAAGTTGTAATTAAACTTGTAGTGTTCTTAGGAAAGTCAAATGCAATAGTAAAGCGTAAGATTATACCATTAGAAATAATCACCTGACGAGAAATTAATCAAAACAGAGCAAGTTGTGATGAATGTTTTATGGCCTCGATTGTTGAATTCAGCCTATCGTAAGGAACCAATTTCCAGCTTTGCGATCATCGTTGGAGCCGTAGATGCGGTGATTGGCGGAGTTGATGAGCGCTGGTCTTTGCTAGCCTTTGGGCTGGGGACGGTAGGGGTGGCGATCGCACTGCGTTGGTGGCAAATCCAGCGGCGTCAAACAGAGCTAACCGAACAGCCCGCAAAGTACTTTCTTCCTTCGCACTCTTCGCGACCTGCATTACCAATGCTGAGTTCTGCTAAACGCCATCCACCGCACTAATAGGTATCACTAGCGCTGCGTCAACAGCAGGGGGACAAGGAGAGGATCAGATCCGCAGGCGAGCGATCGCGCTCCAGGCACAACCAATACTACTCCGGAATATTACCCATAATAAAAATATCCACCCCTCCCCCTATATCCGCCTCAGTGCTAACTTTGGCAATTGAATCCAACACTATATGATATGGCACGATGTGCCGTGGGAGTGGCAAAAAAAGAAGGGAGAGAATTAACATCTCTCCCCCCTAAATTTTTGTTTGTTTCTACTGCACTTTGGTCTTTTAACTTTTTCCGCAGTGCTTGAGTCTGCTTTTTGAGTTGTCGGCGTCGAGCGGAACCGCCTCTACCTTTGTCGTTTCTACCCTCACGGCGCGGAGATTCCCAGCGCTTTAGTCGTTGAGCCATGATTACTGCATTTTAATCTAATTAAATTCTATCTTAATCAAAATGGAAATGATATGGCAATAGGTTGCACTATACCATGACACTTCTGACTCCTGGATGAGTGCCACGGCTCTTAGCTCTGGGGTTGTTTTTGCCGCTCACCCGAAGCTTTGAATTAATGCCACGTTAAAAGTGCTGCCAACTATTTCCAAGGTTAAACTGGGAAATTGCTCCTATTGAAACAGCCCTTCATAATTAAAATCTTAAGCCAACGCCTCCTTGCACTGAGACGGCAGTTCCTCCCCCATTGCGGTAGGCATCAAAAGCAATGATGGCATTGCCAAAAATAACGGTGTTACTGTTGGGGACAACATAGTCAATGCCCGGTTGTAAAGCAAAGCTGGTTTTATTGCCCACTGGCGAAGGCTTATCTCCATTTGCAAAAACAAGACCTGCTCCCAGGTAAGCATCGGTTTGCCAACCTAGGGGAATATCATAGGAAACCGTAGGCACAATAGCTGGGCTAGAGCCAATTAGAGCCTGCGTTCGCAAAGAAAAGGGAGCTTCCAAGAGTTTGTAGCGTACAGCAATCACTCCACCAAGTTGGCGTCCTTCCCCACTTCCATCCTGAGTAACTCCAAGGGTACCACCCGCCCCCACATAACTTCCGTAAGCAGCCTGAGCAGATACTGGCTGAGACGTGAAGGCGAGACTAATGGCAAGGCTGCCCAGCGCGACGCCTACCACTCCTAACAAAAAATCCTTAAAACGTTCCATTTTCCTACCCCTCAACGCCAATCAAGCCAAGATTTTATACTATCTCTGTGTGGAGTGGTTAGTAGGGGAAAGCTTTTCCATCAACTACTAACTACTAACTACTAATAATCCTCGCATTAAGGACATTGAGGATGGTCTCCTCCCTGCCTACAGATATAAGCAATTTGTTGACGATCTAAATTTTTTGCTTGGGCAAAATTGACGCCTTTGACAATAGCAGGTTCTGTCATCGCTGGGCTTTGCTCGATAAATTCATCAGACTTAACAGTTTTTGAAACTGCAAAGCTTGCTCCCTGAAAATCGGCTCCGGCTAGATTTGCTCCACGTAGATCTGCCTTACTCAAATCAGCATTTCGTAAGTTGGCATTTTGCAACTGGGCATTGCTAAGATTAGCACCAGCCAGTTTGGTAGAACTGAGATTGGCATATTGAAGATTAGCTTGACCCAAATTAGCTGCTGAGAGGTCTGCCCCTTGCCAATCAGATTGAGTAAGGCGACCAAACTGCAAATATGCCCCAATGGCGTTAACTTGACCAAGACGGGCACCCTGGAGATTAGCCTGAGTAAGGTTTGCTTCAACTAAATTCGCACCCGTGAAAATAGCATTTTCTAAGACAGCTTGACGCAAATCGGCATTTTGCAACTGGGCGCTGCTGAGGTTAGCACCTGTAAGGATGGCGTAGGATAGGTTTGACTGGCTGAGGGTGGCTCGGATCAGATTAGTGCGATTCATTAAAACATGGCTGAGCAGAGCACCGCTAAGGTTAGCCTCTTTGAGGTCGGCTCCACTTAGATCCGCAATCCAATCATCGAATGTGCCAAAACGCCTGTCATCGCCAGTGCCATAGAAGCGGCTGCCGCGTAAACTAGCATTTGTCAGAACTGTGGATCGAAAGTTAATCCCGGATAAGTCAATTTTGTCCAGAACCAAGGTGAACGGAGCCACCCCCGTAGTAGCTGAACTAAGGTCAATACGACTGAGGTCTGCGCTGTGGACTTGATTGCTGTAGATGCTGATAATTTTGGCGATCGCTCGCTGGGTTGCCCTTTGCCGTAAGGCAATCAACCGACGCTCCGACGGCATACCCCGGCGCTGCACAGCCTCCAAGTCATTTTTGAGCGATTGATTCAGTCGTTGCAGGTAGGGTAGGGCGTCAGGACCACTACTTACCAGAGCTTGCTGAATCGTATCAATCAGCCCAACTGTTTTTTCCTGGGAAAGTAAATCTGCCAGGAAAGAAATGGAACGCTTGTCGTCAATAGTTGCCAACGCCATAACGGCTGCGCGCCGCTCTTCTAGAACATTCCCAGATGTGGAACTTAATTGCTTGACCAGTGCCAAAAATTCCTGGTTTTTCTGCTGCTTTAATTCCCGCCGGTTGGTCTGACTTTGAATGTAAACTTGAGTGCCAACAAAAGTGCCTAAGACGGATACCAGACAAGCAAAAGCCACAATCAGCAGAGTCAGACCAGGGTTTTGGCGCATCCAGCCCCGAAGACGCAACTGACCCCAACTTGGTTGTGAGATCATCACAATTGTGCTGCTCTTTTTGTGACGCTTATGGTTTAGCCCCGTTTCCTCATGCGCCTCTGGTACAGAAGAGTTTGATTGCGTCTCTACAACCTTCAACCTGATAGGTTGTCCACGCCCCAAAGAACTTGTCACAAAGGAACTTTCTGCTGTCACATGCGTGCTATCGGCATCGAGAGCGAAGGTTCCACTTAATCTGTCGTGCAGTGTACGACGCCGGGGATCGAACAAAAGCGCTGCACTTTCCCCTAGCAGCATGAACCCAGCCAGTCCCAGTAATATGCCTAAATCGGGAAACGCACCAGTATAGCGCCAGATCATATAGGCGGTTCCTATGGGCAATCCCCAGCGACTGATGCCCTCCCGGATGAATATGCTTCCCCAACCTGGAGGTGCCCCAGACGCCGTAACTACCCTAACACCAAACCAACGTTTGGGAAGGGTTTGACCGCTTTTTCTCAAGTTATACAGTTGCCAGCTTGCTGCCACTACTGGTGCTATTAATGCCCCACACCAGAACAAATTAGTCAATGGGGGCACTTGCGGCGTACTCTGTTGTCGCCTAGGCAGTGCGAGTGTTTTGGCGATCGCCTCGGAGCTAGCGGCTAGTAATGGGTTGAGGGGAACAGGCGCTGCTGAGTGGTTTTTTGCGTACAGGCCAATGTTATATGGAACCAGCACACTGACCGCAACCAGTGATAATTCTAGCGCCCAGGCCGCACAACGTCGGGTGACTAATGGCAGTGGGTTAAGTTGCACTGGAAATAACTGCCTGGGTTGATTTAAAACTTTTTTCACGTTTGGGCTAGATTTTGAGGAAATACAACACGTTCACAATTTTTAAATTTGTCAGTTATAGATTCATCTAGGGCAATAAAGTTGTCAGTGTTACTTGGGTCTATAAAGTTGTCAATACCACTTCCCCTACATCAAGAATGCCTCAGCCATATATTGCCACTTTTCTGCCTAACCAGCGACACTTTATCCCATTGATAGCCAGGATTGTATTTACTAGGCGGCAAGGCAAAGTAATACTGTCCTACTTCCTCATCAGTTGGTAACTTTTTAGCTTGAGGCTGATAACGGTTTTGCTCTAGCTGGGTTTTAGGCATCTGCTTACTGTTTCTTAGTTTAACTTTGTAGTGTTGCGGTATCAAGGAAGTTCAAGCACTTTAATCAGCCTGGAAGTACCATCTACAGGATAAGGGGATGAGGTAAGAAAATAAAATGAATTTGAGCCACAAGTACATTACCGTGACTACATGCAATAGTCTTCATAGTTTCCCAGCACATAGCCAAATATAGCAATCCTTCAATTAGCTTTTAGGAATCCTCCAGATAGTAGAGACGCCCTGTCAGGGCATCGCTACTATGCGTGCATAAGGGTGATGTCGATTGTCACTCTTCCTTGCTCGTCACTGCTATATAATTAGATTTAGTTCACTCTCCCGTAAGCTATTGCTACCATAGAGGATTTCTATAATCACTTCTAAGGCAATAAACTAGGGTCAATTCAGAAAGACACTATTTATATTCTGTGGCGTTACGCTGCTTGAATGGATAAAGTCTGGCGAAGAGGAGTTTTTAAGGAGAAAGTTGCTGAAAGCTAGTTTTTTTCGGCATATGGGCGAATCTGTATCAAATAATTCCGATTCGTTGACGATTAAACGCTAGGATGTAAGCTAAATAACATCTAAGTAGGATTAATACCTATCTTTAGTTAGAGATTAGAGAATTTGTCTCAACTACTGACTGCTTCAATATTTCCAGCAGAGATCTTCATGCTGGACAATGGATTGACGGTGATTCATCAACACATTGCCGCCACGCCGGTGGTGGTGGTGGATGTTTGGGTTAAGGCTGGCGCGATCGCGGAGCCAGAAGATTGGTGTGGGATGGCTCACTTCCTGGAACACATGATTTTCAAAGGCACCAACAGGCTAGCACCGGGCGTATTTGACCAGGTGATTGAAAATACTGGAGGCGTAACCAATGCAGCAACAAGCCACGACTATGCCCATTTTTTCATCACTACAGCGGCTCAGTATTTAGAAGAGACGCTACCTGCCTTGGCGGAGCTACTTTTGAATGCAGCGATCCCAGAAGAAGAATTTGTTCGAGAACGGGACGTAGTACTCGAAGAAATCCGCTCCTGCTATGACAGCCCTGATTGGTTGGCCTTCCAGACATTGACAGAGAGTATTTACCAGCGCCACCCCTACGGGCGTCCGATCCTGGGAACCGAAGCCCATTTGATGCAGCGATCGCCCGCTCAGATGCGCGGCTTCCACCAGCATCACTATCAACCAGAAAATATGACAGTGGTGATTGTTGGAGGAGTTGCCAAAGAAGCGGCGCTAGATCTTGTGAATAAGTCGTTCCAGCACTTCTGTCCACGAGGTGATTGTCCCGTAGAGGAAGCAGAGGCAGAACCACCCCTTACAGAAATTAGGCGTCAGGAATTATACTTGCCCAGGCTAGAGCAGGCTCGCTTGTTGATGGGTTGGATAGGGCCAGGAGTAGACCAGTTGCGGGATGCCTACGGTTTAGATTTGCTTTCCGTACTGCTAGCAGAAGGAAGGTCTTCCCGATTGGTTCGAGATTTGCGGGAAGAGCAAGGATTAGTACAGGGGATTAGTAGTGGTTTCTCACTACAGCGGGACTCGAGTCTGTTTACGATTAGTGCTTGGTTAAAGGCAGAGCATCTAGAGCGAGTGGAGGCGTTAATACGCGATCGCTTATCGGAATTGGCGACCAACTCAGTGTCAGAAGCGGAACTGGCTCGATGTCAACGTCGGCTCTGTAATGACTACGCCTTTTCTACAGAAGCCCCTAGTCAGCTTGCCGGTTTATACGGGTATTACAACACTATTGCCACTCCAGAGGTGGCGGTCACTTATCCTGAGCAGATTCAGCGGTTTAAGGCCTCGGATCTTCAGCAACTGGCGCAACAGTATCTTTCCCCTCACAACTACGCAGTGACTGTACTTCAACCCAGTTGGTGGTAAGTTTTAAGTTTTGAGTTTTGAGTTTTGAGTTTTGAGTTTTAAATAAAGATTTTTAACTGAAGGCTCAGCAATCATAAGCTATAAGTATATAACTGCCAGAACCTAATTTTTTTGAACAGATCCACGAGAGAGAACACAATAATGGTTCAAGTCAATCCCAGTGTGACGCGATCGCCACAAGACTCTATTATCCATCGCACGGTTTTAGAAAATGGCATCGTTGTGCTGGCGGTAGAAAATCCAGCCGCTGATATCATTGCTGGTCGCATCTTTATCCGGGCAGGTAGCCGCTGCGAACCACAAGAACAGGCGGGACTATCTCACCTACTTTCAACAGTTCTTACCAAAGGGACAAAGCAACTGTCATCTTTGGAAATTGCCGATCGGGTGGAGTCAATCGGAGCTAGTCTTAGTGCTGATGCTGCTAGTGATTACTTCCAACTGAGTCTGAAAACCGTTTCTGCCGATTTCGCGGATATGTTGCAGCTGGCAGGAGAGTTGTTGCGATCGCCAACATTCCCAGAAGCCGAGGTGGAACTGGAGCAACGCCTCACCCTTCAAGATATTCGTTCTCAGCAAGAGCAGCCCTCTACTATCGCCTTTGATCAACTACGGCAGGCTATGTACGGGCAACATCCTTATGCCTTATCAATTTTGGGGACACAAGCCACGGTGTCGGCGCTGAGTCGCTCTGACTTGCAGCACTACCATCAGACTTATTTTCGCCCCGATAATATGGTGATTAGTCTTGCTGGTCGCCTGACAGCAGAAGATGCCACCGCCTTAGTTGAGGAAGTTTTTGGAGATTGGCAGCCACCACAAAAACCTTTGCCAGTGCTACATCTGCCATCGGTGACGCCCCAGCCGCGCAGAATTATTAGCCCCCAAGAAACCCAGCAGTCAATCGTGATGTTGGGCTATCTAGCCTCATCGGTGCAAGAAGCCGACTATGCCACTCTAAAGCTGCTCAATACCTACTTGGGTAATGGTCTTTCCAGTCGCTTATTTGTAGAACTGCGGGAGAAGCGGGGCTTGGCTTACGAGGTATCGGCATTTTACCCTACGCGCTTGGATAGTTCCCATTTTGTAGTTTATATGGGCACTGCACCAGAGAATACGGCGATCGCCCTAGAAGGTTTGCAAACAGAAGTCGAACGCATGAGCACCACCCAGCTGACTTCAAATGAACTTCAGGCATCTAAGAACAAGCTGCTGGGTCAGTACGCCTTGGGCAAACAGACCAACGCCCAACTCGCCCAGGTTTTCGGCTGGTACGAGACGATCGGCTTGGGAATTGAGTTTGATACTCGGTTTGAGGAAGATGTCAATAGCATCACCCCAGAAATAGTGCAACAAGTCGCTTGCCGCTATTTCATTGAACCATATGTGTCCTTAGTTGGCCCAGAGAAGGCAGTAAACCCTTTGGTAGCACCGCCGACATCTTAATTTTTGGTGTTAGTAATTAGCTAACAAATACTCTCGAAGCCATTTAATTCCTTCTGATTCTGCTTGCAGTTTAAAGGTTGAAAGTTGTAGGGAAAAAATTCTAAATTGCTCACTTTCAACTGGGTATGTCTACAATAAATGTACAACCAGAAGTAATATAACAACTGTTTGCAGAGGGTTGATTTTAATGCGTAGAAACTTGATTCAAGAGTGGCCCAGCGTTGGTGCGATCGCTCGCTGGTTAATTGGTGGCAGTGGATACTGTCTAATGGCAATTAGCCTGAGCCACTCGCCTGCTGTGGCAAGTTCAGAAAGCGTCGTCAATGATGCCCAAAATGTCACTCAGGTTAAACTTTCAGCAACCGTCAACCGACCAACTCTTAACGTTGGTAGCAAGGGCGTTGAGGTATCTGAACTCCAGGCAACCCTGAAATTGTTGGGGTACTACACTGATGCAGTGAATGGTCTCTATGGACAGAGTAGCGCGATCGCTGTTTCTAAATTTCAGAAAGCTGCTGGTTTGCAGGCTGATGGCATTGTTGGCCCTGAAACCTGGAGAAGCCTGTTTCCAGCGGCACCACCGACACAGCCAACTTCGTCATCCTCCTCAACTAGCTCCCCAGTAGCTTCTTCGGTTGCGTCTACCACTAGCACCACAACCAAGCCAACCACTTCTGCAACGGCTAGTACCAACCCAAAGCCCGCAAATTCTCCATCTCCCTCAAATAGCTCCCCAGTAGCTTCTTCGGCTGCGTCTACCACTAGCAGCACCACAACCTCGCCAACCAGTTCTGCAACGACTAGTACCAATCCAAAGGCCGCAAATTCTCCATCTCCCTCAAATAGCTCCCCAGTAGCTTCTTCGGTTGCGTCTACCACCAGCAGCACCACAACCTCGCCAGCAACTTCTAGAACTACTAGTACTAGTACTAGCTCAAAGCCTGCAAATTCTTCATCTCCCTCGAAGAGCTCTAGGGTAGCTTCTTCGGTTGCGTCTACCGCGACCAAGCCAACCAATTCTAGAACTAGTAGTACCACCAATCCAAAGCCCGCAAATTCCCCACCTAAATCGGTCGATTTACCAATTCTACAATTAGGTATGCAAGGTCCTGCTATTGCCAGGTTGCAAGAGCGGCTACGTACCCTTGGCTTTTTCAAAGGAACCGTAGATAGTGTCTTTGGCCCACAAACACAAGCTGCTGTTCAAGCTGCTCAACGCAATTTCAAGTTAAATCCTGACGGTCGAGTTGGCTCCACAACCTGGAGATATCTACTGCGTTAGCGTCCAGTCAATAGCTTCTATGTTCGCTTAATAGGCGCTACCCAAAGACTGGGAGCGCCTATTGAGCATTAATTTTAAAATTATGTCCTTGGATAGAGGAGAACATCCATTCTTGAGATAGAGGAATTACTCTTATGAAAGCGGTTACTTTAAGCATTACAAGAGAGGAATACTCAATCCTAGTTACCTGATAAGTTACTGCTTTAATCTGCTGATTTAAAGGCAGGTTTGAGAAAGCCCTCAAGATTCTTATTAAAAGGGGAGTTTGATAAAAAGTTATGTCTATTAAACGTGACAATCTAACAGAGCGTCGTCTTGAGGAAGAAAGCTACATTGCTCGTGAAAATAACAATACTGCTAGTGGTTTGCTGCTAGGTATTCTTCTCGCTGCAATCTTGGGTCTCGCCGGTGCTGCTTTCTACTTCATGAACCAACGCCAAGAATCCCCAACTAAAATTTTGCCCATTCCTGTACCCAATAGTAGCCAGCCGCAAAGTGAGCCGCAGACTACACAGAAAGACACAACTATCATTGACAGAACCATAAACAAGACTAAGGAAGTAATTCCGGTTCCTCAACAACAAGCACCAGCTCCTCAACAAGAAGCTCCTGACATTAACATTAACGTTCCTAGTCAGCAACAAGAGGCTCCTGATGTGCAACAACAGGCTCCTGACACTCCTGACATTAATGTTGCCCCTGAGCAACCACAAAATCAAGATACTGGCACAAGCAGTACAGGCTCAGATCAACAGTAAAACTCAGAAGGATTGCTTAAATTGGTCTAAAAGAGCCAGGTTTCAAAAATCCTTTGTGCCCTAATTTTATCAATGATTTCTAGCAGCAACTATGGCTAACCTACAAGATCGCAATCCCCATAATCTTGACGGTGATTCAAACGATCCAGACTACATTCATACCAATGGCAACGTAGATCCGCGCCGGGCAGCTTCTTATCGAGATGGTTATGTTCATGGTCGCGTTTCTGAGCGCCACCTTGAGGAAGAATCACTAAGAGTCCGTGATAACAATAATGCTGCTCGTGGCTTGTTAATCGGTATCGCTCTCACCTCATTGCTTGGGCTAGGTGTACTTGCCTGGTACTTATTCTTCAATCGCCCGGTGGAAGAGTCTACGCCGGTAATTGTGCCTGTACCTTCAGCCTCACCTTCACCTGCTGTTTCCCAAGAGCAAAATAGGACAACGGTGATCGAGAGGCAGGGTGCATCTGTCCCACAGATCATTCCGGTTCCTCAGCAAGCAGCACCAGCTCCTCAGCAAGGCGCTCCTAAAGTTAACATCACCATACCTAATTCGACGCAACAGCCTGCCCCGGCTCGACAAGACACCAACGTTAACGTAGCTCCCCCTCAATCATCTACGCAGACTCAAACAGAAACTACCCGTACAACGAGTCCATCTAATTTGAATACACAGACGGCTCCTGGTACAGGGAATGACACCACTACCTCAGGTACACAAAATCAAACTGGTACCTCGTCAAGTGGTAATTCAAACACTGGTAGTACAACTAATTCAAATCCATAGCAACTAAAACGCACTTAATCCTGTCCAGCCCCCTTAGATAAGAAGGGGGCTTTGTTTATTGTTGGAGTAGAGACGCGATATATCGCGTCTCTACAGCTTAAGTAGGTGGATGAGGGTTGGTATAGCCCCAACCTTCATTTTTCTGGCATTTACTGGGCTGTTCTCAAATCACCGCAGGGTCACAAACTCTTCTGCCGTCGAAGGATGAATCCCGACTGTGGCGTCGAAGTCTTTTTTCGTCGCCCCCATGTTCACGGCGATCGCCACCCCTTGAATTACCTCTGCCGCATACTCACCTACCATATGAGCACCTAGCACGCGGTCTGTATTTTTGTCAACTACTAATTTAACTAGAGTTTTTTCATCAGCGCCAGTGAGGCTGTGGAACATAGGACGGAACCGGGCGCGATATATTTGCACGGCGTCGCCTAGTTTTCTCTTCGCTTCCGACTCGCTCAAACCTACTGTAGCGGCTTCGGGTTGGGTAAACACCGCTGAGGCTACATTTTCGTGATTGAACTTGCGGGGGTTATTGCCAAACTCCGTATCGGCAAAGGCGCGACCTTCGCCAATAGCGACGGGTGTTAAATTGATACGGTTGGTGCAATCGCCGACAGCGAAAATATTAGGTTGGGAGGTGCGGCTATACTCATCAACGCCGATCGCACAGTTGACGCTGTACCCATGCAACCTGGGCAGATCTTCGTCTTCACAAGTTACAACCTCAACACCAGCATTCTCTAATCCAAGTTTTCCTAAATTGGGAACGCGACCGATCGCCACCAGAACCGCATCTGCGGTTATTGCCGAATCTGTCACTTTCTCCTTGAAAGAGACCTTCAAGCCCTCTGGCACCTGCTCAATGCTTTTCCCCTCTATATTGCAGATAATTCGGATACCATGCTGCGCCATGCCCTCTTGAATGCTGGTGCGAATATCCTCATCAAAGCCTTTTAAAATGCGATCGCCCCGAAGAAACAAAGTAACTTGCGAACCAAGTCCGTACATAATACAGGCGAATTCCACGGCGATATAGCCAGCGCCAATAATGGCAATATGCTTGGGCTGCTCTTTCAAATGAAAGATCTCGCGGGAGGTAATAGCATATTCCATCCCTGGTACATTTGGCTTGACGGCTTCTCCTCCCACAGCAATCAAAATCTTATCAGCCGTGACTTTTCGCCCATCAACTTCCACGGTATGAGGATCTAAGATAGAGGCACGGCTCTTAAAAAGCTCCACGCCAGCTTTTTCCAGATAATCAATATGTAGCTGGCTGAGACGGTTGACTTCCTTATCGACAGCAGTAATTAGATGCTCCCAGTTCAGGTGGCTTTCTACCTTGCTCCAACCATAGCCTACTGCATCTTCATAGAGGTGGGAAAACTTAGAGGCGTAGACCATTAATTTTTTGGGAATACAGCCGCGAATCACGCAGGTGCCACCGACTAAATCGCCTTCTGCAATTGCCACCTTTGCCCCATAGCTAGCCGCCCGTTTAGAAGCAGCCAGCCCTCCAGAACCTGCACCAATTACAAACAAGTCGTAATCATATTCCATTGTTTATGACCTCCTTTTTCTTATAGTTATTAGCTGCTTTGCTTCTCCCTCTTTACCCTTCACTTCTTCGGTGAATTCGGTGATGTGCTCTTGGAGGAAGTGCTGGTATCTGTATTGTGCGATCGCGGTGAGGGAGAATCATTTTGCAATTGCTGACGACCGTTGCGGATCACCTGAAGCATATCGTTAAGCTGCTGCTCGATATTTTTCAGAACGCGATCGGCGTAATCGTCGGCTCCATTCTGAATATCCTCACACTCTGCCAGTACCATTTGGCGCATCTGCTCTAGATCCTGTTGCGCTTGCAGACGCATCCGTTCAATTTCGGAGAGCGTTTGTTCCTGCAACGCCTCACACTCTTCTTGGACTCGTTGCTTAATTTGCTTGGCTTCAAGTTCTGCCCGCCGGATAATCCCAATTTCATCCAAGATATCATCGGCTTGTCGCTCAGCTTCCTCAATTATTTGCTGAGCATACTGCTGCGCTTCCAGGAGGATTTGCTCCCTATTGTAAACAATGGCTTTAGCTTCCCGAAAGGCTTCTGGCAAATTGAGGCGCACCAGATCCAGCTGGTCGAGCAGTTGTTCCTCATCAACCAGTGTGCGTTGGATAAAAGGAATACGCGGGCTATCGAGAATTATCTCTTCCAGCAGATTGAGTTCCCCCTGAATATCTACACCTCCTGTTGGCTCGGCGTCTCCGGAAGAGAATCCACTTTGGGAAGATTCATCCGGTTGGCTGTGTTGTTCATCGTTTGGGTCGATCCGGGCTGATTGTGGGCGTAACATCGGTAAATATCTAGGGCAACATGCTGGGGAACAAGATGATTGACGGAGCCGCCAAACCTGGCAATCTCTTTTACTACGCTACTACTTAAAAAACTGTACTCGTTAGAAGTGGCGAGAAATACAGTCTCAATGTCAGCGGAGAGGGTTTTATTGGTGTGGGCCATTTGCAGTTCCTTTTCAAAGTCGGAAAGCACCCGCAAACCCCGCAGCAGCACTTGAGCATCCCGCAGCCTGAGATATTCCACAGTCAGACCAGCAAAGCTGTCAACTTCTACGTTTGGCAGATGTTGAGTAGATAGCTGTATCTGCTCTATCCGCTCTTGCACGGTAAACAATGGAGTTTTATTAGGATTACGCAGCACGGCGACAATCACCCGCTCAAAGAGCTTACAGCCTCGCTTAATGATGTCGAGGTGACCTAAGGTAATTGGATCGAAGCTGCCAGGATAAATTGCGATCACAAGGCCAGTGTGTCAGAGTTGATGAGGCGATTATAGTTCCTAACTCTATAGAAAAATCTGGAATTAACCAGGTCGGCATAATTAAACATCTGTCTAACTGGACATGGAGGGTCTGGCCTAATCCTTTAGCTATAGCAAATCCTCCTGCTGTATGGAATTGGGGGTCATCCGGTGGCAGCTCTGGCACAAATCAACTATCGGCGGAGGCAATAATCTTATGAAAAAACTAATTATCACTGCTGGGGTACTAATCATTGGGCTTGTTGCATCCTCGTGTGAGCGCCAAGTCATTGCTCAGAACGGTCTGCCAGTCGCTGCTACTCCTTTACCTGTGGAGCCAACTCCCAATCAACTACCTCCCACTCCTTCACCTGCGGAACCAACTGGAAATCAACTGTTTCCAGCCCCTTCCGATCCGGGCCCTGTGGGCGCTGTTCCTACTCTGCCACCAGCGGCAAACCCTAAAGCTGATATTGGTGAACTCGGTGCAAGGCAAAAAGGACTTGAAATAGCTGCCAAGCAGCACGGACAACCCAATCCAACTATCATTAGGGCTGCTGCAATGACCTATAAGGAGGCTGTACGAACTTTGCCAAAAGAGGCTCAAGGGACACCTCCAGATCGGGAAGCTAATATTCCAGTTCGTGTAGTAGAAATGGAAGGTGTTTTTAAGGCGCCTCGTCATTCTGGCCCCCCTGGAGTACCAGAAGATACTCGCTCGGCGACAAAACTATATCTGATCTTACGAGCAGCTGATGGTTTGTTACTCGAAACTACCCTGGAATATCCTGAACCTCTTCAAGGTTCTTGAGTAGCAACGGATACGGTTGGCGAAGTCCTGGTAGCCGCAAAAAGCTTTGTGCAAAGCTACGACATCTCAAGGGGTTTGGGAGATTCAGGTATAGCAATTAGCAATCCTTCAGTTAGCTATTAGCAATTAGCTAATAGCCGTTACCAGTCAGAGCAACAGTTCTGGGTGTATGGAAGATCGATTGTCACTATCAACCAACAAGGCAACTGCTATAACATCATGAGAACGCCTTAGCTTTTGTCCGTCTGGTATGCTCGGTTGTAACCATTCCAGTAAACTTATATTCTTATATTCAGAAGACAGCCTGAGATAGAGGCGAGTTCAACTGAAAGCCCAGGAAAAAGCCCGATTTTTTCACCAGTTCGCTGCTTTACTGAATGCTGGCATTTCAGTAGAGCGGAGCTTAAATTTGGCGGGAAAAGATGGCTCTTCATCGTTTCAGCGCTATCTGACGAAGGTGGGTGCAGCTGTTAAAGTCGGTCAAGATCTCGCTTCGGCAATGGCTCTTGACACTCGCTACTTTGATGATTGGACGATTAACTTAATCCGGTTAGCCCAATACAGCGGCTCGCTTGCAGAGACTTTCGAGCGTTTGGCGATCGCAGCTGAGGTTCAGCAGCGACGGGAACGCCTAATTCGCTCGGTGAGGCTGAGAGCGATCGCGATTATTTGGTGTCTGCTGGTAATTTGCACAATTCTGTGGAGTCAGGGCAATGTTCTTCTGCAATTTAGTTTCTGGCTGAATAGTATAGGACTGGCATTGCTGTTAGTGGGCTTGAGTATCTTGGCTTCTCGCTATCGGGGGCGATGGTTAGTGCGGTTGGTGGCTGGGCTTCCCGGCTTGGGTAAGCTCATGCAGGTGCGATCGCTGCTTTATTTTGCTGAGTTGGAGTTGCCTTTAAGCTGCGGTATTTCTCTTCTGGCAGCGCTGGATCTAGTGCGATCGCGCATTCCCGATCCTGTAATGGCAGCAAAGCTGGCGAAAGCTTCCCAGCAACTACGTATCGGTCATACGTTGAGCCATAGTTTACAAGGCAAGTTACCGCCCCTGGCTATCCAGATGATTCGCACTGGCGAAGAAACAGGGAATCTTGATGCTGCCTTCCACAATTTGGCTGAATACTACGAAGGTGAGTTAGAGCGAGCGATCCGCCAGTTAGAGGGTGTCATGCGACCTTTAAGTATTCTGGCTATGGGTGGTCTAGTAGCCTTATTGAGCATCCGGGCGATCGCATCGCTGATTAACTCACTCCCAGGTTGATAAATCAACCAAACGTTGACCCGTTCCAGCCCCACATTGAACCCTGAGCATCTGCAAACTCAATGTAGGTTCGATTTGGGGATACGCCTAGCGCCTGGTTAATTTGCTGGCAAAATTCCTGGCTCATTGCTTGGGTTTGCGCTGGATTCATGCTGCCAACATTTTTAACCTCGATGTAGCAAACCGGATCGGTAGTGCCACCAAAGGTCATCGCTACATCTGGTTCAAAAGCAGTCATCACGTAGGATTCTGGTTTTCTTACATGCTTTGCCAATTTAGCAGAAAGATTTTTGAGCAGTCCCTCAACTGTAGATTTCTCTGGGGCTGAGATCGAGGTTTGAACTTTGATTAGAGGCATATTATTTACTTCGGAACTTTTTTGCCAAGAAATTGAACTCACTCGCCAAAATTCCAAGCAGCCTTACACCTATACGCGCAGCGTTACCGTAGGCTAGGCGCGGCTACACGTACAAAGGTCGGATGGTGCGCGGCCTAAAAACCATTTCTGTAAGTACTGTTGGTTGGTGTCGCTGTTAAGCGCAGGTTTCTTGTCCCGTCTCTACACTCTCTAAGGCAAGAATTTATCTAACCGCCATATTGCCAGCCTGTGCTTTCGAGCAACAGTGGTTCACCCTCCCGATGAACGCCTGCGGCAATCACTTCCCCCACATAAACCGTATGGTCGCCGTGTTCCACGGCACCGACAACCTTGCATTCCACATACCCCAGAGAGTCGGAGATAATGGGACAGCCCGTTTCTTCTCCCAGATAAAATTCCACATCCTCAAACTTATTGGCGATGCGGCGCTGAGGCTTAAAGAATTTCTGAGCCAAGTCTTTTTGCCCTGCTTCTAGAAAGCTGAGGGCAAACACTCCACTGGCTTTAATCATGGCGTGGGATTTAGAATCCTGCTTTACACAATTTACGACCAAGGGTGGAGCAAAAGAACCCTGCATCACCCAACTGGCGGTGAAACCATTGACTTCTTCTCCGTCCTTAACACCGCAGATGTAGAGTCCGTGAGGAATCTTACGCAGTATGGTCTTTTTCGCTTGTTCGTCTAACAAAGGTCTACCTGCCTGATGATTACTACAATTTTAAAGTTTAACAAGTGATTAGCTTTTAGCAATTAGCTTTTAGCAATTAGCTTTTAGAGCGTTTCTCGAATAACTAAAGTACGGCTATAGAGATTAGCATTGCTTTCCTCATTTTTGTTACTGTACTTCATCTATTTGCTAATCGCTATAGCGATTAGCAATGAGCAACTATTTTGATTTAGTTGTTGCTTTCAAAATTTTATGAAGGCAGCTGTTTTTTCTTAAAGCTAATCGCTAAAAGCTAATTGCTAATCGCTAGCCATTACGAGATGAGCGAAATAGGTGGCTGTGTTCGGGATGGTAAAGACGCGATCGCATTGGCGTCGAAACCTCTTTCTCTGGCACCTCAGACGCCGCCAGCGCTGGACTAATTACATAAAGCGTTGTCCTGATCAGCTTTTCCTGTTCGGTTACCGATGCCATTTGGTGCAAGGGCACCACCCGAATTTTTTCATCCGGCCACCCCAAGCGAAAACAAATTGCGATCGGTGTCTCCGCTGGGTAGTGTTGCATGAGTTTCATCTGAGCAGACTCTACATGACGAGCGCTGAGGTAAAGGCACAAAGAAGCCTGATGCGCTGCTAGAGAGGCTAACTCTTCGGTTGCGGGTACTTCTGTGCGACCGCTGATGCGGGTAAGAATAATTGTCTGCACCAGTCCTGGCACGGTTAGCTCAATTTTGAGTTTAGCTGCTGCTGCCTGGAAAGCACTAATTCCTGGTATGACCTCAAAAGGGATAGCGGCGTCTGCTAGGGCTTGCATTTGCTCGTGTACGGCACCGTAGAGACTAGGGTCGCCAGAGTGGAGGCGGATGACAGATTTATGCGATCGCACTCGTTCCATCATCACTGGCAAAATCTCTTCCAAGGTTTTATTACGAGTGCGGATAATCTCGGCATCCGGACGGACATTCTGCAAAATTTCTACAGGCACCAGGGAATCAGCAAATAAAATTACATCTGCTTGAGCAAGTAATTTTTGTGCCTTTACAGTCAATAACTCTGGATCGCCGGGGCCAGCACCGACAATGTAAACTGCTGGCGCTAGGGGAGAGAGTGATGTTTCAATACTAGATTGGGCAGCAAAATTAGACACAAACTACCTCTTGTATGCTATAAGCTTTCAACATAAACTCACCCAAAAATTGAACATCAAGGTAAATGTAATCGAATCAAGAGCCATACCACTGCTATATTAAAGCAACTCGCGGTTTTAATTTTCTGCTAACACGATGATGGTATCTTGAGGTGCAAAAGTAATGAGTCGATCTTTTGTGGGATTAATTACCACGCCGTAGGATCTTGCCATGTTGTTGGCATCCGCTTTACAACGATATCCAATAGCAGATTCACCGCGTTGCTTGGCTGCTTCAACGATAGTATAGAAATTCACGGGTCGATCGATTACAACATAGTCAACTACAGGTTTTAGGTAAATTTCTGCGCCTTCTGGATCGAATAGATCCGCAAACACAGCATTGAGGTGTTTATGCTCAGCAACTTGAGCAAGCATACGGCTAACAATTTGCTCACCGATCACAAAATCGTCGGGTCGGGCTACCTGAGCAAGTGTTTGGTTACGCACATCTAAAATTTCAGTTACCACTTGAAATTTGTGGTTACTGCGATCGGCAATATCCCGTAGATGAAGTAGAGTAACCAAGGTTTGGGCATCAGCTTGCTCTGGTTCTAAGTTAGTGTTGGACAGTACAATGACGTGGTGATATTCGGTTAATTTGAGGTTTTCTAAAACTTGACGGTCGGTGGGATTTCCCTGATGATACTGTACTGTTTGTTGTTGTAGAACTAAAGATTCTGGAGATAGATCTACCTCTGCTTCTGGAAACTCTGCAACCACGGTTAGGGTGGAGCCAGGTGCAACGTATTGATCGAGCAGCTGCATGATATCAGGAACGCGATCGCTCCAACCCAAAATTAAGGTGTTTTCTGCTTTGACGGGGCGGCGCTCCGCGAGCCGAATCAATTGACGATCTATAGGAAGGTCAGAGTGTCCTGAGAGATGAATTTTATCATCATCTTCGCTAATAAAGATCAGTTGTTCTCCTGCTTGTAAAGTCGTGTCTATGGGGGGATTAAGCAGGATAGCATTGTCAGAACGCTTAATGCCCATCACGGCAGAATCGTTGTAGGCCAATAGGGCATTACCGTAGCTCTGTCCTTGTAAAGTAGGCTCTTCTTTGAAGTAGATTTCATTGCCACTAAAATCAAGCAGATCCATGTAGACAATCGACAAACCCGACTGTCGGCAAGTTTGTACGACGATACGGGAAATCAAGTCATGAGTGAGCAAAAACTCTACTTCATTACGCCCAACGAGCTTGAGGATATCGAGACTTTTGGAGTTTTGTACTTGAGCAACGATGTGATAGGGGTGGGCAACTGCTCGATGAATATTGGTAATTGCCAGTAGGGTTTTAACCAGTTGAATATCAGCGTGTTCGTTGGGCGGGTTGAGAATAATTATCGAACGGGCAGTTTGAATACTGGCTATACCTAGATCAGCCATGTTACTAGGGCTACCTGTACGGCATACCAAACGAATTCGGGGAAGCTTACCAAGGTTCTGTTGCAGCGCATCTTCCATCTCCACTTTGTCTTCTTCGCTGAGGATGACAATGCAGGTATTGGGTCGATTGGCGTTCGCTATAGCCAGTTCAGAGATGAGTGTAAACACTTGCAGTGACCAGCCCAAAATCACAATATGATTGGTTTCAATGACACGCGAACGTCCCTTACGAAGGTTCTCTAGCTTCGTGTCAATGCCAGTGCTGAGAACACCAATTAGGGTGCTGATCAGGAAGATGCCGCCAAAGGTAACAATGAGCATGGCGATGCGAAAAATCCAGCCTGTGTCGCCTCCCATTGTTCCTGCGTCTAGGGTACGCATCAGAACACCCCAAATCGCCTCTAGGGGATTAAGGCGATCGCTGCCTTCAGGCGCAATACCTGTAAGGCTAACCAAGAATCCCATCAAAAGGATAAATGCCAAAGACACTAATGCCAGCCCACCAATCAGGGCAATAGTGCCTTTCGACATGAAGTTGTCAAATTTGTAGCGTAATCGCTGTGCGATCGTAATTTTACTCATCTTGTGACAAATTCTCTTTTCCTGACACCAAAAAAATTACTGTTTTTTCCACCTATAGGGAATTATTGCGATCGGGGTGCGTCTCGGAACGGACATCCATATCCTGACGATCTGCTCAAACGACATCTGGTAGAGTTCGCTTGAAGACATAAAGCCACACCAAACCGGCAACGCCTAGACAAATTCCCGCCAAGCTTACCAATTGAGCCATCCGCAAAAACCCTAGCAGCATCAAGCTATCAGTACGCAATCCCTCAATCCAGAAGCGGCCAGCGCTATAAGCCGCCATATAAGTGAGAAATAAGGTACCCAGTTTGAGGCGCGGCTTATACTGCAAATCCCGAAAGAATAAGATGAGTAGTAACCCAAATACCAGCAAGTTCCAGAGCGACTCGTAGAGAAAGGTGGGATGGAAGTAGTCAAAATTAATGTACTCTAGCGGACGGAACTGCGGCGGAATATAAAGTTTCCAAGGTAAATTCGTGGGGCTTCCGAAGGCTTCGGAATTGAAGAAATTACCCCAGCGCCCGATCGCCTGACCCAGAATTAGAGAGGGAGCAACTAAGTCTGCTAATTGCCAGAAGGAAATTTTCTGTAGTCTGGCAAAAATCAAGGAGGCTAAAATCCCGCCCAGGATAGCGCCATGAATGGCAATGCCGCCTTTCCAGATCTGGAGGATCTGACCTGGGTTTTGGGCATATTCTGACCACTCAAACAAAACGTAGTAAAGTCGCGCACAGGGTATCGCTGCGATCACCAGCCAGATTGCCAAGTCGCCCAAGAGGTCTGGGTTGACGTTACGGCGTTTGGCTAAGTACCTGGAAAGGGTCACCCCAATTAGTACAGCAGATGCAATTAAAAGGCCATACCAACGAATCGTTAACGGCCCAAGTTTAAGCAGAATTGGGCCTGGAGAAGCAAATTGAAATGCCAAGGGCAGAGTAGGAATATCCAGTAGCATAGAATGAATTGTCATTCGATTTTGGATTTTAGATTATCCCCATGCTGTATATGCAGGGGCAAGGCTTGACTGCTTTGGTAATAATTTTGACCAACTGACAACAGTATCTCTAAATAGGTTCGCTTCTCAAAAAAGAATTTATGAATGTTGCCGATCGCGCGTGGGGTATTCCACCAACAGAGTTAGGGTTGTTGAGGGATGAAGTCCATGTCTGGCGGGCTGCTCTTGACCTTGGGGCAGCGCAGGTTCAAAGGTTAGCAGAAACGCTCTCTGTAGACGAAAAAGAGAGAGCTGAGCGATTTCACTTTGAGCAACACCGGCAGCGGTTTATTGTCGGTCGGGGGGTACTCAGGACAATTTTAGGTCGGTACTTGGACATTGAGCCGAGCCAATTACAGTTTTGTTATGGACATCGGGGCAAGCCAACACTGGCGGAAGCATTCGGTGGAGGAAGGCTGCGTTTTAACTTGTCTCATTCTCAGGGACTGGCGTTATATGCGATCGCACTCGATCGGGAAATTGGGATTGACCTGGAACATATCCGCCCTATGGCAGATGCTGAACAGATCGCCAAGCGCTTCTTTTCACCCAGAGAACACGCTACAATTCTGGCTCTGCCTGAGAATGAGAAACAACAGGCTTTCTTTAACTGCTGGACTCGTAAGGAAGCTTATTTAAAAGCGATCGCAGAGGGATTAGCCCATTCCCTAGACCAAGTTGAGGTAACTCTGGCACCAGGAGAACCAGCTCAGTTGCTGAACATCACTAGAAGTCCAGATTCAACGAAAATTTGGTCTATAAAAGAATTGACACCTGCGTCGGGCTATGTGGCGGCTATCGTAGTGGAAGGAGACAATTGGTGTCTCAGGTGTTGGCAAGGTTAAAGATAAGATGAGTGCGATCGCTAGTATATTTTTGCAATCTTGGCTGTACGCAACGGCTACTCAGCAGCCTTTTATCACTCCGATTACGGGCGTAGAACAATCCCCCCCTAGAGAGCCACAGCAGCTATTAATTGCCGCTCCTAATAACTTTAATCCACAACGAAACGGTGGGGATTCGCCGCCATCTCCAGCACCTACACAACCTGTTCCCCCGGTGGAGAATACATTACCGTCTCCATCCCCTATCGTCACACCACCAGTAGTAACGCCAACACCGCCACAGCCAGAACCATCTCCTCTGCCACAACTGCCACCAACGCCGCCGTCACCACAACCATCTACCCTGCCGCAACTGCCACCAACAAGTTCCACACCTGTTGTTACTCCCCCAGCTAATTCTCCACCGCGCTTGACCCTGGAGGCTGATAAAATAGCTGCCCAACGCGCTTGGCAGTATTTTGAGCGCAACTGGAATGCCAAAACTGGGTTAGTTAATTCAGGTGATAACTATGCTTGGACTACCCTATGGGATCAGGGTAGTGCCATATTGGGAATTCATGCAGCTTACCAGCTGGGAATAATTCCGCGAGAGCGATTCGCCCGCATGAGCAATCAATTTTTGCAGACTTTAGAAACACTACCCCTACCAGCAACAGGTCTGCCTAATAAAGCCTACAGCACTGCTACAGCACAGATGCGGAAGCTAAATGATACTCCTGACCCTAAAGGTACAACTGGTTGGTCAGCATTGGATCTCGCTAGGCTGCTGGTGGGATTGCACGTTTTACGGACACATTACCCAGAATATAGCGATCGCATCAATCGCATTGTCAGCCGCTGGGATTTATCGCGACTGGTGAAAAATGGTGAGTTACATGGAGGAGTTCCAGGGACGAACGGACAAATCCGTGTAGTGCAGGAGGGGCGATTCGGCTACGAGCAATACGCAGCCTATAGCTTACTATTGTGGAACATTAAAGCCGCAAACTCTTTATATAATCCACCTGTAAAAACAATTCAGATATATGGCATTCCTTTACAAGTAGATACAAGGAATCTGAAAAACTCCGGAGCCAGTAATTATCTCACGAACGATCCTTATGTTCTTTGGGGTTTAGAAATTGGTTGGCCTGATGCTATTAAGCCTCAAGTCCAAAATCTTTTGAAAGTGCAGGCGCAACGGTTTCAACGCACGGGCATATTAACCGCTGTGAATGAAGATTCACTTAATCGTCCGCCTTACTTTCTGTATTACAGCGTCTATGCCGAGGGTCAACCTTGGTACGCGATTAACGTTAGGGGAAAAGCTTATCCGCAGTTACGGTTTGCCAGCACTAAAGCTGCTTTTTCTTGGGAGGCTTTGATGCCGAACGATGCCTATGCTAAAAAGCTGCGAACTTCGTTTCAAAACCTGGCTAATCCCAATCGCGGCTACTATTCTGGGCGATATGAAAATGCAAAATTGGGTATAAATAGCTCAATTGATGTTAATACTAATGGGAGTATTTTGGAAAGCTTGCTTTATAAAGCTAGATCGGGACGTCCACTTACGAGCTTGTGAGAAATTAATTCTTATTGTCCAGCTATCGCTGCCCCCCTTTAGCAATCTTAAGCTTCCTCTGTCTCTATTATAGGGAGACTTACTTGGGGAAGAAAGCCTTTTATACGTGCAATGAACCTAATAAGGTATTAAGTGGCTCTTTTAGCTTTATGTAGATTTTTGCAACGAAACTAATCGTTATCGTGCCTTACTTAGTAAAAATAGTTCAATAGATATTTAATAAAAAAAATGATTTGGAAATGGCTTAAGATAGTAGGTAAAGCTGTCGTGGAGGGGGCAAAGTTTGTCGCTCCACATATAACATATCTGTCTGAGGCTGCTTTAGCTATAGTTGATGGCAATTCAGCTTTGGCAACGCAACGGGAGGATATACAGCTAGCACAGCTAAAGCTCCAGTATATACAACACGAAGAAAACCTAGACTTCCAAGCAGAGCAAGGGAGACTGAGCCACGAACGCGCAAATGAACTAACAGCCTTTATACAGCGTGCGGAAGATGCCAGACTGCAAAATATTTTAGACTTTCAACGATGGGCTTTGGAACAAGAAAAGGCTCTCCAGCTACAATTATTAGAGCTAAATCATCAACTCCAACGAGAACTGGTATCCTATCAGCGACAAACATCTATCAAAGTAGTTGAAGAGCAAAAACGGCTAGAAAATTCGCCTATTTGGTTAGTCGCTTCTGATATTCTCAACTCTTCTCCAGGAGAAGCGATAATACCACTGCGCGTTTTCTTTGCTCCCCCAAAACTTCAGTTTGAGCGATTTAAGGCTGTTAATGCTGCTAAAGGGTTTCCAGATATTGAGCTAACTTTAGCGGAAGGACTGCGGCAATTTTTTAGAAACTATTCTAATAATGGCAGAGATATAGATTTTTTAGCTGGGGCTTGGGTAAGCAAGTCTTTTCATAGTGAAGCTAGTATTAAAGCGCTGTTTGGAGTGTTAAAATCTGAGCCAACTTTAGTTTTAGAGTCAGAAGTTGATGGGGATTATCTAAATTTTAGGATTGCCTATTGGGGCTTGAATTGGTCAAAGTATCGCTACGATCCGGTTATATCTAGGCTGCCTTATCGGGATATTTTATATGAAGCTGCCAAAACTCGCGCCCGTAAGTGGACAGAAACAAGAGCGAAGCTAATAGCCGCTGGAGTTAGCCCAGAAGAAGTAGACCAAGTTTATGGACAAGACAATGTTAAGAACTTGGAAATTTTGCAGCGTGAGCAGAGATTTAGAGAAGCTGGCATTGATGTTGGCGATTTAGAACTGAACTACATTATTAATAAGAAGGATTTTGAAGAACTTTGCCAGTTTTTAATTATCTACCACTGCGTGTTTGCTGGTTTAGTGGCAGATGAATATTTTCTATTCCAGAAGAATCTGCCGCCCCTGCTGCCGAAGTTGCTCTCTGGCTTGACTCAAAACGTGCCTGATGAGGAAGTAGTGCAGGAGATTATTCAAGCAGTTATTTTGTATTATCAGAACATCTATCAGGCTCTGGGGAATACACAATCAAGCTGGGTGCCAGAACTGGCTCTGGATTTAGCCCAAAGTTTAGCGCATTTAGCTAATAAATCTTGGGCAAAAGAGCAAATCGCTAGGAGTGTAAAATCTTGGCTGCAACTGCGAAACTTGTTGCAACCGGATGGATTTGATATTTTAGTCGAGGCAATAAAATCAGCCTTAACAATAGATGATCGGGAATATGTGGAAAAGCTGAATCAATGTTTAGCAGCTATTGGGTATGATAGACGTCTGAGTGTGATGGAGGGTTGCTATCACCGAGGAATGAGCCGCTGTCACCAGGGAGATTACCAAGCAGCAATTTTAGACTTCGATCAGGCAATTCAGCTTAATTCCGGTTGGGCTGAAGCTTATTATAACCGGGGGCTTGCTTATGCAAAATTGGAGCAATATCAAAAAGCAATTGAGGACTACACGCAGGCTATAGAAATTAGTGATAAATGGGCAGATGCTTACAATAACCGAGGCAATGCCTATTACAAATTAGGGCATCATGAGAAAGCTATTGCCGACTATGATCGCGCATTGAGTATCAATCCCAACTTTTCTGAAGCTGCTAGAAATCGAGATATTGCCCAAGGTGTACTGGAGGAGCTAAAACGTAAGAAAGAGGAACGCAAACACAGGCTGGAAAACTTCGACATTGCCTATACCCTTACTGGGCATTCCTCCTTCGTTACATCTGTAGTTATCAGTCCAGATGGGCAGATTTTAGCTAGTAGCAGTTGGGACAAGACTATCAAGTTGTGGCAGCTGAGTACTGGTAGAGAAATACGCACTCTTACAGGGCATTCTCAGCAGGTTCATTCGGTAGCTATCAGCCCGGATGGGCAGACTTTAGCTAGTGGCAGCTGGGATGACACTATCAAGCTGTGGCAGCTGAGTACTGGGCAGAAAATCCGCACCCTTAGCGGTCATTCCAACGACATTCGTTGCGTAATTATCAGCCCGGATGGACAAATCATCGCCAGTGCCAGTGAGGACAAAACCATCAAAATTTGGCAGGTAGAAACAGGGAAGGAAATACGCATCCTTACAGGCCATTCCGGGTGGGTTCATTCCCTAGCTATAAGTCCTGATGGGCAGACAATAGTCAGTTGTAGTAGCGATGAAACTATTAAAATTTGGCAGGTAGAAACAGGTAAGGAACTACAAACCCTCAGAAGTCATTCTGAGTCTGTTTTATGCTTAGCCATTACCCCGGATGGGCAAATGCTGGCCAGTGGCAGTGACGACAACACTATCAAGCTGTGGAACATGAGTACAGGTAAGGAATTAGACACCCTCGCAGGGCATTCTCGCAGCGTTAATTCCCTCGCCATCAGCCCGGATGGGCAAATGCTGGTCAGTGGCAGTGACGACAACACTATCAAGATTTGGCAGTTGAGGACAGGAAAGGAACTAGGCACCCTTATGGGCCATTCTAGCAAGGTTAATTCTCTCGCTATCAGCCCGGATGGAAAAACGCTGGTCAGTGGTAGTAACGACAAGACTATCAAGATTTGGCGGGCGCAATAGAAATACGATAAGGCTGTGCTTTTTGGTTCAAATCTAACAAAGATTAATATCGTTGAAGAGTATCGGGAAAATCACTGCTAACTTGCAAACTGTAGCCTATATTTTCAACGTTATGCGGTGAGGGGTGCGATGCTTACGCCTACGCCTTGTTATTTGCAGGCGGTAAATGCGATCGCAGTTGTAAAGAGAAAGTGCGATCGCTATTTTGCTATCTACTGAATATATCCGCACATTCCATAAGTAAGCCGGAAAGCGGCCAGAAATTTAAATCTCTGGCGAGTTATTGCGATAGGTGTAAGATGTCAGTTAAGGGGAATAGCTTCGATTTAGTAAACTTGATGAAAATAAAAGCCATTAAGTGGGGTCAAACCATCAAATTATTAGAGCCTATTAATATTTCCGATGGTGAAATAATAATTGATATCGATGAACAGATGAACAGCAGAGCGGCGATGTTAAACCAACTTTTTGGGAAGCGTTGTAAGAGTTTCACCAAGAGGCCAATTTAGAAGAATTGGAAATTAAACCCGAAGAGATTTTTGCGGAAGTAAGGGATAAACCATCTGGTCGGGATGCTATTTTCTGACATTGGGCCTATCTAAAACAAAATTCCCTTTAAATCCAAAACAAATCCTGGCAATACATCTTCCCCTAATAATATCGCTGGAGATTGCAAAATTTCTACCTTTTGACCTGCACGATAAATTTCCAATCGCTGATTTACTGGGTCAATCAACCAACCTAAACAGGCATTATTAGCCATATATTCCTGCATTTTTTCCTGCAACTTTTTCAGAGAATCGCTGGCAGAACGTAATTCACCACAAAATCTGGGCATAAAGGTAGAAATTTCTGTCTTTGTTCTGCGGTTAAACTTTCCCATCTTTCACTTCTAACCCAGGCAGCATCAGGAGAACGATCCGCACCATTTTGCAGTTGGAACCCTCCAGAAGAATCAAACACAACTCCCAGCTTATTTTCACGATTCCAGGCTTGCAGTTGATAAGTTAAATCAGCGTTACGGTTGCTAGTTTCTCCTCCTGTAGGCGGCATAATGATTAATTCTCCTGATGCTGTGCGTTCAAATCTTAAATCACGGTTTTGCTGACACAGTTGAAAGAATTGCTCGTCAGTTAATTCAATAACAGGATTTAATTCTAAGGTGATGGTGTCCATAGTTCTCGCGACTTCTCCGCCTAAATTCTCAGAAAGTATCTGTTTCTGGTGCGAGCGCCAATCATCTATTCGGTGAGCGCTCTGAATTGCCTGTAATTACTCAATTGTGTCAATTAAGTCGCAAACCCCAAAACAACATTAACAGCCGTCTGAATTTCTGACCAATATTTATCTTCTAATACGCCTACGATATCTAATATCCGGCTATTATCAACAGCACGAATTTGACCCACATCAATAAAACGATCTTTATCTAAGCCATTAGTGACGGTTGCTTTTACATTGACAACATAGGGTGCTTTCTTGTTGCCAGGTCGAAACGGCATAACGATAGCTAGTAATCCATACTGATTCATAACGTCATTCTGCACAATTAAGCAGGGACGAATCTTACGAGTTTCAGCCCCAATTGTTGGCTCAAGATTTACCCAACGAATATCTCCTCGTTTATACGTTAAATCACCCCTCGGCATCAATTCCATGTCCAACCACGCTATCCCAAGCGGCGATTTCAGCTTGATATTCAGTATCTTCTGTGTCCTGCTTGAGGGCTGCAACCATCTCTGCTTCCAAAACACAGCGACGGTGTTCAGCTAATACGGCATTGATGTAACCACTGCGATTCCCTTGGGCTTGCTCATCTACAAACCGCAGAATGTCATTGTTCAAGGTCACTGTGACTTTAAGCATATGTCTTACCGTCATATATGACTATTTTATCATACTCAAATTTTCTGTCAGTCACCGCTAAGATGGCAACGCTGGAGCAACTGCGATCGCCAATCATTTATGCGGCTGTTACGGAGGCTCCTTCTGTGTGATTGCAGTTGATTTTTTGTAAATACTATCGCGAAGCGAGTTGCGAAGCACATTGCCTCTGCTAGATCGCCTCACAGACTGTCAAAGCTTCAGCGCCATTTATTTGTAGAGTATATATGAGCACGGCTTTTCCATTATGTTTATAATACCATAAATCTAAGGATGTCTACCGTTGCGTGTTGATAAATTTTGGCAGATATATCTGATACAGACAGCGACGATTGGGGAATTGCGATCGCCGCTAAGATGGATGCAGTTATTAAGCAAGGGAGTCATCAAGGATGAATTTACAAGAATTAAAAAACCAAGCCTATAAATTATCAGTGAGCGAGCGCCTGGAATTGATGAACGCGATTATCCAGTCACTGCAACACGAACTCAGACCTCGCTCAGATATCAAAGGTGCAGTCGAACGGATGCGGGGGCTAGCAAAAACAGATGCGCCGCCCCCAACTGATACAGAAGTTGAGGTGATGTTAGAAGAACGCTTGATAGAGAAATATCTGAAATGAGAGTATTAGTAGATACCAACATCATTCTGGATTTTTTGCTAGAGCGAGATCCTTTTATAAGGGAGGCTGAGGTTTTATTTGAAGCGATGGCATCTCAACGGGTTGTGGGCTATGTGACAGCAACAACCGTAACTGACATCTTCTATATTGTCAGAAGGCAAACTCGGAGTATCGAACGAGCTAGGCAAGCTGTAATTGAAACGCTGGCAGCTATGGAAGTCTGTACTGTTGACCGTAGTATTTTAGAAACAGCGATCACCTCAAATTTAAGAGATTTTGAAGATGTAGTGCAGTTAGCTTGTGCTATTGACAATAATCTTGATGCGATTATTACCCGCTATCCTCAAGGTTTCGCAGGTTCAATATTGCCAATTTTATCAGCAGGGCAGTTATTAGAGCGCTTGGGATAAGCTGGAATTTCCAGAAGTGATCGCAGGTAGGAGGGTGAAGTGCGATCGCCTCTGCTAGATAGCCTCACAGATTGTCAAAGCTTTAGCGCCACTTATTTGTAGAGTATATATGAGCGCACCTTTTCCATTATCTTTATAATACCACAAATCTAAGGATGTCTAGCGTTGCGTGTTGATAAATTTTGGCAGATCTATCTGACACAGATAGCGACGATTGGGCAAGCGCGATCGCACTTTTTACTTACCTACTATAAAAATCGGAAATAACTTGAGCTTAGTATTAGGACTAGATGGAGGAGGAACCAAGACCGTTTGCCTACTCATGGATGATAATGGTCAAGTGCTAGGCCGTGGTGAAGCAGGCGCATCTAATTATCAGAGTGTAGATATTCAAACTGCTTTTTGTTCTATTCAGTCCGCGATCGCCCAAGCTATTGCATCCCATCATGCTGTTAAAATAGAAGCGATTTGCTTAGGATTAGCGGGTGTAGATCGTCCAGCAGATATCCAAGTAGCGCATAATTTAGTACAACAGTTACAGTCAAGCCAAGATATTTCTGTTACCTGGGAATTGTCATCCTCCAATGTTCTGATTTGTAACGATGCTGCGATCGCATTAGTTGGGGGGTTGGGTTATCCTGCGGGAATAGTTGCGATCGCCGGAACTGGTTCTATTATCTTCGGGCGAAATTATCAAGGACGTACAAAGCGAGTTGGCGGCTGGGGTTATATGTTAGGAGACGAAGGCAGCGCTTATCATATAGCTATTCAAGGTATGCGAGCCGCATTAAGAGCCTATGATGGACGTGAGGAGTCAACAATCCTCCAGGAACGTCTGCTTCAGCATTTAGGTTTAGCAAGCTTAGAAGATTTAATCACAGTAGTATATCAGCGCGGATGGGGTGTCAAAGAGATTGCAGCATTGGCACCAATTGTAGATCGAGCAGCATTAGAAGGAGACCAAGTAGCTAATAGCATAATTGAGCAGGCTGTTAGAGAGTTAGTAAAAGCTACACAGGTAGTAATTGATGACCTTTTTAGCCGTACTGAAAAAGTCGAAATAGTCACAACAGGCAGCGTATGGCAGAGTCTATCCAAGTTGCGTGACAAATTTGCCGATGGAATTATCAGCATAGCTCCGTTAGCCAAAGTTATTTACCCGCGATATGAACCTGCCTATGGTGCTGGTTTATTAGCTTTAAATACTCTCGGTATTTCTCATAGGGCTTACGCAGAAGATATGCCCCAACACAGTTAAAAAGGGGGGCTTTCAAAGCTCCTCCTCTTTTTAAAGGGGGGCTAGGGTCTGTTTTCAAACCTGGAGATCCCCCTAAATCAGAGTTAAAAAGGGGGACTTTGGCTGAATTCTCCCCCCTTTTTAAGGGGGGCTGGGGGGGATCAATTACCTTTAATTTTTACAACCGCAGATGCTCCCTGATTTTCGTAACGATTTACTGCGGAGACAGCCACACTTTCAACCTGAACATTTGGATCGTTGATGTTGATAAGATATGATGTTTGCTCTCCGGGTAGAACTTTTGTTGTCCACGCACTTCCCGTGCGCGTTTGAAGCACCCACAACCAAACTTTTTCTTGCTTTACGGGTTTCCAACTCAATTTAATCACACCCTTCGTCTCGTCTTTATCAGTAGCAAGCAAAGGTTTACTAGGTACTGTTTGGGAAAGCCAGGGCGAGGCTGGAATTAGTGCTGGACGGGCATAAACATCCTTTGCCAATAAGTCTGATATCCCGCCACTATTCTCCATTAGGGTATTCATGCTGAAGTGGACGTTACCTGTTGCCCCTAAAAAGCCTCGCGTCACCCGAATTTGATAGAGAATTTCATCAGCAGGCCAACCTCTGGAATTACTGTTACTCACTCTGCTGGTGTTATTTCCTGGCCAGATATGCCGCCCTTGAATGTTCTGCTCAATCCACCAATTGAGCAATACAGGATAGCTTTGCTGAGTCTGCTCAATTTTCCAGTAGAGTTGTGGGGATAAGTAATCTAACCAGCCGTTCATTAGCCATTTTCGAGAATCGGCAGAAAGTTGATTGTATGCATTCAAAGGTGCGTATCCATCAGAGGTTGTTGTCTGCGAGGGATAGCCTGGTTTCCAGATCCCAAAAGGGCTAATGCCAAATTTTACCCAAGACTTTTGAGTTTTGATGGCTTGATAGAGACGCTGAATCAGTGTGTTGATATTTTCGCGCCGCCAGTCGTTGCGGCTTAAAGTACCTCCAGATTGCAAATACTTCTGCCAACTTGGTTCATCTGGGAAGGCTATAACTTTTCTCTGCTCGTCTCGCTGGCTGTAAGGATAAAAGTAGTCATCAATGTGAACTCCGTCAATGTCGTATCGCCGCACAACATCCATGATTACGGCGAGGGTGTAGTCCTGAACTGCTTTTTCTCCAGGGTCGAGCCAGAGATACTTGCCGTACTGCTTAACCCATTCTGGATGAGCTTTGCTGATGTGCTTGGCTGAAATTTCGGATTTGGCTTGAGCGTGATATGCACGGAAGGGGTTGAACCAAGCGTGCAACTCTAGCCCCCGCTTGTGCGCCTCCTCTACAGCAAAAGCCAAGGGGTCATAATTAGGTTCTGGTGCTTTGCCCATCTCCCCAGTCAAATACTCTGACCAAGGTTCGTATTTTGACTTGTACAGGGCATCAGCGGCGGGGCGTACCTGAAATATGACCGCGTTGAGCTTTAATTCTACAGCCCGGTCGAGTATGGCTATTAGTTCAGCTTTTTGCTGTTCAGTAGGCAATCCGGGCTTAGAGGGCCAATCAACGTTGGCGACGGTAGCTATCCACACGCCCCGGAATTCTCTTGTTGGCTGTGGCGGAATGGGATATTCTGGGCGGTTCGTGGTTTGTAAGGACCAAGCTTTGGGGCTGGCAAGTAGTAACAACCCACTTAGAAGAAGCGCTTTGATGTTAACCACAGTTTCCGATAAGTTGATGGGGGAGGTTTTTACCGCAGATGAAAGCAGATGGACGCAGATAAAAGATATTTGGTGCCATAAAATTATTTTTTGGATAGACTCTTAGATGATGTCCGCGCTTGTTACTTGTAATAAAAAGCGATTGACTTGTAGGGGCGGGTTTAACGAATATATACGTTAAACCCGCCCCTACGTATATCGTGGTTGATCGACCAGACATGATATTAGAACCTATCGGAAACGTGGTTTTAAGATATTTTTAACCACAGATAAACACAGATGAACACAGATACCAGTAAGTATTGGACTGTTGAAACTGATGCAAGTAAAGATAGGCTCTGAGTTAGAAGAAGCTAGCCGAGTTCTTCTACTTTAGCGATATCCAGGAGTGTCTTGAGCACGGAGTCGGGGTTGAGGCTGATCGAGTCTATTCCTAGTTCAACTAAGAAACGGGCAAATTCAGGATAATCGCTGGGGGCTTGTCCGCAAATGCCAATTTTGCGATTGTTTTTCTTGGCAGATGCGATCGCCATTTTCACCATCCGCTTTACAGCCTCGTTACGCTCATCAAACAGATGGGCAACTAAAGCGGAATCTCTATCTAAACCCAGGGTTAGCTGTGTTAGGTCATTAGAACCGATAGAAAAGCCGTCGAACACCTCATTAAACTCATCAGCCAAAATCACGTTACTGGGTAACTCACACATTACATAGACTTGCAAGCCATTCTTACCCTGCTCTAAACCATGCTTTGCCATTTCAGCTAACACCTTGCGACCTTCTTCAGGTGTGCGGCAGAAGGGGATCATGGGGATAACATTTGTTAAGCCCATTTCATCCCTGACTCGTTTGATAGCATGGCACTCTAAGGCATAAGCATCCCGGTAACGCTGATCGTAATAGCGAGAAGCGCCTCGCCAGCTGAGCATGGGATTTTCTTCTTTGGGTTCAAACTGTTGCCCACCCAAAAGATTGGCATACTCATTACTCTTAAAGTCACTCATCCGCACCACTACTGGATTCGGGTAAAATGCAGCAGCAATCCTCCCCACTCCTTGAGCTAACTTGTCTACAAAGTACCGAGGCTTGTGTTCATAAAGTGCAGTTAGCTGGGCAATTTTAGTTTTGACTTCTTCATCCTTTAACTGGTCAAAATGAATTAATGCCAGCGGGTGGACTTTAATGTGATTAGCAATGATAAATTCTAAACGAGCTAATCCTACCCCATCATTAGGCAGGGCTGAGAGACTAAACGCTTCTTCTGGATTACCCACGTTCATCATAATTTTGGTGCGGGTGTGGGGAAGGTTTTCTAAGGTTATCTCTTGGACTTCGTAGTGCAATAACCCGGCATAAACCCGTCCTTCTTCCCCTTCAGCACAAGAGACTGTTACCTCTTGACCTGTATTCAATACTTCAGTTGCATTACCGCATCCCACAATTGCTGGTATGCCCATTTCTCGGGCAATAATCGCCGCGTGGCAGGTGCGCCCACCTTTGTTAGTGACGATCGCACTTGCCTTTTTCATGATCGGTTCCCAGTCAGGGTCTGTTTTATCTGTTACTAAGACGTCACCTGGTTGGAACAAATCGAGTTTTTGGACACCCACAATTACTCTAGCTTTACCCTGACCTATAGCCTCCCCAACGCTGCGACCTGTTACTAGAACTTCGCTATGTTCTTGCAGATGATAACTGCGGAGGACATTTTTGCTCTTTTGGGATTGCACCGTTTCTGGACGAGCTTGGACGATGAACAATTCCCCGGTTAACCCATCTTTTGCCCACTCAATATCCATTGGGGTGTCCATTCCCCGCACTTGGCTATAGTGGTCTTCAATAATGCAAGTCCAACGAGCTAGTTGTAGAATTTCGTAATCGTTGAGGGCAAATTGCTCTTGTTCCCTTTTGGGAACTCGCTCTTGTTTGGTGATCTTGCAGCCTCCAAGATCGCATACAAGTTTTAATTCTTTAGTGCCTAGTCGTTTATCTAAAATTGGTCGAAAACCTGTTTTTAAGGTGGGCTTAAAAACTAGGTATTCATCTGGGTTAACTGCTCCCTGCACTACATTTTCACCCAGTCCATAAGCAGCTGTGATTAAAGCAGCATTTTTAAAGCCTGTCTCTGTATCAATAGAGAACATTACCCCAGCGGAAGCTAAGTCGGAGCGCACCATTTTTTGCACTCCCACGGAGAGGGCAACGCTGAAGTGGTCAAACCCTTTGAGCTGCCGATAGGAAATTGCCCGGTCGGTAAACAGGGAGGCAAAGCATTTCTGGCAAGCTTCTAGAACTCCTTGGATAGTTTGAACGTTGAGGAAAGTCTCTTGCTGTCCGGCAAAACTAGCATCCGGGAGGTCTTCAGCTGTAGCACTGGAGCGAACTGCTACATCCATATCTTGACCATAGCGGTCACACAGCTTTTGATAACTAAGTGCGATCGCCTGTTGCAATTCTAGTGGAAATGGTGTTTGCAGAATCAATGAGCGGGCTTGTTTCCCCCGCTGCTGCAAATTCTTTACATCCTCAACATCTAAGTCTGCAAACAGCTGGCGCAGCTTTTCTTCTAACCCTGCTGCTTGGATGAAATAACGATAAGCATAAGCTGTAGTTGCAAACCCGGTGGGAACATTAACTCCTTTAGCAGCTAGCTGCTGAATCATTTCCCCAAGTGAAGCATTCTTACCACCCACCAAAGGAACATCCGCAATCCCAACTTCATCGAACCAGAGTATCAGCGATCGCTCTTTAGAGAATTGGGAAGACTTTTCTTTCGCCGCTGTAACCATAGGTTTTTTCTCCTACCCTAGTTTTAGTCTAGCGATCGCCGCCCTCTATAGCAGTAAATCTCATTACTTTGTAATTTTTTTTACAGTTTCTTTGGGATCGCATGAAACTAGGTTACCCATTCCTGGGCAGAAACAGGAAGCTACACATCTCTAAGATGTGAAATTTCGCGTCTCTACTTAACTAATAAGAATTAGTACTTATTAACAGCAGGTAAAAGGGATGGCTTTACGTGCAGACTATGCGAACACAAAAGCAAATGAATATAAAGAAATGTTAATTTATGTTTGGCACTTGGGAACAATAAAAATCAGTTTACGCCGCCACGCTTAAGACGTACCAATAGCGCTAACGCGCATGGCTCCGCTAAGGCGCGTCTCTAAATTATGTGCAACCAAACGAACATAATATTACACTTGATCCTTTTAGGAAAATAGCTCATTTAAACTGTGGAATTCTGGAAGATCAGATTTCAACTTGTATAACTCTCTGTAAGGGTAAGGAAATAGTTGATATGAATACGAAAATTTTGAGTGTAATCATGGCGCTACCAATGGTGTTGGTAGGTGCAGGTCAAAGTTTTGCTAGTGGTGGCATGGGCATATCAAATGTTAATAGTTCCATATCAACCATGAAAACTGCCCAAGCGACCCCCAATACTCTAAACCTCCTGCTGTCTACCCAATCGGCTCAGGGTGTGACCAAGGAAAATCTTCAGCAAGGAACTGAAGTCTTCAAACAATTGGATTCAAACCTGCAATTTGGGGACTCGGAACTAGTAGAGCGACGTGGACCCAAGGGACCTGGCGGTGCAGATCCCAGTCTACAACTGGCTCCCAACTTCCAACTAGGGGACTCGGAGCTAGTAGAGCGACGTGGGCCTAAGGGGCCTGGCGGTGCAGATCCCAGTCTACAACTAGCTCCAATGCAGCAGCTTCAGTAAAGATATTGCACCATTCTCCACAAATGCGCTCGCCCTTGGCGTGTGCGTAGCACGTATCGCGAAGCGTGTTGTGGAGCAACGTATCGCCCTTGGCGTGTGCATAGCACGTATCGCATTTATGCGGGTCTTCCCTACGGGAGGTGGCGCGAACGACCAAGCTTTTGCGGAGCAAGGTATCGCCCGCCCGGAACTTTAGTTCCGGGCTAGTATCTCAATAGGATATTTTTAGTACAAGGCTTCTACATCGTGTCGGAAGGCGATTAAGGCGTGTTTGCCCTGATGCTCTTTCAGTGCCACGAGGATACCATGAGATATTTCTTGTGACACAATCGTCTTGATTTCAATATTGGTGTTGTAGCCGGCTATGTCTCCGAAGCGTTTGCCGTGGCCGCCCTCACCCTGTACTTGATGAATAGTGTAGCCCTTGACACTATAGCTTTTTAGTAGCTCGACAATAGAGCCTTGTAACACTGTTTCGCCAATGATGGTGAGCAGGACTGCGGGCTGGACTGGGGTAACTTCGGGGGACATGAGTAAATCCTGGAATAAATTTATGGTTGTACGGGTAGGAGTGGTGAGAATCACCGCTAGGAGGATTATACCGAAGTTCTGAAACACCCTTCTATGCTCCAAAGGGCTAAGGGCGATCGCTTTCCACCCTAAAATCATTACAAAGTTGACGTTCCTCAGTGCTAACTTTAGGGCTGGTCTTCAGATAATCATGCAGCCAATTGCAACCGCGCCATAGTAGCTTATCTAAATTCAAAGTTTGTAGTTCTGTGCCGTTAACACGCCAGAGTTTAGCGGTGTTGTCCAAACTACCTGAGGCAATCATCTGACCGTCAGGACTGAAACTCACACTCATCACCGCAGCCCTATGCCCTTGCAGGGTTTGAAAAGAAGTTCCGTCACGGTGCCAGAGTTTCACTGTTTTATCTTCACTGGCTGAGGCAATCGTCTCACCGTCAGGGCTAAAGCTGACGCTATAGACCTCAGCGCTATGCCCCTGAAGCGTTTTCAGCAAAATGCCGTCGCTACTTCTCCAAAGTTTGACCGTCTTATCAGCACTGGTTGAGGCAATTGTCTTACCATCAGGGCTAAAACTGACACCATATACCCAATCACTATGCCCCTGAAGCGTTTTCAGCAAAGTACCGTCGCTACTTCTCCAAAGTTTGACCGTCTTATCAGCACTGGTTGAGGCAACCATCTCACCGTCAGGGCTGAAACTGACGCCATAGACCTCATCTTTATGGCCTAAGAGAGTTTTGAGCAAAGTGCGATCACGACTTCTCCAAAGTTTAACGATGTTGTCCCTACTTGCCGAGGCAACAGTCTCACCATCAGGGCTGAAACTCACACTATTAACTTCATTGCTATGCCCTTGGAGAGTTCTCAGCAAAGTGCCGTTGCTACTTCTCCAAAGTTTAATGGTTTTATCAGCACTAGCTGAGGCAATCATCTGACCATCACGGCTGAAATTCACGCCATAAACCTCACCCTTATGTCCTAAGAAGGTTTTCAGCAAAAAGCCGTCGCGACTCCTCCAAAGTTTAATCGTGCTGTCACGACTAGCTGAAGCTATGCTTTGATGATCGGAACTAAAAGCGACGCTTTCAACCCCACCACTATGCCCTGAGAGAGTTTTCAACAAAGTGCCGTCGCTAATCTTCCAGAGTTTGATAGTGCTATCTAAACTGGCGGAGGCAATTGTCTGACCGTCTGGGCTAAAATTCACGCTATACGCCCCAGCACTGTGACCCTTAAAGGTCTGTAGTTCTATGCCGTCGCTACTCCAGATTTTAACGGTGTTGTCACGACTGGCTGAGGCAATCGTCTGACTGTCGGGGCTGAAACTTACGCCCCAAACGGAATCGCTATGTCCTGAGAGGGTTTTAAGCAAAGTGCTGTCGCGACGACTCCACAGTTTAACGGTCTTATCGGCACTAGCTGAGGCAATAATTTGACTGTCAGGGCTGAAACTAACACTATTAACCCAATCTTTATGTCCTGAAAGGGTTTTGAGCAAAGTGCGATCGCGACTACTCCAAAGTTTGATAGTCTTATCCTCACTTCCTGAGGCAATAGTCTCACCGTCGCGGCTGAAACTGACACTAATCACTCCAGCGCTATGCCCTAGAAGAGTTCTGAGTAAAGTGCCATCGCGACGACTCCAGAGCTTAACAGTATTATCGGCACTGGCTGAAGCAATCGTCTTACCGTCGGGGCTGAAACTTACACTATTAACTGCTTTACTATGCCCTTGGAGAGTTCTCAGCAAAGTGCCGTCGCTAGTCCTCCAAAGTTTAACGGTTTTGTCAACGCTGGCTGAGGCAATAATTTGACCATCAGGGCTGAAACTCACACCATAGACGGAATCAGTATGTCCTTGTAAGGTATGGAGTAATATACCATTACGCCTCCAAAGTTTAACGGTTTTGTCAGCACTAGCTGAGGCAATGGTCTGACCGTCAGCGCTAAAACTTATACTAATCACCCCAGCGCTATGTTTCTCTAAGCGATTGCGCTCTTGAATGCTATAGATTGCCTGCTGAAGCGTAGCTACTGTTTCCAATTGGACATTTACTGGTGCTTTGATGGTGCGTTTGAGCTGTTGCCCTGCCTTGATACTGGCAATGAGTGCCTCCAGCTGCTGATTGGATAAAAACAGAGCTTTGGATGATGAATTCAAGGCTTCGATTGCTCTCAATTGGGCAGCATAACCTTGTAAGTAAGCTAACCCCCCTAAACCTAAAGCAGCTAGTCCTAGAACGCTAATAACGGCCACAGCTGCTTGAGCTTGTCTCAATCTTTTTTTTGCCTGAAATTCTTGTCGCTGTCTTTCCTCTAAACAAGCTTCAATGAATTTTTGGACATCTTGAGACAGCTCATCAGTGTACTTGATATAAATCTCTTCGGCCTCTGCCAGCCGTACTCCTTGCAATAAAAAATCAGGCTGCTTACCAGTTTGTTTCCACAGCATCGCTGCCTGCTCCATCTGTCGCTGCGATCGCAAACGAGCACGGTTTTCCTCTAGCCACCAGCGCAATGTTGACCAGTGGCGAATCAGCACCTCATGAGCCACCTCTACAGTCACTTGCTGTTTCATCACTTCCAGCAACTGTTCTTCTGGCGTTAAGCTGAAGCTTGCTGCCTCTCGACTGCTACCAACAGCGACAACATCCTCCTCTAAGTTCATCACTACTAACTTGGCGGCAGTTAATGCTTGCAGGGTTCTTTCCACCAAGGCGGCTGGATATTTTTTAACGATTAACTCTGATTTGTGTACTCGTCGCCTGGTATCTTCTGTTCCCTCACCTAACTGCGTCAATGACAGAAAAATCCATTGGGCGCAATTCTTGGCTGAAAAATCTAAACTTTCATAAACGGCTTGCGCCTTTCGTTCTAATGCTCCTTTAATTCCGCCGAGTTGCTGCTTATAAGCCTGCAATGTTAACTCACCAGCACGTCGGTGTTCCCATAGTTGCTCTAAGACAAATTCCAGCAAGGGCAAATCTCCTGCTGAATAATTTAACTCTTGCAAAAGTACTTCAACTAGCTCATCAGCTACCTTTAAGCCAACTTGTTCGGCTGGGCTAATAATCACGCGGCGATAGTCATCTTCGGTTAAGCCGGGTGGAACTAATACGCTCGACTGCTGTAAAGCTTTAGCTAATGGCGGTACTTCTAAACAGGAGGCAATAAAGTCTGCTCGCAAAGTAATCACCCATTTGAACCGATCTGCCGCGAACTCTACAGCTCCCAGCATCAGTTCTAAAAACTGCTCTCTATCTTTACTTGAGGCTAGGGTGAATAGTTCCTCAAACTGATCCACTACTAGGACGACCATCGGTTCAGGTCGGCTACGCACCCAGTAGACAAATCCCTCTACTCCCTGGTACAACATCCCCTCTAGTTGTTGTTGCTGGGCTACTTTTTCCTGATCCGTGCCAGGAGGGACTAGCCGCCGCAACAAAGCTTCCAGGGGACGTGCGCTTGGGCGAAAGCTTCCTATCCACCACTGCTCGCTGCTGGGTAGCTGTTTACCCTGCCGCAGTTGTGCGATTAAGCCAGCTTGTACTACTGAGGATTTACCGCTTCCAGAGGCTCCTAAAACTGCCAGAAATGAACGGTGTCCTAGCTGATTAATTAGTTGTTGGGTTAAGGTTTCTCGACCATAAAAGTACTGAGCATCTTCCTCCCCAAAAGCTCTTAAACCCATATAAGGGCACAGTCCTAAATCCACTGCTTCTGTTTGTTCGGTACTGCGGGAGTTAATTTTTGCAGGTAGGATTTCAATAAAGCCTCGCGCTCCTGATAGCCAAACGTAAAGGGGGATGCCGCTGCCTGCTAAAGATACTTGCAATTGAGTAACCCACCCGGCAGCTGGTAAGCCAGCTGATTGATTTGCGGCTATGAGAGTATCAAGTAAGGCTTGGGTAAATCGTTGTGGATCTTCAGCTGGGGCGGCAGCGGCGATTAAACACTGTCCTTGCTCTGGGTCGAGTTGCAGATCTTCTACCCAATCTGAGAGTGGGGGGGAACGCCTGTTTGCCCCAACAGGACAATCTAAGATGACGATTTGTTGAGCAATGTGGCAGCGACGTAATTGTTGTCTTAACCAGGAGCGCGAGAGGCGTATATCGTCTCCTAGTAACAGTTCCGGTTCTCCAGTTTTGCTTTCCTCAATTCGCCCGTGCAGGTATAGCAAAATTGTTGCGGATTCTGCTTGTGGAAAGATTCGGGGTTCAAGCTTGTGGGCGATCGCTTGACGCACATCACCAGCAGCTGCTTTTCCTGGTTGCCAATACTCTAGCTCGAAGCCACCAGCACCGCGTAACATTTTGCTCAAGGCCAGAGTTGTTTGATTACCTGATAGCCCTTCTACTATTAGCGCTGTCCTGGGATGCTGAGATTCAACTTGTTTTTCTGGCCTCATCCCGAGAATTATTTCCCCCACCCCTTCGACAATCCGTTTGGGCGTTTGCAGGGGATATTCTGAATACTGCTGAGTCTCTCCTTTGCCTCTTTTTTGCTGGTTAATTAGCCGCAGTTGCTGATTACTTTTATCGATATATTGCAGCGTCTGGTGATAAACATAGCGGTAAAGCCCATCTAGTTCGATGACACCCTGCGAGTTAGCTGCCTCACCGCGCAACCCACGCATTAAGAAGTAAGTAAATACGCCGTGTCCAAGTTCGGGAAACTCCCAAGATTGCTGTCCGCGATCGCAAGATAGCAAAGCATAAAATCCTTTGCTTTTTTGGGCGCGTTGCTGCAAGACTTCCACTAACTGAGGTGTGGGGTTGAGTAGAAGTTCAGGTGCTGTTTCTTCCCTCGCCCCTCTCAAGGTCATGCCACCGCTATGACAAGCATCCAGCCACACTAGCTGCTGATGAGCTGTACAATTCTCCAACAGCTGCAACATTTCCTGCAATCTTAGACCTGTACCGAGTAAATTTTCCTTCTGGGTATCTGCTAGACACAAAACCGCCTGCTGGCTCAAAGGCTCTAACATTCCATGTCCGGAAAAATAAAACAGGACGGTGTCTTGTGGTTGAGCGGCGGCAGCTATTTGCTTTAAACTGGCACGAACAATCTTTAAATGGGGCAGCTGAGAAGCAAAATCATGATGAATCCTCACATCCTTTTGAGGAAATCCCTGGCTTGCCCCTGTCAAGGCTTCTCCTAATCCCTGACAATCTAGGGCTGAGTAGCGCAAAGAGGGCAGTTGCTCATCCTGGTATTGGTTAACGCCCACTAATAGCAGCCAAAGCTTGGCTTGGCCTATTTCTAAGGCACGAGTAGAACGACTGGTACCAATACCGACCGGAGGCATTTTATTTATAGCAATTAGCAGTTAGCGGGACTTAGGCATTTTCTAGCCCCTAAAGGGGCTGAAAGCCTCTATGAGCAAGGAAAAGAGGTCGATCACCAAAAAATGTCTGAAACCCTTGTAAATACTAGATTCATGCCCATTCGAGCTAAAAGTCTTTCTCGATACAGGTTTGAAGCCATTTTTACCTCAGTTTTTGTCTAAGTACCGTTAGCTTTTAGCAATTAGCTTCTAGCAATCCTTCAGTTATAGCAGTAGTTCTGGGTGCATGGGGTTTCGTGTCGATTGTCAAACATCCAACAAGGCAACTGCGATAATTACTGAAACAAAGCCTTTAACGTGAGGGGATGGAGAGGGGTAAAGGCAGTGGAAATGGTCTGGGAATACCAATTTGCGGTTGCCGTTTAAAATACTCTCTAGAGTAGTAATTTTGGCGATCGCTATTATCCAAAAACTGAGTGAAGTTTTGTAACATAACTTCCTCTCCAGCATAGCTCAACGCCAGTAAAGAATTGGCAAAGCCTTTATTGTAGCTACCTGTTGCATAGTGACCGCTAGGATCTTGGACATTAACGCCATAGGTCACTATTGATGTGCTACCCCAGTCACAGTCAGAGGGGTGGCATTTCCCAAATACTTGAATTTTCAAGGTATCTGAGCCTGTAGGCTGAATCACAAAGCGAGTAATGCTGTTTGTATTTGGATTTTTGTTAACCCAAGTTCCAACAAAGTCTTGAGGTGCTGCAACAGCTGGGTTAATCAGACCAGCCGCAAATATGGTACTGGTGGCAGCAAGCATCAGGGATTGTTTCATTCGACCAAGTTTAAAGCTCATATGGATTCTCCTTAAATTTCTAGAGTGGGGCATTTATTAAGCTGGTTCAGAGTCTTTGATTGAACCCTTTCATTAGCTAAATAGGTTGGCTTCTTTTCTTTTATGCAGTCTTATAGCAGCAATGTCTTTTAATTTTGCTAAGTGGTTGAATTAAAATCGGGAACTATTCTTTGCTTATAAAGCTAGTTTGGGCTTGAAATTTGTTTCAGTCCCGTTATTTACTCATAATATTAAGTCAGTCTAGTTGCCCATAATGAAAACCTCTTCGCATATCCGTGCCCCCGCGCTAGCCTAATCAGGAGTTCCTAATTAAATATGTGATATAATTCTTTGTTTAATTACTGCTATTACAAGAGGTGTAAATTGCCGCTTAATCTCGATCAAAATTCAGTTGTAGTTGCTATTCAAGATCAAGTTTCTTCGGGACTTCCAGATGAGGCAATCATTCTCAATTTAAAGTCAGACGTTTACTACGGTATAGCGGCTGTAGGAGCAAGAATTTGGAATCTACTCGAACAGCCTATCACTGTGCAAGAAATCCGTAACACCATTCTTAGTGAATATGAAGTTGACCCAGAACGTTGTGAAGCAGATATACTCCGGTTCCTCCAAAAACTAATGACGGAAGGACTGATTGAGATTAGTAATGAACCCACTGCCTAAAATTGTGTCTTTCTTACGCTCCAAGATAGGAGGCGGATTGTGAGTGCGATCGCAGGCATCTATCATCCTAATAGGCAAGCTGTAAACCCCGCTGATATATCCCGCATGATGGAGAGTTTGGCACACCGGGGTTTAGACGGCGGGGATATCTGGTATCAAAATGCGAACCATATCGCACTAGGGCATCAAATGCTCTGGACAACGCCGGAATCACTTCACGAGAAACTACCTTTAACCGATATAACGGGTAACTTCACTATTACCGCTGATGCTCGGATTGACAATCGTGACGAATTACTCAATGCGTTAGGACTCAAAAATAATTCACAAGTCATTATTTCCGATAGCACACTGATTCTAGAAGCATACAAAAAATGGGGAGAACGTTGCCCAGAATATCTTTTAGGAGACTTTGCTTTTGCCATCTGGGATGAAGTTCAGCAGGTTCTCTTTTGTGCCAGAGATCATTTTGGTGTAAATCCGTTCTACTACTACTTGTTAACAGGAAAAATTTTTGTTTTGGCATCAGAAATTGGCGGAGTGCTTGGCGTAGCAGATGTTCCCCATCGCTTGAACGAAACTGAACTAGCAGTTTATCTAAAAATTCTGGAACCGCGCCCAGAAATTACGTTTTATCAAGATATCTTTGCTTTACAAGCTGCTCATTGGTTGAGGGTTAGTCCTCAAGGATTAACAATTAGGCAATACTGGTCACTTGATCCTGAACGGGAATTACGTCTAAATTCAGATGAAGAATACGCAGAACAATTGCGTGAATTGTTTACTGAGGCAGTGCGCTGTCGTATTAGAAGTGCGTTTCCCATCGGCTCAACCCTTAGCGGTGGGCTAGACTCTTCTTCAAACACTTGCATGGCGCGACACTTGTTAGGGCAGGATTCGAGTAGTCGCTTGCACACCTTTTCCATGTTCTACAACAAAATCCCCCAGTGCGACGAACGCCAATACATGAATGCAGTAGTAGAGCAAGGGGGATTAACACCTCACTTCATTGCTGTAGATGATTACAGTCTCATGACTGACATTGAGCGGATTCCCTGGTATGCAGAACATCCCTTTTACCCTCCCAACTGGCTTTGTCCTTGGGAACCCTACCGCACCGCCCATCAAAATGGTGTACGAGTGCTTCTGGATGGTAGCTGTGGAGATAGCACTATCTACTTTGGTTTAGGTTACTTAACCGAACTTGCTAGAGCCGGAAAATGGCAGGTGTTTGCAGCGGAAGCTCAGGGACTTTCGCAACACTACCGCGTCACACCTTTCGGGCTTCTAGAGTCTTATGGCTTGCCTTACTTAACTGAGTTAGCCCAGCAAAAGCAGATGCCGCAAATGCTGTCAGCATTATCTCAAATCGTGCAGCACTTTGATGGCTCCCCCTGGCAACTAATTCGTAACTACGGCATCCGACCTCTAGCTTCAGAACCAGTACGTCAGCGTTGGCGGAACTTTCGGGGGCGTGGCGCTTCGACTCATCCCCCAGTAGAGATATCTGTCAACCCCGACTTTGCTAAACGTTTGGGCATGACAAAACCCTGTTTAGCATTTCAACCACAACCGTCAGTCTTGCCCAAAACTGCCAGAGAAGATCACTACAGCGAAGTGATGTCGTGGACAAAGAAGCGATTTTCTCTAGGGATTAATAATGCGTCAGCAGCATTTGGCATTGAAACTCGTTATCCCTTTGTTGATGTTCGTCTAGTTGAGTTTTGCCTGTCACTACCCCCAGAGCAAAAACTGCACCAAGGCTGGAACCGCATTGTCATGCGTCGGGCAATGGCAGGTATTCTGCCGGATGCCCTTCGTTGGCGAGGAGGTAAAACCACCTACACTAAAAGCTTGATTGGGGGATTGTATAGCCACGAGCAACAACAGCTAGCGGACTTTCTCTCACGTTACTCAAGCATACTTGATCCGTACCTAGAGATGGGGACGATTAAATTTCTCTACGAGCAGTTTTTATCTCAGCCGACCCAGCAGAATGCCATGACTCTTTGGAAAATTTGTAATCTGGCATTTTGGTTGAATCGTACAGGGTTATCCCAGTAGAAATCTGGTATGCTTTTTAAAAAGCGAGAATACAAAATTTATTCTTAATTTTGTATAATTTGCTGATAACTTACAGGGATTTAATTCTCCCATCCCAATTGTTGCCTATGATGCTGTAATTTACAGCAACGCTTTGGGTAAAGTTAATATTATCTGTGAATCATTCAGTAATTGAATTCTGACTACTGAATTTTTCAACAAGATACCGATCTGCTAACATAATTAAAATCACAAAGGTTTGTACCATGCAGTCTAAAGACAATCAATCTCAAGCCCCAATTAAAAAGCCTTACACTTCTCCTGAGCTAATTATTTATGGCAATGTGGCAGAGATTACACAAGGGGGGGGATTGAACTCCAGCCAACCTCTGGATGCTGATTTTACTACTTATCTGCCTCTGAGTGGTACTTAACTCAAGCATACTTAAGCCGTACCTAGAGATTAGGACGATTAAACCTCTCTACGAGCAGTTTTTATCTCAGCCGACACAGCAGAATACAATGATTATTTGGAAAATTTGTAATTAAGACGCGGCAGAGAATCTTGCCTCACTCCATTTGCCTTTACTTGCAGACACAGGAGTAACGCTCAAAAATTGGCTTTAGAACATCTTCAAGACTCCACTTCCGTAATTGTGTCTTTATTAGTAGAGTTATTACAACCAAAATCAATTGTTGACTTTGGTTGTAATAGCAAAGGGTGGCTAAGTTTTTTCAGGGCAGAGGAAATTAATGAACTCTGGGGAATTGCGATTGATAAAGCTCTAGAGGATTTAGAAGATTTTGAAGATAAATTATATTTATTTGATTTTAAAAATTCTTTAACACTCAACCAAAGCTTTGATTTAGCACTTTGTCTAGAAGTAGCCGAAACTATTCCCAAGCAATACACCAAGAAATTTATCGGCACACTTTCTCATCTATCACCTGTGATTTTGTTTGCTGCTGCCATTCCCATGCAGGGCAGGCGGGGTCATCTTAACGAACAGTGGCAACCTTATTGGGCACAACAATTTCAAGCACAAGGATTTGTGGCTATTGATTTTTTTAGAAAAAAACTTTGGAACAATCCAGATATTGATCCTTACTACGCTCAAAACCTGCTGCTATTTGTGCGGCAAGAATGTTTACAAGATTATCCACAATTAGCAAGTGTTGCCCAGGCTAACGATACAACAGAAATGGCACTTGTCCATCCTAAAGTGTACCTGCACAGCCTTGCCCGCAAACAAAAAGCAATTCCTCAGCTAGAAAGTGCACCCTTGGTTTCCATTATCATCCCGTGTTACGAACAGGCGCAATACTTATCTGAAGCGGTAGCCAGCGTTGTCGTTCAAACTTATAACAACTGGGAAATTATTATTGTTAATGATGGCAGTCCCGATAACACCTCTGAAGTTGCTCAAAAGTTAATTGCTGCTTATCCTACTAAAAACATTCGTCTGCTAGAACAAGAAAATAAAGGTTCGGCTGAAGCACGCAATGCCGGAATAGCTATCGCTGCGGGTGAGTATATTTTGCCTCTAGATGCTGATGATAAACTCAGCATTAATGCACTGGCGCTGATGCTAAAAGTTGCTCTACAGCAAGATTTACCTTGTGTTGTTTTTGGCTCTTATGAAAACTTTGGTACGGTGAATCAAATAGTTATCAGTGCTAATCTTTATTCTCCAGAAAAGCTTAAAACTCATAATGTATTACACAATTCTTCCTTATATTCAAAACAAGTTTGGGAAACAGTAGGAGGTTACGCCTCGATTGTCAATGGTTACGAAGATTGGGACTTTTGGTTAAATTGCCATAAACACCACATTCCCTTTTATGGTATTCAAGAAGTTATTTTGTATTACCGCAGAGCGCCAGTTTCGGGAATAACTAAAGCAAATCAACAAAGTGAAAGATTACACGCTCTCTTAGTCTGTCGTCACTCCGAACTTTATTCTTCAGAACAGGTTAGTCGGTATCAAGCAATTATGCAAAAAATAGCTGTAGAGGTTTCCTAAACTCCGCTTGTTTTTATTTATTATTTATCTTGTAAACTACCTTGAAAAAATAATAAAGTGCGTTTAAGGTATCCTAAAGATTTTTTAGCAACAATTATTTATGTACTACAATCCCTACTGAGATTCATCAAAATTTGCCTTGAACAAAAAATAACTTTAGGAATTTTCATGGTCTAATTACCAGTAAATTGAAATATTTCCTTGAGCCTTAATAAGTCTTCATTTGAAAGGGGTGAACGTAAAAAAGATGCAACATTTGCTTCCAAATGTTCCTGACTTCCTGTTCCGAAAAGAGTTACATGAACGCCTGGCTCATGGCGACAGTAGCGATAAGCTGCATCAGTAATGCTGACTGCGCCACTTTTATGAAAGAGAAATTCTAATTCATTTTCTTCATTTAACACCTCTAAATTGATCGATGAACGTTGCTTCAATTCTTGTATCGTCTGCTTGAAATCTTGAGGACTTCTCAAGCATTGTCTAACCGCAAACATTACCAAAACACCAATATTCTTAGAAATCGTTTTTGCAAACACACGCTCTCGTGCTGACTGGTTAATTAGGTTAAATCCAGCCATAACGACATCCCAGCAATCATCTATAACAGCACGTTCTAACATTTGATGTGTGGGATCTGTCGTAAAACTTTCTGTAATACCAAGAAAGCGAATTTTCCCTACATCACGCAGTTTTAACAATTCTGGAACTAACTCTGTAACCGCATAATCATATTCATCACTTTTTACTCCATGAAGATGATAAATATCTATATAACTGGTGTTTAGTCGCTGTAAGCTTTTATTCAGACCGTAAACTAATTCTTTAGGAGTAATTAGTCTTCCTTTGTAAAAAATAGTTTTTTTTGTGGAGAGGACAATATCTTCTCGTTTTCCAGAATTGATTGATTTACCTACAATTTCTTCTGTTCCATAACTCTCAGCAGTATCAATGAAATTAATTCCTAAATCCAGCGCCCGACAGACAATGGCAATAGACTCACTTTCGCTTTTTCCAGTGCTTTGCCCTAAGCGGCTATGTCCCCCACCTCCTAAACCCATCACACTCACTTTAAGTTTTGTACGACCCAAGATTGTATATTGCATTTCTGTAGGTTTACTACTGTTGGAGGTAGCCCTCAAAAATGCTTGATGGTTAAATGATTCTGTTTCAGAATCATTTACTAATTTCTGATCTCGACCGATGCTGCTATTTTGTTGATAATATTCAAGCATTTTGCTATGTGCTTGAGTAATAGCTGTCTGTAAATGTACAGGATCAAGTTGTAGTTTCCGAATTCTCTGATGTGGATGTCTTTGTAGCCAATAGTATAAATTAGTCGTCAGTTCAAACATTGCCCGCTCTATCTGAGCTTCTACTGTTTTTTCTGGTAAAAATAGGCGTGGTTCGCATCGTTGATCAGGTGTAAGAAGAGTAATGTGACAGTGTCCGCTTCCTTCACCAAAGCAATCAAACTTAAGGACTTCTTCTCCATAGGCGTTAAAGGCAACTGTTGATCCTTTTCCTAAATCCCAGGATTTCCAGTAAACTTCTAAATAAACATCTTCATTAATTGTGAAGTACACCCTTTTTTTATTTATCTCCTTCTGCTTCTGTAACAGTTTTAATTTGTCGTTAACAGAGTGCTTTAGCCATTGAGTTGCACACTGTCGATGCCGTACCACAAACCCAAGGTATCCAGCAACGCCTAAGTCTTCATCGGGTAAATTCCACTTATCGCAAAAGTATTTGAGACTGTTTCGGTTATCCTCAACATCCCAACGCCAGAGAAAGAATTGCAGGTCGTAAACACTAAAAGGTGGTGGTGGCAAATAAGCAACTACAGCATTCGGTTCAGTGTAAATAAGTTCTCTTTGCTGCTTGACTAATAAACACAGATCAGTATGATCTGTAACATTGATCTTTTCATCAAATTGACCGACGCGCTCAAACAAATCTGTACGAACCAGCAGACAGTGGAACTCTACACCATTACAGGACTTACGTTCTAGCGGGTCAGGCAAATCGCTGAGGCGCTGATTGGCAAGTCTAAGGTTGTGAGAATATCTGCGTTTACCCTCAAGTTCGAGAATGCACTCGTCATTTCCTGCGACATGGATAAGCTCTTGTTCGGGTTCGCCATAAAGGTAAAGTGGACCAACAATCGTAGCGTTTGTTTCTTCAGCGCATTGGACTAGATAGTTTAACCAACCTGCTGTCACCACAACGTCGTTATCAATAAAAACTATATATTTAGTTGCAACTTGTGCTAAAGCTAAGTTACGTGCCTGATTCGGCATCAGAAAATGTTCGCTACGAATAAGTTTAAATCCCCGCTCCTTTGCCTGGGTTTGCAGATACTCTTTAATCGGGCTGGGTGAATTGCCGTCTACATAAATTAGCTCAAATGGTTGCCCAGTATGAGCATAGATACTGGTGAGCGATCGCTCAGTTATACTAAACTTCTCTCTGGGAACCACTACAATAGTGACTTGGGGATTCAACATAAATATAAGTATTAAAATTGTTGACAATGCTTCAAAGCTATGCTCAATTTCGTGAAGATATTGACCTACTAGAGTTTTTCAAACCCCAATCATCAGGCTACTACATAGATGTTGGAGCTTTTGACGGGGTAAGTTCGAGCAACACTTTCTTACTCGAACAAGCAGGCTGGCATGGTTTGTCGATCGAAGCTAATCCCGATCTTATTCTATCCCTACAGAAATCAAGACCGCATTGTACTATTGTTGCACAAGCTGTAACTGCACCAAATAAAATAGGCATCATAAATTTTTATAAAGTTGTCAGTGATTATGCAAAACACTTACAATTATCAACCACCCAACTCACATCGAATTTAGTAGCAAAAATTGCATCTCGCCAGGGGAAGTTCGCCACTGTTCAAGTTCCTGCAACTACATTAGATGATATTTTAGAACGTCATCAGGTTCCTTTGCGGTTCGATGTCCTATCCATTGATGTTAGCGGTTCAGAGTTGAATGCCCTTAAAGGTTTCTCTATAGAAAAGTTTCAACCGCGAATTGTAATTGTTGCAGATTACACAAGTGGTACAGGAGATGCTGTTAGCAAATACTTAACTTCCTACGGCTATCTCAGAGCATATCGTACAGTCATGAATGACTGGTATGTTCGTCCCGAAGATATTTCTTTTTTCCGCTCAAAACAAATTGAGGTAGTTCGCCAACACGAGGAATGGCAAGTTCATTCCCTATTTGGATTAGCTGTAAAAAGTAATTTTCCTTGGAGTTATCCTTTAGCATTAGCAACGGAAACGCCTGACTTAAGTTTCACCTGTACTTCAGAAGCACCCTTAACTGTTAATTTATTATATTTACAACCAATATGTGCTGGTTCTCCCTTACATATAGACGGCCAGTACAACTGGTCTATATATCATATAAATGACTGTTTTGTTTTGCGTTTCAGCGACGGAATTGATTATTATATATGGTGCGATCGCATTGTCTGTCATCTGCGAGATCCTTTGCAAAGTCGGATGGTAGAAGTGGGTTTTATTTCTTCTGCTATGGCTTTTTGGATGGAACAGCAAGACCGCATAGCACTTCATGCTTCTGCTGTTGTCGTAGCTGGAAAAGCAGTAGGATTTTTAGCGAATAAAGGCACAGGCAAAACGCTACTAGCTGTTATTTTGATGCAGTTAGGTTATCCTTTGTTAACTGATGATATTTTGCCTATATTTAAGCAGGATCAGCATTTCCTCGGCTATCCTGGCTATCCACTGATGCGGATTTGGTTGGATGAAGCTAGCTATTTATTGGGTGATGATGAACTAGCTCAAAACTTAGAATTTGTACATCCCTCTTTCGCTAAACGCCGTCTTCCTGTCGGTTCCAAAGGTTTTGATTATTTTTGTGAAACGCCTCAACCTTTAGCCTGTCTCTATCTACCAGAACGCCGAGATCCAAATCAGTGGGGTACTGAGATTGTCATTACTCCTGTCTCTCCCCAACCAGCAATTATTGAATTAATTCGCTATTCTTTTGCTGCTTCCAAAGTAAAAGCAATAGGAACAGCAGCCCAACGTTTAACTAGGCTAACCCAAATTGCTCAGGAAGTCCCAATACGGCGGCTGATATATCCCTCTGGTTTTGAACATATACCCTGTCTGCAACGGGCAATTTTAGATGATTTAGAGGATATCACACAGGTTGAGTTATTTTCTTGACAGAAGCAATCTGAGACGTATTTGCTTTTTATAAAGCTAGTTTAGGGCTTGTTTGGGCTTAGAAATTTTAAAGTCCCGCTAACGGGTGGTTAAACACTCTTAAGGCTTAGGCAACTAGTTCAACGAGCAGCTGTTCTAAAAGATAAGGGGAAAAGGCAGAAAGCTAGCTTTTCCCCTTACTCTGCCAGAAAAGTGGTATGGGCTATTAATTAGCTTACTTAATTAGTGTTGCAGTTATCCTCATATTTTTATTTTTCAAATGTTCCCCCTTATTCACTTGCACTGGGTTATTCCACCCTGTAGGAGAAATATATACAACATTTACGCTTGTAGTCCATTTCTGAGGGCTGGTGGCAAACACATAAATCGGTTTACCTGTAGCAGATGTTGGAACAGACAAATTGTATTGACAACTAACTTGGATATTGCCTGTAGCTTTGACTGATTGCCCTATTTTTTTGTAGTTGGGAATAGATAGTCCTAGCTCTCCTGGAGGTGGAGGAGGTGCAGGAATAGCTTCTGCAATATAAACCTCAATATCCTGGCAAGCGAAGTCAGGCTGACCACCATTATTACTGCCGCTATTTGTAATATTGCCGCTAATGCTCGAAAAGACAATAAGAGGCGGAAAGAGCCCTGGGTTAATCTCTAATCTGGGTTTGATTGGTTCCAATGTCGGTCTTATCTGGGCACCTGCTAATCCCGCTGTAGCGGCTAGGGATGTTAAGACGGTTACTGCTGCCACTAAAGTCTTAGAAAGCTTGAAGTTCATGAGTCTGCTCCTTGAGTTGCGCGTTAGTTGGATAACTGGCGTGTGTTTTACGCTTACATTGACTCAATAGGTTGGACTCGGTTTTTTTATGCAGTATTCTAGGCTGGTAAGCTAATGTGCCTTGAAGTTGCATCACTAGATCGCCAGAACGGCGCTCCAGAAAAGGGCAGGCCTGATTCACTGTCATGGTAGAAAAAATTATTAGTTGAGAAAACCAGGCTTGGGGGGTCTCCCCCCAAACCCCCTCCGACTTGTACCAGTCGCAATAACCCGCCAGGGGTTTAAACCCCTGGCTAATAGCTAAAGTCGTCTTGAGACAACTGGATAAGAATTTTAGTCCACGCTTTGTGGACTTGAGCTATAAGCTGTAGAACTTGAGTTCTTGGCGGGTTATGAGGCAAGCTTGAGAATGGTGCCAGATCTCAATTTGATCGATTTGATGCTGATTTTGCTTTCTAGACAGAGTGTTGAGCTAAAAATTAATAATTTAAAACTCAAAACTCAAAACTCAAAACTTTTTAACTTTTGCCTTTTCTTCTAGCCTCTGCACCCTTCCCTTGATGGGTAACTCAACCTTAAAGCAGGTTTGACCAGATCCACTCTCAACCCAAATTTTGCCCCCTAAATGCTCTGTTAGTGTCTTAACCAGCGCTAATCCCAATCCAGTTCCACCTTGCTTCCAAGGGTCAGCACTGGGAATGCGGTAGAACTTATCAAAAATGCGCGGTAACTCACTGGGAGCAATTTCAACGCCTGAATTGCTCACACTTAACTCAATTTTTCCTGATTTAGCACTAGCTGTAATTATAATTTCTTCCCCTGGCGGGGTATATTTGCAAGCATTGTTGAGCAATTCTGCCACGATACGTTCCAGGCTAGAAGGGTCGGAAACTAGATCCGGCATATCGGTAGAAATATTAATTTGCAGAGTTTGTTGGTGGTTCTTAATTCGCTCTTGAAAAGGTTCTACGATTTGAGGAAGCCAGTCCTGTAGCTGCATGGCTGTTAGCACTAAGGACTGAGATCCGGCATCAAGTTTTTGTAAGTCTAGTAACTCATTAATCAGCCTATTCTCTCGTTCGCATTCGTTTTTCAGAATCTGCAAGTAGCGAGATGTTTTACTTTGTTGTGCCTGCAAATTGGGTATTTCGGAGAATGACGCCCTTTCCTGATTTAGGGCGATTTCTAACATTTGCATAGCCATTTTCATGTTGGCTACGGGCGTCCGTAATTCATGGGAAACTGTACTCAAAAAGTCGTCTTTGAGGCGATTGAGTCTTTCGAGTTCCACTACTTGTGCTTGCACAGCTTGGTAAAGTCGGGCTTGGCGAATGGCGATCGCGCATTGATTTGCTACCTGCTGTACTAATCCAATCTCTAGATTGTTAAAGCCATAGTCATGGCGATGTACTAACCATAGGTCACCCAGTACTCCTCGATCGTCAAAAATTGGACAAGCCAACATAGCCACCTGACCCCGGATAGGGTTGGGAAGGAGGGAACAGAATTGGAAACACTCACCTTGCAAGAGCGGATTGTAGATTTCCGGAAAGCTTCCCATCTGCAATACACGAGCCTTATAGAAGGGTCGCGAAGTTTGGTACTCATAACAAATGGTGGCAGTACCTTGCTCAAGATTGTATAGTGCTGAATTACAGCTGACCAAATTTAGTACTTGGACTAGCTCTCGCACGGCTGTTTGCAAAATTTGGTCTTCTTCCAGACTATCGCGGACTTTATCTGTAATGCGTTTTAGCATTGCATCAAAGTCTCTAGCCTGCTGCAACTGGGCTGTGCGTTCCTGTACTTGTAGCTCAAGGTCAGCATTAAGTAGCTGCACTTGTTGATAAAGTTCTGATTGCTGAATAGCGATCGCCACAGAGGTTGCCAGTTGCTTGAGCAAATCTATTTCCAGATCTTGCCATTGCCGTGGACTGCGACATTGATAAGCAATCAGCAATCCCCACAATTGATTGGGAATGTGGGAGTTTTTCTTTGATAACAGGGAGTAAGGAGAAGTTGAATTTTGGGTTGTTTGTTCGCTTTGCAGAATAGGAACTACTAAGCTAGCTCTTACCTGGAACCTAGCCAGTAAATCGATGTGACACTGAGTCAATCCTGCTGCGTAGATATCCTCTGTAGCGCGGAGGCGGCACTGTTTGTTAAGCTGGATACCACTTTGAGCAAAGCAGTGGTCATCGATTACTGTTCCCAACATCGAGTCCCAATCCGAATCTACAGACTCTGCTACCACAATTCCACTGCCATTAAAATTAAAGCGGTAGATTACTACTCGGTCAGTTTTAAGAAACTGCCGCACTTCAGCCACTGTGGTGTTGAGAATTTTATCTAAGTTTAAAGATTGGCAAATCGGTTGCGCGATCGCACCTATCAAGCGCTCTCGTTCTGCCTGTTTTTGTAGGGCTATTTCTGCCTGCTTGCGCTCACTGATTTCACGAATAATACTGAAAAGAACTCTTTGGTTGCCATCTACAGTGCCTTGGGAACTTACCTCTACAGGAAAGGTACTTCCATCTTTGCGGCGGTGAATAGTTTCAAATAAAATTCCCTTTTTATCTGCTTGCGCCATTTGCTCCGCGAGCAAAGCATGAGTTTCCGGCGCTCGTATATCGTGGATTTTCAAGGAAAGCAATTCTTCTCGCTGATAACCATATGCCTTGATTGCAGCATTATTCGCTTCAATAATTTCTCCCTCAGGGCGGACAAATAAAACAATGTCGCGAGCCTGTTCAGATAAAAGTTGATAACGTTTTAATATCTTCTCTGAGTGTTTGCGCCCCGTAATGTCGCGAGAGTTAATTGCTATCCCCTTGACACTGGCATTTTCAAGGAAGTTGTTAGCGACAGACTCTAATTCAACCCAAGAATTATCTTTATGTCGAAAACGATACTCAATGGAAACAACAATACCCGGATTTTTAATTAATTTATCAAAAGCAGCCTCAACCGCTGGAGCATCTTCTGGGTGGATGTAGTCGCATCCGTTCTTACCTTCCAACTCTTCGGGTTTATAACCTAAAATTCGCTTGATTGAGGGGCTTTCATATAGAATTACTTTCTCAACAGATAGAATTGTCATCATGTCTGATGAATTTTGCACAAGCGAGCGAAATCGTTCTTCGCTTTGCCGAAGCGCATCTGCGCTTGCCGTTTCAGCATTGATGCGCCGAAGGACAAAAGAGGCTAAAAGCGCCAGTATCAACACGATCGATGTGGAAAGGCTAATCCCAATTGCTAGCAAGGTGTTATTGATTAGCATGAGATAGGTGCATAGGTGATTGATCGATATGCTTAAAGCTGGCTGGTGCTATCTCGGTGATGGTGTTTCCCATCGCGATCGCACCTCCAGCAAACCAAAGTAGACGCGGTAAGCCGCTTGGGGCGAATGTTACCTGTGCCGTTAAGTATAGTTCCGTGTCTGATGCTATAACTGCGATCGCCATCGGCATAACAACCAGGCTTATATCATAGGTGGCGATCGTGACGATACCTGCGTCAGTCATTTCTTCGCTTACTCACCCCACTTTGATTTGTGGCTGTATCGCGATCGCTTATAACTACTTTTATCAAAATATTCAGTCTCAGTGCGCCGATCACCACTTACGAGAGCGAAAGGGCAACATAAGAAACATTACATGCCTAGTCTCTAACGTGTTGCTCCCAACGTTCCATGCTTATTAAGGTATGCTATGTAACAAAAATAATGCAAATTTGGTTTATCAACTGCTATTATGTTAAAGTTATTAAAGAATAAAAACAAGCGATATTTAAAATAAAATTAAATTTGGTTGCTGATAACGATTAATTAAAGCTATGTAATTTCACCAGAACATCAGCACTCATATCCCTAATACGTCATATAAATTGCCACCTTCTCTCGTTTGCCAATCCACTCGCCTTGGGTTATTTATTCATGGCATAATGAGCGCCTAGAAGAAATACTGGCAAGGGCTTAACTCTAACTCAAGCAAGAAATGTGTACCGCTACCTACTGTTCTACAAACCCTACAATGTCTTGAGCCAGTTTACTGATACTGATGAGATCAAAGCAGGCAAGGAAACTAATTGTAGGCGTAGGACGCTCAAAGACTACATTCCAGTTCCCTCTGTTTATCCAGTGGGACGCCTCGACGGAGACAGTGAAGGATTGCTGCTGTTGACTGATGACGGACACCTACAGCACCGACTCTCAAACCCACGATTTGGACATCCCCGTACTTATTGGGTGCAAGTGGAACGCATCCCTGATGAAAACGCACTCAGGCGTCTGCGCGAAGGGGTGATTATTCAAAATTACTCCACCCGACCAGCATTGGTAAATCTGTTGTCAGCAGAACCATGCTTACCTCCCCGCGATCCACCAATCCGATTTCGCAAGAATGTGCCCACATCCTGGCTGGAGATGACGCTGAAAGAAGGTCGCAACCGCCAGGTACGGAGAATGACGGCGTCAGTGGGGTTTCCTACGTTGCGGCTGATACGAGTTGCCATTGGTCACCTGCGCCTAGAAGGTCTAACTCCGGGTGAGTGGCGGGATTTGACATCGGCAGAACTAGAACAGCTCAGGCAACGAAGTTAAAGTCAAAAATAGCTGAAAGCTAAAAGCTGAATCATGCAATAGTATATGCGCTCGTGGCACACTAGATGGCAGCCCCATAATATCTCTGCATTTAGAACCCGGAGAGGAATTGAGGAAGTTCCACTATGCTTGTCTGCCCCCAGTGTGAGTCTGAAAATCCAATTACCAATAAGTTCTGTGAAAAATGTGGAACTTCCCTAACTCACAAAACTTGTCATGAATGCAACGCGGAAGTCCCCCTGAGTGCGGAACGCTGCCCCAATTGTGATGCCTTGACGGACAAAGTTTGGTGGGCAATAATTGCCAACGTTGCCCATCTGCAACCCTCCCCAACCGCCGAACCACAAACGCCCCAGGCAACGGTACCACAGCCAGTAACCGACAGTACGGCAGCAACGTCGGCTGCCCCTTGGCCGCCACAAGAATCTGCCTCAGAACAGTTGGAACCCTCGGTTCCGGCAGCGATCGCACCAGATGTCCCATCCACAGAAACTTTGCCTATAAGCTCCTTACCACAGGGTGAGGAGAAATCTCCAGAAGAAGATGCCCAAATGCCTGTTGTCCCAGCAGCTGTGGAAGAATCTTTAGATGATCAGGACACGCAACCTGTTTTAAGCCCTGCGATTCAAAGTTCCTCTGGGAATGACTATAGCCAGGAGGCATCTTCAGGGGTATCGCCAGCGGCGGTATATTTAGACAGCCAGCAGCGTTATAAACTGCTGGAATCCCTGACACCTAAACCAACAGTTACAGGTGTAGAAACATCACAAGTGAAAGTGTTGGACTGCCAACCGTTTCAAAAGACTCTCTTACAAGCGATCATAGAGCCGCTGCCAAGCGCCTCTGGACGTAGTAACCCGGCATCGCAGTCCAGTGCCCTAGATTATGAGTCCTGGAAGGCCAGTTTACCAGCGATCGCCCAACCCTATTTAGCCCTACAGTCGTCGCTTTCCCCGACTCTGCCAGCAATCCACGATGCTTGGCTTGCTGATGGACAGGCGGTAGTGCTACTAGAAGACCGTTCCGAGTGGCCGCTGCTTGTAGATAGGTGGCGAAATGAGCAGGTGCCCACATTGCAGATTTTGTACGGACTGGGGCAAATGGCACAGTTGTGGGTTGCCCTAGAACCCTGGCGTATGCGTCAGAGTCTGTTAGAGATTACGAATCTGCGGGTGGATGAAGACCAGATGATCGGCCTGCAACAGCTGTATAAAGAATCAGAATCTGGCGAACTGACACTCCAGGATTTGGGGGCAATGTGGCAATCGTTATTTGATCAGTCTCAGCGAACGCAATTTCCATCCCTAGCTCAACTGTTAGGGGAGATGCGTACCGGCGAGGTCGTGAAGATTGAGCAACTGCGATCGCGCCTGCAAGCAATAGCCGATGAAATACAAGGCAATACCGCCGATGAGTCAAGTATTCCTACACAAGGGTTTTCCCAATCATTTGCCAGCGATACCAGCCCAAGCGAGAGCGAGGACTTGCCCTCTGAAAGTAACGAAGTCGATGATGCGCCAACGGTGATTCTGCCTATGCAGTTGATCGCTTTGGAAGACGCTGGGCGCACTGATATCGGTCGCCAACGAAACCACAATGAAGACTTCTTTGGCATTCAGACGCAGGTTAACAAGCAGGAAACCCCTACAGGGCGAAGCGTCAAGGCTCGGGGTCTGTATATTCTCTGCGATGGCATGGGAGGGCACGCTAGTGGAGAAGTGGCGAGTGCTATGGCGGTTGAAACCCTGAAGCGCTACTTTGCAGCTAACTGGCAGGACACATTACCAACAGAAGATAGCATCCGTGAGGCGGTGCTAAGAGCTAACCAGGCAATCTACGATGTTAACCAAAAGAATGCTAGCTCTGGCAGTGGGCGGATGGGCACAACTCTGGTTGTGGTTTTGATTCAGGAGACGAAGATGGCGATCGCCCATGTAGGAGATTCTCGTCTTTATCGGGTCACCCGCAGGCATGGTCTTGAGCAAGTCACAGTGGATCACGAGGTAGGTCAACGGGAAATCCTGCGCGGAGTTGAACCGGCGATCGCCTATTCCCGCCCCGATGCTTACCAGCTAACTCAAGCCTTAGGCCCACGAGACGAAAATTTTCTCCGGCCTGATGTCGATTTTATGGAGTTAGATGAAGATACCTTGCTAATTCTGTGTTCTGATGGTCTCACAGATAATGACCTGCTAGAGAACCACTGGCAAAGTCACCTTGCTCCTTTGCTCAGTTCCCGCGCCAACTTAGATCAGGGGGTGTCTCAATTAATTGACCTTGCCAATCAGCACAATGGCCACGATAACATCACGGCGGTGCTAGTCCGGGCAAAGCTGCGACCAAATGCTGAGCAACAGAAACGGTTTTGAAAGACTTTTGAGTTTTTAATTAATTGTGAGCTATCTACCGCATCGTGCTAGTTGCCTACAGGTACAAGTTAAACCTACCAGTTTTCCAAGTTCACAAGTTGAATCAAGGGTTACATCTACTTCGATTGCAGCTTAATAATCGCCTTTGGGAAGGGATGATTGCCGTATGTGGTGATTCGATGAGAGGATTTTGGATTTTGGATTGTCGCCTAGACGGTCAGTCGGGGGCTTGCAATACTGAACAAATTCTTTTCTTTTCCACGATTGAAAGTCGGGGGCTTGAGACCTATGCGTGTTTTTGGTCAAAAACAGTTGGTGTTAGTTAGGACGACGCGGAGAAATCTTCCCCCTGTCTCCGTGTCTCCGTGTCCCCGTGTCATTCTCAACCAAGTATTTATGACCGCTCCCATGATTGCCTATTCTGTTTCCCAAGGGGCGCTATCTGGGGACTTCTGGACGTATGGTTAAATTGACCCTCCTACATCCGCAGGGTTCTACCCCTGTGCAACAGTGGAACTTCGAGAGGGAATCCAGTATTCGGATTGGTCGCTCTCCTGAGAATGATGTGGTTCTGAACGACCCCTTAGTTTCCCGGCACCACCTGGAACTCCGTAGAGTTGGTATACCAACTCCGCAGGCATCTGTACAGTGGCAGTTGGTCAATCAGGGCACGAATGGCACCTTTCTCAATGGCATTTTGGTTTCCCAAGCCTTGGTTCCCAATGATTCCCTCATCCAGCTAGCGCGAGGGGGACCGATGCTGAAATTTCAAATTCAGGAGTTAGGGGTCAAAATTCCCCATTCGCCACTTCCTACCTCCCCAGTTTGCACCCACGCGGGTAATCCGCCCGGTAGTTTGTTCTGCATTCACTGCGGTCAACCTGTAGTTCAAGCGCAGCAATTCGTCCGCCAGTATCAGGTGTTACGCACACTAGGGCAAGGAGGAATGGGCACAACGTATCTAGCTTGGGATAAAGAAGCAACTAAAGCTGGACGCCCTCAAATGTTGGTGCTCAAGGAGATGAATACCGACATGGCGCAAATTTCTAAAGCACGAGAACTTTTTGAAAGAGAGGCTCGGATTCTTGAAGGGCTGCACCATCCCGGTATTCCTCAGTATTATGACTTCTTTGTTGAGGGCGGCAAGAAATATCTGGCGATGGAATTAATCCACGGCCAGGATTTAGAAAAGCGTATCTATAATCAGGGACCTGTGATACTGCCGCAGGCAATTGAATGGATGATTCAGACCTGCGACATCTTGGACTATATTCATCGGCAAGACCCACCACTAATCCACCGGGATATTAAACCGGCTAATTTAATGGTGCGCCATTTGGACAATCGAGTGATAGTGCTGGATTTTGGGGCTGTCAAAGAGATTGGCACAGCCCCAGGCACGCGCATTGGTGCCGAAGGCTACAGCGCCCCAGAGCAAGACCGAGGGCAGCCTTGCACTCAGTCAGATCTTTATGCCATTGGTCCAACGCTGATCTTTCTGCTGACTGGGGAAAACCCGATGAGCTTTTATCGCCGAGTTGGTTCAGTATACCGATTTGATGTCCAAACTATTCCTACTATCACCCCCAAATTAAGGGGAGTGATTGAGCGGGTCACAGAACCCAAGCCGCGCGATCGCTACCAGACAGCAAAAGAACTGTCTCAGGCAATGGATGCTTGCCGTTAAGCGTTATCTTATTCCTCATCCCAAGCTTCTACGGCCAACAAGTCGCTAATCGGATCTTGCATGGTGAAGCCAAATTCCAGCAGTTCTTTTTTCCAGTACGACCATTGATCGCCGTAGAGAAGGGCTATTTTCCAGATGCTATCGCTGGGTTTGATGATATTGGATGCTACAAGTGAATGCACCTGACGCTGCATTTTCACCATTGGGTGAATAACTTGCTGTGTCATATATTAGAAATCAGTTTTGTGAATACTTACGCCAAAAATGCTTCCCTCTCCTGATGTTTCGATACTGAGAGAGCGATTATTTAAGAAGCTTTCTTTTATTGTTGTAGCGTACAAGTATCGTTTCTGGCAAGTCCCTTTAGGGTAAATGTACGGTAATCACTACCTGCGATCGCCTAATTGGTACGGTGCCTTCGCGTAGCCCGCAGTGGTCATGGAAAGTAGATATGCGCCATGGCGCGTCTCTACAAGGTTTCGGGTTAAGGATAAGTACCCGCGACCTGAGTCGTCAAACTTTCAGACAAGGCTGGCGATCGCACCAATAGACCATACTCAATGCCTTCCACCACGGCCTGATAGGAAGCACCCAAAATATTACTGGAGACACCCACAGTAGTCCAGCGTTGGTGACCATTACTCGATTCAATCAAAACGCGAGTTTTAGCGGAAGTCCCAGCACCGCCATCAAGAATCCGCACCTTGTAGTCCGTCAAGTGAAACGTGCCAATTTCTGGGTAAAAGTTCACTAAAGCTTTGCGTAATGCTGCATCCAGGGCAGATACAGGGCCATTTCCTTCTGCGGCTTCTAGAATGTCTTTGTCATTAACAGTAACTTTGACTGTGGCTAGAGCATTGCTATAGCACATTTCTGTCCCGTGCAGCATATCGGAATGTACAGACCAGCCTTTGAGTTCAAACATCTGCTGTCGGTGTCCCAGGGCTTCCCGCATCAGTAAGTCAAAACTCGCTTCAGCCGCCTCAAATTGATATCCCTGACTCTCTAATTCTTTTAAGCGTTGCAAGATCTGGCGACAGGCTGGATGTTGCTTATCAAGGTTAAGACCAAAGGTGCGGGCTTTTGCCAAAATATTGCTTAACCCAGCTTGATCAGAAATCACAATTCGGCGCTGGTTGCCAACTCGAAGAGGCTCAATGTGTTCGTAAGTTAGGGGGTTGCGCTCAACAGCAGAAACATGGATGCCGCCTTTGTGGGCGAAGGCAGAACGACCAACAAACGGGGCGTATTCATCTGGGGCGAGATTAACCACCTCGCTGATTAAGCGGCTGGCTTCTGTAAGTTGAGCCAACTGGGTGTCCTGAATACAGCTGTAACTTAGTTTCAGCTGCAAATTAGGAATCAAAGAGCAGAGGTTAGCATTGCCGCAACGTTCGCCATAGCCATTGATGGTGCCTTGAACCATTCGGGCACCTTCCATTACTGCGGCGATCGCATTTGCTACAGCTGTCTCAGAATCATTGTGGGTGTGGATACCTATCGGGTATGCGCCACCAGTCGCCTCTACAACATCTCGGACAATTTGGCTGACTTCGTGGGGGAGAGTGCCGCCATTGGTGTCGCAGAGGACAAGCCATTCTGCACCCGCTTGGATCGCGCAATCAAGCGTCTTAAGTGCATAATCGGGATTGTACTTGTAGCCATCAAACCAGTGTTCGGCATCGTAAATCGCGCGACGCCCCTGACTCCGGAGATACTCAATCGTGTCCTGGATCATCGCCAAGTTTTCTTCCAGGGTAGTTTTCAGCCCTTCAGTAACGTGCAAATCCCAAGACTTGCCAAAAATCGTCACCCAGCGAGTTCCAGCCGTGAGAATTGCTTGTAACATCTGGTCATCAGCGGCAGTCGTTCCAGGGCGTCGGGTTGAACAAAAAGCCACTACTTCCGCCTGAGTTAGTGGTTCTTCCTTGAGCTGCCAGAAAAATTGTACATCCTTGGGATTCGCCCCAGGCCAACCGCCCTCAATGAAGGGAATACCCAGCTTGTCTAGCTGCCTAGCAATTCGCAACTTGTCTTCCAGTGAGAGCGATAGCCCTTCGCGTTGAGCGCCATCTCTTAGCGTCGTGTCGTAAATCCAAATCTGGTTTGATTTATCTAAAGTCATGGCAAACACAGGAGCAGGGGAACGCTGTAGGGTTAACAGATAAACACAGATAGTATTAGATTCATCTGTGTTTATCTGTGTGTATCTGTGGTTTTAAACTAAAAACAAAAAAGTTTTTCAGCCGTGTCAACAAATCTTAATTTAGAGTCGCAATCCGAGCAACAAGCTCAGCCAAATTGTTCTGTATTTCGCATCTCGCCGCTGATTCGCATTACCCTGATAGCGTTATACTTGGCGCTGACCATTCCACTGCCGTTTTTAGCGCAGGCGTCATCTGCCCCCGTATCGCCCGGTTTACTAGGGCTGGGGATCGGTTTGGGGTTTGTGGCGCTGTATGGTGCCTTGAGCGAACGGGTGATGGTGGATGAGGAGAAGATTCAGGTGACATATCCCCATTGGGTGCCGCGTTTCTTCCGCAAGGGCTGGACTTTGCCTTGGGCACAGATAAAAGATTTAAAACTTCGCACTACTGGTCAAGGGGGGCTGGTTTACTATTTTGTGAGCAAGTCTGGGACGGCTTATTTGTTACCAATGCGCGTGGTTGGGTTTGCTCGATTAGTGCAGATGGTGGAAGCAAAGACAGGGATTGATACAAAGGATGTTCGTCCTCTGGCACAACCCTGGATGTATTTGATTTTGTTGGGATTGACGCTGCTGCTGCTTCTGATAGATGCTTGGACAATTGCTACTGCCCTAAGTCAGGGAAGCTTGGCTCAATGAAAGGCGTTGTTACTATTTGTTGCAAGTTAAATGAATCAACTGGGGAATGCGACCAAGGCAAATCAGCAGATATCTCATCTGCGCCTGGAACAAGTAAGCCTGGGGACATCACTTAGTTCACAATATTTGCTGAAAGACATTTCCTTTGAGTTATTTCCAGGTTCGTGCATTGCGATTATTGGACCTTCCGGTGCTGGTAAGACCTCACTGTTGCGCCTGTTGAACCGGCTGATAGAACCAACATCTGGAACAATTTATTTGGAAAACCAAAGCTACGAGAACATCCCCGTGATTCAGTTGCGGCGTCAGGTAATGCTCGTGCCTCAAGAACCAAAACTTTTAGGGATGAAAGTTGCCTCGGCTTTAGCTTACCCTCTGGTTTTGCAGGGCATGAAACAACAAGAGATTCAGCAACGAGTTGTTAGCTGGATGCAGCAGCTGCACATTCCAGAACACTGGCTGGAACGGACAGAGGTGCAACTATCGGTGGGACAGCGGCAACTGGTAGCGATCGCTCGCGGCTTAATAGCCCAACCAAAAATATTATTACTCGATGAGCCAACATCTGCCCTGGATGCTGGTCGAGCTTCTTATGTCCTGCAAGTGTTAATGCAGTTAGCCAACAGCGGTGAAACTACAATTGTAATGGTTAATCACCAGTTAGATTTAGCCCAGCAGTTTTGCCATCGTGTCTTATATTTGCAGGATGGGCAATTGCTTGAGGATGTCCCAGCGGATCGGGCAGATTGGGTTAAGTTACGCGATCGCTTGATTCAAGCTGAAGCTCAAGCCGCCCAAGAGTGGCTCTAAGAAGCTATCCGAAAAGTAATTTTAAGATATTTTTAACCACAGATAAACACAGATGAACACAGATACTAGTAAGTATTGTGTCACTGAAACGGATGCAAGAAAGATAGGCTTTAAGTAATGGCTTGGTTTTGCTTTTTTTAAGTTTGGCGATTGAAAAGCCTTGATTTAGCGTCAATTGCTCTGCCCAACTGCCATGCTGGGAGCCAGACGTCCACCATTGTTTCTATGATTTGACGCTAACGGCTGTGGTGTTGCCCCATTAAGAATTTCTAGATTGAAGCGATAGCCTACATGGCGGATGGTTTGGATCAAGCTGGGTTGCCGGGGATCAATTTCGATTTTTTTACGCAGGGATAGGATATGCGTATCAATAGTGCGCGGGTTATCAATAGCATCAGACCAAGCACGGCGCAACAGTTCAGAACGAGTCAGGGCTACTCCCCCGGCTTGGGCGAGGACATAAAGGAGACTAAATTCTTGAGGAGTTAAGTCAATAAACTCTCCTTTGAAGCGGACGCGGCGCTGTACCAAGTCAATATTGAGGTCGCCATAATCCAAAGAAATTGGTGCGGCAATGACGCGCAGGCGTCGAATTAGCGCCTCGACTCTAGCTAGAAACTCTTGCATACCAAAGGGCTTGGTTAAATAATCGTCTGCCCCAGCTCTAAGGCCGTTGACAATATCTGGTTCGGTGTTACGGGCAGACAGCATCAATATAAGCGACTGGCGTTGCTGCTGTAGCCAGCGACAGAACTCGACACCATCGCCATCAGGCAAGTCAGAATCAAGGATGACGATTGCTGGTGGGCGGCTGTAAAACGTTTCCCTAGCTTGATGAATAGTAGCGGATTGATGAACCCAATAGCCTGCTTGCTGTAAGTGCCAGCCCAGTAGCGATCGCAGGTGGGTGTTTCCTTCGACAATTTGAATATTAACCGATGGCACAGCAGTATACTTCCCCTCGAGCTGGTGAGTCACAGATTAACAAACCTAATGTCAGGATTTTGTAACAACTGCTACTAGGGGATGAGGAGGAAGGTCTAACCCTGAAAGTTACTCCGGAATTGCCACCTGCCAGTGAGTAGAATAAGCTTAACGAAGGTAAGCAAAGTAGTTATATCCTCTCTTCCGATGCGATAACAGAACCGTATCTTAATGAAAAGAGGATTTCCGGCTTGGCAAACCACTACATCTGGAGAAGAAACTGGCGTTGGTTGACACAGAACACACTAGAAATAGCCCGACAGATACATGATCCCAAGCCATCGGCTTGGTTACGATGTAACTAAATGGAATGCGATCGCTCTTTCCTCACCTAGCATAAGTAGAAACACGCAATGGGGCCGGAGCGTCTTTGAGGCATAAGCTATGCGATGCGCTAAGAGCGATACCGGTTTAGGTGACCGTCTTTAACATAGTCATTTATTTATAAAGGGACACGATCATGCTTCAGGACACTCAAACCATCCGCCACTACCAAAAGCTTACTGATGCCCTCAGCGAAATGTGGAACCGGGGTTATCGCTTTGGCGATCTGCGGCTGTATTTAGATGGCTATTTAGCTGCTCTGCGGCACACAAATGCCATTGAACCCATTCTTATCCACCGACTAGAGGAAGAAGCAAGCCGCTACCTCTACGATAGATCCAACTTTGAAATGCCAGAGCCACAACCAGAAACTGACTACCGTTAATGCTTTTTCAGCTTAACTTACATCTGTCTTGAAAGAAAGCTAGGGTGTAGAGTGTGAGATGTAGGGGGTAAAGGTTGAAAAGGAAATGCTTTAACCTTTACTTCCTGCATAGCCATAATTTAAGCTAGTAGTGCAATATCTGAGTTTTTAGGGCCTACTTTTATAGAAATTATTCAGAAAGTAGAGATGCCCATGCATGGTGGTCATGTCGATTTTCACTCTTCCATTATGACCAATGCTATATATAATTTGCGGCTATTTTTAATAAAAAAAAAGTCCGTTGAGGCGGACTCTTAGTATCAATACTTTGTTCTAGCCTTTGATAGCAGGCTTGGTTAGTGTAACCGTGGCGTTAGTAGCTAGGTTCTGTTTAGGAAGCTAGAGCAACTTCCACCATCTGTTGCAATTCGCCCTTTTGGTACAGTTCAATCATCACATCGGAGCCACCAACAAATTGACCGTCGATATAGACTTGGGGAATTGTTGGCCAGTTGGAATATTCCTTGATGCCCTGGCGTATTTCGTAATCTTCCAGGATGTCAAGAGTCTCGTAAGGGACGCCCAACGTATTTAACATCTGAACTACATTGTTGGAAAAACCACACTGGGGCATCAACTTATTGCCCTTCATGAAAACCAAAATCTTGTGCTGCTTTACTAAGCTGTCAATCCGCTCTTTTACTTCTGGCGTCATAGTTCTGGTTAGTATTCTCTGTTGTCTCGTATATCTCTAGTCTAATGGCGACCCTAGAGAATGCTGTGTTTATCTTGGGTGGCATTCTCCCAGCGCCGAGTCTGCGACTACAGCGCGGCACTTATATCCCCCACCACACTCTCATTAGTTAAACAACCTGCCCTGCTGCTTCCCAAGCTTGGGGAGTGTAGGTTTTTAGGGCTAAGGCATGAATCGCTTCTGTAGCCATTGCTTGTCGCAGCGCCCCATAGACTAGCTGGTGCTGCTGCACAAGCGTTTTGCCTTCAAACTGGGATGAAACGACAATGGCCTGATAATGGTCGCCGCCACCAGTCAGATCTTGAACCTGCACCTGAGCATCTGGCAACTCAACCTTGATCATCGCCTCAACTCGATCTGGGCTAATCATTGAGACTCCAAATAAACGTCAATGCATAATTCTAATTTAACTTCTAGGCGTAGCTGGCGGAGTTGACTCGACGTTGGGGGCACTTGTTGGGCTAAAGGGGGCTTCCACAAACCCCAGCTCAAATAACTGCTGGTAAGATTTCTTGCCAAGGTTGCGTGTTGGGTTCTGAGAGCGAATAATTTGAATCAATAAAGGCACAGCTAACTCAGGCTGGTTTTGTGCCCGGTGTACAAGCGCCAGTTGGTAAGTCGCCTCATCCCGCTTTTCAGCAGTTTCTAGTGCTTTGCGTTTCTGATTCTCGACAATCCGGTTGTCAATCCCGGAAAAGCTAGTCGCCAGCTGCGTGTAGAAATTAGACAACTGGTTGAAAACCAAGCGGGCATCCTGAAGTTTCTTGATAGCCACAGGATAGTTCTGAGACCCTACCGCACTAACCGCGTCATCCATCAAGCGTTGCCCTGCTGCCATACTGAGAAGGCCACCGTTCTGACTCAACGGACGAACAGTGTTCGGGTCTGTCAAGTCGGATTGTGTCTGAGTCGGGTCTTCTGGTGGCGCTGGCTTCTGAGTCTGTGCCTGTGCCAGCGGCATCAGAGCCAATGTTACTGTGAAGGGTAAGGAAACAAGGCAGGTAAAGCTGAGGCGACGAATAGTTCCAGAAGCTACCATAGAGTCACTAATAGTGGGTGAGCAGAAACAAAACAAATCTAAACTTTGGGTATCTTAACATTGCCAGACCTCACTGAGTTGAAGTCCTTGAGCAATTGAGATTCCACAGTCTTGCCTTCGATTAGACCCACACAATCGTTAGGATGTTCCCCAACTGACAAGTGGCTAGCTGCTAATGAGTCCACCATATAATTTTGATAAGTATACTTTGGGCGTTCAGAAAGTGAGTTTTTCACTTCAGCTGCCCTTAATCATTAATCATTATTCAGAGCGATCGCTCCTCTATATCAAACAAAAGTAAATATTCTTCTGTGGGAAAGGGGTAATACATATGGAGGAAAAATGGCCGACGAGAAAACTTATCTAGAGTTGTCAGAGTCAGATGGTGCAGCTCACAAATTTTATGAAGTAATTGTCAATGACACGCAAGTGTCGATCCGCTACGGTCGCATTGGAGATACTGGTCAGTCTCAAGTGAAAACCTATCCGACGCCGGAAAAGGCAAAAGCTGAAGCGACTAAAAAGATTAATGAGAAAGTGAAAAAAGGCTACGAACACGCAGTCATGGGTATGCGTCAAAAGCGTTCTGTGACTCGTCGGCAGATTAAGAGCGATCGCTCAACTGCTTCTCAAGCTCCAGTTATTTGGAAATTTAACTCTGGTTCTCCCGCTTTTGGCATTTTTATTGATAACTCCCGCTGTTGGGTAGGAAATGAGGCGGGTCAAATATTCGCTCTTAGCGACACAGGAATTGTCCACAACCAGCTTCGTCTTCCTGATGGCGTGAAGTGTATTGTCGCTGATAACGGCTGGCTTTATGCGGGGTGCGATGATGGCAAAGTCTACGACTTGACAGGGAAAATTCCCCGTGTAGCTTATGAAATTGCCCCGGATGTAAATATTTTCTGGCTCGATATTAAAGATGCAATTCTCGGTGTTTCTGATGACGTTGGTAATGTCACCACCATCAATCACGAAGATGAGTCCCAATGGGCTAAAAAGAGTAGTGGGGAGTCTGGCTGGATGGTGCGCTGCGATGAAATTGGTGTCTACCACGGTCACAGCGATGGGGTGACGATGTATGACTGGGAAGATGGCAAGAGAATTTGGAATCAGAAAACCCGTGGCAATGTGCTGTTTGGTTGGCAGGAGGAATCAACAATTTATGCTGGTACCAGCCAAAGTTTAGTTTATTGCTTCACGAAGAACGGGGAAGTTAGCACCATCTACCAGTGCGATGCGCCAGTCTTTTCTTGCGCTACGGCCCAAGAAGGTAAGTATGTGTTTGCAGGCGACAACTGTTCCTCAATTTATTGTTTTAATCAGGGAGGCGATCGCTTGTGGAAATTAGCCACTGGCTGCGGTTCCGCATTTTCTATGCAGTTTTTAAATAATCGCCTCTATATTGTTACTACAGATGGTTCTCTTGCCTGCATTGATGCCAGCGAAACCGCTATCCAGGCAGCACAATCAGGTACTCTTCCCCAGACGGTTAATATTCAAGCACCTACTACTGTGGCAGCAGCAGTTCCCTCTAATACCTTGGAAACGACCTCCAGCGCAACTCAGGGAGTAATTGTGGAGTGCTTTAAAGAAGGCGGTCAGTTAAGAATCCGCGTTGTTTCCCCAGGCTACAACCCCAATTGGAAGGTGCAATTTCCCAGAGATATTCGCTCTGAAGGTGCGCGTTATTTGGTGGAAGAGGTACGTGAATCTGCTCGCGGCGGCTTCTATCGTACTTTTGGCGATATCAAAAAACTTGTGTAAAGAAAATTCCTTATGAGCGAAGCGATCTTCAGCCGGAGTTCGCAGATGCTCACAGTTGGCGAAGGAACTCAATGTTCAGTTCTAGCTTTTGTCCGAGCCACAGCGCATGGCTTGTATGGTCTTCCACATCATTACCCGTTTCCGGATGGATGAGAATATCCAACCCCTGACGGTTGAGCATTAACCAAGGGACAACATGGCTAAACTCATTGGGTGAGAACGCCACTTGATACATTGCTTTTGGGTGTGGACCAATAGGCTGTTCGTGCCAGCGCCCCAGGCGCACATCAAAATTAGCCGCCAATCCAGAGCGTACCTGTGTAGCCGCATCACGGCTGGCAGGGTCATCAAAGTAGATATGTGCATGAAAACCAGTGATACGGCTTGTCTCTTCTCCCATTGGTTTTAGCGCCTCCGAAAAACTGGGAATCAAGGCATCTATACTATCTGGAGTTTAGACTAAATGAGAAAAAAGAGCGATCGCAGTAGCTAAAGTTAACCCCTTGGATTTTTATGCTGTCCTTGCTGTGATTTCAGCATACGAGCTTTTAATTGAGGATTTTTGGCTATAATTTCTGGGTTTCCCGGATACCAGGGGGATATCGTCATAATCAGGAATTCCATCATCAATTAAGTAGCGAGCATTAATATTTTCTGGATAGCCTTCGGCTACCCCACCCGCACATATAACAAACTATCAAAATGGAAGTGGACTTTGGTAAAAGCTTCATTTTTATTTAGCTCTTGATTCATAACGGCTAATTGACTATCCCTTAATATATTTTTTTCATAATAGCGCTTAATACTGGTGGCTTGGATGAAAAACTACTATATAAATCCCTATCAGCGCTTTCAGGTAAACGTTACATCTTCGTAAAGCGCGGCGATATCTCCCTCAAAATCAGCACTGGTCAGCCGAAATGATTGTTGTTCTGGAGTATAAGACTGCAATACCCACAGCCCTGCATCATTGCGGCGGAAGCACTCAAATCGTTGGCGTTTAGTGTTAATTAAAACATACTCTTGTAAGCTTTCTAAAGTTTGGTAATCGGCAAATTTATCGCCTCGGTCAAAAGCTTCAGTAGATTCAGATAATACTTCAACAATTAAGTTGGGAAATCGTTTGTAAGTGGGGGTTTCTCTATCTTGTTGGTCGCAAGTCACCATGACATCGGGATAGTAGAAGCGATTCAATGACTCAAGCCGCGCTTTCATGTCGGAAATATAAACGCGACAGCCAGAACCGCGTAAATGGTTACGGAGTAGCAGAGCCATGTTGAGGGCAATGGTAACATGGGGGTCGCTGGCTCCTGCCATTGCGTAGATGTAACCGTCGATGTATTCGTGCTTATTCTGGTTCTTTTCCTCCATCTGGAGGTAGGCTTCAGGTGGGTAGTAAGCATTTTGGGGAGAGGCGATCATGGTAGTAACCTTCAAGCTAATTGCTCGGTTTTGTTTTTAGGGTAGCGAAGGAGCAGCATTGATTGGCGCTGACTGCACTCGTTTCTCAGTGCTTTTAGGAAAAAATCCGAGTAATTGGGCTGTAGGGGCTGTTTGTGGAGCTGTTGGGATTGATTAGCCCTAAGAATTGATTTTGATCGCAGCCCTTTAACCAGACTGCGATCGCACCTTAAACTTTACTGAACTAATTTGCGAATCTTCCCATAGGCGATATAAGAACCGCCGTTTTTAGCTTCTTCCACTTCATCAACTACATAGAGGACGCCTTCTTCTCGGATGTCGCGGGGAAATCGCATATTGTAGTTAGGGTTGTATCCGTCCGAGACAACTCTCGCCCTCAACTTACTACCTTCTTTGACACACTGGACGAGAACTCCATCCCCCACACTATCAATCGTTTCCAGAGCAGCAGCAGAAGCAGGTGCATTTAGTTTCTGGCGTTTTGGACTATTGGAAGCAGATGTACTGGATGAAGCGGCACGTTCTTGTCCTGGTTGCACTAAGCGGCGGATATTACCAGAGGCACGATAAAAGCTACCGTCAGCAGATAGCTGAATTTCATCAACTACGTATGTCAATCCTTCCTCACGAATGTTGCGGGGAAACTGCACGTTGAAGTCAGAGTTATATCCGTCAGAAATAACTCGCACCCGCAATTTGCCACCTTCACGGAAGCACTGAACTAGGACTCCACTATCCACAGTTGAGACAGCTTCTAAGCTGTTGGCAGATCCAGCGGCAATGCCGCGCAATTTTAAGTCGCCGCGATCGCGTGTAAGTGCCTGGTAAGATTGATCTCGCATCTCCTTGCGAATGGTGCTATCAAACCTTTTGCTTTCTATGCGTTGCGCGTAGTGATCTAGCTGATCCATCTCTTCAGCTACTTCAAAGGACTCATGCAATGCCTTGAGCTTGAGATCCTCAATTGTCTTGCGAAGCTTCTGGGATGCGCCAGCGTAATCTCCTTTGTCAGCTAGTGCGATCGCTTCATCTTTTACCTTAGCAATCCTTAGCTTGCTTGTTTGTTCAACCACAGCTGCATTGGGTGGGACGCTGCTGGCTTCCTCAGCAGAACCAACCGTTATAGTAATAGGAATTTGCTCTGTTAATTCTTGAATACTACCGTTTACTACCGTTTGATACTTGTATGATACTGTAGCAATGTTAGCCGTGCCGACGTTAGTTTTGGGAGTGATGGATAGTTCTAATACTAAGTTTTTCGGTTCTACCTCATAAACATCGCCTACGAATACTTCAATGTTATTGCCAATTGTCTGCGATCGGTAATTATTGAGAATCCCGGCAATTTGTACAGACTCATCTGGTTGGAAGGTGACGGTGAGATTTTGCGCGACAACTGACTTGAGGCTTTCTAGTTCAATTCTAAATACATCCGAAGCATCGTCAGGAGATTGGATGAAATAGAAGTTTCCCCCGGCTGCGTTTGCCATGCCGATGAGCAAATCTTCATTAAAATATGTGCCAAACCCTAAGGTTGTTGTGATGATTCCTTGTTCGGCTTGTTGTCTAGCAGTGTTAATTAATACTTGGGGATCTGTAATCCCGACATTGGCTTGTCCATCAGTTAATAATAAAATGCGATTTATCCGCTCTGTTGCTTGCTGCGATTTTACGCGATCGCACCCCATCAGCCAACCGCCACTTAAATTCGTACACCCCCCAGCTTGCACCTTGCCAAGCGCCTGACGAATAGCCGCTTTATCCTGAACAAGTTGGTGCTGAATAATTGTTTGCGGGGTATCGTCATAAATTACCACAGAAAGATAATCTTCCGGTGTCAGACGCTCGACAATATTTTGAGCTGCCTGAATTGCTTGCCTGAGCGACGTTCCAGCCATAGAACCAGAGCGATCGATTACCAAGCTGAGATTGAGCGCACGACGTGGTGCTTGGTTGCGCGTTTCTTCTTCAGCCTGGAAACTAATAATTAGGTCTACTGTAGATGAACTAGCGGCTGCGATCGGTGAGTGACTTAGTAAGTAATTTGCTTTCATTTTTAACTACCTCTCAAATCCTATTTGTTACCAACAAGCTACCAACTTAAGCTGAAACAAACCTCCTTCCTCCCCTCCCTGTTGGGGGTGGGGTTCTTAAACTGGTAGCGATCATGCTTGAACAGTTGCCAAAAACCAAGAGCCGACGGCTGTATTATCTGTCTGGCGGGAGCGTCGCAAACCTTCCTCCAGCAAATCCATGCTTAACCCTGGTAACACAACTGATGCCCTAATCCGTTGACTGCCACCATTAGCTATAATTCTAAAAGCAGTAATCTTTGCCTTTTTAACATCCACCACCCAATATTCATTAACTGACAAATCTTCGTACAAGAGCCGCTTGCCGCCCAAGTCATCAGATAGAGAAGTATCACCAATTTCAATGGCTAAATCTGGCGGTGGATTGGTATCTAAATTAACAACAGAGCTTCCGGTAGGAGCTTGTCTTACTTTTTCCCCAATGTAGTAAGAAGCATCCGGTTGAGCCTCTATAACTCCCGTTTTCTGGTAGCTACAGTTAATCAGTAACTTCAGCGGAATGGCTTTGGCAATGCCAAATAAATTAACTAAAACGACTATAATTCCATTATTATCGGCATGGTCAGGTCCAACAGGTGGCCTTTCAATTCTTATTTCTCCATTGTGGTAGTAGGATTTTGCTTTTTCATAAGCTGGCTGTTTAATTGCCTGAACGTATTCTTCCCAGGTGCCAGCAACCCAAGTATTTGTCGGCAGTTGTGTCTGTAGTTCATTCATTGGTCACTTTTTTGTCATTTGTATGTTGGGTTGCGGAGGAAGAACCCAACGAATGTTTAAATTAGTTGGGTTTCATTAATACCTATATTTATCTCGAATGCGCCGGACTTGCTCTTGAAACTCCGCACCTTTTTGGGGGTTGACCATTGCCACAAAATTGGCAAAGCCTTGAATTGAAGCGATGATATCAGAAGAATTTCCCCAGTGCTTGCCTTCTAAACCGTCTTGTTCTATTTGAAACAAAGTGGCACGGAAACGCTTAAGCTCTTTCTTGGAAATGTTGGGGTAGCTATTCACCACAACACCAGTAACTTCCTGCTGCCGATTTTTACGCAGAATTCTGGTCTTTTGTTCGTTGATGGCAAATCCTTCGTGAGTAACAATTGACTCGGTGCGTTTGAGGATATTACAAATATGTTTGAGGCTGTCCCCAGAAGCGGAAAAAGTCAGGTCGTCAGCGTAGCGGGTATAAACAAAGCCTAATCCTTCAGCCATCTGGGTTAGGCGTCTATCTAAGCGGCGACACAGGCGGTTAGTAATTGCTGGAGAAGCGGGAGAACCTTGGGGTAGATGGCGGTTTGTTAGTGCCACATAGTAAGTTTTGCCATCTAGTTCAACCTCCTCAACATCCGGTTGCGTACACAGTAAGCCAAAAATCGTTGCAGCAGTTTCTGAATAACCTAAAGACTGGAACATTCCCTTAACTCGTTTATAAGAAATCGAGGGAAAGAAGTCTTTAAGGTCAAAGTTGATAATTACATCCCGCCCTACATGAGGTTGAGCATTGCTGACGATGGAACGTGCATGACGAAAACCATGAGCTGCATCATGCAGTTCCAGCTTTTCTAAAATATTACTTAAAATCCAATGCTGTGCCTGCTTTAAGCGTGGCATCGGTGCCGAAATTAGTCGCTCTCCACCCGTTTTTTTAGGAATCTTAAAACGGATATAGTGGGAAATTGTGGAAGTCTTGCGGGAAAAGGCAAGAAAGCGCAGCTCACCGACTGTAATTTTCATTGCGCCGGCTATTTCGTAAGGCGTACCGCAGAGCGGTAATCCATAACTTCGCAACCGCTGCTCATCACCGTCGGTATAGTTGAGTCCGCCTGAAACTTCTTCACCGACATAAACGATTTCTCGCTCTTTTCTTTGCCGCCAATCTTCGGCTCTTTCTTGGCGTTCCCGTTCTCGCCGTTCTTTTGTTTCCTGACGCTTACGCCGCGATTCCGCGAGTCGTTGTTTAAGTAGCTGCTTACGCAGTTCCCTTTCGTTATGGAGAAGACTATTTTCCCGCCGCAGTTCCGAAAGTTCTCGCCGTATCTCTCCCTCACGCCGAATTTCATCGGCTGGGTCTTGCGGTATCTCACCTTGAGCAGGCCAAAACCCATAGCGAATCATCTCTTCGAGGATAAATTCTTCTTTACCTGTTTGTCGGATGCGATCGTACAGTTCCTGGCGGGTACGCGGCTGATCGGACATATTGGTGGTGGTAAAAGTAACGAAGCCGTTAGGCAATTATGTGGAAATTATAGTACAAATGTACTGATACGGTCAAGACATTCTGAAACTGGATGCTATAGCAATCGTACTTAAGTTGCTCGAGGCGGTTTATCAGTTTAGCTTTTGGCAAGTAAACTAATCCTGAAGTTCCCGCCCAACCAAGCATAGGGGTGAGTAGCTTCAGGGGGTGGGCAGAACCCCCTACTACTTAAAGGGTTTACGGTTCAACCGTAGTGTATTGAATGATGCCTGTGTTCTTTGGTGCAGTTGAGAACCTTGCAGAGGTCGAAGCCTTTGAACTCGGTTCAGGTGGCAACGACGACGATATCATTGTTGGTGATAGCCAGATTAGCTGATAGCGCCGCTACGAGTACTTGCCCGCTTACGCCTGTACCATCTGGGTCAAAGAACAGATCGCCAGTGGCGTTATTGTAAATGAACCTGTCATCAGCGTCAGCCGCTGCTGAACCGATTCTGAACTTGTTAGCAGGCAGAGTACCTGTTGCGATACCTCCTCCGAAACTTGTCCCGACAATGATCGTATCGTCAGCAGGCACAAAGTCTGTGATGATATCAAGCCCTTCACCTAATCTACGGTAGATAAAGCGGTCAACACCAGGGCCTCCGGTCATTGCGTCAATGCCTGTTCCACCCTCTAAGTCGTCATTCCCACCCTCGCCGTTGAGAACGTCGTTAGCCGAAAAGCCAAATAATGTATCGTTGTTATTCCCACCGAGTATTAGGTCGCTGCCGCCAAGACCGTTCAACAAGTCGTCGCCAGCCAAGCCCTTAATAGTATCATTGCCGTTCGTTCCAAATTTGGAATCGTTGCCGGGGGTACCGTTGATGACTGCGGCATAGGCAACGCTAGAGATCGCAACGGTGGACCCCAGAGTTACTGCCAGTCCAGCGATAGTTTTTGTCCATTTCGAGAGTTGTTTCATATGGTTCATAATTACCTCCTGTTTTTTGTATTCTTGGGTGTACTACAAAAAAGCTTTAGGCTTTTACGTACTTGTTGGTGCGTAAACATCTTTCGCTTTCGTTTGCCAGATTAATTTGGGGTCACAAAGCTGGCTTGGATCTTCATACAGTCACCGCTAGCAGTTTTTCGGGTAACTCTGTAGAAACCAGGCACAGTAATCGTTGTGCAGGCAAATGCTTACAGCATTTATATCCACATACAGCGGTAAAATATAAATCTCTAGTTTCTAATCCACTCTGATAAACATCTAGCAAAGGTTTCAAAGTGGAACTAACATGATCTTTCCAAGGAGTGATGAAGCAACTAACTCAACAGAGTGTTTTACACTTAATAGCCGTACTGCAAGAGCAGTTGCGCTTCGCTTTCCGTCAATAGTTGCTCGATCAGGACGATTTCTTGAGCAACCAGGAATTTTGGTTCTTCCAGAAATATACGTTGGCGTCGCGATTTGCAAAAAGTAGGGTGGACAATGCCCACCCTACTAATAAATAAAGTCTGTGCTAGTAGCTTAAATAAAAATTACGCGCAGCTGTCAGTTGGTTGCCCCTTCGTAAACCCCTCAGGACTAGACTGCTCAACTCAAGCGGTCTCGGTAGGGTACCCTTCTTACACTTCGCGGAAGTCAAACCGGGAAAGGGTACCCTACCGAATGACCGCACAGTCAAGAGCAGGCTAGTGATGCGTGTGTGAACTAAACGCAAGGACGGCGATCGCACCGCCCGGATTGCAAGGCTGTTTACCAACTGACTTGGTGCGCGTGATTCGTCAAAACTGACGAGCGTGTTGCATTCTTAATGCCAGAATGTGTTCGCAAGGACCTTTATAAAGCTTATTTTGCTGATGCCAATTGCAACTACATTCTGCGCTTATTATACGCTCATCTGCGTCAACTGTCAAGGATGGATTATAAGTTTTTTCCTTATCTGTGACATTTCCTTGCAGAGTAAACGCCCCCGTTGTATCGCTAGTAACTGAATTTACCTGGGCGGAATTGTACATCAAGAAACGGGTTGCCTTTTCTTCTCGCTCGTTGGCAAAGCGCAACCGTTGCATCGGCAAAGGTTCGCGCGTGAGTTCCCGCACTCGGTAGACTTGCTTATTCAAGTCATAAATAGCACGTCCGGCTTGGGTGTATGCACCTAAAGCACCGAGAATGACGGCACGGTTCAAATTTAGGCGTTCAGCAAGGGCGTCAGGACTTTCTACCCAGTTCTTTTTCAATGCATCGAAAATTTGTTGCTGCGTCCATTTATCTACGTCAGCACGGGGTGCCATTAAGTCAAAGTTACCAGATTGCGACCAGTCGTTGGCTGTCCATCCCGATAAGCCCAGGGTAAAGGACATATCGCCTAAATCAGCTACATAGAAGGAAGGCATACCTGTACCAAGCAGGTGAACGGTAAACTTTTTGGCGATCGCAATCAAACGTTCGAGGATGTGGATGCGGCGGCGTCCCCAAACGCGAATTTCTTGTTGGGTGGTGCCTGTGTAGGGCGATCGCACACACACCACTTCATATCCCCAAGGATCGAACGTCACCCGCACTGGTTCCCCAGGTTTCAGATGGTAGCGCATACTGCGCGGCCCTTGCTTTTCCTTGTGGCGACGCAGAACCAAGCAAATATTGTAAATATCCATCGGATGCAAATCAACTCGCGTTGCTGGTAAAGACATTGCTGAACTGACTTGCAGAAAACCTCTTACCCAGCTATCTGGTAAATCAATTTTGACTTCTTTATAAGCTTCCTCGTGGGTAGTTTTAACTTCAAAACCGGACGGATCAACTTCTAAGCGGGTACTTTTATAACTGCGGATTTTCTGAAATTCGTCGTAAAGGGCAGCGGAGTAATCAATATTAGTAGTTCCACAGGCAAACTCACTAATATTTTGGAATACTTCGTAGCTGACACCAAGACGACCATAACTTGATTCATCTTCACTAAAGCACTCAAAAAAGACTTCATCGGGATGAACTGTAATCACTGGATCAAGGACAAACCAAGCATCGCGGTCTTTTTGATAAAGGTAATCATAGTAGCGGCGTTGTGCTTTGTAGAAAGATTCCCGACGCTGGTAACTACGTTGACTTAGCTGATTGAATTCATCCTGTAAGTGCTTGATGCGATTAGCGACTTCTTGGCGTTGCGCGGCGACGAGTTGCCAATCGAGTTCCAGATTTTTCGCTGCCCATTCTTTATATGCAGTTTTGTCTTTGGGTTTAAATCGCAAATCGGAAACAACGACATCGTGTAAGGCGCTAATCGCTTCACGAAATGCAACATTTTGACGCAATTCACCGATAAAGTAAGTAGGCGGACGCTTGATGTCGGGAGAGAAGGACATCTGGGTACTGTTGCCGCGATCGCTAACTTCTGTATTTCCTTGGTAGGCGTAGTTAAATTCCATAAAATTTGTGGTTTTTTGAAGACTAGATGACATGAGTAAGCTTCGATATTCAGTCGGTTTTAACCGACTTTAACTGTTAGCCAGGGAATTGATTCCCTGGCGGGTGTTGTTGCTTAACCGATAGTCCGCCTGTCACTTAAGTGACAGGCTAATAGCTAAAGTCCTCTAAAGAGGACTCAAAAATCGCGCTCGATAACTTCTGTATTTTCTTTGTAGGCGTAGTTAAATTCCATATAACTCCATTGAAATGACAATAGAAACTAACTTCTGACCTCAGAAACAGCTTTTACCTGAATTGGCAAAGATAACTGAGGATAAATTTTGTTAATTTTCACCATTGTCTGAATGGCTGCTGCTTTATCGCCAATTGCCATCGTTGCAGATTGCCGGGTGAGAATTTCAGCGACAACTCTGGCAGCTTCTTCGCTTTTTTGTGCCTCCGCATCTAAAAAGGCAAAGATACGCTGCTTAGCGACGCGACCTCTATTTACGCCACACAATACAGTGATAAAGTATGGTTCTAATTCTCGCAAGCGGGTAGGATTATCTACAGCATAGTTTTCTAGATAGTTAGTCGCAAACATCTGCATATCTGATGAGGGATGTTCGCTGAATTTGAGCAAGTATTCTTGCCCATAGTTTTGTTGAAAGTTGCGAGTAACTAAATCTCGCCCAAAGGCACGGACATCTTGACGAACGCTGTCGCAGATGCTAATAATTACCTCTGGTGTCCACTCTTCGGCGGTGAATTCGGTATTAAATATCCTGGAAGCAAATTCCCGCGAGTCCTCCCATTTGGACTCAAGTAATCGCACTGCGGATAACATTTCCTGCGAGTTGCTGCGAATGCGGTTTAAACTATGCAAGAACATTTCTCGTGCGGCTTCACGTACTGCTATAATTTCGTGATTGGCAAGCTTAACTATTTCTGAAATATTAAATTCGGGAAGCAAGCGATCACTATTTTGAGTTAACACTATTCCCCCCAACTCTTGGGCGGCTGAGGAGTGAGCCTTAAGCAAACGCATCGCCATCTCTTTGCTAATTCCGGACATCCACCCAGGTATATCTTCCCGTAGTAGCTGCACTAAATCACTGTGGATGCCTTCGTGCCTTTCAGGGGTTAGCAGAATATCAATAAAATCAGAGGCAAGCTGAATGCCGAAATCTGGGTTATTAGTTGCCAAACGGCGTATTACTGGACGAATGGCATTGCGGAGATCGGCTACGGCGTTGATTGCCATTGCAATGATAAAAGTGCGATCGCTGATCAATCTCTCATCTGGCAATTGCCCAAAAATCCTCACGCCAATACCCCGCACCGATTCATAAGGAGAGGCAAGAAGTGATTCAATTAAATCTGGTGGTAAATCAACTGCACGGGTTTCATGATTCAATAAAATACGAGCGCCTAATTCTTGAATTTCTGGCATCGGGTGTCTCAGCAAATCAAGGATGACGCCAAACCCCAAGTTACGCAGTTGCGGGGTAAAGCTGATCAGCAAAGTTTCGCCAATTTCTCTGACGATCCCCCCTAGCCCCCCTTGATAAGGAGGGGATACAAACTCCCCCCTTGATAAGGGGGGTTGGGGGGGATCTGCCGATAATGCCAGCAACTGTGCAATTATTCTTCCTATGAGTACCCTAGCCGTGGTATCAGTTAAAATTGACGAACTTAGTAACCTCCGGGCAAAAGTGCGAGTATCAGCGTATTGACTGGTAACTAAGGCAGCAATAAAATCGCTAGATTCAAAGAAGTATTCTCGTTGCTGTTCGATCCAACGGTAAGCTTGTCTACGTGCATCTGGGAAAGCACAATTGGCAAGGGCAAGAATTAGTTCTCTGTTTGGTTGAGTGGGGTTGTAGCGATCGCGTGTCAGTAAAAAACCGAGTTCGGCTGTAACTTCGTAGGGTTTATTGAGAAATTTGATTAATGTATCGATGTCGAGGCGATCGCAAAACTCCTTGCAGACGTGCAACGCTTTAACGGCAAAATGATGAACCGGGCGACAATCACTTTCTAGTAGTAACTGTACAAGTGCTGCGGGGTTTTGTTCCCAAAGTTCTGGAAACGCCTCTTCTCTTACCTTCGGTTCTGGATCTCCCGGTTTGTAACCCTCCCGACAACGCCATGCCTTGGGATGGGAAACGTAGCGGGGACTATTTTCGTAGAGGATATGATTAAAAATTAAGTAACCAGCATAAATATCCCAGTTAGGGGTAAAGGTATCATAAGAACGGCGTTGCTGATTCCATCTCCTGAAAGTTGACTGCTGTACTGATTGAGCGTCGTTATCCGCATAATGAAGGAGAATGCTAACTGCTAAATTAATATAGTTAGAGTCGCTTTCTTCGCCCAATTGTTTAAGAGTGCGCCAAACCCGGCGACGCAGATATTCGCGAGTTTGATTGCTGTATGCTTTCTTTGACTGCCGACTCTTGAGTTCTTCTGTGTAGGAACGTTCTCTGGTGCGGTAGTATTGACGCTTTACCGCGTCCCATTGCCAACCGATATATCTATTATCAAACGTCCCTGGTTTTTTATCAAAGGCGTAGGCAAGAATGCCAAAAACTTCCGCATCATGGCGGTATTCAGCTATTTTGAAGATATGGCGAATTCGCTGGAAGTAGTTGGGTTTAAAAGGTGCCTCACCTAAAATATCGAGTAGCGCTGGACGTACATACTCGTTATCGATTTGATAAATAGTATCGAGGACGGCAAAATTTTCGTAGTAGGTGTTATTTAAATATGTGCGAAGTGCTGTTGTAAAAGATTGTGCTGTCCCATTTCGGGCTAGATCGCGCAATTCTGAGGGCAATTGTTCTATTTCCTCAGAACGCATCGCCGCCCGTGTTGGTTCATCGGATAACTTAAATAGCGCTTCCCAAGCAATGCGGCGAATAAAATCCGGGTTAGAACGATCGCAAAGACGATTTAGAGGTGCGATCGCACTTTCATCCCCACACCAACCCAACGCCCAAGCAATACAATAATCTCTTAACGGTTCCCCCGTACCAATAAGTTGAATTAATAACGGCGTAGCTTCTCGGATTTTCAGTTCCCCAGCCCGCCAAATCACCCTTTCCAGAGGCCATTTTCTATTGCCCCGGTTTGCCAAACAATTTAGAATAGCTTGGTGCCTGGGATCGTTACTAACTGGTACATTAATACTTGATTGGACTGTGGCTGGTGCTGGAGTCTCACTAATTGCGCGATCGCTAACATCCCGATAGCCTTTCTGAATTTGTGAGTTAACCAGCTTATCAAAAACTCGCTGTGCTTCTATTAATGGCAAAGCCTGAACCGTCTTTGTACCTTCTTTGAGGTTTGTACCACGGCGTCCATAGCGGAAGTTGACTAGATAGCGATCTTGACCTGTACGGCAAAGATCGACTTCGTAGACTTTATCTGAACTTCCAGCTTGATAGAGAAGCGTTGTCCGTTTGATTAGTTCCATACGAGTGTCCAGGGCTTCTTCCCGATTATGGATATGACAGCAATCAGCTTATATAGCAATCCTTCAATTAGCTTTTATTTGGTTGTGATAGTATAAATGTACTATACTACAATTAGGTGTCAGTCAAATAATTTTAGATTTTAGACTTCGACGTGAGCGCTCAGTTGAGCCGTCGAACGATTGACCTTGCCCACCAGGGGAAAAGGGTTGGTCTAATATTAGATTTTCGGCTCAACCTTCAAAAGCGGTGCAAGGCTCTGATTGCGTACCATCTCATCAACTCCATTACCTCTTAAAATAACCTCAGCACGGCAACGTATAAGTTGCTGTACGTCGAGGCAATCTTTAATTGGAGAGAGTTTCGCTAAAGTTTCTAGCAACTGATTACTTAAGCGATCCAGTGCAGGTCTTAAAATCAGCTTTAGGTCTGGCACGTCCGCAAATTTTGTCGCCCCCTGAGCCTGCCAACGCTGGAAATCTGCTGTTTGAATTAGTTTACCTGCATCTATCTGCGCTTGAAAAAAAGTTCGGAGTGTCTGCCGATCAAGTCCAAACTTTACTGCCTGATTTTCTAAACTATTCAATAGTTCCTGTTCTCGTACAGAATCTTCAATGGGACTTTGGGAATTCCATTTCCAACGTGCAACATCGTGCATCAGCAGTAACCGCTGCTGCATCAGTCCTAGCAAGGCATCGACTTGCCTTTGGTGAGATGCTACTGCTGTGCATACCAACGGTTCTGTTGGACTAATTTCCTTTTTACTTTCACTAGTAAGCGGTTCTTGAGCGTATCCTGGCATACTCAGCCAGATAACAGATATAAAACTTATAATTACTTGCTTATTAGCTAAAGCTTTAAACTGCATAACAACCGCTCCAAGTTATTCCAATTCATATCAATTTTCCCACAATAGGCAATAACCTAGTAGGAAATTAATTTTAATTAGCAATTATGCTGTGGTAACACAATCGTAGTTTCCCGCAGCTGAGTGGGCATCATTTCACCCAAACCTTTGAACCGCTGGATGGTGTAGCTGGCGAGTTCGCGATCGATCGCTATAGCAATAGCTTTTGCCGCGCTCTACCTTATACAGCGAATGATGTTAGAGTTGGTGTGGCGATCGCGTCGTCATGTCCTAAGGAACAACTTGCTCAAGTTTTAATTCCATTGCCTTTTTTAAACCTCAAACTTTTCAATTATTTCTGTTTCAGCCTTAGCAGCAGTTACCCAATCCTGCATAGCTGGCAAAGACAAAATTGTTTTTGTATAAGCTTGTAAAGCCGGATCTAACTCCACACCATAAGTAATAAAACGCAAGACAACGGGAGCAAACATAGCATCAGCGATAGTGAAATGACCGAAGAGAAAATCTCCGCTATTGCCAAACTGCTGCCGACAATCTTGCCAGATGCTAATAATTCGCTGAATATCTTCTGTTACTCCTGGTTCCCTGCCTTTTCCAGGTAAACTAGCGCGAATGTTCATGGACATATGCTGGCGCAGATTGGTAAAACCTGCGTGCATTTCACTACTAATAGAACGCGCGATCGCTCTTGCTTGTCTGTCCTCCGGCCATAATTTTGCCTCTGGGAAACATTCAGCTAAATATTCGCAAATTGACAATGATTCCCATACAGTTAAATTATCGTGCTGCAAGATTGGCACTTTTCCATTTGATGAATACTTTAAGATCTCTTGTTTAGATGTGGGGGCGTAAAGGTGAATTCTTATTTCATTAAACTCAACGCCTAATTGCTTGAGAACCAACCAAGGACGCAGTGACCAAGAAGAATAGTTTTTGTTGCCAATTACCAAGGTAAAGTTTGTCATGTTCAGATGTTTGATTTACTTACTTAGAGAGAAACTAGAAACTGTTATTTATAGCAGTAGCCAGAATGGCTCTTGACAATCAACCTTACCCCAGGTAAGGATAACTGCTGCTATAACTGAAGGATTGCTATAAGCTAATTGCTAAAAGCTAACCGAAGGATTGCTATATCAGCTAACTGCTTCAACTGTTCTAGCAATAGCACTTTTAGGTTTTGATCCTGTAACTTTTACAGGTAAAGCCTGCCTCAAATGTTTTTTGAGTAACTGACCTAAGGCTGAAATACCTTGCTCAATTTCTTCTGGAGTATGAGAAAAATTCAACCGCATAGCAGGATAGCCTTGCTGTCCTGGGAAAAAAGCTACACCATCAGCAACTAAAATGTTTTGAGCTAAAGCTGCACGACAAATTCCCTTAATCAGTAATTGTGCTGGCAAATGCGTCCACAAAAATAGTCCGCCTTGAGGTACTGTCCAGCTAACTTCTTCTGGGAAATACCGTTCCAGTGCTTGTAACATGTCGTTGCGACTTTGCAAATTGTTTGTTCGCAAGCGGCTAAGTTGGCGGCGGTAGTATCCAGAAGCGAGAAATTCACTGACAATTGCTTGTGAAATAGTTGATACGTGCAAATCATGGAGTAATTTCTGTTCGATTAGATGGCGATAATGCTTACCTGTCGCTACCATATAACCCACTCTCAACCCAGGCATCAATGTTTTAGAGAAGGTGCTGATATAGGTCACCCAATGGTGACGATCTAAAGCTTTAATCGGAGCAGGTACTGAGTCAAATTGCAATCCTTCATAAGCATTATCTTCCAATATAGGACACTCGTACTGTTCGGCTAAAGCTAATAACTTTTGTCGATGAGAAATAGAGGTAGTTATACCTGTAGGATTGTGCAGCGTACTAATTGTGTAAATCAACTTAGGTCGATGGCTGCGGAGATACTGTTCTAGTAAATCCAAATTCATGCCCTCAACTGTCATGGGAATGCCAATCACTTTGGCTCCCAAGTTTTCTAAAATCGCCAGCGCGCCGTGATAGGTCGGGGTTTCAACGATTACCCAATCCCCAGCCTTTACGTAGTAGCGAATAGATAAAGATAAAGCTTGTTCTGAGCCATTGGTAATAATTAAGTCGTCAGTAGAAATTTCTAAACCTTGCATTAACAGCATTTGGGCAATTTGCTTTTGCAAGGTTAATTGCCCTTGGGGAAAATCGTACTTAAATAAAGCATCGGCAGAGCGAACAACTGCCCGTTTAGCAATGCGCTGGAGGGCATCTAATCCTAAAATACGGGGAAAACCAGAACTGAAATCAATAATTTCTCCTTGCCGCTGCGCTTGCAGGGAAGCTGTATACTGCTCGAAAAAAGAGCCTTTTCCCTGTTCTTGAATAATCACATCTTGAATGGGAGCAAAGGTAGATTTGAGGTTCACCGCCGCTAGGGTGGTACAGTTGACAAAGTACCCGGCTCCTTGACGAGCGTGAATTAAACCATCTGCTTCCAGCAGGCTATATGCCTCGATGACAGTCAATTTATTGATATGCAGGCTCTCTGACAGTACCCGAATTGACGGCAGCTTCGAGGCGGCTGGTAATTTTCCAGTTTTAATCAAATAACTGAAGCGATCGCGGATTTGCAGATAGATGGGGGTTGAGGAATGCCGATTGAGTGGAATATTCACAACAAACCCTGAACGACAGCAGCACGATGATTTGTAATATAAGCGATTTGTTTGAAATGTATGTAGTACAGTTAGGCGAATTTTGACTATAACAGTTGTTACCCCCGTAACTGTACTAGGTGAAATTGAGCCAATCTGTACCTTCTCAGCTTCAGTGTGGCTACAGCAAGCTAAAAGCATTTGCGCCACCTATAGAAGCATTTATGAGATTGACTAAAAAGATTGCACAGGTTGATGCCAAAACTTTGGGGCTAGGGTATGGCTTCCTTGGGGTGCTTAGTTTTAGCTTGACTTTACCCGCTACAAGAGTTGCTGTAACTGAACTGCACCCAATGATAGTCGGTTTGGGGCGCGGTTTCGTTGCGGCTCTATTGGCTGCGGCAATTTTACACTTTACTCGTCAACGCCTGCCCACGCGCAGCCAATTTAAAAGTTTGCTGATTATTGCTTCTGGGGTGGTTTTAGGATTTCCGGTATTGTCAGCTTGGGCAATGCAACAATTGCCAGCTGCTCACGGTGCGGTAATTTTAGGACTGTTGCCGTTAATGACGGCGATCGCAGGTACTATCCTTGCTGGAGAACGCCCATCACTTACTTTCTGGGTTGCCAGTACAGTTGGCAGCATGACTGTAGTTGTGTTTGCACTCATCTCTGGTTTTGGACACCTACAGTTAGCAGACATAGCTTTGCTAATTTCCGCAATAGCAGGTGCATTGGGCTATGCAGAAGGAGGAAAATTAGCCAGAGTATTAGGTGGATGGCAAGTAATTTGTTGGGCTTTAGTTATAACATTACCCTTTTTAATTTTACCTGTGGCGTTTGCCGTGTTGCACTATGGTTTAGTTGCTTCTCCCTCTGCTTGGTTAGGATTTGGCTACGTTAGTATTATCAGCCAATTATTAGGATTTTTTCCTTGGTATCAGGGGTTAGCGATCGCAGGTGTCGCACGAGTTGGTCAAATACAGCTATTGCAACCTTTTTTAACTATCCTGGCTTCGGCTTTGCTACTACACGAACAAATTGCGCCCATTACTTTAATAGCTGCTAGTCTAGTTTTTGGTAGCGTATCAGTTGGCAGACAAGCTGCAATTGAACGCAAATAAACCTATAACAATTAGCAGTTAGCAATTAGCTTTTAGCAAACATACAGTTATAGCAACAGATATGGGTGTATGGGGGCGAGGTCGATTGTCACTCTTCCAGAGTGGCAACTGCTAAATATTTCAATTTTCACAAACCCCCTGTAATCCCCCTTGAATTCGGGAGACTACAGGGGGTCTGGTGTAATGTTTTTGAGGTTAACCTACTTACTAAATATCCAACTCCGCGAGATTCAAGCGAGAACCATAGGTTTCGATGAATTCCCGGCGAGGTGCAACGCGATCGCCCATCAACACCGTAAAGATGCGATCCGCCTCGGCAGCGTCTTCAATCTCTACTCGTTTGAATGTCCGTGTTTCCGGGTTCATCGTGGTTTCCCATAACTGAGTGGGCATCATTTCACCCAAACCTTTGAACCGCTGGATGGTGTAGTTGGCATTGGCAGGAAACTCATGCTGGACTAAGTTGGCGAGTTCGCGATCGCTATAGCAATAGTAATGGCTTCTGCCGCGCTCAACCTTATACAGTGGCGGACAGGCAATGTAGATATAACCTTCCTCAACAAGCGCTCGCTGATAGCGATAGAAAAAGGTTAACAATAGGGTGCGGATGTGCGCCCCATCTACATCCGCGTCCGTCATGATGACTATGCGGTGATAGCGTAGTTGAGAGGAATCAAATTCTTCACCTTTAACACCTAAACCAAGGGCAGTAATTAAGGCTTGGATTTCTGTGTTTTTGTAGATTTTAGCGTCGTCAGTTTTCTCAATGTTGAGGATTTTGCCACGCAGAGGAAGAATAGCTTGGAAGCGGCGATCGCGTCCTTGTTTAGCACTTCCGCCGGCGCTGTCCCCTTCAACGATGAAGATCTCCGATTCGCTGGGGTCTTTGGTACTGCAATCTGCTAATTTACCCGGTAAAGGCGAAGACTCCAAAACCGATTTTCGCCGGACAAGTTCACGCGCCCTTCTAGCAGCTTCTGCGGCATTAAAAGCTTGAATTGCTTTGTCCAGGATAAAGTCTGCAACATTGGGACGGAATTCTAAATACTCGGTGAGAACTTCTCCCACTAGAGAATCTACAATTCCCCGAACTTCTGTATTGCCTAACTTAGTCTTGGTTTGACCTTCAAATTCAGGATCGGGAACTTTCACGGAAATGACAGCTGTCAAACCTTCGCGCACGTTTTCGCCGCCGAGGTTAGCATCATGCTCTTTAAGTTTGTTGCGCTTGCGGGCGATCGCATTCATGGTGCGCGTCAGCACTGCCTTCAACCCTTCTAGGTGAGTCCCGCCGTCAATCGTGCGAATATTGTTCGCAAACCCCAGTATGTTATCGGAGTATGCATCGACGCACCACTGCAACGCCACCTCTATCTGAACTTCATTGCGCTCTCCCTGAATAAAGATAATTTCCTCATGCAGGGGTTCCTTCTCAGAGTTCATGTAGGCAATGTATTCTCGAATGCCGCCCTCATAGCAGTAAGTGTCTATCTTCGGTTCGCTGCTTTTGAGTAAGTGGAGGCGGCGATCGCTAAAGGTAATCTTTACTCCCGCATTCAGATAAGCCAACTCCCGCAAGCGACCTGATAAAGTGGTGTAATCAAACTCTATATTTGTGGTGAATATCTCTGTATCAGGAAGAAAGCTAATTGAGGTTCCAGTGCGAGCTTCTTGGCTGGGTTTGGCGATGAGTTCGGTCGCTGGGACGCCGCGTTCAAATCGTTGGGTATGTACCTGTTTCTCACGCCAAACCGTCACCTCAACCCACTCAGACAAAGCGTTAACAACGGAAATACCGACCCCGTGCAGCCCCCCAGAAACCTTATAACCGCCGCCGCCAAACTTACCACCAGCATGGAGAACTGTCATTACCGTTTCCAATGCCGATCTCCCGGTGCGGGGATGGATACCTGTAGGGATACCCCGCCCATCGTCTGTAACTGTGACGGAACCATCAGCATTTAGATCGACTTCGATGTGAGTGCAGTGGCCAGCCAGCGCCTCATCTATCGAGTTGTCCACTACCTCGTAAACTAGATGGTGGAGTCCTCGCGGCCCGGTGGTGCCGATGTACATCCCCGGTCGTTTGCGGACAGCTTCCAGACCTTCCAGAACTTGAATCTGATCGGCGCCGTAACTGCTGGTCATAAAAACATAGCTCCAATAATTAGTCTGAAGCCCACAATGGCTTCATTAATGACAAATATCATAAAAATTGTAACACAAAAGGCTTATAGACGGCTCTAGGGCAGTTTAAGGGGCAATTTACTGAGGGTATGGGTATATAAGGTAAGAGCGGAGAGTAAGATGCTGATTGTGATTTGCGGCCCCACAGCTAGTGGCAAGTCCGGGCTAGCGTTGGAATTGGCTTCTCGGCTGGGATCGGTGATTGTAAGTGCAGATTCGCGCCAGGTGTACCGCGAGTTTAACATCGGTACCGCCAAGCCCTCAGCGGCTGAGCGGCAATTGGTACAGCACTATTTAATAGATATATGTCACCCACAGTTAACGTTGACTCTGGCAGATTATCAACAGCAAGCGCAAGCGTTGATTACCCAGTGCCATCAGCAAGGTCAGATGCCATTATTGGTTGGGGGTACTGGTCTATACATTAGATCGGTAGTGCAGGGGTTGAAGATTCCCAGAGTGGCACCACACACAGAATTGCGATCGCAACTTGTCTCCCTTGGTCAACCGCAACTGTACGCATTCTTGCAACAAGTTGACCCAACAGCCGCCCAGAAAATTCATCCCAACGATCCCGTGCGGACGTTACGAGCTTTGGAAGTATTTTATGTCACTGGTCGCCCTATCTCAGAACAGCAAGGAGAGAATCCGCCCAACTATCCCATTCTCCAAATTGGTTTAGATTGTGACCCTTCCGATCTTACCCGCCGCATTGAACAGCGCACCGAGCAGATGTTAGCAGCAGGTTGGGAAGCAGAAGTGAAAACCCTCTGCCAGAAATATGGCTCTGACTTGCCTTTGCTGGATACACTAGGTTATCGAGAAATGAAACAATATCTTGCTGGTGACATTTCCCTTTCTGAAGCGAAAGATTTAACCGTGTTACACACGCGCCAATTTGCCAAGCGGCAGCGCACCTGGTTTCGGGCGTATCCTGAAATTGAGTGGTTTGATGCAGATCGACCGGATTTATTAGAGGCAGTATGGCAGCGAGTGCAGGAGTTTAGGAAGACTCCTAACTGAGCGTGTCTGGATCGATGCCCAAAGCCCGCAATTGCTCTGCTAGTAGTTGGGCACGTTGCTCTGCGTGTTCGGCACGTTGCTCCGCCTCTTCTGCTCGTTGACGTTCCTGCTGTGCCCGTTCATCCCCAGTAGGGAGAACGTTGCCCTCTCGATCGCACCAGCGCAGCCACATATCCGGTCTGCCTTCAAATTCTCCCTCCCATAGCGTTAAACCTAGCCCTACTTGCTCAAGCCAAGTATCTGTCGTTTCAAAGTAGCGCATACCTTTAAGTTCATAGATTCGTAGCATTGACTCCCCTAACTGACGGCTAGAGTCAAACACCACATAATAGCTAACCCGCATCTGTTCGTAGCGCCTCATCTTGTCTCCTAGTTCATTCCCAACTCGGTTAGAGACAATTTCAATTACAACTTCTGGAGGTTTGCCAAATTGCCAAACTAAATAACAGCGGTTTTGCTTTTCCCACCAATTATCTGGCACCTGCACATCCAAGCTGAGGAAGACATCAGGGACAATTGCAGGCTGACCAGCTGTATGGTAAATGCCGACATTAGCTTCCGCCAAAAAAGCCCGCCCTAATCCTGAACTGTAAACAGAACCAACTAAGAGGCGTTGTTGTTTGGCAGAGGCGAAATTGTCCACAGGTGTATCATCCTCGGTGACTAGCTGGTTGGGGTCTGGCACGAAGTAGTCATCAGTTATAAAAGCTTGCTGAACCATGAGTTTATCCAAATAAATGTATTAGCATGGGGACGCGCTAACATCCTTCACTACTTCTAGATTAGTGGAGCAGCGAGTACAGAATTTTATAGGGATATTGTGCCAAAATTTATTCAAAAGCTTTTTGCTGCTAAAGCAATGATAGGCACAATCATTAACAAATTGGGAATCCGAAGGGCAAAACATACAGCGCTTTGCATCTAAAAAAAGTACACCCCTCCCCTTAGTAAGGGGAAGGGGCAAGGGAGCGCGGGTGGGGTATTTCTGTACTTCACCAACTTGCAATCTGCTGTATCTGGCTGAAGATATCCCTTTCCCTGACAATTCCAAGTGTGTCGTCAAGCAAATCCAGCCTCAACTGACAGATATGTTTGTTTTAGTAACTGCCAGGCATCTATTTAAAATAATTAGATGTTGTACAGGTGCCCCACATATTCTGCATAACCGTTATAGAGCAGAGTCGGGCGTTTTTCCCACGTAAAACTCGGGCCATTGCCCATCATACGTTCTGTGGCCTGAGACCATCTTGGGTGCGGCTTATTGGGATTAACATTCGCCTCAAAATCATATTCATGTGCATCTATGGTGTTCCAGAATGTAGCTGGCTGCTTCTCAAGAAATTCGATTTTGACAATTGACTTTGCCCCCTTAAAGCCATATTTCCACGGAATCACGGCTCTAATAGGCGCACCGTGCTGTTTTGGCAGAGAATGACCATAAATACCTGTAGCAAAAAATGCTAAATCGTTGGTCATTTCCTCGATGCGTAAACCTTCTGTGTAAGGCCAAGGGTACATAGAAGACCAAAAACCGGGACCAGTAGTGATCTTTGGGTCATAAAAAGAAGTCAGCCGAACGAACTTAGCGTTTGATTTTGGCTCAACATCTTTAACAAGCAACTTCATGGGAAATCCCACCCAGGGCACAACCATAGCCCATGCTTCAACGCAACGAAATCGATATACGCGCTCTTCTATGGGAAACTTTTTCTGGAGATCGTCTAGGTCATAAGTGCGGGGGTTTTCTACTAAACCGCTGACTTCAACTTGCCAATTTTCGGTTGGTAAGGCTTGCGCTGCTTTCCAAATAGATTTACTACCACCAAATTCATAAAAATTGTTGTACTTGGAGGATAGAGATTGATCAGTGATTGGTCGGTCAACCTTGGCAAAAGCGGGATTAATTGCCAAACCTGAGTATGCCGAATATGAGTTTGCACTTGGAGGTGTTTTTGATTCAGAAGCATTAGAACAGCCATCCATAGGTAAAATAGTGGCACCTATGCCAGCTCCAATTAAAGTTTTAATGAAGCGACGGCGGTTAAGAAAAATTGCTTCTGGTGTTGTTTCTGTTTCGGGAATTTCCCAGGATTTTGGAATACGGATTAGTGTCATTCGATTTTGTATTTAAGATTTTGGATTTTGGATTGAAGAAGACTAGGAGATGACCCTGTGGGTATGTTGGCGGAAGTCCTACATTTGAATCCTTACCATCCTTGACGCTTCACATTTTTAAGCTTGCGTTACCTCGACATAAATATGCTCCAATCGTACTGGTTGCCGAGCAATCGAGTCTAAGGGAATTCCATCGAAACGGGAGATAATTTCCTTAAGTTCTAAATGCTCTGGGAGCCAAAAGGCGAGATCGTTGCCATAGCGCCGATGGATGAAGCCATTTTTTTTGGCACGAGCGATCGCACTTTCCTCATCCTTAGTCTGCACAACTACAATCTCTTGCGCCGGAATTAGTTGCCGCAACTCTGCCAAGCTGCCTTCTGCCAAGATGCGACCATTTTTAAGAATACCGATGCGCTGACAAAGGCGCTCTGCTTCATCCAACAAATGAGTTGTCAGTAGAATCGTGATCCCCTGATTTTGCAACCGCCGGATTAATTCCCAGACTTCATAACGCGCCTCAATATCTAATCCTGTCGTCGGTTCATCTAAGATCGCTAATTTAGGATGATGCACCAAAGCCGCAGCGATGTTGAGCCGCCGCTGCATTCCCCCACTGAGCGTTTCTACAGGACTTTTAGCCCGATCTGCTAGATTGACAGCGGCAAGACAAGCCTGCACCTGTTTTTGCCGCTCTTTCGCAGGTAAACCGTAGATACGAGCAAAGAAATTTAGGTTTTCCTCGCAGGTTAAGGTTTTGTAAAGCAAGTTTTCTTGCGGCGCTACGCCTATCAATGGTTTCGTGGCTTCAGAGACAGGTTGATTATTAATGGCGATCGCACCACTATCTGCCTGTAACAAATTGCAGATAATATTGATAGTTGTCGTCTTACCAGCACCATTCGGCCCCAGTAATCCGTAAATCTCTCCCTGTGCGATGTGCAGCGTCAGATCTTGCAAAACAGGCAGCTTACCGTAAGACTTTTTCAGCTTTTCAATTCGCAGCACCGAACTTATAGCCTCCTTTCAACCCTCAACATGCGCCGATAAGACAGCCATCCTCCCCCAACCATCAAAACAGCAAACCCCGCTAAAAACCAGAAGTGCGAGGCAATTTTTGTTAAGCCATCTCCCCCAGCGGATACTCCCAACAGTGCCTCATTCATGTGATAAATCGGATTTAATTTCGCAATATCTAGCAGCGTCTTGGGAAACAAAGAAGCGGGTAAAAAGGCACCTCCCAACATCAACAAAGGAACGCCAAAAGCTGCGACTAGTGCATTCACATCTTCAGTTCGACGAGCCAGTTGAGTACCGAGAATAAAGCCTACTCCCACATAAGAAACAATACTCAACAAGATAATCAATCCTCCCAGGAGTAGAGAACCCTTAAACCCTGCTCCCCAAAATGCTGCAACAGTATATACCAAAAGCGTTTGACCAATGCCAATGCAACTGTGAGCCACAAAAATGCCCAGAAAGTAGGACGTTCCGCTCAGTGGGGAAATAAACAGGCGCTTAAGCGTTTGCTGTTCTCTTTCTGCCACCACCGTTGCTACGCTCCCACCCAGACAACTGAAAAATAGCGCCGCACCCACTAAAGTTGAAGGGGCAGCATTTTCAAAAGCCTCAGCCATTGACAGCTTAGCTCGTTCTGCCAGGATAAACCCGTTGAGTATTAGCACAGAAATGGGAAAAATGCTCCAAAAAACCAGGCTGCGCCGCCGCCGCAACAATTCAATCAAAATGCGCTGGGCAACAGCCAGCGTTTCACGCCAATATTTCATAGAGGGCAGAAATTCCCTGATTGCTTGACAGGATAAGGTATTGGTTCATATTGCCTTACCGGGGCTGTAGGAAAACACATCTTTAGGAGCTGATGAGTCAACTATTAAAATTAGCGCGATCGCTACCTATTTCCCGCCGCACACTGCTGAAGATGCTTGGTGTTGGTGCAGTCGGAGGGGTGCTAGGTTACTCCCGGTTCTCAAAGCCTCAGCCAACTGTTGTTCAGCAAGATACCCTGAACTTGCCACGCTGGGTAAACCGACCCATCAGCGTTGTTGTAGTTGGAGCGGGTCTAGCTGGGCTGGCGTGTGCCTATGAACTCAGTCAAAGGGGTTTTAAGGTAACGCTCTTAGAACGGGCACCACAACTGGGTGGCAAAATCGCTAGCTGGCCGATCCAAGTTGCCGGTGAAACATTCATGATGGAGCATGGCTTTCATGGCTTCTTTCCCCAGTACTACAACCTCAAAAGCTTAGTTGCAGAACTAAGCATCAATGAGAATTTTGTGGATTTGAAATCTTACTCAGTCGTCTACCGAGATCCCAAATATCAGCCGGAGGTGTTCAGACCCAGCCATTCGGCTTTTCCCTGGAATGTGGTTGATTTGGCTGTAGCATCCCCCAACCGTCTGCGCTGGGGGATTAATCTTACTAAATGGGAACATTGGCAAGTCTTCCGGGCAATTGGTGGGTTCCAAACTCAAAAGAGTTTCCAGCGTCTCGATGATTTATCGGTTGCTGAGTGGGTTGAGCAGGATTTTCCCCGTGGGCTTTATGATTTATATTTTCTGCCCTTTGCTAAATCTAGCCTGAATGCCCCAGACCAGATGAGTGTGGCAGAACTAATGCAGTTTTTCCACTTCTACTTTTTTGGTAATCCAGAGGGGTTGGCTTTCAATGGCACTCGGCAGGATATGGGCACCAGTCTTGTGCAGCCTATTGCTCAAGCAATTGAGCGTCAAGGTGGCAAGATTGTTACTGGTGCAACAGTCAGCAGCATTGATTGGCAGCAAGGCAAGATAGATTCATTGGAATTCAAGCAGGGGGATGCCAGAAGTGATGTTCCCTTTTGGGTTAAGCGCAATCCTCTGCTAGGTGATAGTGAGATGGAATATTTTGGTGCTGGCGATCGCGTTTTTGCCACTACCCCTGAAGGAGGTGAAGCTATTTCCCTCACCTGTACCCACCAGGGTTGTACTGTGCAGCAGCAAGCCGATGGCAAGTTCCATTGCCCCTGTCACGGGTCTGCCTTCGATGCCCAAGGGCGAGTTTTAAGGGGGCCAGCAGAGCGAGATCTACCACGCTTCAAAGTAATTCAACGTCAGTCAGACCAAGTGCAATTAGTCGGGGCATATAGCGATAAGTCTCTCCAGGCATCGACTTTAGTGGAGACGGCGAAGGCTGATTACTACATCTTTGCTACGGATGTACCGGGTGTGCAGCAGTTGTTTAGGCAGATGACGGGTGAGGTGAATCAGCAGGTGCGGGGGCAGGTAGAGAAATTGAGTGTAGCCGATCCCTTTGCTGTGTGCCGCTTCTGGTTTGACCGCGACTTTGACTGGGAACACAGCTATTTCACATCTTTATCCGGTTTCCAACTAACTGATAGCATCACGCTTTACCACCGGATTCAAGAGCAATATATTGACTGGGCAAAACGTACTGGCGGCAGTGTTGTGGAGTTGCACGCCTATTGCTACAAAGAGAAAGAATTTCCCACTCAGCAAGATTTGCTAACGAGGTTTGAGCAAGAACTATACGAGATTGTTCCCCCACTCCAGCAAGCAACTATGTTGCACCGCGAACTGGTGAATCAAAAGAACTTTTCTGGTTATCCACCCAATAGTTATGCAGAACGACCGGAGACTACCACAGATGTTCCTAATGTCTTGTTTGCCGGGGACTGGGTAAAGATGCCGTTTCCCTGTGGCTTGATGGAAAGGGGGGTTAGTAGTGGATTGCTAGCGGCAAATGAGATTCTCCACCGAGAGGGGTTGCAGAGGCGATCGCTATTCTCAGTAAATCCAGAGGGTGTCCTCAAGATTTGATTTATTTTAGTCTCTAATAGGGATTTATCCAAAGCTGCCCCCAGCAACGTGAACACAGTAGCACATTAGACTTCTTGCAAAAATCTTAGATTTTGGTTAATAGAACGCAGATTAACCGCAGATGAACGCGGATAAACGCAGATAAAGAACTAAATGAATTTGATTTTTGCAAGAGGTTTATTCCGTCGTGGAAAAGAACAGAATTTGTTCAGTATTGCCAGCCCCCGACTGACCGTCTAGGGGACAATCCAAAATTCAAAATTTAAAATAGAATGACTTCTCTAGCCACTCAAAACCGCGATATCCGTCAGCTAGGCATTAACCCGAATCACTGGTATGTAGTTGCTCGCAGCACTGAGGTGAAAGTCCAGCCTCTAAGTGTCGTCCTCTGGACTCAACCTATTGTTCTCTATCGAGATAGCACGGGTCAAATCCACGCTCTAGAAGACCGCTGCCCTCACCGACAGGTTAAGCTTAGTCATGGTCGCGTTATTGGCGACGAATTGGAATGCTATTATCACGGATGGCAATTTAAATCAAGTGGTGAGTGTGCAGCAGTTCCTTATTTAGCAGCTAATCAGAAACTGCCCAACTGCAAAATCCGCCAGTATCCCGTACAGGAACTTGATGGCTTTATCTGGCTGTTTCCTGGCGATGTTGCACTAGCTTCGCAAGTCTCTCCCCAAGGTGTTCCAGAGTGGGATCATCTCAACTACATCGCCACTGTCTCAGTTATTGACTGTCAGGCTCATTACTCCTATCTGATAGAAAACCTGATGGATATGTATCATGGGCATTTACATCAGGATTACCAGGCTTGGACATCAGCAGTGCTGGAAGATTTGCACGAAGAGGCTAACCGTGTTGATGCTCATTATCAGGCTCAAAGTTATTACAAAATTGACAAAATTTGGTCTATTTCTCAATTATTTTTTCCCGCATTGCGACGCCTGCATCCTGAACCTTTAGATGTGAGCTATATCTACCCACACTGGGTTTCCACATTGGGCGAAGATTTTAAGATTTACTGTCTGCTGTGTCCAATTAATCAGAGTGCGACTCGTGCTTATCTCATCCACTTTACATCACTGAATGCGTTTTGGCGGTTGCATAAGTTGCCCGTGTGGTTCCGTCGGTTTGTGAAAGATAGCCTCTTTGGTTCGGCTCAAAAGTTACTTGATGGTTTGGTGCGCCAGGATGTGCAGATGATTGAAGAGGAACAACAGGCGTATATTAATAATCCAGAGCATCGCGGGTATGAATTAAATAGGGCTTTGGTGAGCGTGCAAAGGTTGATGAGAAATCAGGATGAATGCACTGTGATTAATCAGCCGCATGGAATGCTGGGGCTACACGGGCAAGATAACCATTCGATAGGGCAAAATAAATATAAATCTGCCGATAGTATCCCACCAGTATGAGCTATTGTCTCAATCCTTCTTGCCGGAGACAGAAAAATTCAGATGATGTGCAGGTTTGCCAAAGTTGCAGCTTACCCTTGCTGCTAAAAGAGCGCTATCGAGCTATTGAACCTATTGGTCAGGGCGGCTTTGGGAGAACTTTCTTAGCGGTGGATGAGGATATGCCGTCGAAACCGTGTTGTGTGATTAAGCAGTTCTTCTACCAAGGACATAAAGATTTTAATAAAGCAGAAGAATTATTTCGTCAAGAAGCGGAACAACTGGAGAAGCTTGGCAAAAATAACCCTCAAATTCCTGAACTGTTCGCCCATTTTGAAATAGGAAGCGGTCTGTACTTGGTGCAAGAGTTTATCAATGGACAGGATCTACTTCAGGAATTGAAAGACCAAGGTGCTTTTGACGAAACGAAGATTCGGCAACTACTCAATGACGTGCTGCCTGTGTTGCAGTTTATTCACAGCCAGCGGGTAATTCACCGAGATATTAAGCCTGAAAACATTATTCGTCGCCAAGCTGATAACAAACTCGTATTAGTGGATTTTGGTGTTTCCAAATTTGCTACTGAGACGGCATTAGGAAGAACTGGAACTATAATTGGTACTCAAGGATACGCTGCCCTAGAACAAAGTAGAGGCAAAGCCGAGTTTGCTAGCGATCTCTATAGTTTAGGTGCAACTTGCTTTCATCTACTCACCGACAAGCACCCATCTGATGTATTTTTCCCATATGGGGACTGGGAAAAATATCTCAAAATTAACCTTAACCAAAGTGGTATTACTGATGCCCTGAAGCGTGTGCTAACCAAGCTACTGCAACCAGACATCAGCCAACGCTACCAATCGCCAGAGGAAGTCCTCCAAGACTTAAACCTTGATCTGGCTCAAGCAACTACTGAGCCACCGCTAGTTTTTCCTGCATCCGCACCAAAGCCTTGCCCTCAATCTTGGCAATGTGTAAATACCTTCACTGGACATACGTGGGATGTTTTTACTGTCGCCATTAGTCCCGATAGTCAAACAATTGCCAGTGGCGCTACTGACCACCAAATCAAAATTTGGGATCTGCACACAGGAAAACTCCGCTACACACGTACCCACTCCATACTTGGTCAACATTCAGGGGATGTATATTCTATCGCTTTTAGTCCTAGTGGAGAAACACTCGTTAGCGCTGGTTGGGGCAGTAGTTCGCGCCATCAAAGTAATACTACCCAAAAGACGATTCAACTGTGGCATCTAAGCACTATGGAAGTGCTTCGTACTTTTTCTGGGCATTTAGGCTCGGTTCGCTCCGTTGCTATTAGCCCGGATGGGCAAATCCTTGCTAGTGGAGGTGGAGACAAGACAATTAAGTTGTGGAATCTGCACACGGGAGAACTGCTAAATACGCTCTCGGAGCATTCAAAGTGGGTTAGCTCAGTCGCTATTAGTCCGGATGGGCAAATCCTTGCTAGTGGAGGTGGAGACAAGACAATTAAGTTGTGGAATCTGCATACTGGAGAACTGCTAAATACGCTCTCGGAGCATTCAGAGTCGGTTAACTCGGTTACTATCAGCCCTGATGGTCAAATTCTTGCTAGTGGAAGTGGAGACAAGACAATTAAGCTGTGGAATCTGCACACTGGAGAACTGCTAAATACGCTCTCGGAGCATTCAGAGTCGGTTAACTCGGTTACTATCAGCCCTGATGGTCAGATTATTGCTAGTGGTAGCCGAGACAAGACTATCAAAATTTGGCACATTAGCACAGGAGAGTCGCTTTGTACTCTAAATGAGCATTCAAAATCCGTTTACTCGGTTGCTTTCAGTCCAGATGGTCAGATTATTGCCAGTAGCAGTGAAGACACTACTATTAAGATTTGGCGTTTGTCTTCCTAGTCTTACTGAAAAGAATTGTGGACTGATGGTGCTGCTGGTAAGGAGCCAGGGTGCGATCGCATACTATACCTTTCCCTGCGTCTAAGAGGCGATCGCACCCATACCAGCCACCTGTATCAAAAAATGTAACCCAGCTATTGCTGAACTACATAGCGCTTACCTTAGATTTAACAAACTCATGCATCCTTTGAGCAGCCTCCTAGGGCTGCTTTTTTGTTTTTAGTGGCAGAGAAAGTAATTAGCTATAAGCGATCCTTCAGATCCCTTGCATTACGCATAATTCCTGAAAAACCTCTCCCCTTGGCAAAGTGAGGGGTTGGGGGGGATTTTTAAGGGCAGTCAACTGGACATGATATTAGTCCAGCATTATTGGCTAAAATAGGCGATGAATTATCAACTGTTGATGGATCAGCAAACCTAGACAAAATCCAACTAACGAGACCACAGCCAGAATCCAAAATGCTTGTAATCCAGTGAAACCAGCAATCTGGATGTCTAGTCTAGCCAGCGAGGCGGCTGAGAGCAGAACCAAGAAATGAACAAAAATTGGAAACCAGCGCAGGAGTACAACTGCGACAAAAGCCATTGTAATAATTGTAATGAAAGCCTGGCTGTCCGATTTCAGCAAACTACCGAAACAGATGCTAAGGATTTTCAACGGAGCGGTCAAAGCCAAAGCAATTAGCAAAACTAAAGCTGCTCCGATCAGCCAGATATGCCAGGATGCACTCCAGGTATATAACAGCCAGCCAAAGATGATATAGGTAAACAGAAGCAGTGCCAGCGATCCCCAGGGCAGTTTCTTCACAAGACATTTAGGATGAGGCGTGAGGCTGTCAGTTTTTTGATTGGCAAGTAACTTACCAAAAAAGATATCCTCCAGCAATGGCGCTGGAGGTCAAATGAAACTAAAAAACACTACGGAGAACAATCAGGACATGGCTTGAATCATATAATCAAAGTAGGGAGTCACTGCCGCTGTGTCTTCCTGACTGAGTAAATCAAGGGAAGCCTTTTTCAGGCAACGAATTGATTCAGCCATACCTGGTACGGGTACACCCAGAGAGTTATACATCTCTCTTACCCCAATCAAACCAATTTTTTCAATTGGTCCTTTGTCTCCGGCAAGTACGCCGTAGGTAATCAGACGTAAGTACCAGCCGTAGTCGCGTAAGCATAAAGCCCGTTGGCGCTGACCGTAGGCATTGCCCCCCGGAGCAATGAAGTCGGGGCGTTTCTGCCAAAGCTGCTTACTCGCTTCCTGAACAATCTTTTTCTCATTTTCAGCCAGCGTGGCGGCAATCCGCATCCGCTGTTCCCCGGTTTCAAAAAAATCATTGATGCTCTTGAGTTCCCCGGTACTGGGATACCGGAGTTCGTCGTCTGCTTTGAGAATAACTTGGCTAATTACACTCATACTATTGCGATCCGTTGGATATCTCTTGTAGTTTACCGACTCTAGGCCACACAAATAAAGAGAGGAAGATACTATGTCCCTAGCCGATTTACATGGTATAGATATCGGTGCCGAGGCGACCACCGATTCGCGGTGGCAACAAGGTGAATTAGTTGAGGTGGCGATCGCCGATCTCAATGACGCTGGCGAAGGGGTTGGACGCTTAGGGGGGCGGGTGGTTTTTGTCCCCGATACCGTCGTTGGCGATCGCGCTTTAGTCCGACTGGTACGAGTAAAACCTCAGTATGCCCACGGCTTGCTGCACCAACTTTTGTCACCGTCAAGCGATCGTATCCGCCCTAGCTGCATTGTGGCGGATAAATGCGGCGGTTGCCAGTGGCAACATATTGCTTATGAATATCAGCTGGAAGCGAAACGCCATCAGATTATTCAAGCACTGGAACGGATTGGGGGAATAAGCCAGCCGCCAGTCGCACCCGTACTAAGTGCATCCTCGCCAGTGGAGTATCGTAACAAAGCTACATATCCGCTGGGGAAATCCTCAACTAATCAAGTCCAAGCTGGCTATTACCGAAAAGGCAGCCACCAGATTGTTAACCTCAATCAGTGTCCCGTGCAAGATTCACGTTTAAATCCCCTCTTGGCTGAAGTCAAGCAGGATATCCAGCAACGTGGTTGGCGGGTATATAACGAAAAGGAAATTTCTCACTCAAAACTCAAGTACGGGCACGGCACTGCCGTGCCCCTACAAAACTCAAAACTCAAAACTGCTGGCCAAGTTCGTCACCTCTCGCTACGAATAGGGCGTCGCACTGGGGAGATGTTACTGACATTGGTAGTAACAGATTGGCATTTGCCGGAAGTTGCAACCCAGGCGGCGGAGTGGTTAAACCGCTATCCTCAGCTAGTGGGTGTCTCACTAAATCGCAACCCGGATCGCACCAATACGATCTTTGGTTCCGAAACCCGCTGTATTGCTGGTCAGCCTTACCTGCAAGAAAAGTTTGCTAATCTCCAGTTCCAACTGCGCCCGGATACATTCTTTCAAGTTCACACAGAGCAAGCCGAAGCTTTGTTGCAGGCGATCGCGGAAAATCTCCCTAACAGTGAAAATGAGGTGTTAGTAGATGCCTACTGTGGTATTGGCACTTTCACCCTACCCCTGGCGCAGCGCGTGCGGCAAGCAATTGGCTTAGAGGTGCAACCAGCATCTGTAGAGCAAGCGAAGATGAATGCCCAGATCAATGGCATCACTAACGCGACGTTTCAGGTGGGTGCCGTGGAGACATTACTGCCGCAACTGGAAGTTAAACCGGATATTGTGCTGATAGACCCGCCCCGTAAAGGATGCGATCGCGCCGTTCTTGATACCCTACTGCAAATTCAACCAAGTCGCATTGTCTACGTCAGTTGCAAACCAGCCACCTTAGCGCGGGATCTCAAAATCCTGTGTCAAACGGGTGGCTATCAACTAACCCACGTACAACCCGCCGATTTCTTTCCCCAAACTTATCACGTTGAATGTGCCGCCTTTCTCGTGCGCTGATGTATTGAATATTTCGCTCACTAGAAGCGGAGACTGGTTTTAGCTACCGTAGAGACGTTCCGCCGGAACGTCTCTACAACTAACGGGGGGGCTTGAATTCCATACTCAGAAGAGGTCTTGCCTCCTCGCCGCCCCTTGTTGAAGAAATGCTTGGTGTTTTTAGCGGATTTGGATACAATAGTATATGTAGGTGTTTATACTACCTGCTGTAAAAAAACACTTTTCTAGAGGCTAAAAATTAACGCGACACCAGTGCGTGTGCCTAGCACATATCGCCTCTATCCGTAGGAAAGCTTGCATTTAATCAAGTGCTTCAACGGAAATCGGCAGCCTGTTTCATCCGCATCTAAAGTATCAAGATCCGCTTGGGGACGGCAATTAACGCTTGCGATCATGGTGTCGAAATCCTCAACCCGATCTTAAATATCCCAAACCCGATTTGCAGAGTTTCGCCCAGGCAAGATAAGAAAAACATGGGCTTTGAGCCTGAGGGCGTATTAAGTCTACTGAGTGAAAGCTAGAGGTAATTCCTGAGTGATTGCTATCTCACTGCGTCCAGTTGGACGCGACTGGGGAACGATAAGCTTCGCTTCTACCCTGTTTCTGTGTCCTATCTTGGATCTGCTGCTGGCAAATATTCCAGCCCAATGGCAGGCAGAACTCCGACTAGGGCTGCAAGAAGCGCTGGTAAACGCTGCCAAACACGGCAACAAGCTCGATCCAAGTAAGACCGTTATTGTCCGCTTCTCCGTGGTAGACGGTCAGTATTGGTGGGTAATCTCAGACGAAGGCTCGGGTTTTTCCCCTCCCTGTGATTGCCACACTGATTTGGCTGAGGACATTCCCCAGGAAGAGGCAGAAAGCGGTAGAGGATTATGTATGCTACACCAAATTTTTGATCAAGTCCACTGGAATCCTCAAGGAACAGAACTTAGACTCTGCAAACAGGCGAAGAATCGCTTCTTGAGGCCAAATTTCTTTCGTTAAATGCTACGATTTCCGTGAGTTGGGCAAGGAGGAGCAGAGATAGATCTGTCTAGCCATCCTGAGGCTTGACGGAATCTTGGCAGGGCTTCTTCTGGCTGATCCTTGAGGAGAAATACCAGTGCAGCGGCGGCTTGTTCAGCGGCGCGAGCCGGACGATTAGATTTTAATTTATGCCAATCTCTTTCATTAATTCTCAAGCGGTCTGCTAAGGCTTGAGCAAGTTCCAGAGTGCTAAGTTCGTTGACGTTGCTGGTTTTAGAAAGCTGTGTTGGTTCGGGCATACTGGATGCACATTCGTATTTATCCATACTTTAGTCTATGACGCCCCCTCAAGAACCGCCTCAGTCAGAGCCAGCCGGTGAAAATGATTTTGAGCAAGCGCTGGCAGAAGTGGAGCGATCGCTAGTCGCCCTAAAAGAGCGTTATGCCCAAGTCGAGCAAGACTTAGAACGTCAGGCCGAACTCCAGCAACGTTTAAAAGAAGTGAAAATAGAGTCGCATAAAACCCACTTGCCCCAGATGCAAGTAGAGTTGCGGCAAATTCAGGCAGAGCTTCAAGAGCTAGAAGTTGCCCTAGAAAGTTGTTTACTTTCCAATCGGGATCAGCTGGCGCTATTTTGGAAGGCATTCCGACTGGGATTCTTTAACGAGGTATTTTGGCAAGTGCTTCGCTTTGGAGGGCTGGGTCTTGTTATTGGCTGGTTGCTGAAGTCTTGTGCTGGGTAGCATTCACCTTTTTATCACTTAGAACCTATGCGAAAAGTGGTTTTAAGATATTTTTAACCACAGATAAACACAGATGAACACAGATATTAGTAGGTATTGGGGCACGAAAAGGGATACAAGAAAGATAGGCTCTTAAGCGCTCTGACTGGGGGCTGAAGTCCCCAAGTTGTTTTGATCTCCGCTCTGAAGACACGAAGCTTTCAACTTCGATCCCTGTAAACTGAGGTTAGCGCTAATTAATTGATATTGTCTGCCTTCTTAGTAAGTGACTGTTTGGAAAGATAATGACTCGACGTATTGCCGATCTGCTCCGCAACGGTCAGCCTGATGAATCTGTAAAAATTCAGGGCTGGGTACGCACAAAACGGGAATTGAAGGAATTTGCCTTTGTGGAAGTCAACGATGGCTCTTCCCTGGCAGGTCTACAGGTGGTACTCAATCAGGATTTGCCAGATTATGCCAACGTGGTGAAACGTTTGAATACGGGCGCATCTGTGGCAGTTTCCGGTGTCCTGGTGGCTTCCCCTGCTAAAGGACAGCGGATTGAGTTGAAGGCGGAAACGGCAACGGTATACGGAGAGGCAGATCCCCAGACATATCCATTACAGAAAAAACGGCACTCGTTTGAGTTTTTGCGAGAAATTGGGCATTTGCGATCGCGCACCAATACCCTCAGCGCGGTGTTCCGCGTCCGTAACGCCTGTGCCAATGCCATCCATCAGTTTTTTCAAGAACAAGGTTTCTTGTGGATTCACACCCCGATTATCACCGCTAGCGACGCGGAAGGGGCGGGGGAGATGTTCGCCGTCACCAGCTTTAACTTGAAGGATGTTCCCCGCACAGACGCCCAAGAAATTGATTACAGCCAGGACTTTTTTGGCAAACCAGCTTACCTTACTGTCAGCGGGCAACTGGAAGCTGAAGTTATGGCGATGGCGTTTAGTAATGTCTATACGTTTGGCCCTACTTTCCGGGCAGAAAACTCTAACACCTCCCGTCACCTAGCAGAATTTTGGATGGTAGAGCCAGAAATGGCTTTCTGTGACTTGGGAGGGAATATGGACTTGGCGGAGGCGTTTCTCAAGCATCTCTTTAAATCGGTGCTGGAAACTTGCCCGGAAGATATGGAGTTTTTTAACCAGCGGATTGATAATTCTGTTCTCGCCACAGCGGACAACATCATCAATAACCAGTTTGAACGGTTAACTTATACAGAGGCGATCGCACTTCTGGAAAAAGCCGATAAAACCTTCGAGTTCCCGGTTAAATGGGGCTTAGATTTGCAATCAGAACACGAGCGCTACCTGGCAGAAGAAGTCTTTAAAAAACCCGTCATCGTCACCGACTACCCAACGGAGATTAAAGCCTTCTATATGCGCTTGAACGATGACGAAAAGACAGTTCGAGCGATGGATATCCTCGCTCCCAAAATTGGCGAGATTATTGGGGGATCGCAGCGGGAAGAACGTTTGGACGTATTACAACGACGGATTCAAGAACAGGGGCTAAACCCAGATGATTACTGGTGGTATCTGGATTTACGTCGCTATGGGACTGTTCCCCACGCTGGCTTTGGTTTAGGGTTTGAACGCTTGGTGCAATTTATGACAGGGATGGGCAATATTCGGGATGTGATCCCCTTCCCGCGTGCGCCTTTAACTGTGGAGTTTTAAGCGATGGTGCCAGAAATGCGATCGCTCTGTCTTCATCTTGCAGGTGAAGGCGCGGTTCTTGTTCTGAGAGGCTGCGCCAACACTGAACCATGATTTTGAAGCCTTCTCAGATTATTGAACTATCACAATTAGCGATCGCGGCTTGATGAAGCGGACGACTTGATCGTGTTTTAGTAGACATTTCTAAAACTTTCCTCTCTCTACAGGACTAAGTTTAGGTATAAAGTTGTGAGCGCTAAATTATATTTCAAACTGTGAATCTAGCAGTCACACTTCACTCTCCAAGCATTGATGAATATATCAGATATGATATCAATGGTGTATGGACGAAACAGATAAACCGTTAGTGTGGCTGCATGGGGAAGTTAAAACTCCTCCTTTTAGCTAAGAAGCACGCATAGAAACAGGTGTTTTGTTGAGACGGTTGCAGCAGGGCGAAAATTTAGGGTTGCCTCACTCAAGACCAATGCCAAGTATTGGGGCACAGTGCCATGAACTACGGGTTCGAGATGAAGGGAAGAACTGGAGAATTATCTACCGCATTGATGAGGATGCAATTTTAATTCTTGAGGTGTTTACCAAAACAACGAGAACAACACCCGCCAGCGTTATTGATACCTGTCAAAAACGACTGAGCAAGTATGACAAAGATGTGGAGGACTAGAGATATGGAAGAAGCTAAGAGAAAAAAATTAGAGGACAAAGGTTGGAACGTTGGAACTGTCTCAGAATTTCTAGACCTTACTCCAGAGGAAACAACATTTATTGAGATTAAGCTTGCACTTAGCCGTTATCTGAAAGAACGGCGACAAAAATCAATGACTCAAAGGAAACTAGCAGATAAATTACATTCAAGCCAACCTCGTATTGCTAAAGCTGAAAATGGGGATGCTTCAGTGTCTATTGAATTGCTAATTCGGGCGATGTTGGCTACAGGTGCAACCCCTCAAGAAATCGGGCAAGTTATTGCAAAAGTGGGTTAGACTCACGCTTCCACAGATAGGTTTGGTGTACTTCCCCAACTGAAAGTTATAATGCGATCGCTTGCATTAGATTTCAAACTGTGAATTTAGCAATCACATTCACTCTTCAAGTATTGGTCGTACCTGCAATCTCTAGAAGTTTCAATTAGAACCTCCAATGATTAGCGTTTATTGATTACAACCTGTAGCTTATGTCGCATACATAGCAGTCTAATGTTCTGGTTGAGCGGCTACCAACAACTTTCGCACACACCCAGCAGCTTTCGACAGTCCCCGCCAACTGAGTTGTTAAGTCACTTTGGAAGATCGCTCTTCCCAGGTTGCGACCAAAAATGCTGCCATTGAACCTGCTAAATTGACGGCAAGTGCAGCGTGTCGAGGAGAGGGTTTAACAGCGTTTTTCCCTTTACCATGAGCATCACTCAGCTTATTGCGTAAAGTACCAAGTCCTTGAATAACCGTCTGACAACCACCAAGAATTTGCTTAAAGACCTCTTCTTGATGCTGTTCAGGAGCCATATTAAGTTGTTTGGCAGTTTCTTTATAGAGTTTAGGCAAATCATCTTTATCGCTGTGAGTAATACCTGCTTCATCCAAAATGTGTTTACAAACTGATTCAATTAATGTACGCGCCATAGTAATTGCTGCTTCTGGATCTTCATTGCGGCGTTCGAGAGCTTTTTGCCAAGCAATGTGAACATGCTCAGTATCAAAATCGACAAGAATAGCGGAAATATCATCATCTGCTGGATGCGCCGCAATAATATTTTGCTCCAGAGATGCAATCAATGAACCAAATTCCTCCCATATAAACGCCTTTCGTTCTTGGTAGGTACTGAATTTTGGTTTAATGAAACTCCAGAATTTTGAGAGTTCGTCGCAAGTCTTAACAAATTGAGGAAGAAGATCTCTGACTGTGCTATCCCTTAATAACTCTAAGCGGAGTCTACTGTAATCCTCATTACTGGTATCACCACCTGTCGCACGAGCAATAAATATGTCTTGGAGTTGCCGTACTTTGTCTAAGCGTGTCGTCATCGTTTCTAAAAGCTGGATTCTAACCTCAGCAGTCTAATCTGTACTATCTCAAATTGCCTAATCAACACTCAAATTCATACTGAAAGCCAACTATTATTAGGCGGAAAGATTCTGCCTATCCATCTAGTTCTGGCGGATAGCCAGAATCTTTCCGCATATCATTCCAAATTAAGTGAATAGGTAGAATTGTTCTGTATATTAAGCGATTTCTGGCGGATAGGCTAAATTTTTCCGTATATCTTCGAGTGCGATCACCCCTGACTATAAATTGAGTTGAGTCTGTCAAGCCCTTGCTCGTAAATCGGTAGGTAACGTGAAACCAAACATAACTCGATCGAGCGATCGCATTAAGTTGAAAGATACAAGGCGATCGCGGAACGTTCTGGTGCAGCGCAGTTGTTAGGCAGTGACCTTAATAAGCGCGACCATCTTTGTGCATTAAAGCCCATTCACCATTTGGCAATTGTGTTGCTTTGAGATCGTCATTTGGGTATTCGACCTCATCTCCCTCAGTGCGATCGCCAATTTCAAGATAGGTTACATTTTCCTCAGATCGATTAATCAGTTGATGGGCGATACCTGTGCCTGCCTTAAATCCATAGCAGTCACCGGGATGCAAAACGAATTCCTCTTCGCCTAGTACCAGCGTTGGGCTGCCTTCCAATACCAGGATAAATTCTTCTTGCTTTGAGTGGCTGTGAGCAAGAGCAGAAACTGCACCCGGTGAAAGATGGGTTAAATTAACTCCAAAATGAGTCAACCCAAAATATTCACCCAGTTTTCGCTTTTGTCGTCCCTTCACAAGGGAAGCATAAGGTTCTGGATATATCGTCTTACCCAGCGGTGCTGAAATCAATTCTGCTGAAATTGGGGATTGCTTCACAACTCAATTTTCCTTGTTATGTTAATGGCGTAACAAACCCAAACTTTCTTTACCTTTCCAGTACCGTCAAACCATAGCACTTCAGTTACCATGCCTCGATGCCCTCGGTAATAGAGCGTGATGCTATCTACACCCGTCAGGACTTCTTTCAGTTCAAAATGAAGGTCAGGGATTTGCGCTAACCCCTGCTTCCAGTAAACTTTCACATCCGCCTTGCCATGTAGAACTTACAGTGCTGCTATTCACAATTTATCAGCGCTTCAATGTCTGCCGCTACAATCTTCTCCAAATTGCGTGTAATTTTTTCAATGTCCCAATTCCACCAAGCAACTTCAAGTAATGCTCGGATGACTTCATCACTAAAGCGCTGGCGGATCAACTTGGCTGGATTTCCCCCGACAATCGTATAAGGTGGAACATCACCTACCACTACTGATTTTGCAGCAATGATAGCTCCATCTCCCACCTGTACTCCTGGCATAATGACCGCTTCATAGCCAATCCATACGTCATTACCCACAACCGTATCGCCTTTATAGGGCAGTTCCCCTGGTTGAGGGAATACTTTTCCCCAACCCTTTTTGAAACCAAAAAATGGATAGGTCGAAAACCCATCCAACTTGTGATTTGCACCGTTCATAATGAATTTTATGCCCCTCGCTAAAGCACAAAATTTTCCAATGATTAAGCGATCGCCAATAAATGGAAAATGGTACAAGACATTCCGCTCAAAATCTTCGGAATTTTCTGGATCGTCGTAGTATGTGTAATCTCCAATGATGATATTAGGATTTGACACCGTGTTTTGAATGAAGCAAACTTGCGGAAAACCCTGCATTGGATGTTTATTTTTTGGATCTGGTCCGTACAAAGTTGACAGCTCCCAACTCTCAAAAATGCATTATCTCTGCATCTTAGCCAAAAGCTCAAAATCCTTTGTCAAAAATCTTTTGGAGCCTCTGTGCCTTCCAACTACAAACTGAGATAGCTAACATTCTTATGTCTCAAATACCTTTCTGCTATTACATCTCCCAGGTATTATCCCAGCTATAGCACTCTTGAATCAGTTGTTGTACCGCAGCATCTGCGGTTGAAAATGTACCGCAATTAGTTCTTTTTGTTCCAGATGCCGCATGACCCACATCTTGATACAACACAAACTGACCCTTCTCATAGTAAATAGAGAGTGTGACGGCAACACCATTTGTATACTGTTTCCACAAGCTAACAAATGAAGCTCCTGGTGGTATCAGGTTTACATCTTCGACAACACAAATCCATTGCCGTTGTTGCAAGTCTGTCCAGGTATGTTCCTCTATCATTACATTCCACGCTCTTATCGTATTTGAGTAGAACGCGATCGCGAAATCAACACATCTGCACTTAGAGCTTCTTGAAGTATCTGGCAATTGGGAATAGCTCAAAGCCCACCTTTTCATAGGTGTGACGGGCTGGGGCATGACCAGGATCGCCCCCAGTCTCAACCATAGCAATAGACATTCCAGCATCTTTCATCCAAGTCAGAGCGAATTCTATCAAAGCACTACCAATGCCGTGACCTTGAAAGTCTGGATCGACGGCAACCATGTAGATTTCACCCATGCTGTCCTCTGAGTGTAGTTTCACGGCTACAAAACCCACAGTAGAATCTGCATCGATAGCAAGCCATACATTCGTGTCTTCCGCAGCACAGACATCTTCGACAGCTTTTTGCTGGCTCGCACGCCAATCATTGGGATAGAATGCCTGGTACACATCAGCGTTCATCGCATTCTGAATCGAATCAAAGACCGGAGTCCATGCCCGAAGCGAAAGACGAATAACAGCATCAAGGTGGCGAGGGTCGTATGGTTCAATTTGCATTCCCACATGAACTCCAGTTAACTCTGCAAGCTTTATCGACCATAATACAATATACTACAAGCCCTGATTGCTTGGCTTTGAATGCTTACAGATAACTTTTAGGCTACTTTCGCTGATTAACTAGCAGCATAACTATTAATGGGCTGAACGATTGTTTAACAGCAACAGTATTGCGGCGCGATCGCTCTGAAGCATATGGCGATCGCAGGCAAGTTGGGCAAACAAGTAATTCTCAAAGCTAAAAGCTGGTGACGGGATTTGAACCTGCGACCGGCTGATTACAAATCAGCTGCTCTACCACTGAGCTACACCAGCAACTCTAGGAAATAGATCTTAGCATGTTCTGGATCGCTCGTGCAACTTTGGCTAACGATTTGGTCTTGACTTTAATTGTGCCATCAGATTGTTAGTTGCTATACACCGATCTTAATGTCCGAAGCGCGATCGCTACCCCTTCGCCTCCAAATCTTAGGAATTTTATTCCTATTGACGAAGTGAAATTTGGTTCAAGCCTCGTTCCCAGAGTAAGCGATGTCAATTCTTTATCTAAAATCTAAAATCATTTGACACGAACAGCCCTATCTGCTGTACTATTTATTTTCATACATATTAAGTCCGGTAAACCCACCGACTAACCGGGGATTGAGGAGAAAGTTTGATGCGTTTGTGGCAACGGATAGTTCAGCAAGGAGCATCTTTGGCTCAGCTAATAGCACCTTACTGGTGCAGACTAAATGTGACTGGGAGACTAAAATCCAGTTCACTAAGAGGCTTTGTGTCCCTCTTTTTGGTGGGGGTAAGTTTAAGTGTAACGATCGCAGCCTGCTCTGGAGGGAATTCTAACAATCAGAGCGCCAGTAACACGGCTGGTGCCAACACTGGCGATGTTAAGCTCACGCTTGTCTCCTACGCAGTTACCCAAGCTGCCTACTCAAAGATTATCCCCCAATTCACAGCTAAGTGGAAACAAGAACACAGTCAGAACGTTACCTTCAAAGAAAGCTATGGTGGGTCTGGCTCTCAAACCCGTGCCGTGATTGATGGCTTAGATGCAGATATTGTACACTTGGCCCTTGCTCTTGACACCAAGAAAATTGAGAAAGCTGAACTGATCCAACCCGGTTGGGAAAAGGAAGCTCCTAATGGTGCGATAGTTACCAAATCTGTCGCCGCTTTAGTCACCCGCGATGGCAATCCCAAAGCAATTAAAACCTGGGCAGACTTAGCAAAAGATGGCGTGAAGGTCATTACCGCTAACCCCAAAACTTCTGGTGGCGCTCGCTGGAATTTCTTGGGTATATGGGGTTCCGCAACACGAACAGGCGGTGACGAGGCCAAAGCCCAGGAACTTACCACAAAAGTCTACAAGAATGTCCCCGTGCTACCTAGAGATGCTCGTGAAGCCAGCGATGTCTTTTTCAAGCAAGACCAGGGAGATGTCTTGATAAACTACGAAAACGAAGTAATTCTGGCTGGGCAGAATGGTCAACAACTTCCTTACATTGTTCCTGATGTGAACATCTCTATCGACAGTCCCGTAGCTGTTGTGGACAAAAACGTTGATCGCCACGGCACTAGAGAAGTTGCAGAAGCATTTGTCAAATTTCTTTACACGCCAGAAGCCCAACGAGAATTTAGCAAAGTAGGATTCCGACCTGTTGACCCCACGGTGGGACAAGAAGTAGCTAAACAGTTCCCCAAAATCAAAACCCTCTTCACTGCTCAAGATATGGGTGGTTGGGACGAGATCCAGAAAAAGTTCTTCGACGACGGAGCAATTTTTGACAAAATTCAGGCTGGCGGTCAATAAAGGCGCTCAGGCTGTATAAGAGTGAAGGTTGAATTTCACACTTCATCCTTCACGCTTCATCCTTAACCTTAATCCTTGACTTTTTCATATATGCCTGTATCCGCTCCTCCTCAACCAACTCCTGTTTGGAAGAACCCATTTCGTCAGATTAGTAGGCTCTCTTGGCCTTGGCGGATTACTTTGGGTTATCTAGCTCTAATGCTATTTCTACCTGTATCGGCGCTGATATTGAAAGCAAGTACAGAAAAGCCTATTGATTTTTGGAGAATTGCTACCAGTCCCGTCGCTCTTGCCACCTATGATGTCACATTTGTCACATCGTTCATTGCGGCACTGATTAATGGTGTCTTCGGCTTTTTAATTGCTTGGGTGTTAGTCCGGTACGATTTTCCGTTCAAGCGAATTATTGATGCAGCGATCGATTTACCCTTTGCTTTACCCACCTCGGTTGCCGGTTTGACTCTGGCAACTGTCTACAGCCAAAACGGCTGGATTGGCTCCCTGCTAGCCCCTTTGGGAATTAAAGTAGCCTTTACTCGGCTAGGCGTAGGCATGGCGATGTTATTTATCTCCTTGCCTTTCGTAGTGCGAACTTTACAGCCTGTGTTGCAGCAACTGGAAAAGGACATCGAAGAAGCAGCTTGGTCTTTGGGAGCAACTAAATGGCAGACATTTTGGCGTGTTGTTTTGCCACCTTTAGTACCAGCACTCTTAACGGGAATCGCCCTGGGGTTTTCGCGTGCTGTTGGAGAATACGGTTCGGTTGTGATTGTAGCTTC
>JAHHGU010000059.1 GCA_019359765.1 Aphanothece sp. CMT-3BRIN-NPC111
CCCGTGAGCGTGCGTTCTAGCTTGCGACCGTCACCGAAGTCAATTGTTACTTTGGGGACTGGGCGCACTGATTGCCAGTGTAAGATAAAGCGATCGCGCAGCACCTTGGATACTTCAGCATTGGGATAAAGGGCGATGCGGAAAAAGCGACTATTAGCACAACTTAAATCTTCATCAAGTCTGCCTAATAAGCGTAATGAAAGGATGGGTTTACCACTTGCCTTAGCTGCTGCCTTGGCTTGTGCCAAATTTGTGTACCAATATAACTGGGAAGCATAGCAATCGCGCTGTTTGCATATAGCATCGAGTGCGGCACGCAGTCGCTTTTCTTGTGGTGCGAACACGCTTCGCGGGGGCGTAGCCCGTATCGCTTGGAGTTGACTGCGTTTGAGATCATCTCCATAAGTATTTAAAAATGCTTGTAACCCAGCTGGTCCCTGGGAACGTAGAGCAGCAATAGCAGAGGCTGACTCTGAGGGGTTTTCAGATAAAGCTGTACGTGCGTAAGCTTGGCTGGATGCGATCGCATCTATTGGGCTTTTTGCATACACCGAGCCTGTAAAGCCAAAGCCGACGATAGCCAGCAAAGCCGCTGAACTGATAATCTTAAATCTCATTGCCAACCTCCTATTGGTGCTTTGATTATCTGTCTGTGATCAAGTAAACGGGACTTAGACTTACGCAAACACGCCCACAGGATCTCATCTTGGAGCTATACAGACTCATCCTGCCGGGAGCAGGCTAAGAGAACTTTGTGTTTTAGACCGCCCACCATCCGGTACTTTGCACGCACAACGCCACGCCTATATCCTATGCCCTACGCGCAGCTTCGCTAACCCCAACAGGCGCTCATAGCTGCGTAAGTTCTGAGCCTCTAATATCTTAATTAGTTAACTTAAATTTATCTTCTGCTCCCCGTGAGTAATCTTCCAATTTAAAATCGCCAAATGGTTTCGTTTTCAACCTATTATATAGAGCTTCATCAAGAATTACCCCAGGTGTTTTTTTACTAACTCCTACAATTATAAAACTTCTTTGATATGAGGTTAAAGAAGGATTAGAATTATTAGCACAATCTTTAAACTTACCCAAATTTAATAAGTGATAATCTTTTACGCTAGGTAAATCGCTAAATACATTCTTTGCTAAAAGTTGGATAGTTTTTGCTCGCTCAAAAGCCCTAGTTTCTTCAGTTTGCAGAGACCCTTCACAAGATGCAGTTCCCACGGAAATAATATCTGTGGGATTGTGAAGCCGATTTTGTATACCTTCTTGTTCAAGTCTAGGTTTTAAATCGCCCACCTTAATGATTTCACCGCCACTTTCTATTTGATACGTACTGCCAAGTTGCCATTCATATTCTCTGGAGAGAACAGCTATTTCAAATTCAGCAGTCCTACCTTGGCTATCTGTGCCTATTTCAGGCGGAAAATAATCGACATCGCCTACTTTTTGTGGTTCTTGAGATGCACAGGCATCAGAAGACAAGCCCAAAGAGCAGATCACTTTGGGAGTAACAATAGCTAAGACTCCCGGAATCGTACAGATCACAATGATGACGATCGCAACCCGTAACCCAGTGTTAGTTATAGATTCCAGCCAACCAAACAGCCGACATCTCGATAATTTCCCCCATAATGCCAGCAGTAATCCAGCTATTATCCCGAATGGGAATAAATTTGGCGAATAGCACAGCTTTCGTTCAAGTTCCTCTATTCGTCGCAAAATTACCAGCGTATCGGGGGGGCGATCGCTAGGGTTACGCGCCATCAGCCAATCGATAAAATCTATAAGTAAGGGTGAAATATCCGAGGCCGCGCGGTGCCAGTTTAATACATCATGATGCGAGTCGTAAAAGTTCAAGGGATGCTGCCCAGTGAGCAAATAGACAAACGTGCGTCCCAAAGCAAAGAAATCCGATTGCGGCACAGGCTGATTACTGACTTGTTCTGGTGGCGTGTAGCCAGGTGAAACAACAGGCACGATTTCGTCTTTGGCACCAAGTTTAGCTAAGTAGATATATGTCAACTCTCTAGCTGTACCAAAGTCAATCAACGCCAGATTTACCCCTTGACCTCTGGACGTTTGGGGGGGCAAAGCTGCGGTGTCTCCTCCTTTGTCAGGGTAAGTACGCAGGATAATGTTAGACGGCTTAATATTCCAATGGAAATATTGCTGACTATGAAGCCGATGCAAAATCTCTGCCAGCTGTTTTAAATATGCGATCGCTTGGCATTGAGATATAAGTCGATTTCCCTGCTGCTGTTGCCACTCCTCTAAGTTGGAACCACCGACTTTTTCCCAGACGATGCAGTGCAAGCTGAGACCGTTTCTAGTTTGATACTGGAAGTAGCCATCCACCTTGGGAATGCCGGGATAATTCAACTGCCCCAGAACAGCTGCTTCTTGCTGAAATCGTTCTATAGCTGTGGAGTTGGCGTTAAGATTCTCCTTCAGTACCTTGAAGATTTTTGGTGTACCCCGTTCATACACTTCATAGATCTTGCTAAAGCCGTTGTTATCACTCAGCAGTTTGATCGCCTGATAGCGGTTTTGCAGCAGCAGCTCAGAACCACAACTTTGACAGAAGCGGCTATTCTCGTTTTCTGGGGGGTTCGGTCTAGGGCAACTGGGGTTGATGCAAAGGCTCATAGCTGGCTGGCGAGGAAATAAATATATCCGTACTATAGGATACTCAGACCAATCCTCTAAGGTAATTGGTCACGAAAAGCGATTAGCTATTAGCTTAAACCCCATGGCTTCATGTTGGAGGCAATAAATTTTGAGGCTTCGCTTTTTTGTTTTCCATAACTAAAGGGCACGGCAGTGCCGTGCCCCTACTCGGTTATTAGTCAAAATGGGATGAAAGGTTTGAGGTTAGTAAAACCTATCCCTTCTGCTCTTTACCCTTACGCTTTGAATTAGTTGCGTAAGCCCTTATATGCAAAGTTATAGTCAGATTGAGCCGACTGTAGGGGCAGAACGGAAAAGCCATTATTGAGTTGAGCAGCGATTAAACCACTCTTGGTAAGTTTGCAGAAGTTCCCCATCTTCCAGCACGAGTTCCACACGCACCTTGGCGCATCCGTGATGCCGCTGAAGGGCTATGGCATTTAAAAATAAACTAGCGGTTTTAGGAGATGTAAACTCACCGCTGACGGCAGGCTGACCATTGGACTTCTGCGCCTGGTTATGCTCTGAAGTCACAATTTCACTGAACTCAATGCCAGGAATTTCTTCTCCTTCCAATTCAATTTCTGCTAGTTGCTTGCGTTCAGGGCTGACTTGTTCAACAATCAGTTTTTCGTACCGAACAGGAACTTGAACCATTCTGGTTTCGATTTCTTTGCGGACAATTACCTCGCCCATTTTCCGTTTGGTACGGTCAACGATTAGTCGTTCTTCCAGTAAACGAATCACCTCTTCTTGCACAACATCAATGTCAGCATCCTCAAGAGAATCATCATTATCAGGTTCGTATTGGCGCTCTTCTGATTTAGTTAACGTAGGCGTGTTATCTGCATTGATAGATACTGCCTGCCCAGAAGCAACGCTTGCTCCTACTGAATCGCTTGCTTGAGTTGCGTTCAAATCAACTACTTCATGTGCCCGCGTTCCGGAATTCGGTAACCTTTCTGAAGATTCCACTTCTCTACTCCCTGTCGGTATATACTCAGCTAAGCTATCTATTTCTGTTTTGCGAATATCTACAAAAAGCGATTTAGTTACAGAGTCAACTTGCTGAATGTGTTTACTTTTTAATAAAAATAGGCGGGTGCCGCTCTCAGGGGATACCTGAGATACAAGTAACTTGATCTGGCGATCGCTATCCAGCTTTACATCTTTTACCTCACCCACAAAGTTGCCTCTGCTGTCTAGCACAGAAAAGTTATTCAGCTTATTTCTCAACTTTTCCAGCAAGGCTTTAATACGAATATTGTTTTTTGCGGATTCTACCATTGTTGCAGACATTGGGGTGTTCATTTTTCACATCTCTTAAAAGCTTTTAAAACTAAAACAACTGAATCCTATGGAAAAGTACAGGCAGAGCTTATTATTCGCCCCACCTGTACTATTTTTAGCCCTAATACCAAGATTTACCTTGTTCGGAACTAAGGAGCATATGCTGGCGATCGCAGATTACTCACCTACTAGCTACTTGGTATGAAGTCAGTTAAATAGTTCCACAGTTGGGTTGATAAGACTATTTAAAGACGGTCATTCGAGCCCAAATCAGATCATTTGTCCAAGACGGAACGATTTCCAGTATTCACATCTAACTCTTCTCGGCGAACTGTTTCTTGGGCTTCAACCGTGTCGTGAGATACTTCTTTCCTGACTCGGACTTCTTCACGTACAAAAGCTTCCTTGTGAATGTCAGGAGTCTCTTCGAAAACTTCGATGCGTGCTACTTCCCCTTCCTGGAAGTCAGCCTCGCCTACAGAGACTGGAGTTCCAGCGTTTGCTGGGGTAGTGCGCTCAATGACGACTCGCTCTTTCTCAACTGGCACAGAAACCCGCGCCGTTTCAGTTTCTACATGCTTGCCAACCGTTACCTCTCCAGTCTTAACCCGGCTCTTAGTTGCAACTAAACGCTCTTCGTATAGCTTGAGCGTTTTGTGATTTTGCTCGTTCAGATTGTAGAGGGACTGATCTTGCTCGTAGTTGTAGGTATCGCGGTTATAACTTGGAGCTGCCGTACCTGATGACACAGTGTTAGCGGTTGTTGTAGAAGCCAGAGGGCGATAAGTTCCCCTCAGCTTCTCTTCATAATCGTAATCAACCGTCATACTTTCTTTGTATTCCGGTAATTTTTCTACTTGCTCTTTACTAAGACCGTTAACAGTCACGCGATGGGCATTGTAATCAACCTGTGCAAGACCGATGGGGAGCAACACTTTCTTGCCTAAGATCCACATACCTGTATCAACGACCAGATAGCGGAAACGACCTGTATCATCAACTAGCGCATCTTCTACACTGCCAATTTTGTCTCCTCCTTGGGTGTAGACATCAAGATTGCTGATACCCTCACCACCCAAAGTTTCGTGGCTTTGTGGATCAAAGTCTTTGAGTTTAAAAAGAGGCATACTATTATCTTCCTTGCGTGTTTTATACCTAAACATCCTAGGATATTACTAGGATGAATTCATCTTTCTATTAGAATAGTTAAGTGACATCAATCACTCTAACTAAAGAGGGAATGTGTCTACTTTCAAAGTTTAGCTTAGGGATAATTACTCAACTGTATTGAGGGGTCTTAATCTAGCAGCTTCAATTATTTCAAATTTGTAAATAAATATAGCAATACTTAATAATTAATGAATTTATATTCTTGAAGCCGTAGGGGATCTATAGGGAGGCGCGGTTATATTTCACAACTGGGTATCAAATATATATAAAAGGGCAGGTAAAGCTGATGAGACGCTCCACCTGCCCTTTTTTAAGGACTAAAAGCCTAGATCTGAGGGTTTCTCGTAACGCGATTACCGCCAGCGTCAATATCTAGCTCTTCCCGACGAACGGTTTCTTGAGCCTCAACAGTGTCATGCTCAACTTCTTTCCTGACTCGAACTTCTTCACGCACAAAAGCTTCCTTGTGAATGTCAGGAGTCTCTTCGTAAACTTCAATTCGTGCCACTTGCCCTTCCTGGAAGTTAGCTTCACCCGGAGCCACGACCCTTCCAGCGTCTCCTGGGGTAACGCGCTCAATCACAACTTGCTCTTTTTCAATTGGAACTGCAACCCGCGCTGTTTGGGTTTCAACATGCTTGCCAACAGATACCTCGCCAGTTTTCATGCGGGTTTTGTTCGCAACTAGCCGTTCTTCGTAAAGTTTGAGGTTTTGATGATTCTGCTCATTCAGACCGTACAGAGACTGATCTTGCTGGTAGTTATAGGTATTGCGGTCGTAAGTGCTAGCCGCAGGTTGATTAGCGCTCACCCCAGTGGTAGAAGCCGCAGTGGTAGAAGCCGCAGTGGTAGAAGCCGCAGTGGTTGTACCCGTAGCTGTAGGACGATATACGCCCCTCACCTTCTCTTCATAATCGTAATCAATCTCTAGCTTATCGGTGAACTCTGGTAGATTTTCAGCTTGTTCTTTAGTCATTCCCAACGCATAAACGCGGCGAGAATTGTAGTCAATTTGAGAACGACCAACTGGTAGCAATACCTTTTTACCGAAAATCCAGAAACCTAAGTCAACGATCAAATAGCGGAAATGACCTGCCTCATCAACTAGGATGTCCTTAACTGAGCCAACCTTCTCATCAGTGGTTTGACTATAAACATCAAACCCATTGATATCATGATCAGCAGAACTTCCCCGGTCATTTTCATCAATGTCTGAAAGTTTTAAAAGAGCCATGCTATAAATTCCTTATTTGCACTAATAAATACATATTAAAAATTAAGTAGTACCGATTCATCCTTCTATTAGAAGATTTAAGGTAAGCAAATACCTACCACTAAGGGCGGAATTTTAACGGCGTGAGAATGGTTAAGCAATCTTGGTTATCTACGCTACAGCGCACCCCTGCGATCGCGGTTATTCGTGCCCCCGAAAAAAAACTCGGACACCAAATGGCTCTAGCTATGGCATCTGGGGGAATGCGGCTCATTGAAATTACTTGGAACACTGACTGTTCAGCTGAATTAATTAGCCAGCTGCGCTCAGAATTACCAGAGTGTACTATTGGCACCGGCACGTTGTTAAATCTGGCACAACTGCGACAAGCGATCGCTGCGGGTGCCCAGTTTCTCTTTACGCCTCACGTTGACGCCTCACTGATCCAGGCGTCAGTGGATGCTGGTATCCCGGTGGTGCCTGGGGCACTATCGCCCACAGAAATTGTCACGGCGTGGAATGCTGGTGCTAGCTGCGTAAAGGTATTCCCCATCGGCGCGGTGGGCGGTGCGAGCTATATAAAAAGTTTACAAGGACCGCTGGGTGAAATTCCCTTGATTCCTACAGGCGGCGTTACACTGGAAAATGCCAAACAATTTCTGGCGGCTGGGGCGATCGCCGTGGGACTCGCCAGTGATTTATTTCCTAAGCAGCTAGTGGCAGATAAAGATTGGGAAGCAATCGCACAACGGGCTGAAACCTTCATGCAAGAGCTAGTGACTGTTTAAGAAGGCTGAGCTAGGATTGTCAAGAGTAAAAGCGCGACATCTGTTGCTAATCTCAGCTATAGATAGTTTTTGGTTAAAATTCTTTCGTAAACTGGTACTGTAAGCTGCTTTGGCATGAAAAGCATGATTTCTTCGGACTGTCTGCGTCGCTCTAAAGTATTCTTGGTGAGTACGGCGCTCACACTTACAGCTTTGTGTGGCTCATCAATCCCATCTTTGGCGAAGCCACAGCCCAATCCCATTACTCAGAAAAGAAAGCCACAGCCCAACTCCATTGCTCAAAAAAACAAGCCAAAGACTAATTCCACTACTCAAAAAACCAAGCCAAAGCCCAATTCCACTACTCAAAAAACCAAGCCAAAGCCTAATCGCACTACTCAAAAGATCAAGCCAAAGCTCAACCCTATTGCTCAGAAAATAAAGGATCTGCAAAAATCCAATAAACGCTGGATTCAGGTTAACCTTTCAAAGCAAAAGTTGATTGCCTGGCAAGGCAAAAAACAGGTTTATGCAGTCCTTGTTTCTACTGGCAAACGCTCAACTCCAACTATCCCCGGCGTCTTTACGGTTAAATATAAGCTGCCCACTGCCAGGATGAAAGGGGATGACTATGACGTTCCCAATGTTCCTTACACCATGTATTATGACGTATCACGGCCTGAAGGCTCTTATGCGATTCACGGTGCATACTGGCATAATCGGTTTGGGACACCAGTTAGCCACGGTTGCACTAATGTAGCGGTCAATCACGCTAAATGGTTATTCAATTGGGCTTCACTAGGAACCCCGGTGGTTGTTAATAAGTAGTTTTGAGTTTTGAGTTTTGAGTTTTGAATTAAAAATTTTTAATTCAAAACTCAATTTTGTTGCATAAGTTATAGCTATTTAACTTAACTGGGCAACTAGTTGATTCTCCAGTAGTGTTTGATTCATCAGCAGGTCTTCCACGGTAATTCGCAAGAAGCGCTGGCTATCTATCCAAAACTGAACTTTAATGCGATCGCTCCCGGGATATCCTGGTGGTGTCAACTGGGCAATGCTACGGGCACCTTCCTTATCGTTGAGGGGTTGCACTGAAGTTTGACCGTTCGCCAGGTTACGGGTAATTAAGCGATCGCCGTCGAAATATACTTCTGTTCCCCCAGTTTGAGCGCCTAACTCTCCGATGATTAATTCAATGCTGGGTTGGTTTTCCAGTGACGCCCCCAAAACTAATTCTACTGAGTCACTCATGGGATAAGGCTGCCCAGCTTTAATAAGGGAATGCCAGTTGTGGCAGTTATTGCGCCGATCCCAATAGCGGATACCGTAACTGTGGTAGAGAAAATCTTTGAGTTCCACACCTTGGGCGAGTTGGAGAGCGCCTTGAGCAATAGCTTCAAATGGTTTTGAGCGGCGGATTTTGCTCGCGTCAAAGTATTGCTGTACCCATGTCTGAACGGCTGGGATTTCCACTGTACCGCCGACTAATAAGACAGCATCAATGTCTGACACCTCCACACCTTGCCGCCGTCCTTGCTGAAGTATCTGAGTCATTGCCTCATCTAGGCAATCAAAGAACTGATGTTCCTTAAGGATGGCTTCAAAGCGATCGCGATTCAGTTCTAACTCGTAACTCTCAAATGTCTCATCATTGAAATAAACTTCACTCGCTGATGTCTGCAAAGATAACTGAATCTTTAACCGTTCTGCTAATCGAGTAGTAAGGGGCGTTGGCTTTAGTCCTTGAGTGGTGGCAAAGTAATCTACTAGCCAGTTATCAATATCAGTTCCACCCAAATTTTGACCAGCTTTAGCCAGCACGCGGGCGGTTTTAGGTCGCTGTCCAGAATTCTCTGCCAGCAACTTTTCGCCCCATTTGAGAATAAAGCCCAAAGGTTTTTTCCCTGCCTGGACATCTTTAGGTAGCTGCACCAGGGATAGATCCAGAGTGCCGCCTCCAAAGTCAACGACCAGCAGAACTTCCGCATCTGTCATCCCGTAGCCAAGGGCCGCGGCAGTCGGTTCATCCAACATCCGCACCTGTTCTACTGGCAAAGATTGGCACACCTCCCCCAACCAATGTCGGTAAGCTTCAAAGCTGTCTACCGGCACCGTTAAAATTAGGGACTCTCCAACGTCGGGCATGGTAGCTTGAAGTTTTTCAATAATCTGGGTTAGGAACCATTGCCCAACTTGCTCAAAGGCAATTATCTGCCCATCAATTTCTGGGAGAAATCCTTGGATGTCAGCGCCAATCCCTCGCTTAAAGCTGCGGAAAAATCGGGGGTCAGTTTTGAGATCCAAACCGCGATCGCGCACTGCCTGTCCGACTACAACTTCGCGGCGCGAAGCGTCCTCAACATAAACCAAGCTGGGAATTAAGGGGGGATTGTGCCCAGTGATGACCGATAAACCGGGTAAGTTGAGAGTTTCTGGCTGCTGGGTAGCTGGGTTCCAACGAGCGATTACCGTGTTGCTAGTACCAAAATCAATTGCGATCGCCATTTAGTTAAAATTGTCTGCACCTATAACAACTTAGTTGCTTCTAGGCTGGATTGTCTCATGACGATGCTACTCAGTTCTCAAACTTGTTTTTGTTGCGGTTAAATTGTTAAGCAATTTATAGCAGTCCCCTTGTCGGGAAAGGTGAAAATCGACCTCGCCATCATAAACGCATCGAGATGCTGATATAACTAAAGGCTTGCTAAAAGCTAATTGCTATACACTAAATGTCCGTGAATTGCTCTGTTGTAGTTGCAACACTCATCTTCAGGTTATCGACAATCCAGTCGCGAATTACGTCATGAACAACTTCTGCAACTTCATCAAAACCATGAGTGGCACCCTCGTAGAAGATTAGGCGCTTAGGTTCGTGAGCGAGGTGGTAAGCATATTCTGAGCAGAATGGCGCAAGCACCCGGTCAACCGTACCGTGGAGTAGTAATATTGAGCATCCCAATGGCAGTACTGACACAGGGGTTGTGCCGAAGCTTTGCGTTGCTAGGGTGATAACGCTGCGAACGTTCTCAGAGATAGCTGCGGCTTGAATAACAACGGCACCACCAAACGAGTGACCGATCAATGCGATGTTCTCAATGCCTTCGCTTTCCAGGTAGCTAATGCCTGCAATAACATCAAGAACTGATTCGTCAAGTTTTGTTGGGTGGCGAAAGCGTACTCGCAGTGATGCGATCGCATCACTACCCTTGCTTCCCCCATTTCCAGACGAAGTATGGTCAGAATTTTTATTCGCCAGTTCCTGACAAAGCTGGGGGTAGAGTCCCTTAGCTGGAGTATCCCAGCCGCCGCCAACGCCGCCAACCCAAATAGCACCGCACTTAGCACCTGGCACTTGGTAGTAGCGGAAGTCTACATTGCCACGGCTTGTCATCAAGCGAATCGGAATATAGCCATCCTGAAGCGGTCTGACTTCAACATCACGTAGCGCCATCTCGAATTGCCCACCTTCCTCATACACTATGCCATTCTCCTCTTGTGCGATCGCTCGTCCGTGTAAAGCTGGCGATTGAAGCCTTTGTGGTCTATTCCATTGGACTTAATGATGCGATCTGAGTTCCTCTATCGCTTGGTTTACCTTACAAAACCATCAATATAGTGACTTTGGATACTAGTTTCTATATACACCTTGGGTATTATGGCAAGTGAAAGAAACATTTTTTAACATTAGTTAGAATGAAAGGGAGTGCTGAGGATCTCAAAAAATCCTTAAGCGCTGGAATGGCTAATCAAGCATGAGATATTTCAGAAAGCAAGGCGGCAGCCATGAATAACGAGCGAACAACAGAATTTTCTACTTTTTTGGGCAACCTCAAAAGCGGCATTTGGTTTCTAGGCATCTCATCTTGGTTATTTGGAATCACCGATAGAAGCATCGCTTCTTTCTCGGATGGCTATCTGTCTGCCATAGATATCATGCAGTTATTGACAGCCTCGTTCTTCTTTGTGAGTTGGCTATTTTTGAAGCCAACCTCAAAGCTTTAACCGTAAGGCTTTCATGGCGCTGTCTGGAGAGGCTACAAGTATTAGCCTAAACCCAGAGAATCAAATATTCGTGAAGTTGTGAACTTGGTAACGACAGGTAGAGACGTTCCACCGGAACGTCTCTACAGAAGTTTGTGGTAGATATAGCAGTCGCCAAGGCTGCGCTTGGCCATCGACCTCAACCCTATGCAGAAAGAAGTGCTGCTATCACTCTTCAACTGCTCAAAGCTAATTGCTAAAAGCTAATTGCTAATTGCTATAACAACTATCAACTAACCTGAAATTTCTCTTACCAGGGCGGCGGGGGATGAGGCTAAGCAGCGTTTAATTGGTGCGATCGCAGAAGGCGTTTAGGTTCGTTTGGTAGAATCATGTGGCATCATTTGCGTCGGCATTACCAACACCTTATCAACTCGATTACCATCCATATCCATCACCTCAAAACGTAAACCGCCCCATTCAAAATGGTCAGATGCAGTGGGGATACGTCCTAGATGCATAATCACAAAGCCGCCCAATGTATGATAGTTGCCCCTCTGATCTTTAGGTAACTCCTCCATATCAAAGAGTTCAAAGAACTCTTCCACAGCCAACATCCCATCCAATAACCAGGAACCATCCTCGCGTTGCACCACTTGCGGATCTTCCGGCTGCTCGATCGAGGGCATATCGCCAACGATCTCTTCTAACATATCGTTGAGCGTAACCAATCCTTGAATGACGCCGTATTCGTCTACGACCATCGCAATGTGGGTGCCAGTTTGCTTAAATAACTCTAAGACTTTCAATCCTCGGGTACTTTCAGGTACAAATAATGGCTGTCGCAACGATACTGTCAAATCAAGTGGCTGAGAAGCCAGGCACCGGGATAACAAATCAGTCACATGCACCACACCAAGGACATTATCAAGGTCGCCTTGGCAAATTGGAAACCGAGAATGACCGCTATCGAGCATCCTGTGTCGGTTTGTCTCAGCCGAGTCCTCCAAGTCAAGCCACACCATATCCGGACGTGGCGTCATCAAAGCACTGACTCGCCTGTCTCCCAGGCGAAACACGCGCTCTACCATATCTTGTTCTGCTTCTTCAAACGTTCCCGCCTCGGTGCCTTGCTCGATTAAAACTTTAATCTCTTCCTCTGTAACTTGTGGCTCTGTGGATGGTTTGATGCCCAATAGCCGTACCACCATATCAGTAGAGTTACTCAGCAGATAAACGATAGGGGAAGCAATTGTTGCGAACATCTGCATCGGGATAGCAACGGCGGCAGCAATCCGTTCTGGATTGTTTAACGCCACTCGCTTAGGCACGAGTTCGCCAACCACCAAGGTTAGATAGGTGATGAACACAATCGCTATTGCCGAAGCGATCGCTTCACTATACGGTTTTAGGACAGGGACATAATTTAAGAGAGGCTCTATTCTCCTAGATATCGTTCCTTCACCGAAGGCACCGGACACGATGATAATCAGTGTTATCCCCACCTGAACGGTAGGCAGAAACTGATTTGGATCGTTGGCCAGTTCCAAGGCAGCACGGGCTTTGGCATTGCCCTGGTTAGACATATGTTGCAGCCGCCCCTTCCGTGCCGAGACAATCGCCAGCTCTGACATTACAAACAAGGCGTTGACGATCGTTAGTAGGAGAATAATCAGAATATCAATAGTGAAGGACATTTCTAAAATTGCTGCTCGATCGAGGAATACTGGCTATTACGTTTTAATCTTAGTATCCGAACTCAGTGTTCTATTGGAAAAACTCTCAGGTTCAAGGGACTGAAGATTGCAACCTCTCCTTAATGGGACATAAATAGATTAGAGTCCCCAATCGCCGCGACATGATAAAGCATAGCAATATACTACCCAACCAGCGGTTTGGCAGTCATTTTATACAATAACCACAATCTGTTTAGAGTTCGCTCACCCCCGGCTCGTAGGAGCTTTTTTTCTTGCCCTGCCTTCTAAAATGGTGGGATAGGCAGCTATCCGGCTACTCTGACTTCCCCAACCTAACGAGTTAAGCAGTTCTAGAACTCATGGCCTTCTCTTCTATTATTCGTGCCCTTGGGCGATCGCCTCTCACTACAGAACTTCTGTCTAAACTAGATCGCCAGCAACACCTGCGCCTGGATGGTATCCCCCGCCTTCCCAAGGGATTAGTCGCTTCTGCCTTGGCGCAAGCAGAGGAGCGTAATTTGTTGGTGGTGGCGGCAACGCTGGAGGAGGCTGGACGCTGGGCGGCTCAACTAGAGGCTATGGGCTGGCAGACGGTACACTTTTACCCCACTTCTGAGGCGTCGCCATACGAGCCATTTGACCCAGAATCTGAGATGACTTGGGGACAGATGCAGGTATTGGCAGATTTGAGCAATTTTGGATTAGGGAATGCTGCTGAGGAATCAGAGGTTGTTGCGTCTCACAATTTCAAATCCAAAATCCCCAAGATAAAATCGATGGCGATTGTAGCCACAGAGCGATCGCTTCAACCTCACCTACCACCTCCTGAAGCTTTTAAACCTTATTGTCTTACCCTCAGCCAGGGGCAGACGTGGGAGTTAAATGTTTTTAGTAACAAGCTAGCTCAACTGGGATATGAGCGAGTGCCCTTGGTGGAAATGGAAGGGCAGTGGAGTCGGCGCGGGGATATTATCGATGTGTTCCCAGTGGCAGCGGAGTTGCCGGTGCGGTTGGAATGGTTCGGGGATGAGTTAGATCAGATGCGGGAGTTCGATCCGGCTACGCAACGTTCGCTGGATAAGATTGAGCTTCTGGTTCTGACACCTACTAATTTTCGTCCTATTGTTACAGAGGCTTTAAGAGAAAGGAACCGCAAAGACGCGAAGGACGCAAAGGAAGAAGAAGAGGAGAGCGTGCGGCGGTTGTTGGGCCAGGCTTTTGAAGAACCGGCTTCGCTACTGGATTATTTGCCAGAAAATACTTTAATTGCTATTGATGAGCCTGAGCAATGTCGCGCTCATGGGGAGCGCTGGGTGGAACACGCGGAAGAACAATGGCAAGCGCTTGCTTCCCCTATACCGCAAACTCATCGGTCTTTTGATGAATCTATTCAGGGTGTAGCGGAAAGATTTAAGCATTTGTACTTGTCGGAACTGGTAGAGGAAGGTAATGGTATTAATCTGGCAAGTCGCCCAGTACCAACAACGCCTCACCAGTTTGCGAAGATAGCGGAAGTGCTGCGGAAAGAGCGCGATCGCAATTTTTCAATTTGGATCGTTTCCGCACAGCCGAGTCGTTCTGTCTCTCTGTTGCAAGAACACGATTGTCCGGCGCAATTTGTCCCCAACCCCCGCGACTACCCAGCAATGGACAAGCTGCAAATCCAGCACACGCCGGTAGCAGTGAAATATTCTGGCTTGGCGGAATTGGAAGGATTTATTCTGCCCACTTATCGCTTGGTGGTGGTAACAGACAGGGAATTTTTTGGGCAGCATTCTCTAGCTACTCCTAGTTATATCCGTAAGCGGAGAAGAGCGGCATCAAAACAGGTAGACCCTAACAAGCTGCAAGCAGGTGACTATGTGGTTCACCGCAACCACGGTGTCGGCAAGTTTCTGAAGTTGGAAAGTCTGACGCTAAATAGGGAAACTCGCGATTACCTGGTGGTACAGTACGCGGACGGGTTGCTAAGAGTGGCAGCGGATCAGGTGGGGTCTTTATCGCGGTTTCGCAGCACCGGCGATCGCCCACCGGAACTCCATAAGATGTCCGGTAAGGCTTGGGAAAAGACTAAGAGCAAAGTTCGCAAAGCGATTAAGAAATTAGCGGTTGACTTGCTGAAGCTTTATGCACAGCGATCGCAACAGCAAGGTTTTGCTTACCCAGAAGATTCGCCGTGGCAGGAAGAATTAGAGGATTCTTTCCCTTATCAAGCAACACCAGATCAGCTAAAAGCAACTCAAGATGTGAAGCGAGATATGCAAAGCGATCGCCCGATGGATCGCCTTGTCTGTGGTGATGTCGGTTTCGGCAAAACTGAAGTAGCGATTCGCGCTATCTTCAAGGCTGTTATCGCTGGTAAACAAGTTGTTTTCCTTGCTCCCACTACCATCCTCACTCAGCAGCACTACCACACCCTGAAGGAACGCTTTGCCCCCTATCCCGTTAATGTTGGGTTACTCAACCGCTTCCGCACAGCTGAGGAACGCCGCGACATTATTCGGCGACTGACGACAGGCGAGTTGGATATCGTTGTGGGCACTCACCAGTTATTAAGCAAGGAAATTCGTTTAAAAGATTTAGGTTTGCTAGTGGTGGATGAAGAACAGCGATTTGGGGTCAACCAGAAGGAAAAAATCAAATCCCTCAAAACTCAGGTGGATGTTCTTACCCTTAGCGCAACTCCGATTCCCCGCACGCTCTATATGTCCCTGTCCGGAATAAGGGAAATGAGTTTAATTACCACGCCTCCACCTTCACGGCGTCCGATTAAAACTCATTTATCCCCCTCCAACCCGGAAGCGGTACGAACGGCGATTCGCCAAGAACTCGATCGCGGGGGGCAGATATTTTATGTAGTGCCGCGAATAGAGGGCATTGAAGATATTGCGACTAAGTTGCGGGAGATGGTGCCAGGATGCAGATTGGCGATCGCACATGGTCAACTGGACGAATCAGAACTAGAAGCGACTATGCTAGCCTTCAGCGCTGGTGAAGCCGATATCCTACTTTGCACCACCATCATTGAATCTGGCTTAGATATTCCCCGAGTCAACACTATTCTGATTGAAGATGCTCAGAAATTTGGTTTAGCTCAACTGTACCAATTGCGCGGGCGAGTCGGACGTGCTGGCATTCAAGCGCACGCATGGCTGTTTTACCCCAAACAAAGTAAGTTAACAGATGCTGCGCGGCAGCGCCTACGAGCGATCCAGGAATTCACCCAGTTGGGTTCCGGCTACCAGCTAGCGACGCGGGATATGGAAATTCGGGGTGTCGGCAATTTACTGGGGGCGGAACAATCTGGTCAAATGGATGTGATTGGTTTTGACCTCTATATGGAAATGCTGGAAGAAGCCATCAAAGAAATTCGCGGACAGGAAATTCCTCAAGTTGAGGATACTCAGATTGACCTGCAACTGACTGCTTTTATCCCAGCTGATTACATCCCGGATTTGGATCAAAAGATGAGTGCTTACCGCGCTGTTGCTGCTGCCAGTTCTAAAGAAGAGTTAACACAAATTGCGGCAGAATGGAGCGATCGCTACGGTGAAATGCCCAAAGCTGCCCAGCAACTTCTCCGTGTGGTGGAACTGAAACAGCTAGCTAAGAAAGTCGGCTTTTCTCGCATTAAACCAGAAGGCAAGCAACACGTTGTCTTAGAAACCCCTATGGAGGAACCCGCCTGGAATCTACTGGCAGCAAATCTTCCACAACACCTGAAGCCGCGTTTTGTCTACACCACTGGTAAAGTAACAGTTCGTGGCTTAGGCGTTTTTAAAGCCGAGCAACAGCTAGACAATCTCATTGATTCTCTAGGTAAAATGCAAGGCGCACTCCCAGAACTCGCACTTGCTTGAAGTTCAAGGTGTGTAAGGAGGTTCGCAACGAAAGTCATAATATAAGCTTGCAGAATCTGTAAATTGCTTATATCCGTTTCTTTGAAAACTCGTTGCGACTTTACCTCCTCAACAGTACTCATAGTCGTAAGTCGAGAGTGCAGAATGTAGGATTTAAGTTTGTGGCGGTTTCCAATTAGGATTAGTTAAGGCATTCAGGACCTGATCCTGCCACTCGTTGTGTACTAATAGATAGTCTCGAGCGTAGCCTTCAGGAAGGAAGTTGAGGCGACGCAGCAGTCGGCCGCTACGCACATTTGTCGGACTGTGGTTAGCCATGATTCGATGTAAATTAAGCTCATTAAAGGCAAAATCAATTGCAAGTCTTAGGGATTCTGTCATCAACCCCTTTCCCTGAGCAGATTGAGCTAACCCATATCCAAGAATGCAAGCATGGAAAGCTCCTCGTATGAAGGAAAAGAAGTTTGTGAACCCAAGCAACATGCAATCATCCGCAATGTCAAAGATAAAGAAATTACAAGACCGATCGATTTGAAAATCCTCGTGGGACGACCTTACTTTCTGAGTCCAAAATTCGGTTGTATAAAATGAATTTGGCTTGGGAGACGAAATTGTTTCCAAGTGCGCCGCGTTATCTCGATAGAATGCAATAATTTGTGGAACATTTTTCTCGGTAGCCAGCCTCAATATAACCCTCTCACCGCATAAATGCGGCCATGGTCGGTTCATTACAGCACCTCTTGCAGAACAGATAACTTTTTTTCCATACTATTAATTTTTTCCATACTATGTTTACACCTATATTTAAACAATATAGCAGTTGCCATAAGGCTGCTTGACAACCGACCTCACCCCCATGCACCCAGAACTACTGCTATAACTGTAGGTTTGCTAAAAGCTAATTGCTAAAAGCTAACTGCTAATTGCTATAAATTAAAGAATATTTATTCATTTATTAATCTCCTGCCTAAATTCTCGCAAAGCCTGAGTATGATTAGGAAAGTTGATACAGCGCATCAGCAAAGCTACATCTAGATGGGGAAGAAGTCGTGGCTCAGGGACAGCTTCATATTCCTGATCTCGAAGACTATAAAGTGAAAGTTGCCCATCTTCCCAAAACCAAACTTCAGGAATTTTCAGACGCTTGTAAGCTTCTAGTTTATTAATTCCACCGCTGCTGACAGTCACTTCAATTACTAGATCCGGGCGTTCTCTATTTGTACCCAGTTCATAAGATTCATCTGCTTCGCGCTTTACCTGTCCAGATTCACTTTCTAAAGTCATAGAACCTGTAGGCGTAAAATCTAAGCCTATAAATTCTAGATAAATTTCCAATAAAGCTGCGATGCGTTTTTTGATGGTTTCGTGTTTTTTTCCTGGCTTTTGCCGAATCTCTAAAACTCCATCCAGAAATGACAGCCTTACTCCTGGACGCTCAATAAGCTGGGTAACAATTTTAAATTCTCGCCAAGTTAAATCGTCGATCAAAATCGGTTTTGTTTCTTGGTCAACGAGTGTAATTGTCATTAGCCCACCTCAAGTCGAGTAAATAAAGTAAAAATACTGATTGAGAGCAGATTGAATAGGTATATCTGGCAATGCTATCACAGCAGTTTATTTTTCAGTGCGATGCCCTCCGGGCGGCGCGGAGCGCCATCGCCCTGTCGGTGAAAAAAGGCAAAGTGCGATACGTGCTTCGCACGGCGGAGCACCATCGCTACTAGCTTTTCCTCAAGCAGGTAAAGCTTCCAGATGTGACTTTATTTTAGTAGCATCAAGACTACGACCAATAAAAACTAGCCGAGTTTGTCGAGGTTCCTCCGCTTGCCAAGGTCGGTCATAAAATTGCTCAAATCGCGTTCCTACACCTTGCAATACTAGCCGCATGGCTTTATTGGGAACGGCAACAAAGCCTTTTATTCGGTATATTTCCTGTTGTTTTACCAGCGCTTCTAGCTGTTTTTGCAGTTTATCCGGGTCAAACGCGCGGTTTAAAATTACGTGGGTTGAGGTAATCTCGTCATCGTGATCGTGGTCTTCTTCGGTGTCATGATGACTCGGACGAGCATCTAAATTGTCTTCTACGGCAGATTGGAAGCCCATGAGGACATCTGAGCTTAATTTTCCCCCAGAACTCGGTACAATCTTTACTGACCTTTTTAGCTCTTTTTGAATTAAATTCACTACCTCGGCTTGTTGGGTAGCGTCCACTAAATCAGTCTTATTCAAAACCACCAAATCAGCACAAGCCAGTTGATCTTCAAAGAGTTCCTGCAACGGCGTCTCGTGTTCCAGATTCGGGTCTGCTTTGCGTTCTTCTTCTACCGCCTCTGGATTGCTGGCAAATGTCCCAGCTGAAACCGCTTCACAATCGACAACTGTAATTACAGCGTCCACCGTAGCCGCATTGCGAATTTCAGGCCAGCGGAAAGCTTTAACTAGTGGCTTGGGCAAGGCTAGTCCAGATGTCTCAATTAAAATACAGTCTAAAGAGTCTCGCCGCTTCAGCAACTCTTGCATCGTGGGTAAGAATTCTTCCTGCACAGTGCAGCACAAACACCCATTCGTCAATTCCACAATGTTGCTGCTGGTGTCAGAATCCTCTGGGCACACTCCACACGAACGCAACAGTTCGCCATCAATGCCTAATTCACCAAACTCATTCACTACGACAGCAATTCTGCGTCCCTGGTTATTTTGCAGCAGATGACGAATTAGTGTGGTTTTGCCACTACCTAAGAATCCGGTGATGACGGTAACGGGAAGTTTTGCAGCCATGAGCGATCGCGATGTGGAAGTGAAATTATGCTATTGCTTGCTCAAGATAGCACAGCCGGGATGCTCATCTGCTCTCAGAACCTTAAAGCTGACAATCCTGAAAACTTGATGATGATGGCAGCACCAACACCAAGTCTCCAGGATTGTTACAAGTAAAACAATATTGAAAAGAAATCAGGATTCAATCAGAAAGTGTCACTTACTCGGCAGTTGCCAGTTCAGTAGCACCACGAGTGCGCTTGCGTGTCAGCGTGTTGAATAGCATCTGACCAATGGCCTTGACTAAGTTACCTTCTAGTTCTTGGAACAGCTTCATGTTCATGCCAAAAGCGGCATTGGCTTCGTCTACAATCTTGTCTGCTGTGGCGTCATCAATCGGCAGATCGTTCATTGCCTGACGATATTTGGCTTTGAAAGCCTTCTCATCGGGAATATCTTGGAATTCGTAAAAAGCGGTGCCATTGCCATCCGAGAGGTTCATCGCCCGTTGAGCAATGCCTTTGAGGATTTGACCGCCGGATAAGTCACCCAAGTAGCGGGTATAGAAGTGGGCAAGTAACAGTTCTGGGGCTGTGGCTGATACTTCCCGGATTCGCTGCACGTAAGATTGGGCTGCTGCTGAGGGAGCTACTTGCTCGCGCCAGTTGGCTCCATAGTAGTAATATAGATCCTGCTCCAAGCTTTCCTTACGATTTAGTTCAGGAAATAACACCGTTGAGAGAATGGGGTGCTGCTTGTGCCGTTCCATCTCTTCTTCCATTGCTGAATAGACGAAGTAGAGATTAGCGACCAATTTCCGGTAAGAGTTCTTTTCAACGACTCCTTTTAAAAAACACTTGACAAAACCGACGTTTTCTGCCATTGTGTGAGCTTTTTTAGTTCCCTCACGCAACTTGGTGGCTAAATTACTGCTCATGCTAAATTTCCGTTAAGGTCAATTTCTGGACGATTTATTTTCCCAAGGCTTAAAAGCCACTAAACCGTTAGATTAAAACGATTCGATGAGAATTTCCAATAAGATTTTTAAAGTGGCGAGAGTCACTGCAACTAGATCGAGATGCGATCGCGTCAAGACCCATGCCTTAACTGGTGACTCCCGCACATAAAGTAAAAGCCCGGTACCTGCTTCATCTGTAGGTTCAGCCGATAGAGGCGCTGCTGTCCCGCTTTTAGTTGCTTAAGTAAGCTTACTTGACAATAACCTGCTGACAGATGCCTGGTAGCCTCATTCGATATAAACCTTTTGGATTGCCCCCCATATCGTTGATGCTGGGACAAAGCTAAAGCTATTTGGTAAGCACCAAGTCATCAACCAGAAGTGATATAACAGTTGAATGTCAGGAAATACGTACAAAAAGAGTAGTTACAGACTTGCAGAAACTTTAGATATTGTTACAATTTAATATTAAGAACACAAAAAATAGACAAATCAATGCTAGCAAAGTCTCCAAAAATGGTAAATAAGAAATCCTAATATTAGGTATATAAACCCCATTTTGGCAAGGCTTTTAGGGGCAGTAAGGTAACGGCAACTCATAGGCTACTGCACGATTACCAAAATAGAACTGAACTCAGGCACAAAAAAATATTAATAAGGGGTGCGGCTTCCTCTCTTGGCGGCACTTAAAGGCAACATCAGAGTAGATCAAGTAAAGGAAATTGATAACAATGGATTGCAGTAAAATTCAATTTTGTGACTGCAAATCACAGCTTGACCTCAACCAACTCCAGGCGCTTTTTCGACTGGGAGCATTCTGGGCGCAAGACAGACGAATTGAGGATTTGGCAGTTGCGATCGCTAATAGCGATCCTGCGATCGGCGTCTGGGATGGGGAGCGGCTAATCGGCTTTGCACGGGCTACTTCTGACGGTATCTACCGAGCCACAATTTGGGATGTCGTTATTCACCCCGACTATCGTGGTGCTGGGCTGGGGCGCAAATTGGTGGAGACGGTGTTGAGCCATCCTCGCATGAGCCGCGTGGAGCGCGTCTACCTAACCACTACTCATCAACAAAGTTTCTACGAACGCATTGGTTTTCAGTCCAACTCTAGTACGACAATGGTGCTGTACAATCAGCCCTTGGATAGTCCCCTTGCTTACCAAGCGCTACAGTGTTCAAATGAGATTAAAAACACGTTAACTTACTAGCTTTACTGCTCCTTGGCGCAAGATTTTCCAAGAACCGCCGCTCCATTTAGCAACAGTAGAAGGCACCCCGTTAGTTGGTTTGAGCGGCTCTAATCCAGTGCATAGAAGCGTTAGGACATCGGGAAATTTCTTTTCAACTTCTGCCATCGTTTGCAGGGGTGGCTCACCAGATAGGTTGGCGCTGGTAGTTGCTAAAGGGCCAGTTTGGGACAAAATTGCTTGGGCGATCGCACAAGCGGGCACTCGCAGCCCAATATCGGTATAACCGGGATTCATTGCCTGTGGGACGCTCCCCGACGCGGGTAGCACTAACGTCAAAGCTCCAGGCCAGTACAGATCTGCTACTTGCTGCCAAATCTGCCTCTCTTGGTCACTCCCGGTAACAAAAGGCCACAGAGATGCTGGCGATGCCCCCATCAAAATCAAAGGTTTATCCTGACTCCGCCGCTTTGCTGCAAAAATTAACTCGGCTCGATCGGGCCGAACAGCTAGCGCTGTTACGGTATCAGTAGGAAAGCTCACTAGTTGACCAGAGCGGGCACCAGCGACGAGGGCATCTAAGTAAACTTGCGTCATTCAATAGTCGGAGGTTTGTTAGGCTGTTATACATATATAGCAATCCTTCAATTAGCTGTTAGCAATTTTTCAGAAATTAGAGACGCCCTAGCAGGGCGTTTACTACTATCCGTGCATGGAGGTGAGGTCGATTGCCAAGAGCTATGATGACCACTGCTATATGTGCATATCAAGATCGTACAGGAGCAGAGAAGCCAAGGAGAGGAATTGGCTAATTTTACCCGATTTTCTCAATATGCAAGTTAAATGGGCGTGAGCTTAGTACTTAGCGGTTAGTAGGCAAGGATTTTATTAACAACTAACAGCCAAAATGAATTTTATGCCTGCCTACAGTATAAATAACTAATAATTTCGATAGGCTAGGGCAAAGCGTTCAATTCCTGCTAAATCAGCATGAATTTGAATTTGGCAGTAACTTCCTTGCTGGTGCAGCAAATCAGCTACGGCTGGTGCTTGTCCCGCCATCATTTCAATTAACCAGATGCCACCAGGGCGCAAGTAATCAGGAGACGTATTCACCAAATGGCGGATGTAATCGAGTCCTTCAGAACCGCCATCAAGAGCAAGGTGAGGTTCATGCCAAGCCACTTCTGGTTGTAGTTGCGGCACCAGAGAACTAGGAATATAGGGGGGATTAGCAACCATGCCGCTTAGCTGACCTTTTAAGGCGGACAACGGCTCCCACCAGGAACCCTGATAAAACTGGATTTGATCTGCAAAGCCCAACTGCTGGGCATTCTGCTGGGCAATGGCTAAGGCAGCAGAGCTGCAATCAACGGCATGAATATTGGCGGCTGGAAAAGCCTCTGCTAGTCCGAGGGCGATCGCACCGCTGCCAGTTCCTAAATCTGCCCAATGTCCTTGTTGCAGCTGGCTTACCCCAGTATTATCAACCGCAGCAACTGCTAGGTCAATCAGAGATTCCGTCTCTGGCCGGGGAATCAACACTGCTGGTGAAACTGCCAACAAAAAATGCCGCCAAGGTGCTATTCCTGTGAGGTACTGGATTGGTGTCCGGCCGTCAATCCGCTGCTGCCACAAAGTCGCTAACTTTGACAAAGGTAGAGATAGCTTAATCTGCGGTCTGTCTTTGAAAGATTCCAACCGCAGTGCCAACTTATCTAGGCTAGTAACTTCTTGTAGTAGCCAGTCCACTTCAGCTGGCGGGACATCAGCTGAAGTGGCGGCATTTCTTGCATAGATGCGCCATTGCCAGAGTTCCAGACCCGAAACTACCTGAGGGAGCGGGTCATTCATAGTCTTAACGCCGAGGAGCCTGCTGGGGCTTGTTAGTAGAAGAGGAAGGTTGGAGCGTTCGCAAAAATTGCAGGGACTCCTGAGAGGGCACTAGCACAATGTTATTTAGTTGGGCATTATTGCTGCTCCGCAGCGCCTGAATGACGCCCTGCAAATTTACTACCTGAATCTCAACTGTGGACGCTAAATCGGGTTTTTGCTTCTTGAAGCTATCCACCATTCCCTGTAATTGCTCTTTATCGAAGAAGAAAGGAATCACCTGCTGATTGTTTTCTTGAATTGTCAAATATCCTTTTTCCTTCCCGGCTTTAGCAACAAACATGGGAACGCCATTAAATTGTTGCACCTGTTGACCACCTTGGCGCAGCAGTGTCATTGCCGTGTCCACTTGCTGTTGCATAGGTACGAAAGCAAAATTCAGGGCGTCTGGCTTACTTTGATTCGATTCTTCGATCTTGTAAACTTCTCCCAGGGACATAGGTAGCACGCGCACCGTTTTTCCTAGATTCGGGTTTTCCTTCTTCAGCTTGTCGATAAAGCCTTGAGCATCCCGTTGGCTGAGAAAGACGCCCGCTACTGGCGTATCCTTATTAGTTTGGGGATTTTTCACCGTAGCAACCAGTGGCGCTCCGTTTTGATCGGCGATCGCAAATACGGGAACGGTTTGCAACTTTTTGACAACCTGCTCTTGTGGCAAGGCTAGCGCCTGCATATTCCCCATGAAAGATGACCCGATCAGGGCACTTCCCACTACACCTAGCGTGGCACTCCAGCGAACGAATGATTTCATTATTAATGACCTCAGAATTTCCCCTTCAATATTCCAGCCCAAGTAATTTAATTAGGTATAGAAGCTGCGCCTGGATACGCTTCCATAACTACAATTAGCCTGCCCGTTTTCAAGTCTTGCGTTGGCGAAGAACGGAGCCAAATCACCTTCGTGGCATTCCCAAGCACCTCTACCTAGAGATAGATTAAGAGCTTGTTTCCAATATATCGGTTTTGCTCTTTTGTTTCGACTGCCCTAGTGTTTTTTAACATATTCAATCAGATATGACTCTGCTGGCAGAGGAATGGTTCCTCATCAAGCGATATATGAAAAGCACGCCCTGTAACCAGCTTGTCAGCTGTGGGTAGTTAATTCTATAGCAGTCGCCATAATGGAAGAGTGACAATAGACCTCAACCCCATGCGCCCTCCAAGTGCTGCTTTCACTGGGAACGGCAATTAGCTAATTGCTAAAAGCTAATTGCTAATTGCTATAAAGTTGCCGATGAACCAGCGTTGCCGTTGCTTGATCTGTTGGGACTAAGAGAACCTCACTAATATTGACATTTGCTGGTCGGGTGACGCAGAAAAATACAACGTCGGCAATATCTTCAGGCGTCAGGGGCGTCAACCCTTTGTAAACATTTTTGGCGCGTTCGGTATCGCCGTGAAACCGCACTTCGCTGAATTCAGTTTCCACCATTCCAGGGTCTACGGAAGTCACACGTACTGGCGTCCCTAAAAGATCTTGCTTCAATCCTTCCGAAATAGCTCTGACGGCTGCTTTAGAAGCACAGTAGACATTGCCGCCGGGATAAGTTTGATGACCAGCAATAGAGCCAAGATTGACGACATGACCTTTGCCCCGGCTGACCATTCCTGGGACAATCTGGCGGGTGATATAGAGCAACCCCTTGACGTTGGTATCAATCATTTCTTCCCAGTCTTGGATACTGCCTTCGTGGAGCTTATCCAAGCCACGACTAAGACCAGCATTGTTAATCAGAACGTCCACTCCCAACCACGGTGCTGGTAGGGCAGAGAGGGCTGATTCAACACCAGCGCGATCGCGTACATCCAGGGGCAACAGATGCAGCTGGCAAGAAAACTTTTGCTTTAGTTCAGCTGCAAGCTGTTCGAGCCGCTCTTTTCGCCGAGCCACTAAAAGGAGCTTGGCACCTGAAGAGGCAAACGCTTGGGCACAGGCGGCACCGATGCCACTGCTAGCACCCGTAATCAACACAATTTTATCTTGAATAGAAACCATCTTTAAGGTAAAGTTTTGAGTTTTAAGTTTTGAGTTTTGAATTAAAAATTAATAATTCAAAACTCAAAACTCTTCTGCGGAGTTATTAATTTTTAACTGTTCATTCAAAACTTACAATTCATAACTCATAACTCCGCGAAGCGGTAACAACTTACGGAGAGGCTGCCTATAAACCAGAGCTACTGCCGCCTGCAACTTGTAGGCGTCGCGTTACCATCGTTATCCCATCTGCCCGAATTAAAACTGCTGACACCCAGTAACTGCCTTCTTTAAGCGGCGCTCTACCCATCTTAAAAATCCCACCCGCAGGCAGTGCCTCTAGCTCATAAGCACTGGGCTTGATATAGGCATCCGGCTTAACAGGTTCCTCTAAAGCTGCTCCCAGCAGCAAGTCATCTCCCAGTGGTTCTTTGACGATGGCATCAAAGTTGTAATCCTGACCCATGCGTAGCTTTTCTGGTAAACTAACGTCCACTGTAGGCGGCTTAGCTCCACTGCTCAATTGGGTTTGCTCGGCCAAAATCTCCTGCCGGACAATTTTTTCGCCGCTGATATGCTGGCGCGATCGCAGCGTAGAATCTAGTTTCATCTGTTTACCGTCTAGGGATTGGGTACCAGTGATATAAGTTACTGTTTCTGCGACAATGCCATTACTTTCCGGTTGCCAAGATTGAAGTTCTGTCCGGTAGTTTAGATTGGGATAACGTTGCCAGAGTTGAGCTAAAGCCTTTTCCATACCCTGACGAGTTAACCCATCCGAGTCAGTGAAATTTGGGCTGTAAAACTGCGTCACTGCTTGAGCTTGGTGGCTATTTGCCGCCGCATTAATTTGCGCCAGAATGTTTTTGAGCTGCGGGGGAGCCGTTTCCGCTGTTTCTGCCCAGGCACCTCTTGGCCACCCAGCTGTTAAGCCCAGAGTTAGAAGAAAAAAGATTGACCAACGTAAGGGTCGAGCCTTAACTTTGCAGCTCAGGGGTTGGCAGAGGCGTTGCATTAAAGTCAGAGAGTTACGCATTGGTGATAGATCTAAATTAGTTGTCTGTTGTTAGTTGTTAGTGATTAGTTATTTCTAACAAATAAAAACTCACAACTGATTTTAGCCGAGAGCTACCAAAAGCCTGTAGGAGAACGAGAGACTCGTGTCTAACGAACCGATACGATTGCTAATTGCCGCTAGTGGAACAGGGGGACATTTGTTTCCGGCGATCGCACTAGCCGAACAACTGCCAGATTACCAAATTGACTGGCTGGGTGTCCCCAACCGGCTGGAGAGGCAGCTGGTACCGGCTCAGTATCCTCTGCATACTATTGCCGTGGAAGGATTTCAACAGCGCTTTGGTCTGGGAACAATGGCAATTTTGCTGCGGCTCAGCAGTTCCATCAGGCAGGTGCGGCAAATGCTTAAAGAAAAGAACTTTCAGGGAGTATTCACCACGGGTGGCTATATTGCCAGTCCCGCCATAATTGCCGCACGCTCTCTGGGCTTGCCGGTGATTCTTCATGAATCCAACGCCTTGCCTGGTAAAGTAACTCGCTGGCTCAGTCCTTGGTGTACTACCGTGGCTCTGGGATTTCCACCAGCGGAACATTATTTACCCCGCGCCCGGACTTTGGTTGTCGGCACCCCTGTCCGCTCTCAGTTTCGCGCCCCCCAAAAACTTGAACTGCCGATTCCTGAGAATGTCCCCTTAATTGTGGTCGCTGGTGGTAGTCAGGGTGCTGTTGCTATTAATCAATTAGTGCGCCAGTGTGCCCCAGCTTGGTTTGATGCCGGGGCCTGGATTGTGCATCTAACCGGGGAGAACGATCCAGATGCTCAAAGTCTCCAGCACCCTCAGTATTTTTCTCTACCCTTCTACGACAATATGGCTGGGCTTTTCCAACGGGCTTCTTTGGCAATTAGTCGCGCTGGGGCTGCAACAATAACCGAACTGGCAGTGACGCAAACGCCAGCCATCTTGATTCCCTATCCCTTCGCTGCCGAAGACCACCAGGTTTTCAATGCGGCAATTTTTGCCGACGCCGGTGCGGGTTTGGTTTTCCGTCAAGCGGAACTGACGCCCCAGTTGTTAAAAGGTAAGGTGTTACATTTATTGCAGTCACCCCAACAGCTACAACAAATGGCTCAATGTGCTGCCGATTTGGCGATCGCAGATAGTGCGGAACGTCTTGCGGCTCTGGTGCGTCAATTGCTAAGTAGTTGTTAGTAGTAATTAAGTTATGAAACTCGCAAGTTTTACAACAGCTGCACTACTTGTTGTCACAATCAATTTGGTTGCACCAGTCAAAGCTCAAAATCCTGAACCGATTACACCTGGAACGGCTCCTTTGCAACCAACCCAGTTGACTTCAGACCAAGTTCTTCAAGCCTGTGCCCAAGATCGGGCGGATACACTGCCAAACCCCTACAGCAGGGATTTGCAGCCCAACCACTGGGCATACAAAGCTGTTCTGAGTATGCATTACTGTGGTGCTTATAGAGGCTCAGTTCCGCCAGCACAGGTTAAACCGTTTCTGGAACAGCAGAACCTAGAACGTCCTCAAGCAAACAGTTAGTAGATTACCGGTTTACCGCTTCGCGGAGTTTTGAGTTATGAATTATTAATTTTTAATTCAAAACTCAAAACTCAAAACTAATTAGTTTCCATCCAGGCAACACACTGTTGCATTTGATTACGCATGGTCTCTAGGTCAGCATGGTATCGGCGTCCGTGACCCGGTAGCACCCACTCAAAAGCATAGTTACCAAGTTGGCGCATTGATTTGAGTTGTTCAGGCCATGAGTACCAGCAGGCATTACGGAAGGCAATCAGCTGTTTGAGTTCGTCAGACCAAGCGAGATGGTCGCCTGTAAAGAGAAACTTGTTGTTGTAGAGCAAAACGGTATGACCTTTTGTGTGACCCGGAACTGGGATAATCAAAAGGTCTAAAGTCAGCTGCACAGGGTTGGAGCCAGAGAGTTGAATTTCCACATCACGAGTATCAGCACTTATTTCATCAGTGTGAAGGATGCGATCGCACCCAAAATGTTTGCGAAACTTGTGATGATCCGTCACATCATCTCTATGCGTCAGATACATATAACGAATCTCTCCCATCTCCTCTAGCCGCTTGACTAAAGGAGGCGCAAAGCGGGGAGAATCTACCAAAATATTGCCTTCCGGTCGCACAATCAAGTAACTGGCCGCACCGTATGAGTTCTCAGAGTGGTAGCCGCAATGATAAACATTTTCGGCTACAAGAATTGGAAAACTCTGCTGAGCGTCTTTAATATCTCTCGGCTTCTCGATAGTACCGATGGAAGCGGTGGGACAAGCCAACAAAGCCTGCATTGCTCGTAATCGTTCAACCTCATTCTCCGGCTGATGGTAAACTGCCGACTGTTCCCCCGCTCGATGGAACACGTCTGGAGTCATCCATCGGCAGGTGTCGCAATCAATACAGGTACTATCAACGAAAAAATCTCCGCTGACATTTTGGGAAAGACGTTGAGTGAGATGGGCCATCAGAATTTCTCCAAGGTACTCCCGCCACAGTGCGGCAGCACTTGGCGGTGATGAGGGTGCTTGATCGCTGGTTGAGTACGGCTCGATGCTCTGCGATTAGCGGAGAGAGTCGTCACACTTAAACCTAACGATATTGCCTCAAATTACTTGTGGTATTGTCCCCAGTGGACGCTTAACAGGCATCTGCCCTAAAGATCGCAGTGCCTATACCAACTATCGTAAAACTTTATTTCTGCTTTGTGTTATAAAAATGCATTTCTAATAAGTAATTGGGTGTAATTGAACGTAGGTTTGTACCATTATTATAAATGGGAAATACCGCGCCTGTAATTAGTTATTAAAAGCGTGAAAAAGCCTTTTTCTACTAACCAATAACTAAGAACTACTAACCGCTCCATAATTATGTTTATTGGAAACACAGCTAATTACTATATCTGCTCTTAAAACTCACGGCGTGAAAATATCAAAATAGCAATTGCCAACAGTAGCACTGTATAAAATAAGCCATAAACAGCATTACTGAGGAGAGCCGAAGCGGATGGTAAAACGCCATAAACCGCCTCATTTTTCAAATCCAGGCGGGATAAGTCCGGTAAAACCAGGTAAAGCCCCTGAGTAAAGCGTTGGAAGCCAGGATTTTTGGTGATTGCAGCCAGCTTAACCATGTCTTGACTAAGGTGCCCTACCAAATAAACGGCAAAGGTTAGCAAGGTAGCTAGTATTGAGCTAGTAAAGACACCAAACATTAGCGCCACTGCTGTCAGCAAAGACAGTTCAAAAAACAGGTAAAGTGCAGAAATCAGAATGCTAACCAGTGGGTAAGAAATACGACTGAAACTTAGGATGCCTAGATAAATTACTGTCATTGCCGCAACCAAAACGCCCAGGACACCGGATAAGCCCAGGTGCTTGCCGATGATGAATTCAGCGCGGCTAATAGGCTTAGGAATTAATACCAATATCGTGCGCTTTTCGATTTCTTTGTTAATTAGACCCGTACCAACAAAGATGGCAACGATGACACCTACCAAGGTGGCGGAGGCTAAACCGAAATCTAAGAGAATTTTATTTGACGTTGAAGCCGCCACTTCTGGTAGCACTCGCCACGCGGCCACCATCAAAAGGGCAAATAAGGCGATTAGATACAGGATGCGATCGCGAATCACTTCTCTAAACCCGTTGCTGGCGATCGTCCAAATTGTGCCAAAACTCACTACTAGCTCCTCCCCTAAAGCATAATGTTCAATTACTGTACAATGCTTCCTAGCAGAGTTATCCAGAACTTAACAGCCGGTTCCCTAAGGCATAAAGAACGCCATGCAGGGAGATGTCATTCCTACTTTAACCAACTTGACGCCAAGACAACACTTATATAAAATTCATAACCTGTACTTGTCGGGTAGTTTACCCTTAAGTAATGAGAAACTTTATCCACGATTTGTAGTCAAGTATTAAATAAAGCAGACGAACGCACACGATTTTTGGGGCAGTTATGGCGACCAATTTTGCTCAAGCTTCTGCTTCACCCCAGCCTGCACTAGCGCAGAATGCAGCAGCACTCAGGCAAATTTTTGAGACAATTGATGCACAAAGTTGTCCGCGCTCCTTCAACTTCCATATGCACACGGTCTACTCGGATGGTAAGTTGCAGCCGGAAGCATTGATAGAACAGGCGATCGCTATTGGTCTTAAAGGGCTGGCGATCACGGATCACCATAGTACCGGGGGCTACCAAGCCGCTCAGCGTTGGTTAGAAGAGGCAAGAATGCGATCGCCAAGTGCCTCCGTTGAAGAAGCTTGCCAGAAGAGCATAAAAGTTAGCAACGAATCGCTCCACCTCTGGACTGGCGTAGAAATTACCGCTAACCTCTTGGGAACTGAAGTTCATATCCTAGGCTATGCATTCGACCCAGAACACCCTGGTTTACAGCTTTATCTGCAAGGCAAGGCACCTCAGGGGGACAATGCCCGGGCCGCAAATGCGATCGCCGCACTCCATCAGGCGGGTGGCTTGGCTGTCTTGGCTCACCCAGCTCGCTACCGCCGTCCTGCTGACGAGCTAATTACAGTTGCAGCCCAGTTAGGCATTGACGGTGTGGAAACTTACTACGCCTACAACAACCCCAACCCCTGGCAACCTAGTCCAGCCCAAACCCAACAGGTAAAACATCTGAGTGGAACTTACGGGCTGTTAAATACCTGCGGTACCGATACTCACGGCTTGAACTTGCTCCAACGTCTTTGAGCCAAGAGGTGCAAGTGTTAGTAGTTATATCAAATCCGGGTTTGATACTTTCTTTTTGAACAATCCGCGCAATGTTTAGTAGAGAAGTTCCACCGGAACGTCTCTACTAACTAACAACTATCAACAAACGTGGAATCCATCGTATCGATGGCGGAGAATGAGCTTAAAAAGGTAAATTTGTTTTTCTCTGCTCATGAAGCTGAAAATAGTTGTTTCGCCTGGAACTTGGTATTAGGCACTTCATCAGCGTCCTTATTTTGCGACTACTACATAGGGCGAGGAAATGTTCGCCGCCTGCCCAGTACTGACCATTCCTTGGTAGATCAACGCAGCCACCTCAGCGCGAGTAGCTATTTGATTGGGTTTGAGTAACTTGACATCAGGATAGTTGACTACCAAGCTTCGCTCAGTAGCCGCCGCGACCAGATTGCTACCGTTTTTGGGTATGGCAGAGGCATCTTTATAAAATTGCAAAATCTTTTGGGGAGAGCCGGTGGGAGAATAATTCAATCCCCTTGCTAAGGCCATTAAGACATCAAGGCGGGAAACTTTTTTATTTGGGTTGACAACATTACCCGGCTCAAGCTCAAAGAATCCCCTTTGATAAACCTCCTGG
>JAHHGU010000017.1 GCA_019359765.1 Aphanothece sp. CMT-3BRIN-NPC111
CTCACCCCGCGTCACCGGATCGTTAGGCCGGAAACGACCCTGGTAACCTTTTATAATTTCTTTTTGCGCTAATGCACTAATAAAACCTTTCGCCCAGTAGTTTGTCGGTACGTCATTAAAACTTACCGATGCTGGCGCTGATGGTGGCACCGATGCTGGCTGGCTATTGCCTACCTGTTGATCTTTGGCAATCAGCTGATTTACCCGGTAGGTAGAGGTATTGTTGGCGCTCACGTTGATTAACTGAGCCATCTTACCGGGCGTAGCGGTCAAAACCGCAGCCATGTCTGAGCTAAAGACGCTCATTTGCTGATTCACGACGGCATTAGAGCCACTGGTAAAGGAGCTGGGATAAACACTGTTGCTTGTAGGTTTGGGTAATCCACCTACCTGAAATAAGCTCGGGTTACCCGTGTTCAAGCTCCCTAGGAAGGTGACACTTCCTCCATCGGAGCTAGAATCACTGATTTGGGTGAAATAGTCGTATACCTTGAGGTTCCTGCCGATATCAAAGCTGCCGTTTTGGTTGTTATCACTTCCATAGGCGGTACGCAATACAGGGGGTTCGGTTGGGCTGTCAGGCAAAATTAGGTAAACTGCTGTGTTTCTGGGCAATAGTTCAAACTCGCTGAAGCCAAGGAGGCGGTTTTGAAGGTCGTACAGACGTACTACGACGCGATCGCCCGCATTCATCCCTCCCACAAATTGCGCCCGTTTGTTGATCTTGTATTTGAAGTCACCAACAAACCGCTCCTGGGAATAGCTATTGTCACTTTTAGACTTAAGGGAAATGCGAGCGATCGCATCCGAGAGTTTGCCTGATGGTTGGCGGATAGCCAGACTGAAAGTTGCTGGCGAGTTTATACGGGTTTGAGGCTGTTCAGTTCGGGGAGTTGCTCGCACAGTCGGCTGCTCAGTTCGGGGAGTTGCCCGCACAGTTGGCTGCTCAGTTCGGGGAGTAGCTCGCACAGTTGGCTGCCCAGTTCGGGGAGTTGCCTGTACACTAGACTGCCCAGGCAGCTGAATAGGGCGAAGGGGCAGCCTACTCGTGCTTTGTCTAGTTCCCTGAGCGGTCATAGCCTGACTTGCCGCTTCATCCCATTTGACCAAAGTGCCAGATATGTTAGTACGATAGACCCAGCGCTTTTCCCCACTAGCTACAGTCACTTTCCAGCCTGGAATTGTAGCCTGAGTGCAAGAAACACCAGCCCCACCCAAACCAAGACAGCCATCTGACCAAGTTTGTTTTTGCGCGTCAACGATGCTTAGTTCTGAAATTGGCTTTCCTGTCTGCTGGGAAGCGTCTTTGAGAACGGCATTTTTCACTAATGGTAGCGCCTGAACATCTTCACTCTGTCCTGATTGGCTGCCAGTAGACTGAGCCAGTTGTTCATCTGTCGGATTTTCACCGGCTTGCTCTGCCTTAGGGGAAATACCCGCAGATGAGGGCGCAGAAGTTGTAATAGCAACACTGGCACTAGCTAAAACGATGCTACCCAGTAAAGCAAAGGAACTCCGATTCATAGGTATAATCTCACACCAACACTTAATGGCTAATAAAGACTTTGAAATATCTCAAATGTTCCCAAATTCATCTGTCTTAGGTCAGAGGACTTTACCATATAAACACATAGTTTAGGAATCTTAATAAGAACTACCGTGACTACACAGAAGATAGCAACGACAAGCACTTTTGAAAAACTAAGTTGGACATGGCTGGGTCACCAAATTCATTACACCGTCATGGGCACGGGCACTCCCCTAGTGCTGATTCATGGCTTCGGCGCTTCCATTGGGCACTGGCGTAAAAATATTCCTGTCCTAGCCTCTGGTGGCTACCAAGTTTTTGCTTTAGATCTACTCGGATTTGGCGGTTCCGATAAGCCGCCGCTAGATTATACCCTGGAGTTGTGGCAGCAGCTGCTTTATGATTTTTGGGATGCCCATATTCAAGCACCGACAGTATTTGTGGGCAACTCGATTGGCGCACTGCTCAGCTTGATGATGGTAGCTGATTATCCAGAAATTACTGCTGGTGGCGTTCTCATCAACTGTGCCGGTGGGCTGAATCACCGTCCCCATGAGCTGAATCCTCCCTTGCGGCTGGTGATGGGAGCCTTCAACAAGCTGGTGCGTTCCAAACTTGTCGGACCAGTCGTTTTTAACCGCATCCGTCAGAAAGCCCGCATCCGTAGCACCCTTCTCCAGGTTTACCGCAACCCAGAGGCAGTCACTGATGAACTGGTAGATCTTCTCTACACCCCTTCTTGTGACGCTGGTGCCCAACAGGTTTTTGCTTCAATTCTCACTGCGCCTCCTGGTCCTACCCCTTCAGAGTTGTTGCCAAAAGTCAAGCATCCGATGCTGGTAATTTGGGGAGCAGATGACCCTTGGACACCTGTGAGCGGGGGAAGGGTTTTTCAAGAGTTAAGTGAAACTGGTCAACTTATCCAATTTGTATCTATTCCCAACACGGGCCACTGCCCCCATGATGAGCGACCAGATGTCGTGAATGCGCTGATGTTGAAATGGTTGGGTGAACTTTAGCTAATTCAGCAATCCTAAATCATTTGTGAACTTTATCTAGAACTTTTTTTTTCGTGTCTTTGTGGTTCATTAGAAAAGTAGTTTTCACAAATTAAATAGGATTGCTATTGAGCAGCAGTCCTACCCTATGAATTGGTTTTTTCACAATTTTTAATTCTTATAAAGATAGGAGAAGCCTAAATGAATACCACAAAAAAGATAGCTGTTGTCACTGGTGCTAATCGTGGATTAGGATTTGAAACTTGCCGTCAATTAGCAAAACAAGGAATCAAAGTAATTCTCACTAGCCGCGATGAAGCTAAGGGAAAAGCGGCTGTTGAAAAATTGCAAGCTGATGGATTAGATGTCGCCTATCACAAGCTTGATGTCACTAATCCAGAGAGCATTGAAGATCTGGCGCAGTTTATCAAGAATGAGTTTGGCAAACTCGATATCCTAGTGAACAACGCAGGAATTGTTTTAGACCCTTTAGGGGAGCCAGATAATAGTATATTCAACGCCAATGTTGACACCTTGCGTAAAACAATGGACACAAACGTATACGGCCCCTTGCTGCTTTGTCAGGCTTTAATTCCACTGATGAAGCCGCATAACTATGGGCGGGTTGTCAATGTTTCATCTGGGGCGGGGCAGCTGTCCGAAATGAACACTGGCTACCCCGGATATCGGATTTCCAAAACTTCACTTAATGCGCTAACACGGATTGTTGCTAACGAGCTAAAAGGCACAAATATCTTAGTAAATGCAGTTTGCCCTGGCTGGGTTAGAACTGATTTGGGCGGCCCAAATGCTACACGGACGGTGGAGCAAGGGGCTGATACGATTGTGTGGTTAGCGACATTGCCTGATGATGGGCTGACAAGTGGATTTTTCCGCGATCGCCAGCCTATCGATTGGTAAGCTTCTACACGGCTGTTTTGTGTCTATTTCCGGGAGCTAATTTTGGCGTCGGTTAGCAGCTTGAGTGAGAAGAGACTCTGCAAAAGCCATTGCTTCTTGAGCAGACTTTCCACCAGCAAGCTGTGCCAGTTCTTCACGACGAGTTAGGTGATTGTCAAGCATACTGACTCGGACAACTGTGCGTTCGCGTAGCGACTCCGCAGGCGTAACGTCTGGGATAGAGTTTTGAATTTTGAGTTTTGAGTTTTGAGTTGAAGATTCTGACTCTTGATGACTTACGTTTTTCTCTCCTTTTCCGTTGGGTTCCTCAATGACTTGTTTATCAACCCGGAAGTGATAATCAGCCATTGCCGCGACAAGGGGTTGGTGGGTGACACACAAAACCTGGTGTCGGTGACTTAGCTGGTGGAGCTTTTCAGCGATCGCCTGCGCCACTCGCCCAGAAACGCCAGCATCAATTTCATCAAATATGAGGGTTCCGGCGGCTTCCAGTTGCGAGAAACAAGCTTTCAGCGCCAGCAAGAAGCGGCTCATCTCACCTCCAGAGGCAATAGCTGCCAGGGGTTGCAGCGCTTCGCCTTGGTTGGGGCTGAAGTAAAAGGCGATCGCATCGGCACCAGTTGCGGTTGGGGAAGTTGGTGCGATCGCTACTTTAAACTGCACTTTTTCCATTGCCAAAGGCTTGAGTTCCCCCACTAGGCGTTTTTCCAAATCCTCAGCCGCATGGCGGCGCAGATGAGTCAGTTTGGCACCAGCTTCGGTCAAGGTTTCTTGACAAGCTTGATAATTTTTTTCCAGTTCTTCCAGAGATTGACCGCCGCCGGTGAGTTCTTCCCGTTCTGCTTGCAAGCGTCGGTAGTGAGCGATCGCTTCTGCTAATGTGGGGCCATACTTGCGGCAAATCTGTTTCAGTGCCCGGATGCGTTCCTCCACCTCACTCAGTCTGTGGGGATCTGTTTCCAGCCCATCGCCGTAAGCATTAATCTGACGTCCCGCTTCCACCACCTGCGCTAAAGCTACACTTACTATTTCTAAAACAGGTTGCAGCTGGGCATCATAGCTGACCATATCACTTAAAGTTGCCTCAGCTTTACCAAGTAAATCCGCACAGGCGGCTTCACCAACATCATTTTGGTAAAGTGCTTGATAAACCTCATAACTCAGCTGTTGTAGTTCCACTACATGACTTAAACGCTGACGTTCTTGTTCAAGTTGTTCTAGTTCATCTGGCTCAGTTAAATTGGCAGCATCCAATTCTTTAGCTTGATATTCCAGCAAATCGAGCCGTTGCAAGCGTTGCTGTTCTGAGTGACGCCGCTGTTCTAGGACTTGGGATGCTTCTTGGCAGGTGGTATAGGCAGAGTCGACAATGTTTCGCTGCTTCAGCAAAGTAGCACCACCATAAAGATCTAGTAACTCCCGCTGTAGTGCCGATGCTGTCAATTGCACTGTCTGACCTTGGGCGGTGATTTCCACTAAGCGATCGCGCAGTCGATCCATTAGTTGCCGATTGACCAGAACACCATTGACGCGCGATCGCGATCTGAGACTGCTTTGAGCAATAGCCATTTCCCGGCAACAAACCACAGAACCGTCATCAAGTGGATCTATTTCCTGTTCGCTTAGCCAAGCTGCCACGGCTGCGTCTACCCGGAAGGTGGCTTCCACGACAGCACGTTCAGCACCAGCGCGAATAACTCGGCTGCTGATTTTACCACCCAAAGCTACGTCAAGGGCGTCCAGGATAATGGACTTACCAGCACCAGTTTCGCCGGTCATGACGTTCAGACCCGCGCCAAATTCCAGTTCTAGCTGGTCAATCAAGGCAAAGTTTTCAATCCGTAGGGAAAGGAGCATAAAGCAAAATTCACCTTGAGGGAAGAGGCAAAAAGCCTGTAACTCAGAAGATACTTGCAATTGCTACCTAGCTGGTGGCTTTTCGGAGTTACCAAACTTAAGTTTAGAGCTTTCAGCAGTGGGGGCAAAGCTGATGTTGATTCTGGGCGTTTGCTCGCAAAGTTGAAGGTGGAAACTTTCCCACCTACCTATATGCCAAACCTGATATTTTAAACCAGACTTGTTACAATACTTTACAGAGTTGCTCCTGATGCTTTGTCAGCAACCCCCTGCCTACGCCGATAGGCTTCAGACGTAAGCTTGAAGTTCAAAGACTCATAGCTGACCAGTCCCAGCCAGGGAGCCTCAAGCGCTTTATCGGGCGACGTTGGCGGTAGCGGCAAACAAATATTCAAGGCGGTTAAAACCGCTTGAGCCGTTTTTCCTCGACGGTAATCAAACACGTGATTTCCAAACTTACCAAATTTTACTGATGAATCTCAAAACAGTCTCCCCAGCCTCATCCCGGTTTGATGACACCCTAACAGTGATGGAAAAGCCTGTTGATTCACTGCCGTTGGAGCCGGTAGAAGCGGTAATGGTTGATCCAGAGTTTGTAACCGCGTCGGAGCAACTCAAATTTGCCCGGTTAATTACTTCCGAATCATCTGAAGAAGCGCTGCGCTACAACCCAGCGGTCGTTAATGATTATTACCGGGGAAAAGGTATACAGGTATTGTGGCGCTTAATCAATATTGTGGTGCCGTTTGTCAGGCTGGGGATCAGCTTGTGGTGGGATAAGCAAACGAATCGTGTTGCCAAAAATTCCCGGCGTCGAGCTATCAGATTGCGGGAAATGTTAACCAAACTGGGGCCAGCTTACATTAAGGTGGGGCAGGCGCTTTCCACGCGACCAGATTTACTTCCTCCCACCTACTTAGATGAGTTATCCATTTTACAAGATCAGCTACCGCCGTTTCCCAATGAAGTAGCTTATCGGTTAATAGAGGAAGAATTAGGCGATCGCCCAGAAGAAATTTATGCCGAACTCAGCCTAGATCCAGTCGCCGCAGCTTCTCTAGGTCAGGTTTACAAAGGCAAGCTGAAGACGGGCGAAGTTGTAGCCGTGAAGGTACAAAGACCGGGCTTGAGAGAGCGCATTACCTTAGATGTGTATATCTTGCGCCTACTAGCTGGGTGGGTGAACAAAAATTTCCAGCGGGTGCGGAGTGACTTAGTGGCAATTATGGATGAATTTGCCACCCGCATCTTTGAAGAAATGGACTATATCCAAGAGGGACATAATGCGGAGCGGTTCGCCAAGCTTTACGGTCACCTACCGGATATTTATGTTCCCAAAATTTACTGGGAATACACAGGACGCCGCGTCTTGACAATGGAGTGGATCAACGGCACGAAGATGACCAACGTCGAGGCACTGCGGGAGCAGGGGATAGACGCCACTTATTTAATTGAGGTGGGTGTACAGTGCTCCTTGCGCCAGTTGCTGGAACATGGCTTTTTCCACGCCGATCCCCATCCCGGCAATTTGCTAGCCACCACTGACGGAAAACTGGCTTATCTGGACTTTGGCATGATGAGCGAGGTGAAGCCCTATCAGCGATATGGGTTAATTGAAGCCGTCGTCCACATGGTCAACCGTGATTTTGAAGGTCTGGCTCACGACTATGTGAAGCTAGAGTTTTTGACACCGGATACTGACCTCACACCAATTATTCCGGCGCTTGGCAATATCTTCAACAACGTTTTAGGAGCAAGCGTTGCGGAACTGAATTTTAAGAGCATCACCGACGATATGTCGGCTTTGATGTATGAGTACCCTTTCCGCGTACCCGCTTACTACGCTTTAATTATTCGTTCTCTGGTCACTTTAGAGGGGATAGCCATCGGCATTGACCCGAATTTCAAGGTTTTGAGTAAAGCGTACCCATATGTAGCCAAGCGTCTGTTAACAGACCAATCACCAGAATTACGGACATCTTTGCAGGAACTTTTGTTTAAAGATGGCAATTTCCGCTGGAATCGCTTGGAAAACTTGTTACGTAATGCTGGTACTAGTGAGGAATTTGACCTTAACCAGGCACTGAATCAAACGCTTGATTTTCTGTTTTCAGAGCGGGGTGCTTTTATCCGCGAACATCTAGTTGATGAAATTGTTAAAGGTGTAGATGGGCTAGGGCGTCAGACGTTCGACAATTTCACGCATTCGCTACAAAAGCGAGTCGGGTTGGCAGTTCACGAAGCACCGGCAGGAACAGAGAAGCCCCAAAGTTTAGAGCATATTAAACGGATTTGGGACATTCTCCAAAAAACTCCTGGTTTTGACCCTTTGCAAGTGTTGCCAGTGATTCCTCAGCTGTTGTTGAAGCCAGAAACTCAGAAAATGGGGCAAAAAATTGCTAGTGGTTTAGCCCAGCGGGTAGCAGCGCGAGTGATTCGGGAAGTTTTACTACAGGATGCTCCGCAGGATATATCGCGGAATAATCATAAGAAGCGGCAGTTAGTTTTGCCGCCTGCTGCGATCGCTAGTCGATAGGAATTTAAACTTGACCGCTGCACTAATGCCGCTTCAGTGCCAATGTTAGACCATCAGCGATGGGGACAAGGCTGATGGAAACTTGTTCGTCGTAGTGCAATTTTTCATTGAAAGCCCGAATTGCCAGAGTGCTGTTGTCTTGCACTTTTGGGTCAGCAACTCGTCCCCCCCAGAGGACGTTGTCAATAGCCACCAAGCCACCGGGACGAATTAGTTGCAGCGATCGCTCGTAGTATCCTTGATAATTTTCTTTATCTGCATCAATGAAGGCAAAATCAAACGTTTCCGCCTGCCCATCTGCCAACAACTGATCCAACGTCTCCAGTGCTGGTGCTAACCGCAGCTCGATCTTGTCAGTTACGCCAGCTTCTTGCCAGTAGCGACGCGCTATGGAAGTGAATTCTTCACTCACATCACAAGCAGTAATCTTGCCACCGGGGGGAAGTGCCAAGGCAACACAGAGGGAACTGTAGCCCGTAAATACGCCAATTTCTAAGGTTTTTGTCGCTCCTAGTAGCTGAACTAAAAGCGCCATAAATTGACCTTGCTCCGGGGAAATCTGCATCGTGGCGTAGGGATGACGGGCGGTTTCTTCCCGTAACCGACGTAGAACGTCCGGCTCTCGTAGCGAAGTAGATAATAGGTAATTGTAAAGCCGCTCGTCCAGGTCAAGGGTCTTTTTGGACATTGTTAATTTGAGAATCAAAGTCACCTCAAGCCTATACTATCGCTGGAGGCAGAGCGGGAGACAAGGAGACAAGGGAAAGGAATGGCTCTTGTTCGCTCTTCGCTTAGGATTGCTATATGATAATGCGATTTATTTTGATGGCTATTTTAGTAGGGTTACTGACAGCCTGTGGCTCGGCTGAACTGACACCGAGTAGCCAGCTGGTGCGAGATGCGATCGCTCTCCAGCTGAACTTAACTCAACAGCAGCTAAGCCAGCAGTTGTACTCTTCACCCCCCAGCTTTAAAATTACCCAGCTGCGAATTATCCAGCAGGAACCCCTAGTAATTCAACAGTTACCTGCGTACCACATCCGGGGCACCTATAACCTCACTATGCAACTGCCCCAGCGACAGCTAGCTCAACAGCAAAATCCCTTTGATGTCTACGTGCAACGCCAGAAAGAGGGCAAAACCTGGCGTCTGGCTCGTCCTCAGTTTACTGACAAAGACACTCAGGCAGCTTGGTTGACCTACTTAGTTGAATAAAACTCGACAAAGGCCGTCGAATCGCTTTTTATTGTCTACCTTAAACTTTACAAAGCAGTATTCCCTTTTTTAATCTTTGCGTTTTTTGCGCCTACCCTACGGGAAGCGGCTGCGCGTCTAGTGCGGTTCAAAACTACAACTTGTGTGAAACTCTTAAAACCATCACAAGCCTCCCTGTTATACCTGCAACCTTCAGCCAGAATCGAGGCGATGCTTTGACAGGAGAGGTGACACCAGATGTATTACAACTTCATCGGTTTTAATTTTGGGCTTGCAGTTTTGGTGCTGCTAGTTTTTGGAATACTGCAATGGCTGCACATCCCCACTGGTAGCTTTATTGACTGGGTGATTGCCGTGGCGATTTTTGAGTGGCTGCTGGCGATTGTAACAGTGCCGTGGAATATCCACTTTGAGGCAAAGGAGGTTTTAGCGGATGCAGCGCAGTCAACGGAAAAAGAGATTGCGGTTGATGCCAAGCAAGTTGAGTACGCCAAAGTTGTAGCCAAGCGATCGCTCTTTATCGCCATTGCTTTACACATTCTTTCTGCTATTGGACTTTACGCTTTAGCGATCGCTGGCATCAGTGCCGTTGGCTATATCAGTTCTGGTGCGGCTTTATTATTAACCGCCCTACGTCCGGCTGTGCGAACATACGAATATTTAGCAGCACGACTGGCGATGATTCGTCAGGAATTTAAGTATCCTCGCGAAGATATTATGGAACTACGCTCTCGCTTTACCACCCTAGAAGAAACTGTAAAGCGCCTGGAAGAGCAAATGAACCCGGAACAACCTGACTCCTGGATTGCAGCCCAGCAGCGCTACAAGGAAGAAACTCGCAAAGAGTTAGCTCGTCTGGCGGCGTCTTTTGAAGAATTGCGAGCCACCAATAAACTTGAGCATGAGCGGCTGTCCCGCGAGGCACGACAAGCGATCGCCCAGCTGACAACTGATGGGCAATTTCTCGACCACGTTCGCGAAATTATCCGGTTTTTCAAAACTGCCTAAGAATTTTAGATTTTGGATTGGCTATTAATCCAAAATCTAAAATCAGTCCGATGGTTTATGAAGGCATCTGAGAGTTTTCGTAATTTTAACGCCATACTGGCAGCTCCGCTGATACCACGTTGTGTTTCCCAATTTCGAGAACATTGTTAAGTAGTTAGGGTTTTATCCGGAAAGCTTTGTGCAAACTCTGTATAAAAACAGAGGAATTCAAAGAAAGCCGCACCCTACTGCATTAAAAAGATGAGTAACTGGACAAAAAATCTAACATTAATTACCTTACTATCTTTATCTACAATTGGTATCGCAACTACCTCGGCGGCTATTGCTAGCACTACGATGCAAAATGCCACCCTACAAGCTGAAACAAGCTTAACGCCACGACACAAAGGTGATAAGTATCTACTTTCCCAGCGTTGCGAGTATTGGGAAGTTACAGCTTCAGATGTCAATGTTCGAGACAACAACAGCAAAACTGCCAGAGTTATCGATGTTTTACCTAAAGGAACAGTAGTTGAACTTCATGGTTGGTCGCAGGATGGAGAGTGGGCTGATATCTCTACCCAACAATATCAAGGTTGGGTATGGGCGGATTACCTAAAATGCTATCAACATTGACGGCGATGAAATCTGATATAAAGTTGCCAGACAAGAGATAAAACCCTTGTCCTTAATTAAAGATAATCTTTGTTGGGAGGGAAGTTGTATAACTCCTAAATCAGAATATAGTTGCACATAAAAAAGCGCGATCGCTTGGTAATAGAACTTACGCACCAAAAGCCTCAAACCTTGATCCCCCCTACCCCCCTTCAAAAGGGGGAACGCTCAAAGTCCCCCAATTTATGGGGGATTTAGGGGGATCTCTGCGTAAGCCCTGGGTAATCAAAGCCCTGCCTCAGTCCTGAAATATCTCTATATCTTCCTAGGAAATAGTGGCGATCGCTTTTTGCTTAATTTCCTCGCGCACTTCCCGAAGGGCAAGGTGCATAACCGCAGCCAGTGATATGCAACTAATTCGCAGTTCCCACTCTTCTGCTGTAAAGCCTTTAGATAAGCGAACATCTGCTGTGAGTGCTAAACCCCAGCTTAAAATATAAGATCTCGCTTTCCTGGCTAATGTCTCGTCGCTATACCCAAGATAAGTAATAAAAGTACAGTCATCTGATTCAATTCTAGGCACAACTCGTGACGATAAATTGACTAAAATTCCACCAAATTTTGATGGTTTAGAACAATCTTGTTGAATTTTCTTTTTGCTGACAAATCTGGGACTTGTACCTTTGAGCTTCACCCAAAGGAAATGTTGCCATTCTTCAATTGCCTCAATTTCGTACAAGCTCACATACCGCTTCAGGGCAATAGTTAAATGCTGTGCAACAGTAAAGCTGTTGTAGAGACAGCGATGTTTATTACTAATAGTAATACTGTTACCCTCGCTGTAGATAAAGCGAGTTTGAGCTACGGTGTTAATATTCATGTATATGTTTTATTTTGGTTAAATAAAACAACTGCTAAGGTAGTCTTATTTTCTTCAAATTAATTGTATAACGATTTTAGGTACTTATTATTAGTTTTATATTTCTGAAAATGTACATACAACAATAGCTTTATTAAGCATAAGCATCTCTAATTGTCAAATAATAAAATCTTTTATAAAACTCGATAAAGCATCGTAAACTATAGCAGTTGACATAATATGTTTGGCAATCAACACGAGACCTTATTCTCGCTAAAAGCTAATTGCTAAAAGCTAACTGCTAATTGCTATATCTGTATTTATCGGCAGTTAATCTGCATACTAAAAACCCAAATGAATATTTGGGCAAGAAGCCTATTATTTAGATGCATATACCTTGTAATTACACCATTTATGGTAGTGATGGAAATGAAGCCCTCAACAACGTGTAAGTAATGACACAATAAACGCTGGGCTTGACAAAGACATCATGATTTGCAATGTGAAAGAGGGGCAATTTTATGTAATCCATACACCGTCATATCGAGACGGCGCGGATATTGTATGAGAAAGGATTTTTGACTAAATAGCGATCGCCTCAAAGCTCATCAATCTGAAGACGGGCGTAAATGTAATTTAGGAAAGCGATAGAACGTATTACCATCGTTATCTACTTCTGGAACAGCACCCAACATTTTTACCTGGCGCTCTAGGTATTGCTGCGCCATCTGGGGATCGACCCTAGCAGTTGCTGACAGTTGGATTAGAGAAATACAGCTATCTTGAGCTTCAAGCAATTGATAAAAAGCATTATCTAGCACCATCTGCATCTGGCGCTGCTGATTGGCATTGTAAAATAACACGCCTGCCCAACCACCTAGCGCGATTATAAGTATCATTTCAAGAATTGCCATTTATTTACTACATCTGGCTTATTTAGCAGTCAGGTAATAAAAGGTAAGTACGTGGTTGAAATAAACATAGCTGGTGGGAGCGGTTAGTGGTTAGTGGTTAGTGGGAAAAATCCTACTAACTACTAACTACTAACAATCCCAACACACGTTTAATTACGCCACTTACTTAATTCTATTTAGGCAGTTTGCGGCTGCACTAAATTATCCGCCCCTTGGATAACTTTTGCTGATTCAATCTTGTCGCCCTGCTTTAGGTTTCGTAGGACTTCTTTCCCATCAACCACATAGCCAAACACGGCAAAGCGTCCATCCAACAAATTGCGCCCAGCTGGGGTCAGTTCCGGTTCAAACAGGAAGAAGAAAAACTGAGAAGAACCGCCATCAGGTTCGGCTTCAGGACGAGCCATTGCCACAGCACCGTAGGCGGAGAAGGGAAGCACTGGTTGCTCACGGAAACGACCAGCGTCTTCTAAGGTAACGCCGTAGGTGGGTACTGAGTCACCTCTGACTAGCACTTCCAGGGGGATACTGCGGTACTTGCCAGTATTTGGGTCAATGAAACCTTGTTCTGACCCAGGTGGATCTCCTGCTTGCAGCACATAGTCTTCCGCTGGGATAAACTCTAGACCATTATAAAAACCGCGCTGAACTAAATCGACAAAGTTACCAGCGGTAATAGGGGCGCTGTAACCATCAACGACCAGGGTGATAGTGCCTTTATTTGTGGTCATTTCCACAGTGGCGCGACCTTTGAGTTGAGGCAGATGGCTGTACTCTGAGGGAACCTCAAAGGGGAACTTTTGCAGCATCAACTCTTCTAACTTACCCACCCCGTTTAGGAGTTTACTTTGCTCAGTCTCAATTTTTCCTTTATCCTTGGTTTCAACTGCCTCTCGTAATGAAGCAATTTCCTGATCTAGTTGAGCAATTAGGGCTTCGGCTTCGGCTTTCCGGGCATCGGGAACACTTTTGAGCACTTCTTCTGGGCGATCGCGCAGCATCACAGATGCTTTGGTGATATCCCCGCTAATGGTACTCCAGCGCTTACCCCGTAGTTGTGTAGAAATATCTTCCAAACTGCCTTGAATGTCACGCACAGCCTGGTTATCAATCGGTAGCGCGTATCGCAATAAGGCTCTGCCATCGGTGATAGCATTACCAGCAGGTAAACCACTGGGGCGGCTGCTTGTACCGCCCAAGTTCCACCCAGCAGCGCACAGATTTAGTGATAGAGTCAGCAGCAATAGCGCTAACAGGCCGGTTCTCACCCAACGCTTGTACCAATCGAGCATAAAACGGTTTAAATGAAGCATAAATTTATCCCTGAGTGCTTGGAGCTATCGCAGTTGAGGCGAACTGGACTTAATAATTACGCCATTTTTTATCTTGCCATATGGTTGTCAGGCACCAGCCATTAGTAGTGATGAATACAGAGGATAGGGAAGGAGCCACTGAGGGGTAAAATGGAATGCTGAGTGTTCTCCTCAAGTAAAGGATTCTCCACTCACCCCTAGCTGAAGTGTGTGGGCTAGAGGTCCAAAGGCGACCTTGAGTCGCTAGTGTCGTTTTTCCTCCCAGGGCTAAAACCGCTGGGTTCCCCAACTTTCCGAGATTTTTATGATTTCTAGCAACGACTTTCGACCCGGTGTAACAATTGAGTGGAATGGAGGCGTATGGCGGGTGGTGGAATTCCTCCACGTTAAGCCAGGAAAAGGATCGGCATTTGTGCGGACAAAGCTGAAAAACGCGCAAACTGGCAGTGTTGTAGAACAAACCTTCCGGGCTGGAGAAACAGTACCCCAAGCCAACCTGGAAAAGCGCACGATGCAGCATACCTACAAAGAGGGTGACCAGTTCGTTTTTATGGATATGGAAACCTATGAAGAAGCTAATCTGCGCCCAGAACAAATTGGCGATCGCGTCAAGTACATCAAGGAAGGGATGGAGGTTAACGTTGTCCGCTGGGGCGAACAGGTAATGGAAGTGGAACTGCCTAACACAGTGGTTCTGGAAGTAACCCAAACAGATCCAGGAATGAAAGGAGATACCGCTACAGGCGGCAGCAAACCGGCAATTGTGGAAACAGGTGCCCAAATTATGGTACCCCTGTTTATTACGGTGGGAGAAAAAATCCGCATTGACACCCGCACCGATTCCTATCAAGGTCGAGAATAATGCCTCTTCCCTTAATTTATGAGTTATGAGTGCTGAGTTATGAATTAAATGCCTTTCTCAACTCAAAACTCACGCACTTCATTACTCAAAATAATCTGAATTATGGCAATAGACTTCAACCAACTCCGCGAACTACTAGCGGCGATCGCTAGTACTGACATTGCCGAGCTGACTTTAAAAAGCGACGATTTTGAACTGACAGTTCGTAAAGCCGTTGGTTTAACGCCTACTAGCGACTCAGCACAGAGGGCAAACGGCGGTGTTGCAGCTCCAATTGGGCCAGCACAAATACCTGCGTTGCCTAGCCCTACCCCGGAAGCGCCAGCCAGCGCTGCTGCACCGACATCCCCCCCCATTGATAAGAAATGGGTAGAGATAAAATCCCCCATGGTGGGAACGTTTTACCGGGCACCAGGTCCAGATGACCCCCCGTTTATAGATGTGGGCGATCGCATCCGTGTCAATCAAGCCGTCTGTATTATCGAGGCGATGAAGCTGATGAATGAAATTGAGGCGGAGGTATCTGGACAGGTTATGGAAATCCTGGTTGAGAACGGCGCACCTGTGGAATATGGTCAACCCTTGATGCGCGTTAATCCTGAACAATGATTACTCTATTGTTATGAATAGAATAGCTGCTAGAATTTGGGGATCAGTTGTTTTCTTGTTAATTCGATGCAACAAGCCAAACCTGTACCACAAGAAGTTGTACTACAAGTTGCAGAATACTTCAGCATTTTGAGTGAGCCAATGCGCCTGAAGATTTTGAACTTGCTGCGCGATCGCGAGAAATGCGTGCAAGAGTTAGTTGAGGCGACAGAAACTAGTCAGGCTAATGTATCTAAACACCTGAAAGTAATGTTGCAAGCAGGTATCCTCAGCCGCCGCAGTGAAGGTACATCCGCTTATTACAAGGTAGAAGATGACCTAATTTTTGATTTGTGTAATTTGGTTTGCGATCGCCTCGCTACACGAATTGAACAACAAGCCCGTTGCTTTCGCGACTTTAGTTTAGCAAATAAAAATTAATTGTCAGTTGTCATTAGTTTAAGACAACTGCTGAAAAGATACGGGCTTGATATTACAGTTCAAAGTCTTCCTGAAAATTTTTGCGCGTTAGCGGCTGCTCAAGCACTAAACCTTCGCCGCCTAAAACCTCCAACTTTTTACCCTCCACATCAATCCATACTTTCGCATCCGGGTTCAGGCTGGTAGCTGTGTAAAGTACTTGCGCTACCCGACCAGTCATTGAGGCGCTACCGCCGCCGCTGGTAAATTCTTGCGAGAGGTCAACATGAACACCATCGTCCTTAACCTCCACACCCCGTAGTTTTGTACCCTGTGGGATAGTAGTTGTGAATTGCGCCTCAGTTGGCCCTGCGAGCAAACTTTTGAAAGCGTCCTCTAGAACCGCACTTTTGCTGTTGGTATCTTGCAAAGTTAGGGCACTGGGAACCACCTGAATACGATTGCCACTATTCTTGAGCCAGTAGATTTGAACACTATTCTGGGTTGAAGCCTGCACCCTTTGTGGTGATGGCGACAACTGAGCCGTTGTAGTAACCTGAGGAGTTTTGGAAGATTGACCTGAGTTCCACGCCCACCACGCTGTGCCGCCTCCTGCTGCTAAGACCACAGCAGATAAACCTGCAACGATAGCTAGAGGAATACGGCGGCTTTGGTGTTGTTCTTGCATACAAGAACCCTCCATAAAAAGTGGGCATTACTGTAAACCTACCTTAGTACAAGCTACACGTCAGGCGGGGATTTTTCCGGAAACACTAAGGTTAATTGGGTGCAGATACCTGTGGGGAACAGTCGAATGTTCTCGTGAATTATAAGCGATCGCTATTGATAGGTGAACTACCCCTACCATACCGCTTGCGGTTGGTGGGGGCTTTCTCACTCTTACCCGTTAGATATCTTGACCTCAAGTTGCAGCGTCAATCCACTGTTTCAGTGTGGATGCGACTTCATCAAGGGGAATTTCCTGAGATTTGCGGGTAGCACGTTCCACAACTTCTACTTTGCCAGCTTGGAGCGATCGCCCAGTAACAATTCGGTAGGGAATTCCAATTAAGTCAGCGTCCTTAAACTTAACCCCAGCGCGTTCATTGCGGTCATCTAGTAGCGTTTCAATCCCGGCTTGATTGAGCTGGTTATAGAGTTTTTCCGCCGCCTGCATTTGTTGGGCGTCTGCCACATTGGGAACCGAGACGATCGCGTGATAAGGTGCGATCGCCACCGGCCAAATAATCCCATCCTTATCGTAAGACTGCTCAACTGCTGCTTGAGCCAACCGGGACACCCCCACACCATAACAACCCATCATTAGGGGAACTTCCTCACCTTGTTCATTGGTGTAAGTAGCTCCCATTGCTTTAGAGTATTTGGTACCCAGCTGGAAAATGTGACCGACCTCAATACCACGGGCACTTTGTAAAGTTTGTTCAGGGTTGTGAATAGAGCGATCGCCATGTCTAGCTTTCCGCACATCTACCACCCGCTCTGGTAGCTGGAATTGCTCGCCCCAGTTAGCACCAACTACGTGGTAGCCTGACTCATTGGCACCCGTGACAAAGTTGTTTAAATCAACGGCTGTCTTATCCACTAACCGTAAAAACTTCGGGTTTAGGTGTTTATCAGAGCGAATATAGTCATCGGCAATTTCAGGCGCAATGTAGCCCAAAGGTAGGGGTGAAGCTGCCCATTGCTGTTGTTCTTGGGCATCTGGAACCTTCAGGGTGAGGATAGTCTTAGCACCATAACCATCTGCCAGCCTCACCAGCTCGTTTTGCAGCTTCACCTCATTCACTTCTTGATCTCCCCGAATGCTCACCAGCACCAGCACTGTCATGCCATTGTCATAAACAGCTTGGTAGAGGACATTCTTAACCAACTGGGTAGGCGAACACTTCAGGAATTTACAGAGTTTCTCAATCGTTTCCGTTCCAGGTGTCTCCCGTTTTTCATAACTCGTAAACGGCGAGGGTTGGGCTTCAGCAGGCATTGAGACAGCCTTTTCTACATTCGCTGCGTACTCACCATCCTCGGTGTAAAGCACCTCATCTTCACCAGCTTCAGCTAACACCATAAATTCTTGGGAACCAGACCCCCCAATCGCGCCTGAATCCGCTTCCACAGCGCGGAAGGCTAAACCAGAGCGGCGCAGCATATTGCTGTAAGCGTGGTGCATATGCTGGTAAGTATTTTTAAGGCTCTCTTCATCGGTGTGGAACGAGTAGCCATCCTTCATGATGAATTCCCGCCCTCTCATCAGGCCAAAGCGGGGTCGAATTTCATCCCGGAACTTGGTTTGAATTTGGTAAAGGTGCAGGGGCAATTGTCGGTAAGAGCGAATCATCTCCCGGGCAACCGTCACGATCACCTCTTCGTGAGTGGGACCCAATCCTAACTCTCGTTCTTGTCGGTCTGTGAGGGCGAACATGATGCCCTCAGCTTTGGTATAAGTATCCCAGCGACCGGATTCCCGCCATAATTCCGCTGGTTGCAATTGTGGCAGCAGGCACTCTTGGGCACCCGTGGCGTTCATTTCTTCCCGCACAATTTGGGAAACCTTTTGCAGTACCCGCCACATCAGAGGGAGATAGGCGTAGATACCGCTGCCGATGCGACGAATGTAACCTGCACGGAGCAGTAATTTATGGCTGGGGATTTCCGCTTCCGCTGGGTCTTCCCGCAGTGTAACGAATAACATTTGAGACAGTCGCATCGTTTGTTCCCTTTCTAGACCAGATGAGCATCTTCTCAGATCAGTCTAGGGCATACAAGCAGCGGATTAGCCAACTTATACGGCGCAGACATACCGCTAAGAGGAATGGCACAAAGATTAGGCTTATTTGTAGAGCTCGACGAGACACTACGGCGCTGTGAGTTCAGGATTTTCCGTGTCCGCAGTGTCCGCGTGTATGCCTTTACTTTTTACTTTTAACGGGCGTGACATTTCCCCTAGCAGGGGTGTTGCATAAATAGCCAGGGTTAGAGGGTGATGCTTGAGGTGCTTTAGGATACAGATTTATCTACGATAAGTGTGTAATTTATCTAGGCGTTGCTGAATTAGGGAATGATTTAGATAAATCACTTCTTGAAACTTCGCACAGAATCATTACATCGAGCAGCAATACCCTTTACCTTGCAGTCTCACAATTAAGTCTATGTATCCAAAAGAAAAAAAAATCAAAAATTTCATTGCTTTAGTAGGAGTTGCTAGCGCTGGTGCTTTTCTTTGTTTTCCAGCCTTGGCTCTAATAAGCTCCAGTGGTAGTGGTTCTAATCAATCTTTAAATAATCACGCCCAGGCGGAATCGACTTTAAATACCAGAAAACTATTAGCTCAAAGTATGCCTGGAGATTCAGTTTCTCCTCCTCCTGTGGTGGCAGAGCCAATTTCTCCAACTCCTGTACCGGAAACTACAACATCTCCAACTCCTGTACCGGAAACTACAACATCTCCAACTCCTATACCGGAAGCTACAACATCTCCTACTCCTGCTCCTCAAACTCAAAACTATCGTACTTCTGGTCCGCTCGAACCAGGAACTTGGTTATGTTTGAATAATCCTAATCCTGTGTGTCGCGGCACACGATAGAATCTTGACGGTATCCCACTCCGCTTAGAGGTAGGGTGGGCATTTCGTATCAATTGAGCTATTCGTTTCCCATCTATTCATCCATCCAGGTTGTTCCAATTCCAAAGTTGAACAACCTGGTGGTTATTGTTTACTTATAGCTGAACTCAACTGCTCTTTGCCCCACAACTTCTGGCGCACCAGCTACTAGACGCATCTCTTCGCAGGAAGCACTAAGCCAAGGCTGACCTAAACTTAAGCTGGCAAAAGGACTCTCTGCGGGCACTTGCAATTTGCCATTAACTAGCCCGACGCGGGATTCTAACTCACCTTTGAACAACAGGATATTAGAATCCAAGGCGCTGAAAACATTCCCTTTAAAAGGCACTCGCCACCCGAAGCCTTGCTGACTATAGCTAAGGCTGCACAGTTGTCGATTTTCTTGGCGGACAGTAACCTGAGAGCGAGAAGCGCCTTTTTCCCAAGTAAATTCAGCAAGTTCCTTGGGTAGTCCCCAAATTTCTCTACCACCAGCAACGGAATCAGAATTGTCTACGTATATGTGGGAAACCCAACCACCTATTTGACCTGAATAGCTCACCATTGCAGGAACGACAATTAACTCGTTGTACTCCAGCACTGAACCTGGCCCGTAAGAGGATACATAAACCCCACCTAGTGTTTTACCCGGCCACACAGAGACAATTTCAAACTCTGGTGGGATGAGAGAGCGCGATCGCCCAATATCAACTAACTGCAATGTCTGGATAGCGTAGCCTTGAAGTGTCCAAGGTGCCTGTGGATATGCCATTTTCAACTCCTGCCATCATATTTAGTTTTATTAAGACTTCTTTGTAAATAAATAAACATCATCACGCTGATAGGTTTCTTGGAACTCTGACGCATTTTTGAGTCGTTCTAATAAGGTGGTAACGGCTCGCGGAGTACGACCAAAGTCGGGATGACGCAAATTAAGCCAAACATACTCAAACTCGCTTAAATTAGCAGACTCTGAACCAGCAGTAGCCAGTTTGGCTCCACATCGATGAGTTAAATGGGGGTGGAAGTTAAACAGATTAACATGAAAAACCAGTGAATACAGTAGGTAGGCTGTTGCCATCGTCGTCGCTTGTGGTTTCTCCAAGCCAGCCGCCCCCCATTTTTTGTTTTTTGTTAGTAGAAAATACAGCTAACAACTAACAACTAACTACTATCGCGTTATCCCCCGGATTCATCCGTGGTTGGGAGCTTAAAAATTATAGGGCAGTAGACTTAGAGCTATCTTTAATCTCAAATGAAGATTTACTCACTTTAACCTGCTGGTTGTGCTTCCAGGTAATGTAACGAATACTTCCCGTTGTTGGCAGCGAGAGTAATTGGAACCCTGATTCTGCTTGAAACTCCCGTAATACCTTTTGATCGAAAAGTACAAGGGTGTTCACATGATTTGGTAAAACAATAGGCACCTCTGTTAGGTCTGATATACCCTCGTACTCCGGCAGGTAGAAGCTTCGCATTGCCATGTTGCGTCCGCTAGGGAGCACTATCGTCTCCCTTGTCTGTGGAAATTCCTTACGAATTAACTCCAGACGCTCTGTTATGTAAGTGTCATAATCTCGGATAGTTGCCCAAGTTGGTACACGATCTAAGTTTGCAGGACCAAACAGGAAAAATAAGCTGTTACCAGCTAAAACTAAAATAGTCAAAATTACCAGGGAATTTCGACGGAATTGTTGCAAGTAACGACCAGCCAAAATAATTGATATGCCAGCAATAACTATAAAAGCTGGCATGATGGTAAAGGTGTGGCCTCGTTGCTGTATATGGATAAAGGTGAGGTACAAAAATCCTGGTAAAATCCAGAGAATAAGTGTTTGAAATCTCCAATATCGTAGGAGTTTAGTTTTAAAATACCGCCAATTATGACGCAGCGCCCAAAAAGTTGGTAAGAAAGCGAAACCTACACCGTAAAAAACCGACTCTATCACAAGCTTAAGATTACGGTATTTGCCATTCAAAGTGTTGCCGTCCTTTGGATGTTTAGTAAACCACGGCTGCATTGCTTGCCAGTAACCACTCGGGCCGCCTGACAGCATAACCATCGGCACAGCCCACATCCCAATACAAATTATTAGCAGTACTAAAGCCCAAATAAAATGCCACAGGTTGTACTTGCGTGTACGCAAACCCAAAGCTACGGCTACCACCCACAACGGAAATAAAAAAAATGGCGTGTTAGGCCTAATGCCACCTGCCAATCCCATAAGAGCAGCAGAAATAAACAATGCTGTTTTATTTCCTAAGCGAACTTGGCAACATGCCAAAACAATAGTCAAAACCCAGCAAAACTCTGGCATATAGGAGAGGGCTACTTCTCCCTGAAACCAAACTAAGGGACTGGTTAGCATTAGTAATGCAATTACCCAGCCAGCAAGTATGCCAAACCAAGTTGACCCCAGAATAAAAATAGCCGCCGCCGCGAATCCAGTTGCTAAAATATTGACTCCAACCAGGCTAGCATTTGGATCGTGCAGAAAAAGTTTGAGCAGGCGGCCCATTACTATATAAATGAAAAAAGTTCCTGGTGTATGCGGTTGTTCCAAGCGGACGTCGAAGCGATCTAATGCACGAGCAAAATTGTACGAGTCCATGTCGTGCAGAATGTGGCTTTGAAACGGCAAGCGGCTAGCAACTCCGATCAAAAATAAAATCGCTGCCTGTGCAAAAAGAGCAGAGTGATTTTTACTAATAAAGAAAGGCAGCTTCATGAATGGTGTCAAATAAATTTTCTGAAACCACCAGCGTGTTTTTTCTCTCATGCTTTTTTACCCTGCCCATAGGTGTTGAGAAAATCGAACAGCAAGGCTGGCAAGTAAGATGGCAAAAAAGCCCATAGTTGCATATCCCCAACGAGGATAGCGGGAAAGTAACACGCCCAGAGCGATCGCCACTGATACAATACCGTAAACGTAGCGTTCAGCAGATGCAGTTCTTCCAGAACTCAAGATCAAGGCTAAATTGAAAAAGCCATAGGTAACAGCAACAGGTCTAAGTCTTTTTCGCAAGTACCATAACAAGTAGCCACCACCAAAAACTATGACAGCGTTAATAAATGGAGCGCCCGCTAGCAGCCATAGGATAAGTACTAAGGCACAAAAGCCATAACCTGTATTCATAGAGCCGAGTTGTTTGCGCGATCGCCATAAGGCGAAGCCACAACCGCATAAAAACAAAAACAGCAGTGGATGCCAGGGATCTACAATTTTGCCGTATTTCCAATTTGCTGGCCCTACCGTAATTTGCATTAGCATTTTTAACCAACCCTGGCCATAAAAATCTTGTGAGGGTTGCCATGCTTGTTGGACAATCAGGAACGCTAAGGGTTCTCCAAAGTTAATCCCGCAGTATAGGCTATAGAGAATTAGCCCTCCACCAACAGCTAAACTGGCAATATACGCCTTAGCTGACCGACCTTCCTTCCACGCTACTAGCAAGAAAGCAGGTACGAGCGCTAGCCCCGTTGGACGAGTCGCAGTCGCTAATGCACCCCACAAAGTTACCCAGGTATATTGCTGTTTATCAAATGCTCGCAAAGCGGCTGTACTCAACAATAGAAACAGCCCCTCAGTATAAATTACCGTTCCAAATAGAGACAAGGGACACCAAGCCAGCACAGCAGTTGCCCATTGAGCAGCACTTACTCCATGACACTCTTCTACCCAACGGTACAGAACAATCAATGCCCCCAAGAGTGCTAGGTTGTTAAGCAACGTGCCTGCCACATCAAACGGCAAACCAAGGGTCATAACCGCACGGATGAATAAGGGAAAGAGAGGGAAAAAGGCAACATTATGCCCCTTTCCATCATTGGCGTATTCGTAGCCTCCCGTCGCTATCTGCTTGTAAAAAATACTGTCCCACCAGTCGAAGACTTCCCAGCCCACTTTAGGTATGACACCCCCAGGTGGGGCTGGCAGTGCAGGCGCAAGCAACATCATTGCGCTCAATATCAAGAGTCGGCTCAACAGCCACATGGCGATCGCAAAGATGAAACCATTGTTCCATAAAGCTTTGCCGTTTTCTGTGTAATTAGTCATTAGCCCTCAGTCATCGGTCTTACACCAATGACCAATAACGAAGTTGTTAAGAACTAGCCCTAAGAATTTTATAGTGGAGTTGCGGTTAATTATTAAACAATTGTGAAAGCGATTACTCTACTCGGCTCCACTGGCTCAATTGGCACTCAAACGTTAGATATAGTGGCTCAGTACCCCGATCAGTTTCGGATTGTGGGGTTAGCCGCGGGGCGTAATGTGGAGATGCTGGCACAGCAGATTCGGCAGTTCCAACCTGAAATTGTAGCTATTTGTGATGAAAATAAATTGGCCGAACTCGCTGAAGCGATCGCGGATCTCCACCCTCAACCAATCTTACTAGCTGGGAACAGCAGTATCATTGAAGTTGCTCGTTACGGCGATGCGAAAACTGTAGTCACTGGCATCGTGGGCTGTGCCGGTCTACTACCTACAATTGCCGCCATAGAAGCTGGTAAAGATATTGCCTTAGCAAATAAAGAAACGTTGATTGCTGGTGCGCCAGTCGTCTTGCCGTTGGTGGAGAAACATGGGGTAAAACTACTGCCAGCAGACTCGGAGCATTCAGCAATTTTCCAGTGCTTACAAGGTATTCCCCCTGGCGGTTTGCGGCGGATTCTGCTCACTGCATCGGGGGGAGCATTCCGGGATTGGCCAGTGGAGAAGTTAGCAGAAGTCACGGTAGCAGACGCCCTCAAGCATCCTAATTGGTCAATGGGTCGCAAAATTACAGTAGACTCAGCCACGCTGATGAATAAAGGGCTGGAAGTCATTGAGGCTCATTTCCTCTTCGGCATGGACTACGACGCGATTGAGATTGTTATTCATCCTCAAAGCATTATTCACTCATTAATTGAACTGCAAGATACTTCAGTCTTAGCCCAATTGGGTTGGCCTGATATGCGTTTGCCGTTGCTTTATGCTTTATCTTGGCCTGAGCGAATTTATACAGACTGGGAACGGCTGGATTTGGTAAAAGCTGGGGATTTAACTTTCCGGGCACCTGACCATCAAAAGTATCCTTGTATGCAGTTAGCTTATGCAGCTGGCCGTGCTGGTGGTTGTATGCCAGCGGTGCTGAATGCGGCGAATGAGCAGGCAGTGGCGCTATTTTTAGAGGAGAAAATCAAATTTTTGGATATTCCCCGTTGTATTGAATCAGTGTGCGATCGCTTTACCCCTCAAAATCGCCCAGATCCTTCCTTAGATGACATCGTGGCAGCAGATAAATGGGCAAGACAGGAAGTTGTGGCGGCGAGTAAGGTGATGGGAAGAGATCAAGCATACAGCAAGCTTCGCTAACACATTATTCTCTTTGCTAACAGTTGCCAGAATCTATAGCAATCCTAAATCATTTGTGAACTTTATAGATAGCTTTTTCCTTCGTGCCTTTGCGTCTTTGTGGTTCATTAGAAAAGTATTTTTCACAAATTAGATAGGATTTCTATAGAAGTAGAAGCATCAACTGATATTTTACCGCCTCATAAATACCTCTAAGGCAAAGCTTATGCCGATAGAATTAATCATCCTAATTGCTGCACTGATTGTCTCTTGGCTGGTATTTACGGTCTTGATTAAGTTGGTGAAAACAACCATTAGCACTGCTGTGGCGATCGCGGTAATTATTTTAGTATTGCAACTGTTCTTCGGCATTGGCTCAAATCAGCTGTGGCAGCAGATACTCCAGCTTCCGCAGACGCTTTGGCATTTAGTTACAGGAAAATAAGCTCATGTTGCTGCCTGACTCAGTGAGGTAGAAGTTATAGCAGTTGCCTTGTCGGGAAGAGTGACAATCGACCTCGCCCCATACACGCCGAGGAGAGACGTTCCACCGGAACGTCTCTACCACTCTCCGGATTGCTAACTGAAGGATTGCTAATTGCTATAAATGCGATCGCCCTACTCAACTAAACGGCAAGCTTCACTAGGGCATCCTTGACCGCCGATGGCAGCTGGCGCAAAATTTTGCCCTTCTCCCGGTCAACGGCTACCAATGTTACTTGTGCGGTCACGTATAGATTCTCACCATCCAGGGATTGAATTTGGTGATCCCAGTTGATCCGAACACCTTTCATGTCTGCCATCCGCGTCTTCACCACCGCTGTCATACCCATCTGAAGGGTTCTGTGGTAGCGCAGCGACAGTTCAACAACTGGTAACTCGCAGCCCAATGCCACTAAGTCTGCATAGTCGATGCCAATTGAACGCAAGCACTCCACCCGCGCCTCTTCCATCCAGGCAATGTAACTACCATGCCAGACAACACCTGCATAGTCAGTGTGATGAGGGTGGGCACGCACGGGGTATTCAAACCAGTTCTCGGTGGATACAGTCAAAAATCGTTTCTCGATAGCAACTGTGGGTGGAAGTTCAGGAGGCATCTGTTGTTTTTCTGACATTTTGCAAATTATCCTCAAAAGTAACGCCTTTGAGAGTTTCATGAGAACACGCCAGATTTCCCAGCTGTGTGCTTGGTCATTAGGAATGATTTTATTCTGCACCACACCTGCTTGTGCCCAAAGTCCATCAAGTTTTGTGCAGCCGCAACAGCTAAGTCAACCAGAGATTTTGCAGGAACTAGCCCAGGCAGACGTAGTCTACTTGGGAGAAACTCACGATCGCCTTGAAGATCATCAGGTTCAGCTAGAAATTATTCAGCAACTATATCGGCGTCATGGCAAAGTTGCGATCGCCATGGAAATGTTCCAGCGTCCCTATCAAGGGGTAGTCGATCGATATCTGGCTGGGAAGATAACAGCAGCGGAGTTAGTAGAGCAAAGCGAGTATAACCGCCGCTGGGCTTATCCTTGGGAATACTATGCCCCCATCCTGCAATTTGCTAAGCAACATCAGGTGCCAGTCTTAGCTTTGAATACCCCTACCGAGGTAACACGCAAAGTTGCCCGTGAAGGTTTAGAAAGTTTGACAGCAACAGACCAAAAATACATTCCGCCAATTTCTGAAATCCACACTGATAACCTTGAATATCGCCAGATGTCTCAGCAAGCCTATGAACTGCATCATCAGGTGGGGCAAGGTAATAGTACAAACTTTGAACGCTTTTTTACAGCGCAAGTGCTATGGGATGAAACAATGGCAGATAAAATCGCCCAGTTTCTGAAAACTAACCCAGATTATCAAGTAGTTGTGCTGGCTGGGCAGGCTCATATCGTATATGGCTACGGCATTCCCAGCCGCGTTTCCCGACGCTTTACAGATAGACAGGTGGTTCAGCGTTCGGTTTTGCTAAGTCCTCCAGAAAATATCTCATCTGATCAGAAAAAGGCGATCGCAGATTTTGTTTGGCAACAAGGTGACAAAGATGCCCTTAACTAAGTTATTTATGGCTAATAGATTGCACTAAAGGTTCAAAAACTGGCACCAGTTCAGGACGGCTGACAACTAACGTGGGAAAAGAACGCTTGCCGTAATCTTGACCAACTTCTAGAGGAAAAATTGGTTTTGATTCTAGTGGCACCCAAACGGCTCCCGCAGCTTGTATTATGGCCCAAGCACCAGCAATATCCCAAATTTTGGGAGTTGCTTCTACTCCACCCAAGGCAGTACCGGAACCAACAGCCAGAAAGTTGTAGCTGGCAACACCCAGCATCCTGATTTTGCAGGGGAACCCAGGCTGCATGACAGAGGTACTGCGGGCACACAAGCTGAAAAAGTGATTATTGCTCGGATTCTCTGCACTACTTTCGATAGGGCGATTATTTAGAAATGCGCCCGTGGGGCCTGTGAGTGGGGATGAACCGTACCAAAAGCCATGAAAGGATTGGTCAACTGGGGGAAAATGAACATACCCAAATACAGGCGTCCCTTGATACAGTAAGCCTAATGAAACCCCCCAGAGTGGCACACCGCGTGTAAAGTTGGTTGTACCATCCAGGGGGTCAATGACCCAGCACCATTCAGCACCAGGAAAAACGTGTTCTGCTTCTTCGCTGAGAACGCCGTGGTCAGGAAAAGTAGATGCGATCGCATCTCGAATCACTTGATCCGCCCAGTTATCTGATTGTGTTACCAAAGTACCATCAGCCTTTTTAGAGGCTTGCACTTGTCCAGAATCTTTTAATAGCTGAGTACCAACTTTGGCAGTTGTAGTCTGGGCAAAATCGAGAACTGTCGTCCAAAAATCTTTCATCGGTGATGGGTGATTGGCAACTAATAACTAACAACTAACAACTAACAAAAAATCAATCTAATTCACTTTCAAAGACAGTAGCGATCGCTTCTTTGGCATTGGTGCGAAATTCAGTCACGCTCACCCGACTAAGTAACCCGGCTGCCAGGATCATCCCCAGTGCTTCCAAGGCAAAAATCAACCCGTAAGCCAGCGTAGGAGTTTGGAACAACTGACGACCCAAGTCTAGCAGAACGCCTCCTGCCAAAGTTGCGAAGGCTTGCGCCATTGCTTGAGCTAGTCCCCAAGCACCGACAAACGTACCCGCTGTTTCCGCCGCTGTCAGATCCAGCATTAAACTAACTGCCCCATTAGTAATTAATCCAGAAGCCAACCCAAACAACAACACGGCTGATTTAAGTAGAGTTGGATTAGCAGTGAAACCGGATAAAAGTACCAACCCAAAGCAGCCAGCACACGTCAAACAGCCGATTTGAGCTGTCTTCTGCTTACCCAAGCGAGGCACAATCAAAAAGCCAGATACAGCCATCCCCAGCAAAATGCCATAGCCCCAGAATTTGTTCAGCCCCGTACTTTCCGCTAGGGTCATCCTAAACACTTCACCAGCATAAGGCTCCAGCACAGGTTGTTGTAAAAATAAACTCATCGTCATTACCAGCAAAAAGGTGAAAAATAAACCCGTTTGGCGGCTTGCTGTCAAGACTTTCAGAGCTGTTCCCAAAGTAATGCGATCTTCTCGATCTACCAATGTAGAGCGAGAACCGTAGCGCGAATACTTCTTTTCCACCCCTAATGTGGCAATAATGCCTAAACAAACTACAACCCAAGGCAAAATGAGAAACAAGCGGTTAATAGACGCCTGCAATGTCTCTGGTGTCAGTCCCTCTAGTAGTTTCTGACTGGTAGCTGCTCCGATCACAACTCCCACTATCAGCATCGACCAAACAATCCCCACTAGCTTAGAGCGGTTGTCCTCATCGGAAACATCCACAAGTAAAGCAGTGAATGGTGTAGAGCTAGCAGAAATACAAAGACCATACAAAGCAAAGATCGCAGCCAGCAAAACAGCCCACCCTGTGCTTTGTGCAGTCCAGCCATTAGCAATACTCGCGCCTAACTGCCAAACCACTTGCACAGCTAAAAAGGCACAAACTGCTAGCAAGGTTAAACCAGTCCAAACATAACCACTGCGGTGATAACCCCAAAGCGGTTTAGCATCAGACATTTGCCCAAACCAAATTCTAGCCGGGGAAACCAACTGATACATTGCCAGCGCACCTGCTGCAATTGTCGCTGGTATTGCCAGGAGATTTTTGTCAATCATCACTCGGTTGAGTACCCCCAGCGTCAAGATCGACATAATGCCTAATCCCATCTGGAATAAGCCCAGCCTAAACATTGTCAGCAGGTTGATTTTTGGAGGTATCTGCTGAACTCTAGAGGGGTGCGCTGGCTGGAAATCTGGTAAATCATTAGTTGTCATAAGCTATTTATAGTGCGATCGCTATGAGTACTGCCCAACTTCAAGACCTGAGCTTTGAGGAATATTTAGTATATTACCTATGATGCCGGGACTGATAACCATTACAGCATCGCCGAAAAATATCTGGTAAATGGTACTTGATGAGTTGCTTGAGCCTGGTCTTTTCAGACAACAAAGTTTTGTTTATTGGTAGAAAAATTACAGAAATGTAAATGCAATGCATATGGATTATCAAATTATATGAGGTAGCGTGGGAATAGCAATACCTGGAGTTAGTAGAGAACGGTAACTCCCATGTCGAAGCGTTCTCAGGCACTCAAAATTTTCTGAAGAAGGGAAAATGAATTCAGTATATTTTTCATTAATAGATAATATTCCCCATGAACCTTGTGTTAACTCTCCACTATTAGTAAAATTTAGATGCTCTAACCCTACTAATAAAGAATCTCCTGGTCCCTTGCAGGGACCAACTACTTTATGATGATGTCCAAAAAGATGGACTCTTGGCTTAACACGTTCTGCTAGTTCTGAAATCAAAGCAGAACCTTCTGGCAAATTAGGAAATTTAGGACCAGCATGAGTCAATAAAATATCAACTTTTTCAAGACCATCGAAAGCTGATTTAATGAAACTTTCGTTGAAAAAACGTAAATCGCAACAAGTATTTTGCTGCGATTTACGGTACTTTTTGCGAGCTATTTTTCCACGCATACGCTGTTCTTGTGAGGGAGGAATTCCACCAAAACCTCCAATTACAAGAGGTTGCAAGTTAAGAGAATAATTGTCAATTATATTTACCGTATGACCATCAGGAATAAAAAATATCTTATGCCACGGGTCTACCGCTGAAGGTTTTGAGAAAGATGCTAGATAATTAAAATCTTCATGATTTCCCCTTATGAAGTATGTGAAGGGAGAATCCTGCATTCCAAGGTAATATTCACTTTCAGATGTATATTCACAAAAATTTTTAAATCCTAGTTCATCTAAGAACCTATCCGAAAAGTGATTTTAAGATATTTTTAACCACAGATAAACACAGATGAACACAGATATCAGTACTTATTCAGCCACTGAAACGGATTTTTCGGATCGGCTCTAAGTTGGGCCTCGTCAATTTTTGGCGACAACAGCCCATCTAAAAGATAAAAATATAGATAAATAAAGAATTCGGTTTTTTAAGCGTGCAAACCATCAATCTAGGTCAAAATGGACCAGCTGTCACTCCCTTGGGCATTGGCACTTGGGCTTGGGGTGACAAACTGTTTTGGAACTACGGCAATAACTACGACGAAACCCAGCTAAGAGAGGCATTTGAGGCATCTTTGGATGCTGGTATTACCTTCTTTGATACAGCTGAGATTTACGGAACGGGAAAATCAGAAGAACTACTGGGGCAGTTCATGCAACAAAGCAGGCAACCAGTGCGGATTGCCACTAAATACGGCCCTTTTCCCTGGCGACTTACAGCCCAATCTGTTTCCGACGCTCTAACAGCTAGCCTCAAACGCCTGCGGGTCGAGCAAGTTACTCTTTATCAGGTGCATTGGCCTTTCCGTTTTTTGATGAGTCAAGAAACTTTGATGAATGTCTTGGCGGATGAGGTCAAGCGTGGCAGGATTGCTGCTGTGGGCGTCAGTAACTACTCAGCTACCGAGATGCGGGAAGCACATCGGCTACTGGCGGCCAGAGGAGTGCCTCTGGCGGTGAATCAGGCACGCTACTCTCTACTGACTCGGCAAATAGAAACCAAGGGCATCGTAGAAACAGCTGGTCAGCTGGGAGTGACTATTTTGGCTTATAGCCCTTTGGCTCAGGGATTACTTACTGGCAAGTACGCGCCTGATGGCCTTGAGCGACCCACAGATGCACGTCGGTTTGACTCCCGCTTTAGTCGTAGCGGCTTGGAGAAAATCGCCCCAGTGATGCACCTGCTGCATCAGCTGGGAGAAAAGTACGATCGCACACCCGCTCAAGTTGCTCTCAACTGGTTAATTGCTCAGGGTGGGGTCATTCCCATTCCAGGTGCCAAAACAGCCCAGCAAGCGCGGCAAAATGCTGGGGCGTTAGGTTGGAGGCTCAGCGACGAGGAAGTTACCCAACTCGAAGAAATTTCTCGCCCCTGGCTTTAGCCAGTTGGGGTAAGGGATTTGGGTAAGCCCATCTGGGGTTTCAACCCCAGGCTGATAGCACCTATTCCGTTAAAACGGACTATAGATGCTTTAAATCAGTCGGTTTTAACTGAAATCTTGCACCTGCGCTGTCAGCCCACCAAGGGTTTAAACCCCAAGTAGAGACGTTGCATACAACGTCTCTACTCTCCATAGAACTGAGAAAGGATTTCAGTCCATTTCAATGGACTTAAGCTATTAGCCCTGTACTTAAGTGCAGGGCGGGATGACAATGCAGCCCAGAGTTTGAGCAGATGTGGGTAATGACAAGCCTCTCGAACCTGGGCTAGTTGGAAAATTGGCACATTAAATACAACTAGACTGGAAGTTCAAGATACAATAACCAACTGGTGTGAGTAAGCATAAATATCTAGTTAACTACTGATGTCCACTAGTTCATTGACTCTGACCCGTCCTGAAACCTCTGTTGGTAACTCGCAGTCTTTGAGTAATGTCTCTGCCGCTTCTATAAGCAAAACACGCATTATGCAGTTGACTAAATCCCTCTATCAGACTGACCAGCAAGCCAAGTTCCTACATTTGCAGGCGGAAGTCGAATCTCTATTGCAGCAGCTGCAAACACTCAAACAGCAAAAGCTGACCTCTGCTGACGAAGCTGATTCTGACAGCCACGATGCTGGCTTACAGACATCAGGCAAGCGTTAGCTATCCCGTGCCGTCAGTTTCTTTCACTGAGAATGGAAAGAGGGGTGCATCTCACTTTTGTAGCTTGGCGACTTAAGTAGCCCCTACAGAAACTCAACCCGCTATGGGAAATGATGCCCCCTTAAACCGCCAGGGTAGTATTTGCCAAGGCGGGATTCCCGCATACGAAAGGCTACGCCTGCGGTCAGTTAAGGTTGACAAGGTCGCCCGATCCCGTCTAAAAATACAAAGGCTTCCACTGTAGAATTTTTGGTAATGCGGCAACAACCTCTCATTAATGGCCTTGTTATATCGCACCTTGGGTGTTTGCTAATCATCTGGTCAGGTACAAGCTCGGTGGCGATCGCCACCTGTATAGCTCTTTACTTTGTGCGGATGTTTGGGATTACAGCCGGATACCATCGATACTTTTCCCACCGCACTTACAAGACAAGTCGATTTTTCCAGTTCGTACTTGCCTTTCTGGGTGCGACAGCTGGACAAAAAGGACCGCTATGGTGGGCTGCTCATCATAGACAGCATCATCGGGTTGCTGACACCGAACACGATGTTCATTCGCCTGTTCTATTGGGGTTCTGGGAGGCTCAAATAGGCTGGGGTTATGCTAGACAAGGTGAAGCAGCCAATGAGGCTGGAGTGCCCGATCTAGCAAAATTTCCAGAACTCCGGTTTCTAGAAAAGTACGCGCTAATGCCTATTGTTCTACTGGCAATCGCCTTGGTGGGATTTGGAACGTTGCTGGAAATTTATGCTCCAGATCTTCACACATCAGGTTTTCAGATGTTGGCGTGGGGATTCTTCGTTAGTACTGTCGTGCTATTTCATGGCACATCCACAATCAACTCTCTGGCTCATATTGTTGGCAGTCGGCGTTTTGATACCAATGACAATAGCCGCAACAACTTTTGGCTGGCATTAATCACGATGGGCGAGGGCTGGCATAACAACCATCATTACTATCCATGCTCTGAACAGCAAGGGTTTTACTGGTGGGAAATTGATATGAGTCATTACATCCTCACCATGTTGTCATGGGTAGGGATTGTATGGGATTTGCAAAAGCCTCTAGAAAAAATCTACGCTAAAGCACAAAATCCAGAGATATCCTCGACCTGATTTTAGGGCAGGTTTTACATCACCGAAGAGAGTTTTGAATGTTGAGTTTTGAGTTTTGAATTAACACAAAATATAGTTTCAACATTCAAAACTTAGGTTTTATAGCAATTAGCAGTTAGCTTTTAGTAATTCTTCAGTTATAGCAGTATTTCTGGGTCAAACGATTTTAGATTGACCTCGCCCTGCATAGTGGGAGGAGGCTTTAACCAAATTTCACGTCCTCAAACTCAAAACTCAAAACTTTTAACTTTTAACCTTATCTACCGTTAATCTGCGTAAGTTCTAGACTATTCAAATCTCTGCCGTTGGGCTGACCAGCGCTTGAGGCTGTAGTTGCTAGGACTATTGACCACTAAAGTGGCACGCCCACCATCTCCGAGATCGGCGATCGCAGCTAGTGATTGTTTGGCATCTTTTGTCAATTCGCTGTACAGCAAATTACCAGTGTCGGAAAAAATCACGGTGCGAGGTTTAAAGGACTTACTTGTTCCAATTAGCGGTTTTTCCAGCGTCACCACAGTTTCAGGCTGGTTGTTATCAGTCAGATCAATAGTTTCTACCGACAATTGCCCTATTTTTTGCAGTATTATGGGCACGCTGGGAACCCTGCGTGACGTTACCTGACCAGCATTTTGCAACTCGCGCCATAGCGTCGGTAAGATTGCAGCTACCGATTGCGGTTGGCTTTGGCTGAGGTCAGCTAAGGTGATGGTATTTGGCTCTAACAACCGGAGCGCTGTCTGTGTATAAGCTAGAGGGCGGAGGCGATCGCCAGAATCAGCTGCCGATGCTGCATCTTGAATAACTTCACCAGCTGCCAACAACTGTAGCGATCCGCCTGTAATTTGAACTGCTTTTACCGTCGCCATTGTATTTTGCTGCTGTCCGTCTGGCTTCCAGACTGTAATCTGTATTTGCGGATCTGTATTTAAGCCGAGTAATCTCCACAGTTGCTTTCCCGGTTCTACCACACGTCGCTTGATATCGGAAAAAGGAGCATACCGCCAACGCTTACCGTCATTAAAAGCAGCCACTTGCACCTGATACCAAACTTGTTGTCCCTCTAGTTCTAAGGGCGAGGTGCGCCCAGGGTTATCCTCTGGTTGCAGCCAATCTGCGGAATTAGCCTGGGTTAATGGCAAAGCTTTACCAATAATTTGACTGAAATGATTATTTGTGCTGTTTGCATCCGCGATCGCCGCATCCAGTTGATCGAGCAGTGACTCGATCTGCGCCTTTGTTTCCGGGTTATTTTCCGGCTGCTCCTCCAACCAGGCGATCGCGTTTTTGCGTCCCTGCTTTGCCCCTATTATTAACGCTCCCCAAGCTTTAACCTCAATTTGATCTGGGTTAACTTTTAGAGCCGCTTCGATGCGCTGCCAGAGACGTCCTGAATCAGCCTTCAGTAGCGTGACAATCTCGTAGCGGCTCTGAGCCACTGACTCCTGGAACACCGCTAGAGCCTCGTCCCAACGGCCATTAATCAGATCCGCAAGAACTTCCTGACTCGGACTAGCCCAAGTTTTCTTGGAGTGAGACTGAGTGAATTGCGCGTGCAATCGAATCAGATTTATTTGGGCTTGGGCGCTTGTTGGTAATTTCTTTTTATCTAAAGATTGCAACAATTCCCAGGCAGTAGACCACAGACCATTCTGAGCCAGCAGCAAAGCGTTGCGATAGGCTTTAGAGTTTAAAGCATACTTTTCGAGTGAAATTTCCTCTAGATCAATTGGATCTGGCAGAAAATCGCGTGGTTTGATCTGGTAAACGCGGAACAAAGGTTCCAGACCCACGGTTTGATCGATCGTCAATTCTGGCATCCCACCACCAGTGACTTCTTGCCAGTAGGGAGCCTGCCCAGTTGGACTTGTCCAGGGCAGCATCACACTTAGATGATGGCTGCTGGGATTATAGTGAACTAGCTGTCCGTAGACCACCGAGGCTTCTCCAAATGCCTGCTCACCACTGAGATTGAGCCAGATCCCTGTTGCCTTGTTGTCCAGGCGACTCAGTTTTGTTATAGGCAATTCATCAGAAAAGCCGCTATTGTCCGAGTCCTCATCATTCAGGGGCACGAGGACAAAGGACTCTTCTGGGCCGACAATGGCAACTCGACTCGCAAGTTGGTAAGATTTTTCCACCTCAGCGGGCTGATAAAGTCTAAGTTCTACAATCTGCTCGCAGTTGGTTTGACAAGCGGGTCGCAATGCCTTGACTGGCAGTAGCATATCAGCATTGGCGGTCTGGCTATTGAGAAACAGGGGTTCTCCTGGTATTAGTTCTTCTTGGCTAATCTCAGCTTTAATTTGAGCAAGGGTTTGGGGAGGGGGTTCGCCTGTGACTGGGATACGGTTTGCCACAGGTAACAAGCGATTCACGAAAGCAACGGAGTTGGGGTTGAGAATCAACTGGATGCCCAGCCATACGCCTCCTGCAATTAAACCTGTGGCAGCTAATAAAGTTGCGATCGCACCCAAAGTAGCAACCCAGCCACCGCCAACTCCTGGTTTCTCGCTGACATAGACTCGTACTTTTCCTGGGTTGGTCACAGGCAGTTCGCTGGTTGTATCCTGAGGACTATTAGGCAAAACACCGGGAGTCTGATTTTCCTTCATTAGCTATCGATTGTTGGGCATCAACCAGGAAATTCTTTATTTATTAAAGATAAACTTAACCCTTTAGAAATTTACCACTTGGGGTCGTATAGTTGGGAGACTGTGGAGCGATATGGTATTGCTCAAACCATATTCACCCTATAGTTATGATTAAAACCGATGAGGCTAAGAAAGGGCCTCAGCTTCCTTAATGGCTGTAACAATTTCAGCTTTTTTCATACTTGCACGCAGCTTGATATTGCGTTCTGACGCGATCGCCTTAAGCTCTTTAACTGTCTTGCTATTGTAATCTATTGGTTCAATTACAACCTTTTCCTTTTTTTTCACATATTCAGCAACCTGAGTAAGCATTTCCTTAATATTTTCTACTTGCTCAGATAAACTCTCGAATTGATTGAGCTTAACAGTAAGCTCTTCTACTTTCTTAGGTAAGCTCTCAAATTGATTGAGCTTAACAGTAAGCTCTTCTACTTGCTCAGATAAACTCTCAAATTGATTGAGCTTAACAGTAAGCTCTTCTACTTTCTTAGGTAAGCTCTCAAATTGATTGAGTTTAACAGTAAGCTCTTCTGCTCTCTTAGGTAAACTCTCAAATTGATTGAGCTTAACAGTAAGCTCTTTTGTGCCTGGATTATTAGACTTTAGCCTTCTAAAAGCTTTTATCTGTTCTGTAATAAGTTCCTCATTCTCTGGTTCAATAATGAACGCGCTAATCATCTCGCCCTTACGAGCATTTATCTCTTTTGCCTTAGCAGCGGCGTAATATTCAAAATCTCCATCAACCACTTCATAGGATTCAAAACTTATTCTCCGAATAATTAAGGGATTAATAATTCCTTCAACTTTTAAAATTAATTCAGCTACCCGATTCAACTCGTCCTCAGAAAACTGGGAACGGGGAACAGAAGAGCTAATTTTTTTGACCGCTACCAACGAAGTTGATAATTTCATGGTTGCATTCCTATCCATTGCAAAACTTCTATAGCTAACAATTCAAATTCCTGGGCAGAGGTTGAATCTGGCTTGAAATCAAGTACAGACCTGGGATCTGGTATTTCCATATTTCCTACAATCTGAACTTGTTCAGTACACTTTGCCAACTCTTCTCTTTCATAAATAACGCTATCCATTACCTTCAAGCCATAGCGCCTGGGAATTACCTCTATGCGTTTTGGTAAGGTATATTGTACAAATCTAGCGTTAGTAGATATTTTGCAAGGAAGAACACCCAGTATTTCTAATGGGTCTTTATTGATAAACTTCCTAAACTCATTAGTCTTTTTTATAAAAGTTTTAACATTTAATAGACCTTGATTGGCAAATGGTTTCAGATCTGAAGGAATAATTAAATAATCAGCTGTAATTAAAGCAATCCTCGCGTACAAGTTTAAAGAAGGTGGTGTATCAATAATTACAACATCGTAGGGATCTTCTAATTGGTTCATTTTTTGAATCAGCATTAGCTTACTATAATCCAGCTGATTGAGTTCATTTTCATACTGCATTAAAGTAATGTGTGAAGGAACAACATCAATTTCAGGATTGTTAAACTGAGATTTCCTAGCAACTTCTTGGATAGGGTAGAAGTCCTCTGACTCTAAAACATGACGAACATTAGAATCTTTTATATCATCTAGTTCTTCATCGTCAAACTTTGCCAAGCCCGCTGCAAACGTAGTATTCGCTTGACTATCTAAGTCAATAACAAGAACTTTCTTGCCCTTCTTTCTGATAGCGGCTGCTAGGTTAACTACAGTTGTCGTTTTGCCTACGCCGCCTTTGTTGTGGTAAACCGCAATTGTTTTCACAGTATGTTGCCTATGGTTCTCAAAAATTATCGGCGAATCGGATTCAGTGTTTGGTAAATTAATTGAAGGTGTTTGAGTCAAGGAAGCGTTTTGAATTAAAGGTTGCCTCAAACTGTCTCTGCCGATCAACGCTTTGATTTCATCAATTTTGGACTGTATCTGTTTTCCTGTACACTGAAATACTAAATTTATATCGTCTTTTGCTCCTTTATAAATTCTGACTTCTTTTCCATTTGTCAATAGCCCATAGCGAACATTTAGGCTTGTTAAGTATGTTTTGAGTCGGCGAGTATGCCTATTTAAGTTTTGATTGGGGTGTTTAGCCTCCATTACCACACTTAGGGGTGAGTCAGCATCTAAGACAAAAGGAATAACTTGCGTGGCAAATGCTAAGAAATCTAAACGAATACTGCCAAATGCCACCTCTTGATGCCAAGTATCTGGAGTGTACCCTAACTGCGGCAGCAGATATTGGACAATGAGTTTGCTTTCAACTTCACTTTCGTTGCGACAAAGTTCAGGATTAAAATCCAATTTTGTTCTACCTCTATAATTCGGTACCCCGTAGGGACAACCTCATAACTATTCATTATCCCTGAGAGTGAACTTTTGCGCCTCAGGGCGATCGCAGATATTTGATCATCCTCTCCCCAGATATGTGACTTGTTAGCTGGAGGCAATACCTGCACTGACAATAATAGAGACGTTCCGGCGGAACGTCTCTACGACTAGAAACCAGAAGGTGGTTAGAGGAGCGCATTTGGTAGAATGAATTCAGCTGTTAACATAGCCTTGCTGCTGTAAAGATTTCATAAAACCACAGCATAACCATGTTTACCGCTTATCCCAGCACAACGCCTCCAACTGGTTCGGCGGTTTTTCCTGGCAGCTAGTCCGCACCCGCCAAGGAATATTATTCCTTCGCTTATAGCTCAAGTTCACTCAAGTGGACTAAATTTTGCTCCCTTGTCCTCCTTGTCCCCTCTAGGGAGAAAAAAGTAGCAGAATATTTTCTATTGCCTATTTGCAGGGAAATCCCAGATTATTATTAAGGCGACAACGCAGTATCTAAGCAAGCACCGATTAGCTTTGTCCGGTGGCGCTTTACCTCAAGAGGATTTAACCGATGGGATTGATCGTTGCAACAGTAAACATGAAAGGCGGAGTCGGTAAGACGACTCTATCCGTCAACTTGGCGGCTTGTTTGGCTAAAAATCATGGCAAGCGGGTTTTAGTTGTCGATTTAGACACGCAAATCAGCGCCACCCTCAGCCTGATGCCACCGCATGACTTTGCCAAGATCAGGAAAGAAAGGCGCACTTTTAGTCACCTAGTATATAAAGCTATCAGACCTAATGGTAGGGTAACGCTTTCAATTCAAGATATCATCTGTCGTTATGTTGCTACAGTAAATGGTCTGGATTTGCTGCCAGGAGATATCGATCTATATGATGAATTTTTAGTGTCGGAAATGCTTCATGAAAAAGCTGTTCAGGATGGTCAAGTTGATTTTGCTCAAATTTGGAACCGCTTTGAAAGAACGTTAGTTAGAGGAATATTACAGCCTATTATTAATGAGTATGACTTCATTATTCTAGACTGTGCCCCTGGTTATAATCTCTTAACACGTAGCGGAATTTTAGCCAGCAACTTCTATTTACTACCAGCTAGACCAGAACCATTATCAATTGTGGGGATTCAGCTGCTGGAAAGGCGGATTGCTAAGCTGAAAGAAAGTCATAACTTGGACAAAAATGCACTGAATATAAAGCTGCTGGGGATCGCCTTTATTATGTCAGGGGGTATCATCGGCAGGTATTACCAGCAAGTAATACAGCGGGTAAATGAGGATTTCACACCTGCCCAAATTTTCAAAACCAGAATCCCGATGGATGTTAATGTTGCCAAAGCCGTTGATAGTTTTCTCCCCGTGGTTCTGGCGGCTCCCGGTTCAGCTGGATCTAAAGCTTTAATAAAGTTAACGCAAGAATTTTTATATAAGTTAGAGGCTTTTGATAGTCTCTATGAAGCCAACAAAACAAAAATGAACTTATCAAAACTAGATTGAGATGATAGCAATTAGCACTTAGCTTTTAGCAATTAGCTTTGAGCAAATATACAGTTATAGCAGCAGTTATGGGTGCATGGAGGCTCGTGTCAATTGTCAAACATCCGACAAGGCATACTGCTATATCATGTCCGCTTGATTACCCTTAAAAATCACCCCTCCCCTTGCTAAGGGGAGGGGTGCCGCAGGCGGGAAGGGGTTTTCCGGGAATTGTGAGTAATCTAGCGGACACAATATCGCTCAAAACTTATCAGCTAAAGCTGCAACGCATCGTTCGCACAGCAGGGGATGTTCTGCTAATTTGCCCACATGAATTGAGTAATTCCAGCAGCGATCGCACTTTTCCCCTTCTGCTTTAACTACTCCCACACCCAGGGCATCATCCTGGCTGTTGTATTGTATATCCCGCAATGCCTCAGGAGAATCTAGAAGTTCTACCTGGGAGGATAAAAATAGATAACGCAGTTCATCTACTTTATTGCCAGTTTCAGGATTGAACGCTTGCAACTGCTGACGTTTCTCAATGTCGGAAACAGAAAGCAACACCTTCGCTTCTAGGGAAGAACCAATCATTTTTTCTGCCCTAGCCTGTTCTAGAACTTTGTTTACCTCTGTGCGGATTTGCCGCAACAGCTGCCAGCGTTCTGTCAGTTCTGGGTGATGCCAGCCTGCTTCTAGTTTCACCCAGCCTGCCTCAAATACAGACTTGTAGGGAGTTGGGTAGGGAAGATATTGCCAGATATCCTCTGCTGTGTGACACAGCACAGGTGCGATCGCTTTTGCCAAATTCTCCACAGCAACAGCCAAAACTGTTTGGCAGCTGCGACGGCGCAAGGCATTCGGGGCACTGATATAAAGCCGATCCTTGGCAATATCCAGATAAAAGTTAGACAGATCTACAACACAGAAGTTCTGCACCACTTGGAAAAAGCGGAAGAATTGGTAATTTTCAAAGGCTTCTTTTACTTCCCCAAACACCTCTGTCATCCGGTGCAGCATATAGCGGTCAAGTTCCGGTAGCTGCTCATAAGGAACTGCATCTTTAGCTGGGTCAAAGTCATGCAAATTCCCTAGCAAGAATCGGGCAGTGTTGCGAATTTTGTTCCTAACATCCCCCATCTGCTTGAGGATGTTTTTACTAATGGGGACATCCGTGGAGTAGTCCACCGAGGACGCCCACAAGCGCAATACATCGGCACCGTAAGGCGGTTCTTCTTTTTGATTCTTGCCGCCCTCAATAACAATCGCTGGGTCGATAACATTACCCAAAGATTTACTCATCTTGCGACCTTGTTCATCTAGGGTAAAGCCGTGAGTTAAGACAGTTTTATAAGGGGCACAGCCGTTAGTTGCCACACTGGTTAGCAAACTGGACTGGAACCAACCCCGGTGTTGATCTGACCCTTCCAGATATATATCAGCGGGATAGCGCAACTCTTCTCGCTCTTTTAACACTCCCCCCCAGGAGGAACCAGAGTCAAACCAGACATCCATCGTATCCGTGCCTTTGCGGTAAGACTTACCGTTATGGCGATAAGACTCTGGTAATAGTTCTTCTACGGATAGTTCCCACCAAGCATCAGAGCCTTTTTCTGCCACAATTGCTTGGACGTGGGCGATTGTTTCTTCATTCAGCAGGGGTTCGCCTGTTTCTTCGTCGTAGAAAACAGGGATGGGAACGCCCCAACTGCGTTGGCGGGAGATGCACCAATCAGAGCGATCGCCAACCATTGCCGTAATGCGGTTTTCGCCTTGGGAGGGAATCCAATTCACAGATGCGATCGCACTTAGCGCTTCTTCCCTAAATCCCTCCACGGAAGCAAACCACTGTTCTGTTGCCCGATAGATAGTAGGCTTTTTCGTGCGCCAATCATAAGGGTATTTGTGTACATAGGGTTCTTCCTTCAGCAAAGCACCAACATCTGCCAAAGCATTGATGACCGCTGTATTGCCTTCACCCAGAACATTTAACCCCGCAAACTGACCCGCCTCTTCTGTAAAGTTGCCATCAGCATCCACAGGCGAAAGTATGGGCAACTCATAACGCTGACCTACTAAGTAATCTTCTTGACCGTGACCAGGGGCAGTATGTACCAATCCCGTACCCGATTCAGTGGTGACGTAATCTCCGCCAATTACCACCGGACTTTCGCGGTCAAATAAAGGGTGTTTGTAAGTGGAATATTCCAAATCCTTGCCAGATACAGTCGCCTGTACCTGCAAGTTTTTGTCCAACGTTGCGGACAGCCGTTCCACCAAATCTGCTGCCACAATTAAATATTTTTCTTCCTCACCAACCTGCACCGCTGCATAAGTTAAATCAGGATTAACACTCACCCCCAAATTAGCTGGAATCGTCCAAGGGGTTGTTGTCCAGATAGCCACACTCAGATTAGGTAAAAATCGCTCCAAGCTTTCTTTAACCGCCTCTGACAGATGCGTTACCACAAACGCCGCATAGAGACTGCGGGAAGTGTGACCTTCGGGATATTCCAACTCAGCTTCAGCTAGAGCAGTTTTAGAACTAGGACTCCAGTGAACTGGTTTTAGACCCCGATAAATATAGCCTTTGAGAACCATTTGACCAAAGACACCAATCTGAGCCGCTTCGTATTCTGGTTTCAGCGTCAGATAAGGATTATCCCACTCGCCCCAAACTGCATAGCGCTTAAAACCTTCCCGTTGCTCATCTACTGTCTTGAGGGCAAAGTCTCTAGCTTTGTAGCGTAGTGTCAGGGGAGTCAGCTTTTGCCGTTCCTCCTGTTTCATGTTCTGAAGAACTTTTAACTCAATCGGCAAGCCGTGACAGTCCCAACCAGGCACGTAGCGAACTTTACGCCCCTGGAGCAGTTGGTATTTATTAATAATGTCTTTAAGGATTTTATTCAGGGCATGACCGATATGCAGGGAACCATTAGCATAAGGCGGCCCATCATGCAAGATAAAAATTTCACCTGGGTTATTCTGCGACAGGCGAGTGTAAATTTGTTGTTCAGCCCAGAATTTTTGCAGTTCCGGTTCCCGCTTCACAGCGTTCGCCCGCATATCAAATTTGGTCTTGGGCAGATTAACGGTATCTTTGTAACTTCCTGGTTCTGCTGTCACAGTTCTAATGCCGAGAGTTGGAGTTATTTTCCCCCCATTATCGTTGACAAGTCCCTTGAGCTTCAAGTTGTCTTTCGCTGTCTATAGGTAAAACATGATTTTCATCCCCCATGCTGTGTCAAACCATTTGCCACGTCATCTCCTGACCTGCCCGTAAGGGCACAAGTCCGGATTCAGTAAATGGAACTTCATCGGGAACGCGCCAGGTCGTTCTGGTCAAAGTAATCTGTTCGGTATTGCACGGAAGTTGATAAAAATCTGGTCCATAGAAACTGGCGAAAGCTTCAAGTTTATCGAGTGCATCAACGCTCTCAAAAGCTTCTGCATACAACTCCATAGCATGCAGAGCCGAATAGCAACCCGCACAGCCACAGGAACTTTCTTTGCCATTGCGGGGATGGGGGGCGCTATCGGTGCCTAGAAAAAACTTAGGATTGCCAGAGGTTGCCGCTTGCAAAAGTGCCAAGCGATGCTCCTCACGTTTCAAAATTGGCAGACAATAGAAATGGGGGCGAATGCCACCTTGAAATAGAATATTGCGATTAAACAATAAATGTTGTGGCGTAATCGTTGCAGCGATATTGTTGGCAGACAGAGCATACTGCACAGCATCTGAGGTGGTAACGTGTTCAAGCACCACTCGCAGATTGGGAAATCGCTGCTTGAGGGGCATCAAATGTCGCTCGATAAACGCTTTCTCGCGGTCGAACATATCAACATCTGGATCGGTCACTTCCCCGTGCAGTAATAAAGGCATATCTACCTGCTGCATCGCTTCAAAGACGCGATCGCACTTACGAATGTCCGTCACACCGAAGTCTGAATTGGTCGTTGCACCGGCTGGGTAGTACTTTACCGCTTTGACAAACTGGGATTCTTTAGCCCGGATAATTTCTTCGGGGCTGGTGTTGTCGGTGAGGTAGAGCGTCATCAGTGGCTCAAACTGTTTGCCAGCCGGAATCGCTGCCAGGATGCGATCGCGATAGGCCGCAGCATCAGCTACCGAGCGTATTGGGGGCTTCAAGTTCGGCATGATGATAGCGCGGGCAAACTGACGCACCGTATGGGGCAGAACCGCTTTCAGCGCCGCACCGTCGCGTAGATGCAGATGCCAGTCGTCGGGTCGGGTGATCGTAAGCTCTTCCATTTTTCCATCATAAAACTACATAGAATAGTTGGGCGGAGAAGCAGTCACCAAATTAGCTGCTATCTGTGACTTTATGAACAATGAATGAATCATGGCAAATGAAAGCAAGTTAGAGGAAGAAAATTATAGCAAGTACGAAATACTGAAATGGGAAGTAATTCCGATCAGGGAAAGTATAAAGGTAGTCCAAACAGAGGCAGAAAAGCTAAAGACACTACGATTAAGTCCAAGTACGAGGTGGGAGGTAACGAGTAACATAAAGCCTGTTGACTTATATGTCTACTTAAAGGCACGGTTTGGAGAACCGAACGGCATCACGATGGTAACTAAGGATCATGACGACAGCGACAATATGATTCACTGGCATTACTCACTTCGTGCTGAATCGGGACGTATTGACTTTTTGTGCTGGACTTTCCGATTAGAAATCTGTCACACCCTCGATGTAGTAGCCGTAGACGCCAACGAACTACTTTCAGAAATTAAACGAGACTTTGGACGTATGGCTTGTTTATCCTAGCCCGCCCAGACGTTAGAAAGGATAATAGACTTTATAGTTCTATCGTAAGGCAGAACATTGATATCCGAATCCGAGGTTTGCATTTGCACTGTGTTGGATTTACTTCGCAGATCCCTTATGACGAATGGGATATCTGCAAGGAATTTCATACAATGATGAATGGGCGCAATAATATGCTTCATGGCAATGTAGATCCAGAGCTTACAACTTTCCATGAACTCTATTTTGAAAATAAGACTCCTCTGTTCATTGAGTACAAAGACTTTGCATTCTTTTCCTACAAAGCATCGTTTCTCAATGCCACTCCGGAACAGGCATTGAAAGACTATCAAATTGTCCAAGACTTAACATCTCATATTCTTCTGTGTTTATCTGACCAAGTAAGGGAAGATGTATTCAGGCTTCTCTTTGCTAGACATTTAGGATGGGATGAAGGCAGGCAGAGAGTAGGAATACTATTTCCCGATCATATGTCTGATGCAGTCTTTAGCTATGCTGCTAGCAACTAACTTCGGTTCACTTCCGCCCAACAAGTCACTGTACCGGAACGCCGCAAGCTGATGGGCTGAGTGTTCAAGGTTGTCTGCGTCCAGTAAGCTTGGTCGTTATGCAGCTTAGTCTTCGGTAAAGAGGCAACCAAAAGGCTATTTGTCGATGCTTAGGATTGAATTATTTTGAGGTTTCGGTAGGGCGGCAGGTGAAGGGTGTCTGCTGAGCGGTTTAGGCTTTATTGTGGTGCTCAGACCCTTTGCTAACTTGATAGGAGGACATCTTTCTTTTGTAACGCATCCAGCCACTTTCCACAAAGCTCACATAGCCATAATTACTCAGGTTGGAGAGGTTGTAAGCGATCGCACTATACTCCGGCAAGTTCATTACCGGAGCATATTTCTGGATCTGGGTCTAACGGATTTTAAGGTGTCTTGTCGGTATTGGGCGAGTCTGCACTATCTGGTTCTGGGGGTGAAGCTGGCAGAGATTTAGCTTCAGCATCTTCTATAGCAGCTTCCACGATTTCAGGATCGGGAGGGTTAGGCCGAATTAATTGCTGCTCGCTTTCTAAAGAAGACTCTGAGGGTGAGGATGGACTCGCCGTAGGAAATTGAATCGTAATTACTTCCGTCACTACTCCTGAGAGCGGTGCAGCTATTCTATCAGAGGGGTCTCCTGAACCCAGAGGTTCAGCAGGTGGAGCCAGTTCTACCTCTGGAGCAATTTCTTCAACTGGAACAGGTTCTAGTTCGCTTTCCCCAGGCATATCTGGGCCAGCTGGCTCCTTTGTTTCCGTAGTAAACTCTGCTCCTAGAGGCACTACTTCTATCTGGGTGATTTCTTCAGTAACCGTGACAGTTGTTTCTGACTGGGCTGGCGCAGATTTGTCAGATATCGTAGGAGTAGTAGGCGGCTGGGTTGTTTTGGCAGCTGGATTAGCCTTCGGCTTCGTCAATCCGCCGAGTATTCCCTGAATCCAATTTTTCGCATTAGAGACGCGCTCTGGCAGCTGGGAAAGACCAGCCGGAGGAGACAAATTGGAAAGTTGTTCCTGGAGTTTTTCCTTACTGGGTACCTCAGTCTGCTGCTCTACAGGCATTAATTGCCGCCGCAATGTCAAAGTTTGCCAAGCAAACCAACCCAGTAAAGCCACACCAGCTATTTGCCCCAGTAATACACCACCAGTAATGCGTCCAGCACACACCCATAAAACCAGGGCGTAGAAGAGTCCTACTCCACTCCAGATAAAGTCATCTTTGCGGTGGACTTCTGGGAAAAAGAACGCAGCCATGTAGATTCCCAGGCTACCAAGACCGACTGCCAAAGCCAGGATGTATGCCAGCATATTGGTGCTACCTACTTCTATTTACTACCTACAACTCTAGTGTTGCTCATGTCCATTGTCCTTGACATTGCTACCGCTTGAACCAGCTCTTAATCTTACGGGACAATCCCAAAAATTGAGCTAGGCTGAGTTGTCAGTTATTACGAGGTAGTTGAACTCAGCTTAACCCAAGCGAAAAAGCCGAGGAGATATTAAATACTATCGCCTCAACTTTTCTCCTCTGGAAACTGCCGCTCTCTCACCTCATTACTGTAATCCTGCACTGCCTGAGTAATTGTTTCCCGCAAATTGGCATAAGACTTAGCAAACGGCGGCTGTTTCTGTGAAAGTCCCAGCACATCTGTTGTAACTAGCACCTGCCCATCACAATGTAGTCCTGCACCAATGCCAATTGTGGGAATAGTTAATTTTTGGGTAATCTGGGCGGCCAGAGAAGCTGGGATATGCTCTAAAACCACCCCAAAGGCACCAGCTTGTTCAAGTGCGATCGCCTCCGATAAAATTCGTTCACCAGCATCTGGCGTTTTCCCTTGCTGTCGGTACCCCAGCATATGTACTGATTGAGGCGTCAAACCCACATGACCCAGCACCGGAATCCCAGCTTGCACCAATCGGCTCACTGTTTCTGCCATGATTGGATATCCCCCCTCTAACTTTACCGCCTGGGCACCCGTCTCCTTTAATACCCGGCCAGCAGAGTGTATAGCTTGTTGGGGACTTTCCTGATAAGTCAAAAAAGGCAAATCCACAGCAATTAACGCCTGCTTCACCCCCCGACGCACGGATGCAGCATGGTGCAGCATCTCCTCCAAGGTTAGCGGCAGTGTGGTTTCATACCCCAGCGTCACCATTGCCAGCGAATCCCCGACTAGGATGAGATCCACCCCAGCTTGATCTAATACTTGAGCGATCGCATAATCCCAGGCGGTTAACGCCACAATCCGACGCCCCTGTTGTTTCCACTGGATTAATTGCTGGGTAGTGACTGCCATATCAGGTATTTAGGCGTTAAATAAAGTAAAGTGGTCATTAATACAATAAAATTTAACAAAAATTTGTAATTTGAGATATTTATAAAATTTCTTTATTAATATATAAATAAACTTAAAAGTACAACTTATGGGGTTTTTGGTATATTAAAAAAACATAAAGGAACCTTAATTAATTCCTGAGGAAGGAAGACATGGCTTATTCGCAAACTAAGACTCAGTCAAAAACTGGGTATAAAGCTGGGGTACAAGATTATCGCCTCACTTATTACACGCCTGACTATACGCCAAAAGATACGGACGTTTTAGCCGCTTTCCGCGTGACCCCTCAGCCTGGAGTTCCCCCAGAAGAAGCTGGCGCTGCTGTAGCTGCTGAGTCTTCCACAGGTACATGGACAACCGTATGGACGGACTTGTTGACCGACCTCGATCGCTACAAAGGTCGTTGCTACGACATCGAACCCATTCCTGGTGAAGATAACCAATTTTTCGCTTTCATCGCCTATCCTCTCGACTTGTTCGAGGAAGGTTCTGTCACCAACTTGCTGACCTCATTGGTTGGTAACGTGTTCGGTTTCAAAGCTCTCCGCGCTCTGCGTTTGGAAGATCTTCGTATCCCCGTTGCTTACCTCAAAACTTTCCAAGGCCCTCCTCACGGAATTCAGGTTGAGCGCGACAAGCTGAATAAGTACGGTCGTCCTCTGCTCGGTTGTACGATTAAGCCCAAACTCGGTCTTTCTGCCAAGAACTACGGTCGTGCAGTATATGAAGTCTTACGCGGTGGTCTAGACTTCACGAAAGATGACGAAAACATTAACTCTCAGCCCTTCATGCGCTGGCGCGATCGCTTCCTGTTTGTACAAGAAGCTATCGAAAAAGCACAGGCTGAAACAGGCGAAATCAAAGGTCACTACCTAAACGTTACCGCCCCCACCTGCGAAGAAATGATGGAGCGGGCTGAATTCGCTAAAGAAATCGGCACCCCGATCATCATGCATGACTACCTAACTGGTGGTTTCACAGCTAACACCACTTTGGCTAAATGGTGTCGCCGCAACGGTGTTCTGCTGCACATTCACCGCGCTATGCACGCAGTTATCGACCGTCAAAAGAACCACGGTATCCACTTCCGTGTATTAGCTAAGTGCTTGCGGATGTCTGGTGGTGACCACCTGCACTCCGGTACCGTTGTGGGTAAACTGGAAGGCGAAAAAGGCATCACGATGGGCTTCGTCGATTTGATGCGCGAAAACTACGTTGAACAAGATCGCGATCGCGGTATCTTCTTCACCCAAGACTGGGCATCTATGCCTGGTGTAATGCCCGTAGCTTCCGGCGGTATCCACGTATGGCACATGCCTGCTCTAGTAGAAATCTTCGGTGATGATTCCTGCTTGCAGTTCGGTGGTGGTACTCTCGGACACCCCTGGGGTAATGCTCCTGGTGCAACAGCTAACCGCGTTGCCTTGGAAGCTTGCGTTCAAGCTCGTAACGAAGGTCGCAACCTGATGCGTGAAGGCGGCGACGTTATCCGCGAAGCCTGCAAGTGGTCTCCTGAATTGGCTGTTGCTTGCGAACTTTGGAAGGAAATCAAGTTCGAGTTCGAGGCAATGGATACCGTATAAGCAATTAGCGATTAGCAATTAGCGATTAGCGATTGAGTTATGCAAGTATAACTGTAAATATCAACACAGTATTTTCCGCTAAAGACTTAAAAGCTAATTGCTAAAAGCTAACAGCCAATTGCTATAAAGCTGGGGTCAAGGGATGGACTTAAAACAAGTTGCGAAAGACACAGTAAAGGTGCTGAACAGCTATCTGACCTATCAAGCCGTGCGGATTATCTTGGCTCAGTTAGCTGAAACAAATCCTCCTATGGCTTACTGGCTGACTAAGTTTTCAGGAAAAGAAATAATCCAAGATGGAGAAGCTTATCTGCTAGAGTTACTGCGAGAAAAACAAGATCTGGCGTTTCGGGTAATGACCGTGCGCCAGCATCTAGCCGAGGAAGTGACAGATTTATTGCCTGAGATGGTTCGCACTAGCATTCAGCAGGCGAATATGGATCATCGCCGTCAGCATCTAGAGCGGCTTACGCAACTTACAGTCACTGAACCCCATACCCCACCCGAACAGCCAACTGATCCAGAGCCTAATCTGGACAACCTCTCTGGCTAGTCAAGAGTCATTGGTTTTGTAGTCAAGAGTCATTTGGTTTCATACAAATGAAAAATGGCAAAGAACCAAGAACAAATGACAAATGGCAAAAAACGTAGATACATCAGAAAGACACCAAGGAACTAATGCAAACTCTACCCAAAGAGCGTCGTTACGAAACCCTTTCCTACCTGCCTCCCCTTAGCGATGCTCAGATTGCTAAGCAAATCCAGTACATGATTGACCAAGGCTACATTCCTGGGGTAGAATTCAGCGAAAGTTCTGCTCCTGAGCAGCACTACTGGACACTGTGGAAGCTACCTTTGTTCAACGCTGGCACAGTTAACGAAGTGCTGAACGAAGTTAAGTCTTGCCGTTCTGAATATTCCAGCAACTTCATCCGTGTAGTAGGTTTTGATAACGTGAAGCAGTGCCAAGTTCTCAGCTTCATCGTTCACAAGCCAAACGCCAGAGGCTACTAAGCTAATAGATTGGCGATCGCTGTTGTCGGTCTAAGCACTACTTAAAAATCGGCGATCGCTAATTCTCAGCTAAGAGTATAAGTTTGTAGATTAGGGGCAATATTTTAGTTGCCCCTATTTTTTTTGATAAATATGCGATCGCCTTTTTCAAATAAGCAAATTAGAAAGTAAACTTTATAGCTAAGAATTGCGATCGCGCATCTGATTGCGGAGACTAGCAAGATTTTCACGAATAGTAACAGTAAGAGGATGATTGCTGCCTAAAACGCGATCGCATATTTCCAAAGCTTCTAGGTACAAAGGTTCCGCTTCTTGAAAGCATCCTTGCGAATAGTAAAGTGCTGCTAAATTGTTCAGGCTACTAGCGACATTGGGATGGTCTTGTCCCAGCAAGCGTTTTCTCAATTCTAAAGCTTCTAAGTACAAAGGTTCGGCTTCTTGAAAGCGTCTTTGCGAGTAGTAGAGCGCTGCTAAATTGTTCAGGCTAGTGGCAACATTGGGATGGTCTTTTCCCAGCAAGCGCTTACACAATTCCAAAGCTTGTTTGTACAAAGGTTCGACATCGCTGTAGCGTCCTTGCCAGAAGTAGAGTGTTGCCAAATTGTTCAGGCTAGTGGCAACATTGGGATGGTCTTGCCCCAGCAAGCGTTTATACAACTCCAAAGCTTGTTTGTACAAAGGTTCGGCATCGCTGTAGCGCCCTTGCGATTTGTAGAGTTCTGCCAAATTGTTCAGGCTAGTAGCAACATCGGGATGGTCTTGCCCCAGTAAACGTTTTCTCAATTCCAAAGCTTCTAGGAACAAAGGTTCGGCATCGCTATAGCGTCCTTGCGATTCGTAGAGTCCTGCCAAATTGTTCAGGCTAGTGGCAACATTTGGATGGTCTTGTACCAAGCGGGCTTGGACTGTTAACAAACACCCTTGATACCAGGGTTCTGCTAACGCATACAATCCCTGACCCTTATAGAATCGCGCCAACCCAACAAAAGCCCAAATTAAATCTTCATCACTGACGGCATCAATCAGATTTTCTGCCACTTCTTGTAGATGCGGTCTATAAATTGTCAGCAACTCGATTAACTCGCGGGTGGGGTATTCGGGAATTTGTTGCGCCACTTCCACCATCCCGGCAGCAAAAGCTTGTCTAAAATCGTTAGCTTGTTCTGAGGTAACTAACTTTGCTTGCAAAAACTCCCGAATCAAGTTATTAAATGTGTAAAATCCTTCTGCGTCTACCACTCGTTGAATCAAATGCCGCTTATAAAGTTGCTTTTTCGCCTTGTTAATATCTGATTATTGACAATTAAACAACTCAGTCCCTGATTCTAACCATTCCCAAACAAAGCCATCTAAAGCAAACAAACTCACAAACTCACCGATGCGCTGCGCGATGGGATTTAGTTCTTGCCAGCTTAATTCAAATGCCGCTTTTACCCCTCGCTGTGCTGTACTCAAGTTTTCCCACTGCGACGGGTTTAATGCCTCATCGTCAATCCGCTTTGTTTTCAGCCGCTTTAACATCGCTGCTAAAGACAAATCTGGGTCTTCCGCCAAATAATTGCCGACTAACTCCACGCCCAAAGGCAAATAACCCAACCACGCACACAAACTTTTTGCTGTCGCTGCTTCCCTATTTATTCGCTTGTCATTTTCTCCGAGAATTGCTGATAGCAGTTGCAACGCTTCCACCTCAGACAGCACATCTAAAGGAATGTCTGCAACAACGCTGCGGTCTAAATTTCGTAACTGTGTTGTCATCAACATCCGAAAGCGGTTATTTGTCGGCAGTATTTCTCGATAACCTGCCAAATTAGTCACATCATCCAACACCACTAAGACCAAACCCTGTGGCGGTTGCCAATACTGCCAACACCAGCGTACTTGTTCGATTAAACTTAGGACTTTTCCGCCCAATTCCTGCGGCACTTCCAAAGAAGTGTAAAGCTGCACAAACTGGATAATTTCTGCTGCTAAATTGGTTTCTCTGGCATTCAGCCAACAAATCCCCCCAGGATAATCATTGTCATGCTGTCTTGCATATTGTGCCGCCAAAGTTGTCTTCCCGACTCCTCCCATCCCCGCCACCGCCGAAATTGCCACGCGGTTTTGTTGCTGTAATGCCTGATGCAGCGTTTCTAGTTCCTGCGCCCGTCCGACAAAGTTAGCAGTACCAGCGTAAGGAATATATTTAGGGGGATTTAACTTTACCCGTTCCCGTTCGGGCGGCTGTAGTCAAGTTTGATGATTGTGAGTATGAGTACCGCCAATATAGTTTGTTCCTTCGGCTTTGCCAAGTTGGTAGCCTGTACCTTGATCTTTGATAATCTGGGTCATCGGCTGAGAATTTTCAATCTTCCCTGCTTCAATCTCTCGCGCTAGTGCCTGAACTTCTTTTGCAAAATCTGGGTCTTCATTCATCATCACTTTAAGGTAATCAGAAACCTTATCTAAATCTGGCTTTGAACGTTGTTCTGCTGCGGCTAAAGCTTTTTCAGCTTTATCATTGCTCTTAAACTTATCCCAAATCTTTTGCCGTAGCTGGTCAATTTTGCCCAGTGCTGCTTCTGTAAATTTTTCGATTGAGGTTTCAAAGACTTTGGTTAAAGCTAGAGTTGCGATCGCACCAGCAGTTAAAGATACAGGTTCCATAGCTTACAAATAAATGGTATACACTACCTATTTTCAAGGAATTATTTTTGAGCGAGCAATATATATACTTTTTTTGAGGTTCTTGGGAAAGAAGCGCTGTTAAACTTTCCGCTACCTCTTATGCACCCAGAGTCTGTGCAATTTTTAGTGGCGATGGCTGGTTAAGGGGAGCGATCGCGCTGATTTCAGTGCCACCCATCTAACCTGTACACTAAAATTACCAAATCTCAGAGGGTCAATGTGCATATACTAATTCCAGCGGCAGGAATGGGGCGTCGAATGGGGAGCGATCGCAACAAACTCCTCCTCACCTTACTCGGTAAACCTTTGCTTGCCTGGACTCTGCTAGCGTCTGAGGCATCTCGTGAAATCAAGTGGGTTGGCATTATCGCTCAACCAGAAGACTGGAAAGATATAAAAGAGATTTTGGCTGAGGTATCACTCACCAAACCAGTAGAGTTAATTACCGGAGGCGCTACCCGTCAGGAGTCGGTATACAACGGGTTGCAGGCACTACCATCTGACGCCGAACAAGTGCTAATCCATGATGGGGCAAGGTGTTTGGCGACGCCAGATTTACTTGACAGATGTGCAGAGGCGCTACTCAATTCTCCCGGTTTGATTGCCAGTATCCCTGTAAAGGATACGATTAAGGTCGTGGATAAGACTGGGTTAGTTAAAAGTACGCCAGATAGAAGCCAACTTTGGGCAGCACAAACACCCCAGGGATTTGATGTTCAGTTGTTGAAAGAATGCCATGAAAAAGGGCGGCAGTTAGGCTGGGAAGTCACCGATGATGCTGCTTTATTTGAAAAGTGTGGCTTATCGGTGCGGATTGTGGAAGGTGAGGAGACAAATCTCAAGGTAACTACGCCAGTGGATTTAGCGATCGCAGAATTTATCCTCCGCCAGCGTTTGGGGATTTAAGCAAGTCCGCAATATCTTTCCCGATTATCCTAAATAAAATCAGTTCCAGTCAATGATTTTGATAGCCGTCTTTACTAGAAAAGTAAGCATGGCAAGGGCTAGCTTTTGGGCTGGAGTCTGATATACAAAATGTTATATAGAGAACAGACTTAAAACTAATTTTGTTGTACAAATATCACATAAAATGCCTACTAACAAATTTTTCTAATAAAATGAGAATAAAACTTCCCTTTACCAGGCGCATATGCCCCAAATGCGGTTTTGAGGATATTGATAGAGCAAGGCGCAGAGGCATCATTGAGAGATTAATTTCTTTCCTTGGAGTATATCCTTTCTCCTGTAACAATTACTATTGCCAGAAGCGATTTTTTCTGTTTAGCAAGGAATAATAACGCGCTGCATTTTCAACTCCCTAACCTAATTTTGGGATGGAGTATCATATCAAGTCCGGTAGCATCGTATGTGTAGAGAGATGAGCCTTGTCTCCCTGCTGTTTATGCTATCGATACAACCGGACACAATATTACTTCTGAGATGGCATCTTTGCTGCCTCAATGTTGAGGAACGGCAGCGCCCCATTTCCACCTAAAACTGTGGGAAACTCGCCGTTCCATTTTTCTATTGCTTGCTTTTGTAATATTTCCTGGGTTAAATTTTCTCGCAAGAGCCTTTGAGCCTCTGCCTGTCCTTTAGCACGGTTAACCTCTGCATTTGCCTCTTTCTCCGCTTTCAGTGCCACAAATTCTGCCCGTTTAGCGTCCTGTTCCGCAATCTGTTTCGCCTCCACTGCCTGACTAAACCGCTCTGAAAAGTGGACACTTACCAGCGAAATATCATCAACGGCAATGTGATAATTTGCTAGCCGGGTCGTTAATGACTCATCGACGCCTGCTTTCACTTCTCCCCGCTTGGTAATAATTTCTTCAGCGGTATACTTCGCCATTACCGCTTTCAGCACTTCCTCAACAGCTGGGTTGATGATGCGTCCGACAACCTGGCGTTCGTCACCAATTTGTTGAAAAATGGTATTGGCTTCCTGGGAACGAATATGCCAGTTGAGGGCAACATCTGTGAAGACGTCCTGGAGATCTCTAGAGGCTGCCTGAGCTGGTATTTGGTGCTTCTGCACTCGGACACTCAGCTTTTGTACCGAGTTGACAATGGGTACAAGCGCGTGAATTCCTTCTCCCAATACCCCTTCTTGCACTTTACCAAACTGCATGACAACGCCCCGTTCACCAGCGTTGACAACAACAAACGGTTTGAAGAAAATTCCTACCAGCAATAGAAGTAGAATTAGGACGCTGGCAATAGAAAGACTATTATATTTCATAAGTTTTAAATTCCAGATTGCTTAACTGTTCTTTCAGCTTAACGCTGTGGTTTTTGATAATGTAAGCGCCTTGCCTATTAAGAATTATGAAAATCTACCAACGACATCCTTGGCCACTTACCCTTGAGGAAGCGATCGCCATCCAGGAACAGCTCAGAATAGAGGTGATAACTGAGGATCGATTAGAACCAGTACAGTATGTTGCTGGTGTAGATGGTGGCTTTGAGGAGTCGGGCACGATTACACGGGCAGCGGTTGCCGTGTTGGGCTTTCCGGATTTGCAGTTACAAGAGCAAGCGATCGCGCGACGGTCTACAACATTTCCCTATGTTCCAGGGTACCTCTCCTTCCGGGAAATACCAGCAGTGCTGGATGCCCTGGAAAAAATCAACATTACACCTGACTTAATACTATGTGATGGTCAGGGTATAGCTCATCCCCGCAGGTTTGGGATTGCTTGCCACCTGGGGGTACTGCTGGATGTGCCTACAATTGGTGTAGCAAAGTCTTTGTTGATCGGCAAATATGCTGATGTGCCAGATGAACGGGGTGCTTGGCAACCCCTGCTGCATCGGGGTGAAACGATTGGGGCAGTGCTAAGGACACGCACTGGTGTTAAGCCTGTTTATGTCTCCAGTGGACATCGGGTGAGCTTGACAACTGCGATAGATTATGTATTGCGCTGTACTCCCAAATATCGTCTGCCAGAGACAACCCGCTGGGCTGACAAACTGGCATCTAGCTAGATAGACTAATTAACAAAATTATTTAGGACTTACGAAGAAAATATTCCTCAACCGAGTTAAAAAGGGGGCGAGTCAAGGTTCCCTTTTTTGAGGGGAGCTAGGGACTGAGAGCTTTCATGTTTTCAGTGCGTAAGTCCTATTCCTAAATAAAACTTACAGAAATGGTTCAAGTGTCATCGGGTTCAAAAGGTGACGGTAGAAACAATAAATTAAGCAATGTAATATCATTGGCATAAATTAGGCATGAGGTCTATAAGTTTCTTAAAATTTATTTAGTATTCCCGATCGTATCTGGCAAAATAGAAGCCATTTCAGGAATCAAGGAATTACAATCTGAAGTATTTTTATAGGGTGCAGGGGTATAGGCAATGAATAAACTGACTTTAACATGGACAGAAAATGGGCGCGTGAGAACTGAGACTATTCACGACCAACAGCCTAGTAAAAATCCTGGAACAATGCGGATCGGTCGCGATCCAGCCCGATGCGACATTGTTTTGAGCGATCCAACACTAACAGTCTCTGGGTTACACGTCGAAATCTTTTTTCACCCCCAGCAGCACAGCTTTTACTTACGTTCTCTCCGACCTAGTAATCCACCCATAGTAGACGGAAACAGCATTATCCAAAGTGACGTGCCTTTAAGGCAGGGTAGCACTATCTATTTGGGACAGATGTCACTGACAGTTGTTGGGGTTTATCTGGAGACGGTTGGGGTTCCGGCTACAATTGTGATGCCACTACAGCCATCAAGAGGTGTTAGTCAGCAACCTGCCCAAGTCGCCCAGCCATCAAGAGGTGTCAGTCAGCCACCTACCCCAGTCGCCCAGCCATTAAGAGGTGTCAGTCAGTCACCTGCCCCAGTCGCCCAGCCATCAAGAGGTGTTAGTCAGCCACCTGCCCCAACCGCCCAGAATTATGGTTTGCAGTGTCCCCGTTGCAGCCACGTTTCTTCCTATATGCAGTTAAATATAGGGTGTCCCTGGTGCGGTACATCCCTGGCAGCTGCGGTAAGTGTTTTAGTGGCTTCCAATGGCAATTTTTGAGTTTGTACGGGTTAAGCGTTCCTCCAGAAAGACATTTTCCGGCAACCGAGTTGCTGGCAGGGGTGCGTTCAAAAGCACTAACTCCTAACTCTAACTCTGAGGACAAATAACTCTATTAGAAAATATAGCAGTCGCCAAGGCGGCGCAAGGCAATCTACCTCAACGCTATACATCCAGAAGTGCTGCTATCACTCTTCAACTGCTCAAAGCTAATTGCTAAAAGCTAACTGCTAATTGCTATAAATTATGAATCCGAGTCCGATGCAAATTAGGCTGAGTTGGGAAGACCCAGCAACGGGAGAACGGCGAGAACCCACGCTGGGTGTTCCAATTGCTTTGGGGCGCGAATTCTCTCAACTTCCGGCTGAAGTTAATGGGCGTCGCGTCTCCAGAATGGTTCTTAATAGTCTTGAGGTTTCTCGCTTCCATGTGCTGATCGATCTGGAACCGGGCGGGTTGGTAGCAATAGATCAAAACAGCAGCAACGGTACATTTGTCAATGGTCAACTTCAGAAGCGGAGTGCGCTGACTAATGGCGATACTTTGCAAGTTGGTCCTTACAATATCAGCGTCATGCTTGCCGCCAGGACACAAGCACCGCCGTCGCCCCCTTCTGGCAATTCGCAGATTTTGTTTAACCCGGATACAAATCTGCCAGATCCTAGACTGAGCCAGCCTGCACCCCAACCCTTGACGCCAACGGGCAGTAGTTTTCCCCCGGCGGCGTTTCAGGCAGATCTTGTCTCTGTGCAAGATTTGCATGCGACGGGCCTGCCTGTGGACGAGATTGATTATGCGACAGTTGGGGCTGGATTGGGCAGCTTTGTTTGGGTGGATCTGTTGAGAGCTTTTGGTGTCAAGGCTCAGCAAATTACCGCTTTGGGAATGGAGGAGCAGCCATACGCACGTTACAAGCGCCTTTGTCTCAACTCCCAAATTCCTTTGTATGAAAGGCTGCGCTCAAACTCGGACTCTTGTCCCGACAACATTTGGGGCTGGCCGAGTTATGCACTACGAGAGGCGTGGCACGACTTCTTTAGCGGTAAGGTAGGCGATGCTTTTAAGGAGCTATGGCAGGTTTTTGCAGAACCGACATTGGCGGAAACTTATACGCCGCGTGCTGGAAATGTGTTTGACTCGATTGATCGGGAGGCGGCGAGGATTGGTTGGAACCAAATATTTCGCTATGCCAGAGTCCGGGCGATTCGCAAAACAGCAGACGGACGATATGCGATCGCATATTCTCGCGAAGGTCCCCGCAACTATGCTTTCCTCATCGTCCGTTATGTCCACTTGGCATTAGGCTACGCAGCAATTCAGTTTCTCCCAGATTTACAAGCTTATCGGGAAAAGACAGGTGATTTTAAGTCGGTAGTGAACGCCTACGAAGATCACAACCACGTCTACGAGCATTTAGAGCGCAACGGCGGCACAGTGATGATTCGCGGTCGAGGGATTGTCGCCTCCCGGATTGTACAGCGGCTTTATGAAGCCAGACAGCGCAATCAAAATATTGCACTGCTGCATTTAATGCGATCGCCAAAACCCCAAGGCAACAAATTTGGTCTAGCTCAACGCCAGGTAGAAAACCACTACGAATTTCAACCTTTTAATTGGCCTAAAGCTGGCTGGGGCGGTGAACTGCGGGTAATTTTAGAAAAAGCCGACCCCCAGCAGCGACAGCGCTTGCTAGCAGACTGGGGCGGCACCACCACCGCAGATCGCGGCGATTGGCGGCGAATTGTTGCCGGAGGGATTAATCAAGGCTGGTACCAAATTACTTTTGGTGAGGTGGAACGAGTTGAGCGCGACGCCCAAAACCGCACTGTTACATATATTCAGGAAAAGGGATTGAAAGGGCAAATTCGCCTGGAAGCCGACTTTATCATCGATGCAACTGGTCTGGATGCCAAGGTAAAAGCAAATCCCCTGCTTGAAGATCTCGTGAGCCACTACAACCTCCCCCTAAATCACCTAGGGCGTCTGGTAATTGCCAACGATTTTGAATTGGTGGAGATGCGAAATCAAGGAGGCCGAATGTATGCAGCTGGTGCTAGCACACTTGGAGGACCCTACGCGCCAGTCGATAGCTTTTTGGGGTTGCAGTATGCAGCCTTGTGTTCTGTTGATGCCTTAGCCTCAGCTCGGGCAATAGGAGTACAGCGATTGAATTTCTTTAGTTCTTTGGGGCAATGGTTAAAGTGGGTGAGGAATCAATCCCCCTCTTAAAAAGTTTTGAGTTTTAAGTTTTGAGCTTTGAATTAAAGAACTTCTTGCCAACTTAAAACTCTCTGGAGTTAGCATTTTCTTATAACTCAAAATTCAACACTCATAACTCAAAACCCCGGATTAATACGCGAGTGTCAATCCAAAATCCAAAATTGAATTGCCAAAATAATTCGTAATTCCCGATTTCAAGCCCCTAAATTTATTTATGGAAAACAAAGAAATGCGTAGCATCAATGTCCAAGCCCCTAAATTTATTTATGGGATATTAATTACGAATTGGAGCGCAGCGACATGACTCCTACTCTCCTTGGTCGCTGGCAAACTCGATTATTACTACTCGCTACTGTGGGTGTATTGGTAACATTACCCTTTGCTATGGGTATCATCGGTCCCGGTGCCAGCTCAATTTATTTCTGGATACTAGGATATGTCGCTGTATTTGGGCTAGGTTGGGATATTCTTTATCAGTACATCCAAAAATTTCGCTGGGACTATGACTGGCCGGGAGTGTTGCAACTTTTAGCTGGGATCTGGGAATTAGTATTTGTAGCTTGTGGGACGAAACTATTTGGCTTTTTACCAATACCCGTGCCCAAAGAGGAGCTGGCTTTGGGATGGCTGGTGGTGCATTACAGTCTAGTATGGCTAGCTGTATATATTGCCTCGCAAAGCCTGATGCGGATCTTATTTCCCCGTTCCCGTTTCCGGGGAGGTCAGTGGTTGTAATGTATCACTATTTATTCCTGAAGCTAGAGAGTGAAGAATGCTAACTATAGCTGCGGCACCAGCTACTACTGGTGCGACTAGTGCCCTACCCCTAACCGATCCGATTTATGTTTTTTGTGTTGTGCTACTCGTAATCGCGATCGCACCACTAATCGCCCAGCGGCTACGAGTACCAACCTTGATTGTGCTGATTGTTTTAGGAACAATTCTCGGCAGCAATGTTTTTGGCGTCTTAGCACGGGATGCTCAATTAATTCTGTTAGAAAAAATTGGTCTGCTCTACATTATGTTGTTAGCAGGCTTGCAAATGGACTTGAAGAACTTCAGACAGCTGGGAATGCGATCGCTCCTCTTCGGTCTCCTCACCTTTGGCGTTCCCCTCACAGTAGGCATTGTATCCGGTCAATGGCTTACCGCAGGGGGTGTAGCTAGCCTGCTTTTAGGCATTCTTTACTCCCCACACACCCTCGTGTCATACCCGATCATGACGCGGCTGGGAATTGTCCAGCAACAAGCAGTTGGTGTGGCAGTGGGCGGCACTATTGTCACCTCTATTCTCACACTGACTGGTTTATCGATTGTGCAAGCGATCGCCGGTGGCAACGTGGGAATACTGCTATGGATTAAGCTGCTAATATTACTGCCGTTGTTAGTGCTGTTATGCTTTTGGGGAATACCCAAGCTAGGTCGTCCGATCCTTAACCAACATGCGGACTCGCTCAGTGGGCAATTTATTTTTGTCCTGAGTTGCTTGTTTGTTGTTGCCGCCGCTACCGTATTACTGGGTATTGACTCAATTGTTGGGGCATTTATTGCAGGGCTGGCTTTAAATCGTTTAATTCCCCTTACTAGCCCCTTAATGAAGCAAATTGAATTCGTTGGAAATAGCTTGTTTATTCCCGCTTTTATGATTTCTGTGGGAGTCCTTTCTAATCCCAGCGTTTTATTCACCCACCCAGAGAATTTAGGGGTAGCTCTGGCAGTGATTTTCGGTGCTGTCGGTGCTAAGTTCTTAGCCGCATGGATTGCCGGTCAAGCGTTTAAATATTCTCTGGCAGAAGTCATGGTGATGTTTAGCCTGACGATGTCTAGGGCAGCTTTGGTCTTAGTAATTGCCCTGTTCGGTAAGACTTCTGGACTAATCAATGAGGGGATTTTTAATGCCATTATTCTCTATATTGTAGTTACTTGCCTAGTCGGTCCCTTCATTGCTGATGCTTTTGGTAAACAAATTGCGGAAAAACAGGCGTTAATATTAGCTGAACAACAGACTTAGCAACCTAAACTATTAAATAGCTTTGAGTTTTGAGTTTTGAGTTTTGAGTTAAATCCGCCTTAATTAATTTAGTGGATTGAAAATCTCAGTTTTGCATCTATTCGGCGCTGGATGCGAATATATGCAAATTTTTATCAGCTTTTTCATCAAGAGATTTAGGTACTTATACCAAATTCGGGTTTGATGCCCGCTTTTTGAACAACGGGTGCAATTTTGTAGAGAAGTTCCGGCGGAACGTCTCTACGACTTTTCGTGACTTTCCTAGACTAATTGCCCACGGTGAATGGACCAATACCGAGAAATAAAGCAAAAGCCAAGGCAATTAAAGCTACAAAAAGCAATACACATATTGAGAAAATCAAACCTGCGATAGCCCAGTATTTTTGATGGGTTTTAAAAGCCGGTATACTACTCCAACGGCGACTTTTCCAAGCCCATTCATTCCCTTTTATACCCAAAATAACTCCGATAACCAGCCATAAAAAACCGCCAGTAAGAAAGAACAGATCAACCCAGGCGATCAGTGCAATCCAAACCTTATTAGTAAGACACCAGACGCCTGGAAGCAAAAAAGCGCCCCAGTTCCAGCCCTGGATTTCATCCGGCACAGGAATAGATTTGTCAAATATATGCCCCTGACCGGAATTATTCGCTAACGGCTCATCGGCATTAGAATTAACGTCCAGTGTCTCATCCTGGGCGGCAATATTTTCTGGCAGCGTTTCTGTAACCTCTAAATTAGTTTCCAACTGTTCCAGAATCTCATCAGCTGATTGAAAACGCTCAGAAAGTCGTATGGCAAGCATCCGCTGGAGAATCATATTCAGGTGAGGACTTAAACTCAGGTGCTGGTTCCAAACCCAATTCCTTGTCTGCGGATCTATGAGTTGCTGAGGCTGTTGACCAGTCATTAAGACAACCGCTGTGACGCCTAAAGCATACAAATCGCTGTGGGGCGCTACCGTTCCTAGGTGCAGTTGCTCATCTGGAGAATAGCCACTTTTACCCAGGCGAGTGCCCCCGTTAGAGTGGGAATTTTGGTCTTGTACTCCTTGAGTGGCTACATACATGGCAATTTGCTTAACGCCGCCAAAGCCAATTAATACAGGCAGTCCGTCTTGAGACCGACGGATAATGTTATCTGGGGAAATGTCGCGGTGAATAACGCCTTGTTGGTGGAGATAGCTTAATACCGGCAGGAGTTGTCGCAACAGTTGTATGATTTCAGCTTCGCTAAAGCGTTGACCTAGTGCCAGCCGCTCGTTCAACAAAGATTCATAAGTCTGGCCTTCAACATAGTCTTGGACTAGAAATAGGCGTTTGTCGTCACGAAAAAATTCCCAAAACTGGGGAATCTGGGGATGCTGGAGTCTTTGCAGCATCACAGCTTCCCGTTGGAACAGTTCCTCGGCTTTCTCAAGGGCATAAGTTCCTTGGTCAACTGACGTCAGTTCTTTGAGGGCAACTGGCTCCTTAAAGCGACCTGTATCTTCTGCCAGGTAGGTACTTCCGAAGTCTCCTTGACCTAGCTGGCGCTGAATGATGTAGCGATCGCGCAGCCGCGTGCCAGGGAGCAACCCCGTTTCTGTGCTAGGTGTGTGGGCTTCCGGCGCTGGCAAGGATTCACCACAGCTATAACAATAAGGTGACCCCAAAGAGTTCTCGTGACCCTTGCTGCAAGTAATCAAACTCATAATCAAGCAAATCCCCTGGCTTTAATTTCCCAGCGACTACTACACGGTGGGCTGACTTAATTCTATTAAGTGATGGGAGTATGTCAACGTTGGTCATCTACTACCCTAGTGCCGGAAATTAGATCGTGCCAGCCAATGGGATTCGATGAAAATAAAAATGAGAAGACATCAACTGGAATTAACCGAGCCACTGTTCTCCCTATAGTCCGGCAAAATCCAGGCTTTTTACCTTTTCTATTAACCACCTTGGTTCTTGTAATAAATTTTGCTATGGATTTGCCAAACAAAGCCTCTGTCATGTAATAAATAAAATAAGATACGTAAAAATTTATAAAGCCTATGATGCCCCATGTATTGTCATCAAATACATTAGTATTTACGCCATTGGCTTCTATAAATAAAACTATTGCAAATAAAAATATAATAAAAAATATTAAATAAAATACGCTATCTAAAACACAATTTAAAAACCTTTTCCCAGATGAAGTTGGTCTCAGTCTTTGTTGAGGTTCTGGTTGTACAACAAAATCACCCTGACCGCGATTATTTTCAATAAAAGTAGCTTTTGGTTCTAAAAGCTGCAAAATTTCCTCAGCAGATTGGAAGCGCTGATAAGGATCTTGTGCGAGCATCCGGTTGAGGATGCCAGTAAGGAGAGGACTCAATCTTAGGTGCCGATCCCAGATCCAATTCATCGTGTAAGGATCAATTAGTTCCTGAGGCTGTTGACCAGTCATTAAGACAACCGCTGTGACGCCTAAAGCATACAAATCGCTGTGGGGTGCTACAATTCCCATCCGCAACTGCTCCTCTGGGGCATAGCCCACTTTCCCTAACCGCGTTCCCATTCCAGAAGAGGAGGGATTTTGTGAACTACTTACTTGGGTGGCAACATTAATGGCAGCTTGCTTAACGCCGCCGAGGTCAATTAATACCGGAAGTCCGATTTTAGCGCTCCTCATGATATTGTCTGGAGAAATATCTCTATGGATAACGCCTTGACGGTGTAGATAGCTTAGAACTGGAAGCATTTGACGGAACAGCTGTAATATTTCTGTTTCGCTAAAGGCTCCCCCTTGCTCCAACCGTTGATTCAACAGAAATTGATAGGTTTCCCCTTCGATGTAGTCTTCAACCAAAAATAAGCGTTTTTGATGCTGAAAGGTTTCCCAAAACCGGGGAATCTGGGGATGCTGGAGTCGGTGCAGGGTAATGGCTTCTCTTTGAAACAGTTCCTCGGCCTTTAGCAGGGCGAAAGTCCCTTGTGCAGTAGGAGTGAATTCTTTGATGGCGATCAATTCGTTAAATCGTCCGGTGTCTTCTGCAACATAGGTTCTGCCGAAGCCTCCTTGCCCCAGTAGCCTGAGAATAATGTAGCGATCGCGCAATTTAGTTCCAGGTCGCAAAGCCGTAGCAGGGCCGGTATTTGCCTCTGACAAAGAGCTACCACAGCCACTACAAAAACGTGCCCCATCTGGGTTTTGGCGTCCGCAATGTGTACAAAAAATAAAATTCATAGGATTCTCCGTTTGGAAACCCACGTCCTTTTAGGGGTGGGAGGAAAAACAGGCGGTTTTAACCGCCTACAAATTCTATAATTACTGTTAGCAATGAACCAATCGCTGCGCCGTCAACCAGTCCGCAATTCTACTTAAGTCTCTGGCTAATAGATTAAGTCCACGCTTTGTGGACTAAAAGTTTTTCAGAAGTCCTCTTCAAGATAACTTCCGCTGTTAGCTGTGGGGTTTGAACCCCCTGCGGTGTAGCGATTATAGGATAAATTTGAATTGGTAAAAACGTGGGTAATGATAAGCCATTTAGGGCTAGGGAGATGTCCAGCTATTCTGAGTATATTTAATTTTCTAGGAACCTATAAAAATATAGGTGATTGCCGGGTGGGTGCGATCGCCACACCCACCATTTTCATGCTGACAAATCTGATTAGTAATGCGGCTAAAAGTTGCCATCTGGCAAGATCTTCCGGCTTGATATTGATCAGCTTGAGGGCGCTCCTGTAAATATCCGGCTCAGGTAGATAATAGTTCCAGAAGTGGTTGGGCAATCCAGTTTAAGCCAACTTTCATCTGATGGTTGAGGGTTGGCAGGCGATACAGATAAGCCAGACGCCGCAAAGTATAGGCAAACATACCATCCAGTTTCACTCCCAAGCCTGTAAAGGTGGCATTATCCGTTCCTAATGTCATCATTTCCCCATATGGATAATAGCGGAATGGGAGCAGAGGTCGATCAGTAAGTGATGCCCAGATATTCCAGGCGGCATAATCAGACTGCTGGAAAGCAGCTTGAGCTGTTGTCGGTACCTGCTGACTTTCCGCATCACGGCAATCTGCCAAGTCGCCCAAGGCGAAGATCTCTGGATGGTCAACCACTTGCAGCATGGGCGTCACGACCAACTGACCGCCTTGATTGTGCTTGAGGGGAAGGGTACTCACCACCGGCGTCACCCGACCTCCCACCGTCCACAGCACCAAATCCACCGGGATAGTGTCTACCTGTGCTTTGTACAAGAGTGAGATGGTGTCTGACCCAATTGACTCAACATTTGTTTCCAAATCAATCCAGACGCCCCGATCTGCCAATGCTTTGTCTGCCGCTTCCCGGTTAAAGTCGGGAGACGTTCTCAGAATCATATCGCCGAGTTCAATCAACCGCAGGCGTCCGCGTTCTCCTAGCCGATCTGCCAGTTTGCAAGCCAACTCCACCCCGCAATAACCACCCCCCACAACTGCTACGCGGATTTTATCTGCGTCTGACTCTTCCAAAACTCGCAGTCGTTCTTCTAGGTAATAGGCATCGGCGATCGCCCGAAATGGGAGGGCATACTCAGCTGCCCCTGGCACCAAATCGAGAGGCGTCTCCCCACCCAGCGCCAACACCAAGCGATCGTAGGGCAGTTCAGATCCATCCTGTAAATAAACTCGCTGTTCTTCTATATCAATTCCAGCAACTACGCCCTGACAAAAGCGCACGCCAGTGTTAGCCAGAATCTCTGGAAACGGTGGGGCAATCTCCCAGGTTTGTAGTTCGCCAGTGACTAGTTCATACAGCAGTGGCGTGAACAAAAAGCGGTCATCTCGATCGACTAGGACAATTTCTGGTCTTTGCGACTTTTCCCAGGGTAGCTGGCTCAAGCGCAGGGCAGTGTAGAGACCGCCAAAGCCTCCACCAAGGATACATATACGTGCAGTTTGCTCGGTCATAATAGGTGGGCATCCTAGCAGGGCAACTACCTTCCAGAATAGCGAAGGTAAAAGCCCCTATGCTTCAGCCAGGGGAGAAGTCAAAGAATAGCAATCTAGATCGTGTGCTTTGGTTAAAACATGGGCGATCGCATAGAATTACCAAGTAACGCGATCGCTCAACTTCTCCAGCAAACTGGAACCAACTCCTGGCACCGTGTCTAGGTCTTGCAAAGAAGTGAAGGGTTTTTGCTGACGAGCCTCAATAATACGCTGAGCCAGTTTTGAACCCACTCCCGGCAACGCCTCTAATTCTTCCAGACTAGCTGTGTTGAGGTTAACTTTCTGACCAATCTGATTTTCCTTACCTTGGGCGATCGCGGGGCTAGATGCGGTTTGCAGCTGCGGACACTGTTTTTGCTGTGCCTGGATTTTTCGCTGGAGAGAAGCAGGTACACCCAGTTGAGCATGAGCGTATAGTCGCTCAAACTCCCGTTCAAAATGGGCTGCAACAGTGGGGCTTTCAATAACCAGAAGCGTCTCATCATTGCCACTGTTAGCAGCGGCTGACCAGTTATGCGAGCCAGTTATGACCGTTACTCTGTCCACAACGCCAAACTTGTGGTGTAGTAGGTCTCCCTGTGGCAATAAGGGCACACCAACGCTTGTAATCGGCTTTTGCCAGGGGCGATTATCAGCTTCATACTTGCAGTTGTTGCTGAGAGTAACTCCCAGCATGTCTAACCCCTCGCTGTAACTGCGGTAAACAAAGTCTTGGTCAATTAAGGCCCTTACTTGGACACCTCGCTGATGGCCAGTTTCCAGAATGTCGGCAAGAGGTTGCTCGGAAAAAACAAACAGTGCCATGTCAACTGTTTGAAAAGCGTTACCCAAGGCTTTGCCAATTAAACCGTTAGCACTTAGCTGCCAAGGTACTGTTGTAGATGTGGGCGAAAACTTCACAGTAACGGTGGTCGTTCCCAGAGTCACTTGCTCGGCTGGTCGAAACGGCTTTTTGACGCCAAACTTACTATCTAGCTTGCCAGCTAGTCCATCTCCCCACATCAGGTCAAACTCTTGGGTAAAAAAAGCGGCTAACTTGGGACTTTCTATTTTCAAAAGATTATTAGCATTACCCTGACTGCTGGGAAAGGCAAAATCACCATGTATGTCAGACATCGTGAAATTAGCTGAGGTAACAATTACGGTTCGACCATCAACTATCACAAACTTGTTATGCATTAAATTACTACCAGCTGAACCGTCAGCTGTATCGTCAATCATAGGGATACCAGCATTTTGCAACATCGCCAAGGCATCTCCCTGATTGATTTCCTCTGGACTCAGCCGACTATCGCCGTTGCGGTCTACTAACTGGCGGAATTCGTTATAACGTTCGCGTTCGCGAGTAGGCAGTTTAGCTACATCGGTTGCTAGTAAGTATGACCAGGGGGTACTGTATGTATTCTCTAAAATAACTCTGATTCTTACTCCAGCTTTCTGCCGCTCAACCAATGCCTGAGCAATTTTAGGTAATCTCAACTCCTGAACTGCCACATCCACGCTGGACTGAGAAGTGGCGATCGCATCAACAATCTGTTGCTCTAAGTTATCCCCAGCTCGTCTTTGTTTACGGTAAGGCTCAATATAGTCCGATGCCTGTGAATGGTTAAAGTAGGCCCTAACGTGGTTGTCTTGAGGTAGGGCCTTTAGACGCGGATTTGGAGAGGAAAGCGATTGACAAGCAGATAGGAGCAACACCAGCACAAAGGTGTTGCCTAGACGGAATTGAGCAGAAGGAAACAGAGACACCTGTGTTTGGATAAAAGAACTAAAGGACAAAATCTAGTTATTTTGCGTAAAAAAAAACATTTTTTATCTAATTTTTAGACCACCATAAAGCAAAGTTTTAGAGACGCAATATATTGTGTCTCTACTATCAGTAAACCGTTTCACTGCTGTGCCATGAACGAAAACGATTCTCAAATACTACCCCCGATTCATGTACTATAAAACTGCAAACAGACAAAGTTCGCGTCTTATCCAATAGCCTCGATCGGCGCAAGTGTTCGCAGGGTAGCATTATGGTCGGGATGCGGCTCTGAACCTACACCACACTTTTATGTCTAGAAGAAAAAAGACGTTTCCGTGCGGTCACAAAGGGTATGGTCAAACGTGCCATCGGTGCCTCCAAGAACGCTTGGTATGGGAACAAAAACAACAGCAAAAACAGAAGTGGGAGGGTTCTTTTGCCCAAGATCCCATTGATTTAAAAAGCCTTCCCGCTCATGTTGTCGTAAAGGCGCGTATAATCATTGCTGGCTTGCAGACCCAAAAGAATTATAGAGAATTTGGAGGGAAGCGGCTTCGCCACAACCGCTCGATTGTCAGTATTCCTGTAACACGCAACTACCGCCTGCTCTGCCGTGACTACGGTAGCTTCTTAGTACCTGAAGAAGTTTTATCCCACGAAGACTACAACGTCTGTAAACCTGGTGGATAGGAATCAAAAGGTAAGCAGCAGGGGGACAACAAGTTATAACACTGGCGGCTGAAGTCGCGCACTTGTTCCTTTCTCCAGATATGGGTAAAGACAAGGTTTAAAGCCAGGGGCTTGCCTCTCGTTTTCTGGTCAAAGCTAAAGTAGAGACAGCCCGCAGTTTATCAACTATGCAAGTTTATCTGGACTATAGCGCCACGACGCCACCCCGACCAGAGGTAATTGCCGTCATGCAAGAAGCCCTCACCAAATACTGGGGCAATCCCTCTAGCTTGCACGAGTGGGGGCAACGAGCATCAATACTGGTGGAAAGGGCGAGGCTCCAGGTGGCTGAGCTGATTAATGCGCCTAACTCTGAATCTATTATCTTCACCTCTGGAGGTACAGAGGCAGATAACCTGGCGATTATGGGAGTTGCCAGGATGTACCCAACCCCCCAGCATATAATTATTTCCAGTGTTGAGCATTCAGCCGTAACAGAGCCAGTGCGATCGCTCGAAAAGTCGGGCTGGGAAGTGACGCGGCTGCCGGTGGATGCCAAAGGCATGGTTGATGCGAGTGACTTAGAAGACGCTCTGCAATCCAACACGGTATTGGTTTCCATGATTTACGGTCAAAGCGAAGTTGGCACGTTGCAACCAATTGAAGCGCTGGGTGGAATTGCCCGGTCTCACGGCGTTTTGTTTCACACGGATGCTGTGCAGGTGGCTGGTCGCTTGCCCCTAAATGTGCAGCAGTTGCCGGTGGATTTGCTCTCCCTTTCTAGTCACAAGCTTTATGGCCCTCAAGGTGCTGGGGCGCTGTATGTGCGGCCCGGTGTACAGTTAGTCCCAATGCTTAGCGGTGGCGGGCAAGAATTGTGGCTGCGTTCGGGGACACAGGCTGTACCTGCGATCGCCGGTTTTGGCATGGCCGCAGAACTGGCAGCAAAGGAAATGGAATATGAGACGCCCCGGTTAATTTGGTTACGCGATCGCCTGTTTTCCCAACTTGCTGATATCCCCAACCTCAAGCCTATCGGCGACAGGCATCACCGGCTGCCCCACCATGTAAGTTTCTGTGTCACTGGCAGTGGTGAAAAAGTTACCGGCAAAACTTTGGTGCGACAGTTGAACTTAGCTGGCATTGCTATCAGTGCTGGTTCTGCTTGTAACAGTGGTAAACTCAGCCCCAGCCCTATTTTGCTGGCGATGGGCTACAGCGATTCATCCGCCCTAGGAGGAATTCGCCTGACTCTGGGGCGAGATACCACTGAAGCCGATGTAGACTGGACGGCACTGGTACTCAAACAAGTCCTAGAACGATTGATGCCAGTAAAATCGCTAATCGCTAATTGCTAATAAAATGGCTGAACTACCCAAAACTATTGAAGAAGCGATCGCCCAATCCCGCGAAGCCACTATTGCCGCGATCGCAGATGGTTACACTCGGCTAAAAGTCGAGTTAGTGTTTCCAGAACTTAAATCATTGCCTATAGTTCCCCAATTCCTCCCAGCTTTTGAGGAACTCGGTTCCCAACTTAAAGTTTTCTTTCCAGATACAGGTGCCGCTGCCCTTGCCCGCCGGGAGTGGGGAGAAGTGCCTTTTAAAATTGAAGATCTTGGCTCTACCAGAGCGCGAGTACCAGGAAAAATTAAACCGGAAGACGAGATATTTTTGCTCGTTGAGCCTTCTGCGGTGGAAATCGCCCAAGTAGAAGAACTGTGTCAAGCCGCTGGCGATCGCCCGGTTGTTTTGCTGATGCCCCAGTTAGAAGACGCTGCCACTATAGGTATTGGCTACGCGGCGCGAGCTTTGCGCGATCGCTTCCTCAACACTCTTGAATCCTGCTACTACATCAGACCTCTAAGTGGGGCGGCCCTATTCCGCTGCTATCCCTCTCCCTGGCAGGTGTGGCGGGAAACAGACGAAGATTACCAGCTGGTTGCAGAACAATCCCAAAGACCTGTGGGAGAAGCAATTGACCAAATCCTGGCTGCACCGGACGGTAACAGTAGCACCGACAGTACCGACGCCCCACCCATCAAAAAGCCTGGATTATTCACCAATATGCAACGGTTTTTACGCGCCCTGACTCGGTAGAGAGAAAACTGACAACGTGAAATTTGGTTTAAGCCTCGTCCCACTATGCAGGGCGAGGTCAACCAATGCAAGGAAGCTAGTCGTTGAACGCTGTAGTACTCTAATTGCACATAAGGATTTAATTAAGGGGCTGACGTTGTTTCATTGGTGGTCAGAGGTGGCAGCTTAATTATGGTTAATTAACCCGACATGATATTAGACATTGCTCCCATGATCGAGCAACCTTTGTAGCCTAGTATAATCTAGCTACTAAAATCAGATTTTTCTCGGCGAAGTTGTATTGGTAATTGTTGAATAACACGCATAAAAGGTGATGGGTCATTCAATCCTTGGGACAAAATCAGGGAACCTTGAATGGCAATCACTGCATCTTCCCCCCGAGATTTGGCGAGTTCTTCATCCATCCCATCTTCAATCAAGACGCTGGCGATCGCATCAATCCAAGCACGGAATAAGGAATTTACCTGTCTGTGAAAGATATCACGAGCTGAACCCATTAATAAAATGGCAGACAAACACGGTTGGTGTCCTCCTTCATAAAGTTCGCTTAGGCGATCGCACATTCGCCGCAATCGCGTGAACGCATCACCTTGGGAACTAAGTGCTACCAAGATATTTTGTGCTAACCACTGTTGGAAAAAATCTAGCACCGCCTCAACCATTTCATCTTTACCTCCAGGAAAGTGATGGTAAAGGCTGGCCTTTCCTAGTCCAGTTGCTTCAGAAATTTTCGATAGGGTTGCACCATCATAGCCATACTGTCGAAACAGTCTTATGAGGTGTGGAATGTATGTTTCTTTAGGCATTGTGAGATTTTACAAGCATAGCTGTTGACACTGTACCGAACGTACGGTACAGTGTTGAAACAAGTAGCGCAGATAAATCGCTTTCAGCCTTGTCATAGTCCGCCAAGTGCCAACAAGACATTCATGTATTGGGATGTATTTGGAATTTTGTGCCTTTATTTGGGCTAGAGCGTGAATCACTTCCATCTAACTGTTCGTTATTACCTTATCTAGAGGATTAACCGATGATTCAGCTTTACGGTCACGAACTTTCTGGCAACAGCTATAAAGCAAAATTAATGTTGTCACTGTTGGGTTTAAATTACCAGTGGACAAAAATCGATTTGCTGACAGGAGCGCACAAACAACCAGAATTTTTAGCACTCAATCCCTTTGGGCAAGTGCCAGTATTAGTCGATGGAAATACTGTTTTGGCAGATTCTCAAGCAATTCTAGTTTACTTAGCACGGCAGTATGGCTCTCAATCGTGGTTACCTCTAGAGCCAGAACCTATGAGTCGCGTGATTCGTTGGCTATCGACCACGGCGGGAGAAATTCGCCAAGGTCCTGAATCAACACGACTATATCACCTATTCAATGTCTCCAGTATCAATTTAGAACGGGCGACTCAAAAATCAGAGTTCATCTTGACGCAACTAAATGACCATCTCGCAAACCGGGAATGGCTGGAATTAGGACATCCTACCATTGCAGATGTTGCTGTTTTCCCCTACATCGCCCTCGCCCCTGATGGCAAGATTTCTCTCGAACCCTATCCTCATGTTCAAGCCTGGATTGAACGGCTCAAGCATCTTCCTGGTTTCATTGGAATGATTGGCATTGAAGAACCTGCTACAGTTTAGGAGCGCACCATGCCACGCGAATTTGGAGAAATTGCTTTTACACCTGAAGTTCAAGCCGCACAGTCACAACGAGGTTCGCGGCAGACTTATGAATGCTATATCGCTAATGGCCCTGCCAATGACTCGATTACCCCACAAATTGCAGAATTTGTTGCTCATCTGGATGGGTTTTACTTAGGAACAGTCAGTTCCAATGGCTATCCCTATATCCAGTTTCGAGGGGGAGCGCCCGGTTTTTTAAAAGTTCTGGATGAGAAAACCCTGGGCTTTGCCGACTTTTCCGGTAATGTGCAGTACATTACCGTAGGCAACCTCTCAGGGGAAGCCAAAGCATTTCTATTCTTAATGGATTATCGGCATCGCAAACGCATTAAAGTCTGGGGAAGGGCCGAATATGTCGAAGGAGATTGTGCTTTAATTGAGTGGCTTCGCATCCCTGACTACCCAGCAGAAGTTGAACGAGCAATTCTGTTTCATGTCGAAGCCGTGAGTGAGAATTGTCCCCAACACATTCCTATCCGCTATTCTGTTAAAGAAGTTGAAGCGATGATAGCTCCACTTCAGGCTCAAATCCAAGAGTTAGAACAGAAGTTAAGGGAATCTACTTCGCAGACAGTGAGCGATCGCAGCAATGTCCAGTCGAGAACACCTTGATATTCACCAAATTTTAGATTTTAAATTTTGGATTAGAAATTCTCTCATTTAAAATCTAAAAAGGTCTGAATCCTTACCAATTTTTTAGTCTAAAGTCCAATAAAAAAGAATGTAACACATGAATCAGACCCCTCCCCAACCATCCCAGAGTTTCGGGTAGGGTACGCCTCAGCGCGGGTGGGGCATCTGTCGCAAACATTTTTTGAATTGGTATAGTCCAAAATCCAAAATCTAAAATTGAAGCGTCAAAACATGGTGTGGAGAAATTTAACATAAACGCGATCGCACCTCGCTGTCTCTACACCATCTGCGGGTTGATAGCCACTACTTTCATACAGTTGGACGGCTTCAACAAGAACACTCGCTGTTTCTATCCAAATTTGTCTGAACCCACGAAAGGCGATCGCCTTCTCCAACTGATGTAACAAATACTTTCCCATACCCTGCCCTCTCGCCTCTGCCAAAAGATACATCTTGCGAATTTCGACAGCCTGTTCACCACGCTCCACGGGATAATACGCACCAGTACCCACTAACTGCCCTTGCTTTTCAATTACCCAAAATTCTCCTCCACTTGCCAGATAAAAATCTTCCACCTCTAAAACGTCTCGATCTGCTCCACCGGGTTCCCAACCCAAACCATACTCAGCCAAAACTGAACGAATCACCTCAGCAGCAGCGGTGCGATCGCTATTGTGCCAATCCCGAATTAAAAAATCCCGATATTGAGTTTTCACTAACTATGAACTCTAGGTTCAGGGTGTAGGTTGGTGAGCAACTCACTTTCCATAATGGCTAACTCTTCTAGGCGTCGAGTCACAATGTCGTTATCAAAGTAAGTATGCGCCAAAATCCAATATGTACCGTAGTGACGCGCCTCAGACGCCATCAAACCCCGATAAAAGTCGGCTAACTCTGGATCGGGCAAATGAGCTGCCAACAATCCCAATCGTTCGTGGCTACGAGCCTCAACTAGCCCAGACACCAGCAACGAATCCAACAAACGTTCAGGCTCCTTAGAGCGAACCTGCGCCTTCAAACCAGCCCCATAAGGCGGAGATGAGAGCGGTCCCAGGGGAATATCTCGCCGCTCTAGCCACTGGTTCACTTGCTCAAAATGTTCTAGTTCTTCGCGGGCGATCGCAGTTAGCATCCGCACCATCTGAGTGTTCGACGGGTAGCGAAACATCAGGTTTAATGCCACCCCAGCAGCTTTGCGCTCGCAGTGAGAGTGATCGAGCAGAATCGTGTCGAGGTTGGCGAGCGCTTGCTCAACCCAAGCCCAGCTGGTAGGTTGCTTCAGGGTGTTAATTACTGGCGGCGTTGCAAAATGCACTTTAATAAGGAACTTTATTCAAGTAAAAGCGGACATTTAATTTAAACCAAGAACTATGAAGTCTTGATGTTTTTGACTTAGTTCACCCGCCTATCTACAGCACCAAGCAATAGTGTTCGTAAACCAATCAAGTGCTATTTATGGCTGGCAAGGTATCATCAAAAGTGTAGTCTAGCATACTCAATATCTGGTAAGTTATGCGCGTCGTTGTTTGATGGGAATGTCTTGTCAGCGGCAGGTAACGCCGTACTCACAAGGAAGCGTTTCCCCCTGGTGTTTTAGTAAAAAATTGTACAGGGCAGATTAGTCCAGAAATAAAGCGTCTTTGGAAGGATGAAAAAGCAAGAATGAAGGATGAAGAATAAATTACAGCCTGTAGCTTCAGTTGATCAATGCCTATTCATACTGCTGACTTCCAAAGCCTCAGGCTTTGCAGACATGGCGCTTTTAAGATCTATCCAGTGTTGCGTTCAATCGGATAATGATGAGAAAAATTACTAACCGTCGCATTGTGATTGGTGATGTGCATGGCCATTACGACGGCCTAATTGCCCTGTTGGACGCGATCGCTCCCGGCTCAGACGATCAAGTTTATTTTGTGGGCGATTTAATCGATCGCGGACCTAAGAGTGCCCAAGTTGTCAAATTTGTCAGGGAAAGTCCTTACCATTGCCTGCTGGGCAACCATGAGCAAATGTTACTGGACGTCGTTGGAGATGGAGAAGTTAATGGCGCAGCGCTCCAAGGATGGCTTTACAGCGGTGGCAATAGCACCGTGAACAGTTACGGCGACGGAGGCATTCTGGAAGAGGATATCGACTGGATCGCGACGCTGCCTACATACCTGGATCTCGGCGACATCTGGTTAGTACATGCAGGCGTCCATCCCCAGATCCCGCTTGAGAAGCAAACTGCTGATGAATTTTGTTGGATTCGTGATGAATTCCACCGGATGCGCCAGCCCTACTTCCGCAATAAGCTAATTATCACTGGTCACACCATCACCTTTACCTTGCCTGGGGTTGCCCCTGGTCAATTGGCGCAGGGAAACGGTTGGCTCGATATTGACACTGGTGCCTATCACCAGAAGAGTGGCTGGTTAACTGGGTTGGACGTGACTAATCGCCTAGTTTATCAAGTCAATGTCTCGCGCCGTCGCGTTCGTAAGATGCGGCTAGAAGAAGCAGTGGCGCGAGTCGAGCCGTCGCAGGTTGTAAAGCGCCGCTAGATGTTACGACCGCAGCAAAGTGCTAATTTTCCTTTTGTAGGCAACGGTATCTAACCCAGCGCCAACATTAGCACGAGCTGGGTCGATAGCCTGCTTGAGGGCGGCAATCCGATCCTGCGTACCAGGGTGAGTACTCAAGACAGTGGGAGCCGAACCTCCACTTCGATTAAGCAGCTTTTGCATGAAGGCGGGCATTGCCGATGGTGCATAGCCTGCTCGTTGTAAGGTGTTAAGTCCTTTTTGATCCGCTTCGTATTCATCACTCCGGCTGTTCGGACGTCGAAGCGCTAGTTCTACGCCAATCTGAACTGCTCTGCTACGGTCAAGTCCAGCAGCGGAACTCAATCCTTGCGCGATCGCCATCTGGCGCATTTGCTTAATAGCATGACGACCAGAAATGTGAGCTATTTCATGGCTGATAACACTCGCTAGCTGAGCTTCATTGTCTGCTGCGGCCATTGTACCAGCGTTGACGTAGACAAAGCCTCCCATTGTGGCAAAGGCATTGATGCCGCTATCTGCCACTACCTGAAAGGTATATGGGATATCAGGGCGATCACTACTTTTCGCCAACCGCTGACCAATCTGATTAACGTAGCTAGTAATTTCTGAATTGCGATAGAGACGGATCTCGCTACTAACTAGCTGCTGATTAATTTGCTGTCCAATCTGGACTTCCTGATTATTGGATATATTGGAGAGCTGAATTACCTGGATACCACGAAAAATTAGGTCAAACCAGGAAAAAGCCATCCCCGCCTGGGGCGTTCCCACACAAACACTCAGCGCCACCACCACAGACAGGAACGGATAAAGCCAGCTACGACGGGAACGGCGGGAAAAGAAAGAGAATGGATTCAACATAGTGACTACCAGTGAGGAGCAATCCGATAGAAATCTGTACTAAATAAGCTTGAAATAGCTGACGCTCTTTAAGAGTCCTATGTTGCCATTCCAGCCTTGGCTATCAGAATTTTCTTCTATCTCTAGAGGAAGATTATTGATCTCTCGATGCCAACCTTGCTTAAAGTGAGAGGAAAGTGACGAGGTGCCAGAATTAATTCATGCCGAACTCTGGCGGTAGTCGTGGTAATTTAACACAAGACTGTAAGAATCAGCATCTTCTACCTGTTAGATTGATAGGCTAGAAAAAGCTTTTCTTTTGTTATCAGCGAGAGCTAGGACAACTTTTCATGGCTATTTTGGATTCTCAAGGACGACTGTTTGGCAAGGTGAGCATTTTAGACTTTGGTGCTGCCTTAGTGATTTTATTAGTTCTGGTGGGACTGTTGTTCTTTCCTGGCACCTCAGGCTCTTCTATAGCTCAGATTAGCGGCACTAAACCGATTGAGGTGGATGCACTTGTTCGGGGTCTGAGCGTGCGAAATCCCGGTGAGATAGTTGAGCAATTTAAAAAAGCAAAAAAAACAAGTATCATCATCCGCAATCAACCTTATGGTGAGGTTGACATTAAAGATGTAAGACAACTTCCGAGAATGTTGAGCGTTCCTCAGCCGGATGGATCTGTTAAAGCTCTAGAAGATCCGCGACCTGATGCTTTTAGCAGTGATATGCTTTTGACTTTAGGCGGTCAAGCGCAAATTACTAAAAATGGACCTGTGCTGGGCAACAATAAAATCAAAATAGGCACGCCCTTGGAGCTGGAAGGGTACAATTACAACTTTAATGCGAGTGTGATAGACGTCCGCATCAAGCAATAATTGCACCACACTGAGGTTGCCTACGGATAACAGGACTTACGCACTCCCCGCCCACATGCTGTACAAGTTCCCGAAGCTTGCTGATTTTGCCCTTAGCATTGCCGTTGGGCTAAGCCTTTGCCTAAGGCTAGGCTAGCCTGGAACTACGCAAACTTCCGCCTGCCGGGAGCAGGCTCAAATATTTTTAGACCAGGCACCATCAGGTTTTTGTATGTATAGCCGTGTCTAGAAGGTGTTCAACTGCGTAAGTCCTGTCACATCCGTTACCATGCCTTGCTCAACTATTCCAGCAACCTCAAAAATCGCCTGATTAAGCCAATGGCGATCGCTGGCAGTTCTAGATGGGGTGTTAGTCCCACATCATCTAGGTGCTGAAAAACCTTAATTGCCTGAGGATTGAGAGCAGCCAGACGTCTACCAACCTCTGGCCCTGTAAACTGGGACTTTTCTCCCCAGATGATCGCCGTAGGAACAGTTAGTTGATTAATGTAGAGCGATAAATCAAAGCACAAATCCCCCCGGACGAAAGAAAGCGCAGCATATTCGGCATTTGGTTGCTGTGCGGATTGCAGATAGGCGTCTACAATTTCTTCGTACACACGGTTGGAGCGGGCAAATTGGCGTTGTTCTAAGAAGGTACGGATGCCGGTGCTGGTAGCGACGCCTGTACTGTAAAGCAGTCGATCCAGAATTGGGGTACTAACTAGTTGGGCAAAGATGCTGCGCGTGTAATTTTCCCCAAAGTCAGACAAACCTGCCGCTGTTGTGAGAATTAGGGACTTGAATAAATCGGGTCTGGCGATCGCGGCTCGAATCGCGAAAGCTGCTGTCAGGGAAGACGCCACGACAGGTACAGGACTGGTGCAAGCCTGCTCTATGAACTCAATAATGGTGTTGATATAGTCTTCAATCTTGTAATTGCGTGCTGGATGCTCAGAACGACCCCAGCCAATTAAATCTGGTGCTAAAACTCGATACTCAGTGGCAAAAGCTGGGTAAACCTTTGACCACTCGTAGGCAGACGAGCCTCCACCAAAGCCATGTAGGAATACCAAGGTGGGTAAATCTGTCTCATTGGCAGCATTTAGCGATCGCCAGGGTTCTCCAGAATTGGTGTAGTAGACCATTCTTCCCAGGGAAGTGACTATCGATTGCTGTTCAAAGCCGGGTGGCACAATCATGGGAATTACCTCTTCTATGGTGCCATGATGGCTGATATGGTGTCCAAGAACGTCTGACTCTAGGTTGATTCCTACCTGCGGTTCTCGGTGTTAAGCGTATAGGCGTAAGCATTGCCGCCGCATTCTCCAGTAGAATGCGGATCTCGGTAACAGAAATACGCGGCGAGTTGTGCTAATTCATCGCGCTTGGGCTTTAAGAGGAGCAAAAAACCCAATGATTGAAGAAAATGGAACTATCCGAACCCTAGCCGTTGATATTGGCGGCAGTGGTATTAAGGTTATAGTCTTGGACGCAGCTGGCAATCCTCAGACTGAACGCTCTCGTGTAGAGACACCGCAACCTCCCAAGCCAGATGCTGTAATTGACGCGATCGCCTCTTTAGCATCTGGGCAAGGTAAGTTTGACCGCGTATCTGTGGGATTTCCTGGTGTTGTGCGCGGTGGCATCACTGAAACGGCAGTGAACTTAGATCCAGATTGGATTGGGTTTAATTTGGCAAAGGCGCTTTCTGAACACTTGGATAAGCCAGTGCGGGTGGGTAATGATGCCGATGTGCAAGGGTTAGGGGCAATTTCTGGCCGAGGGGTTGAATTGGTGATTACGCTAGGCACTGGTTTTGGCTCTGCACTGTTTTTAGACGGTAAACTGGTGCCGAATCTGGAATTAGGACATCATCGGTTTCGCAAAGGGGAAACCTACGAGGAGCAACTGGGACGTGCAGCTTTGGAAAAATTTGGTGAGAAAAAATGGAACAACCGTTTAGAAAAGGCGCTCGCCTCTCTGCAACATTTGTTTAATTATGATTACCTTTACATTGGTGGTGGAGAGGCTAAAAAGGTAGCCATCGGCTTACCGCCCAATGTCAAAATCGTCCCTAACATAACAGGTTTATTGGGTGGCATCGCTTTATGGAAAGAGTAGAGTAGGCAAGTGCTTAACTTGCTTGGATGAAGCCAATCATCTTCAATAACACCCCTCCCCTACCTTGGTTTCATCTACATAAAGCTTTGGCGAATGGGAACTTACAACTGCTTGAAAACAGAACTTATATGTCCTCGCTGCCAGTCAGTCGTAGAGGTTGAGGTTAATTGCTACTTTGGCTATGTGTCAGAGATGAAGGATTATCAAGTGGGAGACAGATATGACTGGGTTCCCCGCAAATCAGTCCAGAATGGTGGCAGACCTGAAGGCGGCGATATTGACGGAGAAGGATACACGGAATGTCCAGCTTGTGAAAAGGATTTTTTCGTTAAGGTCATCATTCTGAATGATGTGATACAAGGAGTTCAGACAAGCCTTGCCAAGCAGCCATATATCCCCGACTGACACTCACCAACAGCAGCTTGACGAGTGCGGTAGAACGTATCAAAGTCAAAAACCAAAAGGAAAATATGCAATACGTTCTTATTATTCACGAAGTAAAAGATTATACGGCATGGAAAAAAGTTTTTGACGACGCCACACAGATCCGAAAAGAAGCCGGAGAAATCAGTTATCAATTGCTCAAATTTGAAACCGACGCCAACAACATCGTCCATTTATCGCACTGGAGTTCGCTGCAAAATGCCAAAAACTTTTTTGAGTCTCCGCGATTGGTGGAAATACGCAAGCAGGCTGGTGTCAAAGCACCAACATTTATGTATTTGGACGAAATAGAAAACGGCATTTTATAATTTCGTCGCTGAAGCCAATTTTCCGGATGATTGCACGCAAAGTGCCTCTATCAAGTTCTTTATGAGCTGGTACAGAGACTGTCGTTATAGGATCTTCACGCCCTATAATGATGTGACTTCCGCGCTGGCGATCTACAACAAATCCTATTTGCTCAAGTGCTTTGACACATTCGGCACTGGAGATTACAGGCAGTTACTCATACCAGCACGACCTCAACCGTATCATTTGGAATAGGTTCACCTCGGTCTTGTAAAACTTCAATATAAAAAGTGATTGCTTCTTCAATATTGGCTATAGCTTCCTAAAATTTGTTCAATCATCCCGTTGGCTTGCGACCCGTAGCCACCACCAAACAAATTGAAATGATTGAGAATGTGATACAGGTTATAAAGCGTTTTCCGCTGTTCGTAGCCTGAATCTAGAGGAAAAACTTCGTTATAGCCGCGATAAAACGCCGAGGGGAAACCACCAAATAGTTCTGTCATGGCGATATCTACCTCGCGATCGCCAAAATAGGCAGCTGGGTCAAAAATTACTGGTTCTCCTGACACCGTAAAAGCCGCATTTCCCCCCCACAAATCACCGTGTACCAACGAGGGTTGAGGCTGATGATCTGCCAGCAATCCTGGGATAGCTTTAACTAAACGCTCCCCCTTGCTAAAGTTACCACCTCGTCGCTGAGCCAGCTTTAATTGATAACCAATCCGATGTTCGGCGAAAAACTCCCCCCAGTCAGATGTCCAAGTATTAATTTGCGGCGTTGAACCAATAGTGTTGTTTCTATCCCAGCCGAATTTGTCCTTTCCAGCCCATTGATGCATTCCTGCCAGCTGACGCCCCATCTCTTCTGAAGCTTGAGCGCCGCCGCCGCGCCCCAACTCAATCCACTCCAACACTATATAGGCAGAACTTGATGCTGTACCCCAACAAATCGGTTTTGGGACACGGATAGTGTCCGTTTCCAGCATTTGTTGTAGTCCCAGCACCTCTGCCTCAAACATATCAACCAGGGATGCTTGGTTCAGTTTAACGAAGTAGGTGCGCTCGCCCTTGGCGTGTGCGTAGCACGTATCGCCATCGGTAACTGCATAGCCCTGATTAATACAGCCCCCACCCACAGACTTGCGCTTATCAACCTGAAATTTATCTCCTGTTACCTCAGAGATATGCGTGGCAATTTCCGTCCACATAGTTAGCTTTCAGCTGGCTTCATAACAACAACACCATAAGCCTCTGGAGACAGATACCTCTGGGCGGCTGCCTGGATGTCAACGGCGTCTATGGCTTGAATCCGGGCAGGGTAGTTCAATGCTGGTGCCAAGTCTCCCGCCATTGATTGATAGTAACCGTACAAACCGGCGCGATCGCTCGGTGTTTCATTGGCAAAGATAAACCGATTCGCTACTTGCGTCCGCACGCGAGCAATCTCCGCCTCGGTAACAGGTTCTGTCTGAATGCTGCGGATGTGTTGCGCGATCGCGGCTTCTACCTCTGCTACATTTTCTACTGGCAACTGCGCCGCTATGTAGAAAATCCCCTGAAGCCGATGCGTCATATTGCTGACCCCAATATTAGAAACGAGGTGCCTATCCTCGCGCAAATCCCGAACTAGCCGCGACATCCGCCCTTGACCTAAAATTGCTGCCATAATGTCTAAGGCGTAAGTTTGAGGAAGTTCTGTCAGCCCCGGCACTCGCCAAACCATCACTAACCGCGCCTGCTGCAAGCTTTCATCAACATACTCGCCGCGAACAATTTCCTTGAAAGGTTGTTCAGGATTGGGGATATAGTTTTGAGTTTTGAGTTTTGAGTTTTGAATTAATTCAGAAGTCTCTAATTTTTGACTTTTAACTTTCGTCCCAGCCGAAAATCCGTCTACGACAATTTCAATCAATTCTTCTACCGGCAAATTCCCTACCGCCACAGCTGTTATGGACTGGGGTTGATACTGAGTAGCGTGGAAATCCCGCATCTGCTGGGGCATCAGCTGCTCAATTACCGAAGCTGGACCCAGTACCTGACGGCGATAGGGCAGTTGCTCAAAAGCTATCTCTATTGCTCGTTGAAAAGTGCGCCGCCGGGGATTATCTTCCGATCGCCTAATTTCTTCTAAGACTACCAATCGTTCTCGTTCAAAGGCATCATCTGGAATGCTGGGATTCATTACCACATCCAGCTGCAAGGGGGCTAGTTGGGCAAAATCTTTAGGCGCAGTTGTGATGTAGTAGTGAGTATAGTCCTGACTTGTTGCGGCATTTGTAATCGCGCCTCGCTCCTCAATTAAGCGCTCAAACTCCCCACTTTCTAGTTGAGGTGTCCCCTTAAAGACCATGTGTTCCAAAAAGTGAGCCATACCGTTGATGGCGTCTGATTCAATAGCTGAGCCAACATTTACCCAAATACTCAGATTAACGGCTTCAACAGGTAGATGCTCCGCCACGATTGTCAAACCGTTAGGCAGTTGGCGGATAGTGGGGGCATTGAGAGGCGGAGATTTGAGGAGAGTTGAAGTCATCAGTAGTTAGTTTATTAAGCTATTTCTCTTATCTTACTCATTAGGCACTGCTGTACTTCCTGGGTTTTTCATGCCTCAAACGGGGTTGATACGATAATAAGTGTTAAGAAATATAAACAATAAAGCGATGCCAAGCAATTCTGTTGACAATAGCAAATCCCGTGTGGTGGTTATTGGTGCTGGGATTGGTGGTTTAACAGTTGGGGCGTTACTAGCTCATCGGGGCTATCGTGTATTAGTTTTAGACCAAGCGATCGCACCTGGGGGATGTGCTTCCACTTTCAAACGCCAGGGATTTACGTTTGATGTGGGTGCAACTCAGGTGGCGGGACTAGAACCAGGCGGGATTCATCGTCGCATTTTTGATGAACTAGAGATAGACATCCCGGCGGCGATACCTTGCGATCCAGCTTGTGCTGTCTACCTACCTGGTGAAACAGAACCGATTAACGTTTGGCGCGACCCCCAGCGGTGGCAGGCGGAACGGCAGCGTCAGTTTCCCGGCAGCGAACCATTTTGGCAGTTATTAACACAGTTGTTTGAGGTCAGCTGGAAGTTTCAATCGCGTGACCCCGTACTACCGCCACGCAACTTATGGGACTTATGGCAATTAATATCAGCAGTTCGTCCCAATACGACGATCGCCTTGCCTTACGCCTTTTTAACAGTTGGGGATGCCTTACGGGGATATGGACTAGCTGATAATTTGCGTTTGAGAACGTTTCTGGATTTGCAGCTGAAGCTTTATTCTCAGGTAGATGCGGAGGAAACTGCACTTCTATATGCAGCTACGGCGCTGAGTGTATCTCAGGAACCTCAAGGGCTGTTTCATCTCCAGGGTAGTATGCAGGTACTCAGCGATCGCCTAGTTGCAGCCCTAGAAAGAGATGGAGGTCAGCTATTAATGCGCCATACGGTTGAACGCATTAATATTGAACGTTCCAGCGCCTCTAGCGTCGTAATTCGTAACCAAAAGACGGGGGAAGTTTGGACAGAACCTGCTGACCATATAGTTGCCAATGTCACTGTGCAAAACCTAATGCAGCTATTGGACAAAGAGGGGGCAAAAAACCTCCAATCCCAAATCCCAAATCCCAAATCCCAAATTCTTTTAAGAGGTTATCGGCATAGAGTAGATAAACTACCGCCAGCCTCTGGTGCTTTTGTTGTTTACTTAGGCGTTGATGCCAAAGCAATACCCCCCGGCTGTCCACCTCACTTACAATTTCTCTACGACTATGAGGGGCCGATTGGGGAAAACAACTCTTTGTTTGTCTCTGTTAGCCATCCTGGGGATGGTCGCGCACCAGAAGGCAAAGCGACAATTATTGCTTCTTGCTTTACAGACACTAGGCGTTGGTGGCAGTGCGAGGATTATCGGCAATTAAAGCAGCAGTATACAGAAGATGCGATCGCCCGCCTCTCTCAATATTTCTACCTCACACCAGAAACAATCCTGCACACAGAAGCGGCAACACCCCGCACCTTCGCCCACTTTACTGGACGCGATCGCGGTGTTGTAGGAGGTATCGGTCAACGAGTACCTACCTTTGGTCCTTTTGGTTTTGCCAATCGCACACCAATTAAACGCCTCTGGCTAGTGGGAGACTCTACCCATCCCGGCGAAGGTACAGCAGGCGTCAGTTACTCCGCGCTAACAGTCGTGCGGCAAATAGAGGCTGATAACACTCTCCGTACCGCCTAGAACGGATAATAAACAATAAACACTAAAGTATTTGACAGACAATGTTGACTGGCACAGAAAGGCTATGGCCCCATAATCTCAGCCCAAATCGGCTGGCGGTGCTAGAGAGAAAGCTGGCAATATGGCTGCACTCATCGCCAAATCTAAACCCCGATCAAGTTTCACCTTCTTGGCAATCTGATGCATTAGCAGAAGTGCCAACTTGGAAGCAATTAGGGGATACCGGAGTTGATTTGTCAAAACTGACAAAGGTGATTCAAGGCATTTTAGATGCTAAAACCGAAAATTTTAGTGATTTAGCAAAGATTGCGGGTTTGGATCTTGCTGTTGACTTCGCAGGAGCAAAACTGCTTGGAACTGATTTGAGCGGTATTGAGTTAAACGGCGCTTGTTTACAGGGGGCTTATCTGCGTGGTGCTTCTTTAAGCGATGCTGATTTAAGTGAGGCTTCTTTGAGCGGTGCTAATTTAGCGGGTGCAGATTTGAGTGGGGCTTTATTGAGTAATGCTGATTTAAATCATACAGATTTACACCGAGCCAGTCTAGCTTTAGCAAATCTGAGCGGTGCAAATCTGAGTGGTGCAAATCTTACTGCCGCTAATCTGAATAATGCTAATTTGAGTAATGCTAATTTGAGCAACGCCAACCTAACTGATGCTGACTTGCATCAAACTGCATTAATTTTAACAAATTTAACGAATGTGAATTTGAGTGCGGCGAAGGTTTCGGCGGCTAAATTTAGAGATAATGAAGGATTAACAGCAGAAATAAAACAGGATTTGATCGAGCGCGGCGCTATTTTTAAGGATTATTTGCAGGATGAACGATGAAGTTTGACACTCTTCAGCCTGAAGGCATGAGGATTCTTGGTAAGGATTCCCATATCTTGACGGGGTGGGAGGTTTCGTCTGGTTGGAGTTAGTGGTTAGTAGATAGTAGTTAGTAGGGCACAAATGTTCATTTTTATTCTGGAAAACATTTGTAACGCAACCCACTAAGCACTAACCACTAACAATCCCAACGATAAAGTTTGCTTTCTGACCATGCCGACTAGAGATTCTTCTCTTTTACAGAGGTGATGAGGGGGCGAGACTATTTTGCCATGTCTGAATTTCCAGTTGAGCTGATTCGTAAGCAGCAGTGCCAGAGGGGATAGTTTTAGCAATAGCGATCGCACCCTGCAAATCAGACCCCGCTCGTTCTTGCGCCATTGCTAAGAGTTGATTGCTCCAGCGATTCATAGCATCCTTGGCTTCCCCTCGCGCTTTTGAAGAAGCAGGCACTTGGCTTGCCGTTCGCATCGCAGCCGCGAGCGCTTCTGGTGTTCCTGGATTGGCTAACTGGTAAGCTGACTGCAAATTCTGCTGACCCTGGATTTCTCGTTTCCAGGTGCGGATTCTTGCCTGAGCTTCACCGTATAGCACCCTTCCCGAGCGAATCTGTTGCGCTGTCGCCACCGCACCACCAAGATTGCCAGCATCTGCTTGTATTTCTGCTTGGTCAAGATAAGGCTGGTCTTGCAGGCGCTCAACTTGGCGGCTCCACTGCCGAATCTTGCTTTGAGCTTCTCGGTATAGCACCCGTCCTGGCCTAATCTGTTGGGCTACTGCCACAGCACTGCTAAGGTTTCCCGCCATTGCCTGTGCATCTGCTTGGTCAAGATAGGGCTGGTCTTGCAAGCGTTGGATTCTGTCTGTCCACCGCTGGATCTTGCTTTGAGCTTCCTGGTATAGCACCCGACCTGGCCTAATTTGCTGGGCTGCCGCCACAGCACTGCTGAGATTGCCCGCCATTGCCTGTGCATCCGCCTGGTCAAGATAGGGCTGGTCTTGCAACCGCTGGACTTTGCCAGTCCACTGCCGGATCTTACTTTGAGCTTCCGGGTATAGTACCCGTCCCCGACGAATTACACTTGCTTGCTCAACAGCGTCTTGCAGGGATGTCACAGTGCCAAAATTCGCCAGCTGTTCAGCACGCTGTAGAAAAGGCCCGTCTTCGGTCGTTTCTATTTGGCGCACCCAGGTAATAATTTGATCTCTGGCTTCAGAGCCACGGGGATTGGAAGAGGGAATTAGCTGCGCTTCGGCGATCGCGATCCTTAAGTCCTTCACTAAGCCCGACTGGGCAAAATAACGCGCCCGCTGTAGATGGGCGACATCTTGAATTTCTAGCTGCCAGCGGGCGATGAATTGCTGGGCTTTGTTATACAGGGGGCGTCCCTGCTGTAGCTTTTGGGCAAGAGATATCGCTTCTTCGAGATCTGCAACTGTTCCTGCATCAGCGCGAGACTGAGCATTAGCTAAGTCAATCAAGTCTTGAGCTTCTACTTGTAACTTCACACTGGCAGGAATGTTCTTCGTGATTTCCAGTACTCCTTGCCAGTCTCCATTATCTAGCCGCTCCTGAGCAATATCGATCAGCTTATCGGCACATTTAGCGATCAAATCTTGAGCTTCCTTGTAGGCATAACTCTTGGAACCTAATTGCTGTGCCAGCTTGATAGCCTCTAATAGATTTTTTAATCCGCCTCTTCTTAACAGGCGGTAAGCTTTGTCCAGCTTGGCGCTTTCTTCTTGCGCCGTATGAATTAGATCAATCAGTTCATCGTACTTAGTCGTTGCCCAGTAGGTATTGCCTAATTTAGTCAGCTCCACCGCTTTTAAAAAAGCTTCGTGCCAGCGTGACTGACGTAGTTCTCCCTCAGCTTTTCGATAAATCTCCTCTGCCTCCGACCAGATTGACTGCCAACGGTCAATCCGAGCCTTTACCAGGCCATATGCTGGCACGCCAGTGGGAATCTTGCGGGCGGTGGCGATCGCCTCATCTAGCTTCCCAGCTTGAAATGACTGCTCTGCCAGTTTCAAAATCTCCAGCGACCATTGTTCAATAGAGCGATTAATTTCTGCCCGCAGTGGGTGATCCTTCGGCAGACCATTAACCAGCGCGATTGCCTCCAGTAAGTCATCTACCGTATCTTTATTCGCCGCCAACTGAGCGCAATAAAAGCGCAACGAGGCCGAAGCCGTTGGCCAGAAAATAGCTGGGCAGTTCGGCAGCGCTGGTAGCTTAAACAGTAGCGCCACCGCCATGAACCCTAAAGAGCCAGAAACCACAACGGTAACAGCGGCCCAGAACTGCCAGCTAGTCGGCAAACGCAGACGATACCTTCGCCTTGGTTTTGACGGAATGGGTGAAAGTTCCTCTACTTCCTCCGGACTTGGACTAACCGAATCTCTAAGGGGTAGCTGTCCTAGTCGGCGTCGCGGCGAGATTCCTGAAACTGGGGAACCCTCAGAGGCAGCACCCTTTTTGTCCGACGGCCACCCAGAGCGATTTGAAGACCTAGCTCCATGCCAACCATCTGGGATTTCGCGATTTCTACTCATAACTCACACACCACGGTAGCGCCTCGTCCGCGTGCTTTCTGGCACAGGCAGTAGTTGCAATCCTACTCCCCCTAGATAGAAAAAGCTACATCCTTAAAGAGTTTTGAGTTTGTAGGGGCAGGGAGAGGCTGTCGAATTATTCAGTCAAAACCAAGGTTCGTTTGCCCAACCCCCGCCTAGAGAGTTTTGATTTGAAAGAGCTTAACTGAAAACTTTTTCTTTCAAAATTCATAGCTCTCTAAACCAACTCTGCTCGCAAATCCTCAATCAGCTGCGCCAGTTCATCACGGCTAGCCTGGTAAACTTTTCCACAGAAGTGGCAGGTTGCTTCTGCTCCATTATCTTTCTCAATCATATCCTGGAGTTCCGCTTCCCCTAGCATCTTCAAAGCGCCCAAGACACGGTTAAAAGAGCAACCACAGTGAAAGCGCAACATTTGCACTTCTGGAAGAATAGTCAGACCCATGTCTCCCAGCAGTTCTTCAAAAATCTCTGGCAACGTCTTGCCTACCTGTAGTAATGGCGTAAATCCCGACAGGGCGGCTACACGAGATTCCAGCTTTTGCACAAGGCTTTCGTCTCTAGCCGCTTTAGGCAATACTTGCACCAGTAACCCACCAGATGCCGTGACGCCCTCTGCCCCAACGAATACACCCACAACTAATGCCGAGGGCGTCTGTTCGGAACTCACCAAGTAGTGAGCCACATCGTCTCCAATTTCACCTGAAACTAGCTCGACAGTACTGGAATATGGGTAGCCATATCCCACATCCCGCACCACATAGAGGTAACCATCGTGACCTACCGCTCCACCGACATCGAGTTTTCCCCTAACATTGGGCGGCAGTTCAACCGCTGGGTTATCCACATAACCACGCACGGTTCCGTCTGCTCCAGCGTCCACTAGAATACCTCCTAAAGGACCCTCACCCTTGATGCGAATATTAACCCTTGACCCCTCTCGCTTCATGCTAGAAGCCAACAACAGCCCACATGACATCGTGCGTCCCAGTGCCGCTGTCGCCACATAGGAGAGCTTGTGACGCCCTCTAGCTTCTTCTGTGAGGCGGGTTGTGATAACCCCAACGGCTCGAATGCCACCTTCTGCTGCGGTGGCGCGAACTAACTGATCAGCCATGAAAAAACCTTACAGTTCTTAACAAATTCAATTCGATCTTAACTAAGACTCACGCCATGCTCACAGGGTTGACGGTGGGGCGTGGCGGGATGATGGAAGACTGGGGAGACACAGTAGCGCAGTGAGTTCAAGATTTTCCATCCCCCCGTGTCAGTCTCGACCAACAAGTAAACTACCCCACGCTCATCGCGCTTACGATAGAGCGGGGGCTTCCAATATTCCGATGCTCATCCGTTGGCGTAGCCTTCTGAAGCTCTAGCGGATAGAGCGCGGGGCTGACGACGTTCCTGCTAAAAATTTGAGAAATTCTTCGCCATAGCGTCTCAAGCTTAGCGGTAGGAGTAACTGATAGGATGTCAAAAGAACGATCGCTGGTTGGTGGCAATTTTAAATATGCTAGGAACCTTTCAACAAAGCCATCTTCGCATTGAGGTGGAAGCACAGACAGGCGTTATCGGTGAAAGCCTACTGCGTCCCAGCCAGATGCGCCGATGGCTCTGGCACGTAAGCTTTTCAGATGGGCTGCCGGAAGAGCTGCATCAAGGATTGAAATTCACCAGCTGGGTAGGACCAGTTGCTGTACAACACCAAGTGGATGTAGCCCAGCCCAACTGTCTACGCCTGCTATTGAGTCAGGGAATTGATGGTTATCATGAGTGGTATTGGGGAGAAGGTTGGGTGCAATCGCGTCTAGAAGGAATATCGTTGCTGCCCCTTAATTTGGCTCAAACTCTAAGCTTGGTAAGCTTGCGTCAATATTTGGCCTTGCTACGACAGAGCCGTGACTAAATTGTGATTAGGAATCATGCCCTATTTCTGAAGGCTTTACTACTAGCACTGAGCAAGGGGCGTCGGCTACCACCTGGCTACTGACAGAACCCTGCAAAATTCGCTTGAGACCAGTCAGACCACGACTGCCAATCACAATCAAATCGCAGCCGTGGATATGAGCGAGGCGGACAATTTCTTCTGCGGGGTCGCCGCTAACAATTTCTAGTTCGCTCTGGTAGGGGAGATTTGCTTGGTATGATTGCAGCTGTTTTTCAAAATGTCTATAAGGCAGATCCTCTGACTGGCTTTGAGGTCGGTCAACAGCCACTTCCACATCAGACACTACCGAGGGAATGACATGGGAGAAAATAATTTTGGTTGCTGGCTGTAGTTGCAGTTCTCCCAGAGTTTGAATCACTTCCTCCGATACCTCTGAGTCGTCGAGAGCCACCAGAATTGTTTTTAGCACCGAAAAGTCTCCTTTTAGGATTCAGCCATCAGCTTATTTTGGACATTGGGCACTAAAGACTTAGGACTTTGCCGCATTCAACAGTCCCCAGTCTAAAGTTAACAATGGCTGATTGGTAGAATATCAGACCAAAAACAACACGCATAGGTCTTCAGCCCCCAGCTTCAGTGTAGTGGGGTCAATTCCATGATCCTGGCATCCAAAATTCTGGGGTGGCATGACTGCTAAGAGTCCAGCTCTCCAGAGGTTCGTAGCCGTACCGAATCGGCATGGGAAGGTAGACCTTCAGCTTGGGCTAAAACCTGAATGGCACTGGCAACTTTCTTAAGAGCTGTCGGAGAATACTGAATTAAGCTGGAGTGTTTCATAAAAGTCTCTACTCCCAGCGCCGAAGCGTAGCGAGCCGCACCGGAAGTTGGCAGTGTATGATTTGGTCCGGCTAAGTAGTCACCAACGGCTTCGGGGGTGGAGCTACCCAGAAATATAGCACCTGCGTGGCGAATGTTTTCTAGTATTGCCCAGGGGTCAGCAATCTCCAGTTCTAGGTGTTCGGGCGCAAACTCGTTGGAGAGTTCGGCGGCAGCGTCGAGGGTATCAACGACGATTATTAAACCGTAGTGAGCGATCGCTTTTTCTGTCAGTAGGCGTCGCGGATGGTTCCTCAGCTGTCGGTCTACCTCCGCCTGCACTTTATAAGCCAGCACTGCCTCTGTTGTCACGAGAATGGCAGCTGCCATGGGGTCGTGTTCCGCCTGCGCCAATAAATCTGCCGCTACGTGTACCGGATGAGCAGTGTCATCGGCAATAATTAACACTTCCGAAGGCCCGGCTAAAGAGTCAATTCCTACCGTGCCGTAAACGAGCTTTTTCGCCAGTGTGACGTAAATGTTACCGGGACCACTAATTACATCCACCTTAGGTATGGTTTCAGTGCCATAAGCCAAAGCGGCGATCGCTTGAGCACCTCCCACCCGATAAATCTCCTCTACACCTGCCTCCTGGGCAGCAACCAGGACAGCGGGGTTAATCGCTTTATCTGGTCCTGGCGGCGTCACCATTATTATTCGGGGGACGCCAGCAACTTTGGCGGGGATGGCATTCATTAACACGGTACTAAGGTATGACGCCCTGCCACCAGGAACATAAAGCCCCGCCCGATCTACCGGAGTGTAGCGTTTCCCCAGAACCACGTCATCCTCCCCAAATTTCACCCAGGATTTGGGGACGCGCTGCCGGTGAAATGCCTCAATGTTCTGGCGAGCCAGATTAATGGCATCAAGTAACTCTTTGGATACCTGTTGATAGGCGGCATCCAATTCTGAGCCACTGACGCGGAGTTGTTCGGAAGTCAGATCTTGCCCGTCAAATTCTGCTGTGTAGTGCAGGACGGCTTTGTCTCCTTGGCGCTGCACCGCCTGTAAAACTTCCCGAACGGTTGCTTCTTTGTTAAAAATCTGGTCATCGTGGGTGCGAGGCGCGCTTTCGCGCACGCTGGCGCGATCGCAGATACGCCGCAGTTCAGTTTTTGCCTCAGCCTGCTGAGTAATGATTCGCAGCATGAAGTTCGGTTTGCCAATCTAGGAATTACAAAGCCAGAGAACCGGTCTACAAGCATCCTTTTTAGAGGTTAGAGCGAAGATGGCTAGGGGCTTCGGAAAGGCTAAATGCATTTAGCTTTTTACTTGTTTTGACTCTAGCTTCTTGAGCCTCACTCCCGCCTCTTTTTTACCCTAATCCAGATCCTTAAGCATACCCGTACTCCCTCTATAGCTTAACCTGGATTTTTCAAGGGTACTAAATAGTTGATTTGGGTAATAGATGCTATATTAGTCTATCTAGCTTTGAAAACAAGTTTTCTGAGACTGACTGTGGCTAATACTAAGTCTGCTATCAAGCGTGTTGAAGTTGCCGAGCGCAATCGGCTGCGTAATAAAGCTTATAAGTCAGCGGTGAAGACGCTGATCAAGAACTACTTTGCCTCTGTGGAAACCTACGCGGCTAACCCTAGCCCGGAAACAATGCAGGAAGTGCAGAGCAGAATGTCCGCTGCTTACAGCAAAATTGACAAGGCCGTGAAGCGGGGGGTTTTACATCGTAACAACGGTGCTAATAAGAAATCCGGTCTCGCTAGAGCGCTCAAACGGCACTCGCAAGCATCGGAAGCATCGGTGGCTTCTTAGAAAGGATTTAGCGCTGTCCCCTAATGAGCAGTCTCGATGCCATAACCTCTGTGGGCATCAAGGCAAGCCCCCGTTAATAGTTATTGGGAAAATCCTCTACTAATAACTATTAACACCAATTCTCTGCCCATAAGGGCGGAGAATTCAATGCTCACCCCTAACAGGCGAAAACTCCCAGGCGCATGAGACGGTCACCGAGCCTACCATAAAGACGGGAAACAGCATTAATGCAGCTGATCGACACCCAGGTCCACATAAACTTTGACCTCTTCGAGTCAG
>JAHHGU010000083.1 GCA_019359765.1 Aphanothece sp. CMT-3BRIN-NPC111
TTGAAAAGTGTTGGGCGTGGTTAAAAAGTCGCATTCGCAAACAGTTGCACAACTCGGATAGTTTACGCGATGCGATCGAATCCGTTCTGAAGCAGGCGGCGTCCTAATACAGATGGCTACAGCTATACTAACTACTAACTACCCACATACTTAATATTTCAGCCACTTATTATTTTGTTTTTTATGCGAACTATTGCCGAAATTAATCAAAAAATTAGCCGCCAGCGTGCAGTAGTGTGGACTGTAAATGAATTGAAAGCACGGGTAGCAGAAGTCGGCGTAGCCTGCGCTGCAAAGGAAGTGGATGTCATTACCACAGGCACTTTTGAGCCTATGGAGTCCTCTGGAGCAATTATTAATCTGGGGCACACTGATCCGCCGATAAAAATTCGCTCCTGCTGGCTAGATGGCATCCCCGCTTATGCTGGCTTTGGGGCAGTTGATTTGTATCTGGGGGCAACTCAAGTAGTAGATTACACTGGCAGTGGTGACGGCCTAGATATAGAAGACACCCGCGTTCGCGGAGCGCCTTTGAAGGAAATACGTGGCGGCGCTCATGTAATAGAAGATCTGATTGCCGGTAAATCGGTGCAACTACGCGCCATCGGACAAGCGACTGACTGCTACCCCAGATCGTCTTTTGAGACAACTATCACCCGCGAGACCATAAACCAGTTTTATCTATATAATCCCCGCAACCTCTACCAGAATTTCATTGTCGGCGTTAATGGAGGCGATCGCCCTCTGTTCACTTACCTTGGCCCCCTCCAACCCCGACTGGCAAATGCCGTCTACTCCAACACAGGTGCCATTTCTCCCCTTCTTAATGACCCAAACCTGGAACTAATTGGCATTGGCACCCGGATTTTCTTAGGCGGTGGCATCGGTTATGTTGCCTGGGAAGGCACTCAGCACTTTCCACTACAAAAACGCCTGCCTAACGGCACGCCCGTAGGACCGGCGGCAACCTTAGCGCTAATTGGAGATGCTAAGCAAATGGATCGGCGATGGGTGCGGGGTTGCTACTTCAAAAATTACGGCCCTTCCCTGATGCTAGGCGTGGGAGTTCCCCTGCCCGTTTTGCAAGAAGAAGTCGTTGCCTGCTGTGCGGTGCAAGATCGGGACATAGTTGCGCCAGTCGTGGATTTTTCTATTCCCCGCCGCGTCCGTCCTACCTTTGGCGTGGTCAGCTACGCCCAGCTGAAGTCTGGTCGCATTATGATTGAGGGCAAACCAGTGCGGGCTGCCCCTCTTGCCAGCATCTACCTGTCTTATCAAGTGGCGCTGGAGTTGAAGCAATGGATCGAGACGGGCAAATTTACCCTGACCGAGCCAGTAGCTTCCATTCCAATGGATCGAGCCTTTTTACCCCAAGATCGGTGGGGGTCTCAGATTGCCCTCGAATAGCAAGGACTGGTAGATAGTAGCTAGTAGCTAATTTTACGCTCCGACTAACAACTAACAACTAACAACTAACTACTTCGTATTACTTTGGCGGTCCTTCCCGTTTAATGGGCTTTGGTAGTGGTTCCCGGCGTTTGGGTCCAGCAACTGGTCGCTCGCTTCCCGGCTGAGATGAAAAGGGTCTTTTCCCTGGCGGACGTTTGCCTTTGAAAGGCTTCTTTTCCTTCTGTGAGCGCAAAGATCCAATGTCTTTTCCCTGCTGAATCACTAGAGCGTCACCTTGACGCTGAACTTGGAAATCCCAAAAGTGACCCACCATTTTATCTGCAAATGCACCCTGGAGTTTCAACTTGAAAAACTTGGGTTTATCTCCTTCCTTGCGGGGAGCCTGCCTAATCTTGACGATAACGTGCTCATCCTCCCGTGACTGGTAGATCACCTCGCCACGAATGGAAAAATAGCCATCGGTGACGCCCGAATCCTGCACAGCAGGGGTATCCTCAGCAGCGCTGGACGATTCGCTCAGCTGGGTTGACGTTTCTTGGCTCAGTTTGTCTGGCTCCCAGACACCCACAATCTGGAGGTGCAATTTATCGTCTTCTTTGCGCGTTCGGGGATAGACGACCCAAAGGTGAGCCTCGGATAAGTTCAGGTGGTTTTTCACCAAACTCATAACTCGACCCAGCAACACCGCATCAATTAACGTCTGATCCTCTGCCAGTAGCGTACCCTGGGTAAATTGCTCTACGGAGGACATATATTTGCCCCGAACCAGCCCAATGGCGCGATACTGCATGGGTTCACTGGGTGCAGGAATCGGATGCGGTCGCCCAGTATCTAGGGGGGTTGCCAAATCAGAATCCGCGTACCGCGCAGCGGTTGTCGAAGACATCGCAGCTGTCTGCGAGGTTGTTTCCTCCGATTTTGTAGCTGAGGTTTTAGGCTGGCTTGGCGGCTGTAACGGAGCAACTGCTTGCTCTGGTGGCTGTTGTGGATTATCGGGAGACTGGAGTGACTCAGAAGATCGATTCACAGAAGGATTCATATACACTCCTTGCGGCGGAGACACATTTCCCTATCCCGCTCCTCACTGATGCCTTAAAGCCAGTCGTTTACTCCCTCACAGTTGAGTTGGTAAGCTGTTTCAGAGCGGGTAGGGTGCTTGACAAAGCTATTAGCTGTTAGCGCGGTACATGACTCGCCTTCGCGTGAAGGCGAAAAATTAAGGCAAGGCGAGGCCAATACCCTGCCAACTCTTGGGCGGATTGTAAGAGAGCTAACAGAAGAATTGCTAATCGCTTTTACATTAGTCAGCCCATTGTAGTCAACTACCCTATTCAAGCGCTAGACGAATTAACAACTATACAATCTTTTAGGACGAACAGCGAAGCTTTCAGGCTAAAGGACGCTGTAAAATCCCTTTGTCGTTGATAATGTCATTAGAGTTCGAGGCAGTTGTGTGTCCCTTCATCGCAGTCGCTGGATCGTTAATCTAGTATTGGTGCTAGCTTTGCTCGCATTTGTGGGATTTTCTATGATCCCTTTGCTTGGCAGTTTCCTCAAGGAAAATCAGCCCTCGGCGAACGCCACATCGGTACCAAACCAAACTTTATCTTCAGCGGAGCTTGCGGAATTGCAATCTCAGGCGCGGGGTTATGAACTCGTTTTACAGCGAGAACCAGATAATCGTACGGCGCTGCGAGGGCTGTTAGATGTGCGCCTGCAACTGGGCGACCTTAAAGGCACGCTTGAACCCTTGGAAAAGTTAGCTTCTCTCAATCCTGAGCAGACTGATTACATGGTGTTGCTGGCTCAGGCAAAGCAGAAAATCGGCGATCGCGAAGGTGCCGCCCAGGCTTACCGCACGATTTTGGCATCTAAACCAGGGGACATGAATGCTTTGCAGGGGCTTGTGAGTCTGCTGGTGCAGCAAAAACGCCCTGAGGCGGCAATTGGCCTGCTAGAAGACACTTTAAAAATTTCCACGCAAGTGAATCAAAATCAGCCCGCCAGCGTGGATGTGGCCTCGGTGCAGCTGCTGCTGGCTCAAGTTTATTTCAATGAACAACGCTATGCAGAAGCGATCGCTATCTACGATGAGGCAATAAAGAGCAATATACAAGATTTTCGACCCGTGCTAGCTAAAGCCTTAGTGCTGCAACAACTAGGGAAAAGCGTAGAAGCCAAACCGCTATTCAAGACAGCGGTTTCCTTGGCCCCGGCGCAGTACAAAGACCAAATTAAGCAGATGGCAAAAGTGACAGCGGCGACACCAACGCCTACCAGTTCTCCCTCTATAACTCCTAGCAGTTCCCCTGCTGTTGGGACACCCTCGCCAAGTAGGTAAGTTTTGAGTTTTGAGTTTTGAGTTTTGAGTTAATTAAGAATACCTATCTTGCTCCCCTGCCTCCCCTGCTTCCCCTGCTCCCCTGCTCCCCTAGCCCGTTGATTGGGCTTCCAATAAGGCGATCGCACCAAAAATTATAAACAGGCTGCCGCCGATGGCTGTAACCATCCGCTCGGAAATTTGCCCTGCGATCATCCGTCCCCCGATGACGGCGATCACGGCACAGAGACCATGCCCCAGAATGGCACCGATGATGATGCCCAAGGGATCGTTGGATGCTGCCAAGGCAATTGTGGCAATTTGAGTGCGATCGCCCCATTCTGCCATAAAGGTGAGGAAAAACGCTTCTAAACAAATTGCCAGCGGAGTCGGCTGTTTTGGCAACTCCTCTTCAGCCTCTTCTACCACAGCAGTAGCTTCTTGTACTTCTGCGTTGCTGGCGTCAGCAGGCATCCGACTGGCGTTGTACAGCAGTTTTACTCCAAAGGTAAAAAACAAAGCGACTTCGCCATAATTAACGTAAATCTGTGGCAGCAGAGAGATGGCTTGTCCGACGATAACAGACAGAACCGTCATCAATGCCAGAGCCGCCCATACGCCTGCAAACACCAGCCGCTGAGAGTGGCGCATGGCGAGGATAACAGCGATAAAAAAGGTTTTGTCGCCTAACTCGGAAAGCGTAATTAATAAGAAACCGGCGGTAAAGGCTTTTATCACCTCATCAAGCTCCTGCTGCTTTTTGTAGCTTTAGCGAGTGAGCTTGATGAGGACAGGGCTACTTCACCAAGCTCACACGCGCTGTGAACCTAGTGAAGGTCTCGCTGCCAAGCTCTTGAGGTTTTAGCCCAACCTGTACATCGGTTTGAGCTTCAAAAACTTGTCACCTGAACCAGGCGGAGCGCCAGTATGTTGATTCAGGCGCGTTAGCTCCAATAGTTGGCTAACAGCTACTCCCCTTCATTAATAAGAAATTATACCCTGAGCTGAACTTTGAGCATAGGGACTTCGCTAAGGCATAAACCAACCGCATAATTTATTCCGAGGCGGAATGACTACACCCCTAGCATCTACAAGGGTTTCATGAGATGTCCTTAAAGACAATATTTCCAGCCTGCATTGACATAGGCCCACCTCACATTTCTTCAGCCTGTGCCGCAATAGTGTTAATTTCTAGCCAAGAGTCTTTGAAGCAGAAAGTCCAAGCGGTGAAGTTAGGAATTCCCTGCCATATTACGTAAGTGATTGTTGCTAAGGGGGGATGTCATTTCGCTGCGCTCCAATTCGTAATTCGTAAGAAACTAATTCGTAATTAATACCCCATAAATAAATTTAGGGGCTTGGACATTGATGCGGGAGCATTTATGAGTTTTCCATAAATAAATTTAGGGGCTTGAAACCGGGGATTACAAATTATTTTGGTCAAAGCTACAACAAAGACTTTAGTGCCAACTTAAATCCAACCACTACATCTTCACCACTTAAAATCACTGTAGCTGGATACTGCGTAATTGACTTATCAGCACGATAAACCCAAGCTTGTTGATTCTTACGGTCAATCAACCATCCCAACCTTACACCATTAGCAATATACTCTTGCATCTTTGCTTTGAGTGCTTCTAAACTATCAGTTTTAGAACGAATTTCTATGGCAAAATCAGGTGCCAGATTTAAAAACTCATCTTCTCTGCTATCCCATCCTTCCGGTAAGCGTCCTTTAGCCACAAAAGCTGCATCAGGCGCACGCACTGCGCTATTGGCTAGTTTAAAGCCTGTGCTTGCACCAAAGACTTCACCCAAATCATGACTTTCTACCCAAGCTAGCAAGTATGCTCCTGCTTTGAGTTCTCGATTCCCAGAAATTCCTCCAGTTGGTGGCATAGCTATTAATGTTCCATCAGCATTTCTTTCAAACCGCATTTCTGGGTTATTTGAACTGAGTAGCATCAATTCTTCATCAGTTACAGTGTTCCAAACCTGTACCATTAATTTTACCTCTTTCACTTACAAAACTGGAACTTGTAAATTAATTAAAGCAACTTTTACAAAGTCTGAAAGATAAGTAATCGCACGAACCGCTGTAAACGTTAGCCCCATTTAATCTCCCAACTGTATCCGCTTCAACAAAGCATAAAAAGGCTCCCAATTATCTTCTTGACTAATTGGCTCCCAAATCGCTTCTATTTGGGGTCTCAGCAAAACCGTTTTGGGATTACAACGAGCCATTATTTGAGGAATATTCTCTATTTCTTTTGCTGACAAATTAATTAAACCCCTATGATATAAAGCTCGCCAGTTGCCTAAAACCTCAGATTTGCCAACTGATAGCAAAACATCTGAATCGCTCAAGATAGAATTAATATCTTGCCGCCATTTTACAGAAAAAAGCTCAGTTAATTCTGAGAAAAAGGCATGATAACCAACTTGACTATCCTGCAAAAGTTGAATAGTCAGCATCACCAACTCATCTAATTCTGGTATTGCTACTTGATTAAGCCCCAATTTATTCAACATCAACTGCTTATAGCTCAACAGATAATGTTCATCAAAATGGGCTAATCCTGCTTCCATATCAGCTACGTCAATTACTGCTGATAACGGTTGTTGAAGCATTTCTAAATTCAAGCGACAGATATCTGGTTGATTTCCATAACTGTAACGCCCGTAATAGTCAAAATAAGCAGCAGTAAATTCCAGGTTATAGGTAGGGATAAACGCAAAGGGACCATAGTCGAAACTTTCCCCGGTAATCGACATATTGTCGGTGTTTAGCACTGCATGACAAAATCCAGCTGCCATCCATTGAGCCGCCAGTTCTGCAACTCGTTTCACCAGTTCTGCGTAAAATAGCGCGTATCGGTCTGTTTCACCCTGTAATGCGGGGTAATAATACTCAATAACATGATCTAAAAGCTTTGTGATTAAATCCTTGCGACCGAAATAGTGCAGCCGCTCGAAGGTGCCAAAGCGGATATGAGAGCGGTTAAAACGTATCATCACCGATGAGCGCGTTGGGGAAGGTTCATCCCCCCGCCACAATGAATCTCCGGTTTCAATCATGCTCAGACACCGGGAAGTGCGAACGCCCATCTGATGCAATGCTTCAGCTGCCAATACCTCCCGAAGGCCACCCTTGAGCGTCAGCCGCCCATCGCCACCACGAGAGTAGGGCGTCCTACCAGAACCCTTAGTGCCGAAGTCGTAAAGTTCACCATCTGTGCCGCGAACTTGACCGTAAAGAAAACCTCTGCCATCGCCCAAGGAGGGGTTATAAACGCCGAACTGATAACCGTGGTAACGTAAGGCCAAAAAAGGACGCGGGTGCCCTTGAAACTTGCCAAAGGCTTCAATGAAATGGTCGTCAGTAACGTCTTTCGGGTCTAGTCCCAGCTTGGGTAGCAGTTGGTCGTTGCGGAAGCGCAGGATGTGCTGCGGAAATTCAGCTGCCTCAACTTCATCGAAATAATCGCCACCCAATGCTTCTAAGGCGGGTTCGTAGTTGAGGGTGAGTAAGGGATTAGAGGAGGCTGAGGTCATGGGAAGGGAAAATAGGCGACTTTCCTACGCTAACGTAAGTACGATTAACGATCGCGATCGCTAAGGAGTGGACTCGCCTCCTTTTTTCCTCGCGCCGATCAATGAGAAGTAGATAACAGTAAACTAAAGTCAAGATGTGCGCGACTCAAAGAACTGAAAATGCCAGACTCGTTGATGTACCAGCAAGATGCCTATGTTGTTCTAGAAACGAACCAGCCAGAGCAATTGCTGACGCCGGAAGAACTGTTGGAAAAACTCAAGGCAATTTTGGCGCATCGGCAAGATGACTTACCGCGAGACTTACAGAAATTTACCTCCGTCGAGGATCAGGCTCAGTACCTCTTGGAGACATCCTGCGAATTAGATGTGGGAGCAGGACAGTATTTACAGTGGTACGCCGTCCGCCTGGAAAAATGACGTTAATTGGTAATGGCTAATAAGTGATGGAAAAGAAAATCACCCATCACCAATTAACCAGCGGGTGTAGCAATCAGCGCTAGATCAACGCAATCTTCAGATGGTTGAGTCACCATCACACGCACTCCAGGACCAAAATAGGCTTCTATTTTCTGTTGCTTCTGTTGCCAAACCTCTAGGGGAATCAGCGGTGACTCAAATTCCAGAATTAGGGCATAGGCGTCATCAATCTTGCTTTCTTGTAATCCTTTCAGTACAGGTCTTTCGTCGTTGTTAGATCCTAAACCCAGCCGATTGATAGCTCTATCAAGATGGACATCTTGACCGTAGCGATATCGCGTAACGTCTTTGCGAACTTGGTTTTGAGTGCTGGTTGCTTGTTGCTTTCTCAGCGCCAAAATTTCTGGAGACGTCGGTTTGCTAAAGGGTACTGGCTTTAGTTCCCCAGCTTTGAGGGCAAGACCTCCTAGCAACAGGGGAAAACCGTAAAAGAATCCTGCCAGATTTAATGTGGCATAGTCAGCGGCGTAGGCAGCGAATCCTACTAGGGTTAGGATACTACCCACACTCAGACCTAAGGTTGCCAAAGAAGTTTGACGTAACATTTTAAGTAGGCGATCCAATTAGTAATGACTTCAGCTTTATTATCGGTTGCTCTGGTGACATCAGGAATAACTTTAGCGTTATATGACGGCGTAGTTGTTAGCTTTTGAGCATTACTAATGCAAGCGAAGCATGATAATTATTAAACTATAGTAATTCAAATAAGTGTCGGATAAAGGAAGCGTTCTCTCTGCCTGCGGTAAGGTTAAAAACTGTAGTTGAGAAGCTACCTTTTTTTGATAGCCGCTCACAAATAAGACTATAATATAAACATTGGAAAACTCGCATCCAGTTTAGTAAGAACGAAAAAAGAGGCAAGTGGGGCTAATGCTCGACAGATAAAATTCCCGTAAAAACCAAGTCAAATATTAATAAGTGCCAGAAAGCAGGGCACTTCCGTTACCCTACTTGCAGCGGTCGATACGCCACGCCTGACAGTATTGTCAGATTTTGTATCTGTTAGCATTGTTGACAATACTAGATTGTGAGCAATTGTGAGCAAAAAAGTATTGGTTGTCTATCCTATATATGAGGTATACCCAGGCAGCAAATGATGGACCCACAAACGATTAGAGAACGAATTTCCTTGATTGAGAGCAAACGCGAGTCCCTGGTACGGCTCTTGGAGCAACCCAATCTGGGAACATTGAGAATAGATGTAAATCAGACTTTGGAAGAAATTGACGATCTAATAGATGAATTTAGGCGTACCTTTCCCGATACGACAGAACTCAGCTAGCTGAGCTATGGGGGAAACTCCACCTCATAAATACTATTTTTAGTGCGATCGCCCTAAAAAACGATCGCACTATTTAATCACTGGTTTCACGATTACCCAGCTGCTTTACCAAAGCAATCAAATCCTGGGTAGCTGTGTCTTTTTTGCAAAAAGCATCAATCCTGGCTGTTTGGCTCATGACCTCAACCTGGGGGTCCTCTACAGATGAGTAGGCAATGATTTGAGCGTTTGGCTCAATGTTTTTAATCTTAGTCGATGCGCTCAGACCATCCATCACTGGCATCTGTAGATCGAGAATAATCACATCCGGGCGATAGCGCTCGACCATTTCAATTGCCTCTAAGCCGTTGCTTGCCAGACCAACTAGCTCGATATTCTTCTGACTTTGCAGCGCCAATTTTAGGCTGAAGCGAGTAAGCTCGTGGTCATCAACAACGAGAACACGTAGAACGGAGTTCTGACAGGACAACATAAGAGAAGGTCTCAATTATATCACTTGACGTTTATATTTTAGTGCCCTTGCATACAATTATCCATCTATCCTTAGACCGAGCTATCGAGTTTAGGCACTAGCAACTTTATAAATCAAAAGATAGCATAAACATTAATTTATTGTAAAGAAATTCGTATTTGCCTCTGTTTTGGGTTAACAATAAAAAACTTTATTAATTTTTTACAGCGTAAAATTTGGTTCAAGCTTAGTTTCCTTGTGGGCGAAAAACGACGAAAATATAACAATTAGACCAAGCCTAGTCCCAAAAGTGGGCAAAACCAATCTTATACCTAAAATCTAAAATTGGTTGACGATTAGCCTTGCGCTCCACCGATAGACGTCGCCTATCAAATTTGCTGGGCTTGTTACAACCAACTCTTCTAACTTAGAAAAAAAATAAAACGTCATCTTCTGTCAGAGGATAGAACCAGAAAGGCCCCAGTGTCTGTAACTTTGCAATGAAGGTAATGGGAGCTATTCATGCAGATTCAGACTCCAGATTGGGTCAAACACGCGGTTTTCTATCAGATTTTTCCGGATCGCTTTGCCAGAAGTAAGCAGCCCCGCAAGCGGCTTTTGAAGAATGCCCGTTGGGAAGATTGGAATGCTATGCCGACCCTCCAAGGTTATAAAGGCGGAGATTTGTGGGGCATTCTAGAACAGCTGGACTACTTGCAGGATTTAGGGATTAACGCGATTTACTTCACGCCGATCTTTCAATCAGCCAGCAATCACCGCTATCATACCCACGACTATTATGAGGTCGATCCCATGCTGGGAGGAAATCCGGCTTTTCGTGAATTGCTCGATGCAGCACATGAACGAAACATGAAGGTAGTTCTGGATGGGGTGTTTAATCACTCTAGCCGCGGGTTTTTCTTTTTCCACGATGTTTTGGAAAATGGTCCTTCTTCCCCTTGGGTGAATTGGTTCAAAATTGAAGACTGGCCTTTATCTCCCTATAACGGTGAGTTTCCTGCTAACTATGTTGGCTGGGATGGGAATCGGGCACTGCCAGTGTTTAACCATGAAAATCCTGAAGTGCGGGAATACATCATGGAGATTGCGGAATACTGGATTAAATTCGGCATTGACGGCTGGCGCTTAGATGTCCCGTTTGAGATCCAAGTTCCTGGTTTTTGGCAGGAATTTCGCGATCGCGTCAAAGCTGCCAATCCAGATGCCTACATTGTGGGTGAAGTTTGGGGAGATTCCCGCGAGTGG
>JAHHGU010000047.1 GCA_019359765.1 Aphanothece sp. CMT-3BRIN-NPC111
TGGGGTAATGAACTACTTATTTGCTGCACCAACAATTGCTTTTGCTGCTGGCGATCGCGTTGATATGGAGCAAGTGCAAGGTCGCTCTTACCATCCCTATCCCCCCCTGTTTGCTGGCGAGTACGCGACTAAAATGCAGGAACTCTTGGAATTCTACCCCTGGGAAATTCAGCTAACTCAGCTAAATTTGCTAGCCAGCCACGATACAGCACGGCTGATCTCAATTGCTGGGGGCGATCGCGCCAGTGTCGAGTTAGCAACCCTGCTGCTGTTGACCTACCCTGGTGCCCCCAGTATCTACTACGGGGATGAAGTTGGCTTACCTGGTCGTCTAGATCCAGACTCGCGCCGAGGCTTTCCTCTAGAAGCAGATTGGGAGCAGGAGATTCTAAACTTGCACCGGCAACTTATTGCTTTGCGTCACGCTTATGCCGCTCTCCGCACAGGTACTTACCAAGTGTTGTTTGCAGAGGGAACAGTGTATGTATTCGCTCGCATTTTGGGTGTAGAAGAACTAATTGTTGCCGTCAACATTGGGACTGAAGCCGCACATGCAAGCTTTCAGGTAACAGAGCTACAAACCCAGCCTAACAAGATATTGTTTGGTCCCGGCGAGGCGTCGTGGACGAATGAAGGAGATTCCAGGCAGCTAGAACTGAGTCTTCCTCCTCGTAGTGGTTGCATTCTCGGTCTAGCTGACTAAGCCAAAGGCTCGACCCAAAAAATTTGCTGACGGGGTACCACCCCGTCAGAGTCAATCGATTTTAGATTTTCGACTGCCGATTGAAGAATTGGTCTCAACCATCAAAAGATGTGGATGGCAATTTTTTAAATAGCTCGATTCTTAATGCGTAGCGCCCACTTTTAGGTTCGGTACAAACCCAAAACAATCTCAAATATAAAATCGTTGGTAAATCCCGAATAAGACTTGAGATTCAATACCCTCTTGAATTTTTTTTAAATTGATACCTCCTCAATTTCAGCTAGATTTAGTACAGATTGTCTACTGCTAAATGCCGAATTTTCTAGCGCCCTTTGACAACGAACTGCGAAATTACAGCTGCGGCAAGGGATCGCGGTTTCTGAAACTTGAGGAAAGGCTTCACCTGCGTCCTTATAGCGTTGCAGCCAGACAGTTAACTGCGTCAACAGGCGAGTTAAATCTTGTCGCGTTTGCTCATGATGCCTGTGATCGTAGGTGAATTTGAGGCTTTGTGGCTGCGGCTGAGACTGGACAAACCAATAAGTCATGGAAATTTGTTCAGCCACATAATCGCTTGTTTCCGCCAAAACATAGAGATATAAACGAGTCTGCCAATCCTTTTCTAACCATTCCTTGTGTTTAGGTTGGGGATAAGTTTTCCAGTCCAGAATTTGCGCTTGTTGGCTATCTGCAATCAACAAGTCATAAATAACAGTCAGCAAATAGCCTTGGACATTCAACGTGCGGCAATGTTCGCTCTGGCGGAAAGTTTCCGGTGCTGGTGTCAAAATTTCTGGTGCTGCACTCACTAGGGACGTCACCCAGCGTTGCAATTGCGGGTCTTCCTGAACCAGGGATTCCACTGGCAGTCCTAGTTCGCGCTGCTGCATCAATAGGTGAAAGCGGCTGCCCCAATTCTGTCGGTCTTGTTGTTCAGGGCTGGTGGGTGAACCCAGCTGGTCAAAGTAAATGTGTTGAAACTTACGCGGGCAGGTTTGTAGCAGGTTCAAATGCCCTTGGGACAATCGCAACAGTTGAGGATTAATGGATTGCATCGGGTTTGATGGTCTTTAACCGAAATGTCCGCTGAATTTGGAAGCCCTACCTATACCGCCAGGTTAGGTAACCTAGTTCACTTTTATCTTTTTGTCAACACGAACACGCTGCCCTCATTACCCCGTCCAATCCGCAAGTCTTCATCAAGATAGGTAATATCCAACCAGCCTTGTTGCTCGCGGTTTTGGATACTAAAGTCAACGGCTAAGAAGTTTTTGCCAGATTCAATTTGTTGGATAAACTCATCCGGTGAGCGATAATCGATTAAACGTTGCAGACCGGAGATTGACCGCTCAAATTTTACCTGAACGCGGCTGGAAGAAACTGGCTCAAACCGGGCAGCAACGCTAACAAACCCTTCTAGATAAGGAAGGCCGTATACTTCAGCTATGTTGTAAACCTTAGCCTCTTTTGCTCGGATACATTGGTATATTTGACCGAGTTTGAGCAATGGCAGCTGGTCAATGTTTAAAAGGCCACGGCTGGTGGTGTAAAGCAGTCGCCAATTTCCCTCTAGTAGGTCGCCTGCCTCAACTGGTCGGGGTGTAGGGTTGCGCTCTTCGACTTGGGCTACTGCGGTGAGAATCGCTTGTTTATCGGTTTCGGTGGCAAGCAAACCGCGATTCTTGCCTGCGATCGCTTCCAACAGTTGTTTTTTCTTCATTTTGTGACGCTGACCTCTATATTCCTTCTGGCACTAAATAATTAAGTTTTTTTACCTTGATCTTGACATCAGCTGACGTTTAGGTAATCCATATCTATTCTGTCAGTGATAAACTCTAAATGTCTAATCCTCAAGTTGCATCCTGTTATGTACAATCCTTCTTTGCGTCAAGAACCTCGTCATGAACCGGCTGCTGTTATCCCCATAGAACAAGAATCTTCAATACTCGACTGGCTAGAAGAGAATGGTCGTCTGTTGGCGCGTGACGACCAGGAAGAGAATCTTCTTCTTGAGGATGAAGAAGAAATCACAGAGCTGATGGGAGTCGATGATAGTGCCTACGACGACATTGAGGATGATGATGATGTCGTAGATTTAGATCAATAAGCAGTTGAGTTTAATTAGACGCTTCGGCTTAGCTCGACGGGTGCAGCACCCCGGCGTTAGCTGGTATAGAAACAATATCTGTGTATGTTTGAACAGATTGACCGAAGACCGGAAAAAAGCCTTCGGAGTTAATGGTGTGGAGTGAAAGGAAAAGTCTGCCGTGGACGCGAAATTATTTTCTGAACGCTCGTTCAACCCATCAGGAACCAGGCTGCTGGTGTTACTGGGAGTTGGGTTGAGCCTTGCGGCTTTGATTCTAGATTGGGCAGGGGGCCGCTTGCTATGGCAAGGTTTTTCGCTGACCTTGCCTCTATGGTGTTGTGCCCTGCTCGCAGCCGCGTTGGGCTACTGGGCAGTGCCATTGCTACAAGCACTGAAGATGGGGCAATTTATTCGTGAGGATGGTCCCCAAGCACATTTACAAAAAGCAGGTACGCCGACTATGGGCGGGGTGTTTTTTGTACCCGTAGGGGTGGCAGTTGCCCTATTGTGGTCAGGATTTGCCGAAGATGTTGTGGCTGTATCCCTGATGACTTTGGTTTATGCAGCGATTGGCTGGGTGGATGATTGGCAAATCCTGCGACGCCGTTCTAATAACGGTATCTCGCCACGCATGAAACTAGCGTTGCAGATTGGTTTTGCGGCACTATTTTGCGTGTGGCTGGCTGGGACTCAACCGGCAAATATCACTACTATTGCTTTGCCATTTAATTTAGCTATACCCTTAGGGGTGCTATTTTGGCCTTTGGCTGGGTTTGTGCTGGTAGCAGAAAATAATGCCACGAATCTCACTGATGGGGTGGATGGACTGGCAGCGGGGACAGGTGCGATCGCACTTTTAGGACTAGGCGCGATCGTTGCACCAGTATCACTCAATCTCATGGTTTTCTGCGCCTGTATGAGTGGCAGTTACCTGGGTTTCCTCGTTCACAACCGCAACCCAGCTCGTGTCTTCATGGGTGATACAGGTTCCCTAGCACTGGGAGGGGCACTAGGGGCAGTAGGGCTTTTAACTAACAACCTCTGGGTGTTGTTTATCCTCAGTGGTATTTTCTTTGTCGAATCACTGTCAGTAATTGCTCAGGTTGCCTACTACAAAGCCACAAAAGGCTCGGATGGTATCGGCAAACGCTTGTTTAAAATGGCACCAATCCACCACCACCTGGAACTCACTGGGTGGTCAGAAACCCAGGTTGTTGCCGTGTTTTATCTCATTAACGGCCTGCTAGCTTTGTTGTGTTTGCTAGTGAACGCTCCCCTAGTGGCTACTGGTGCGGTGCAGTAGTGGCATTTTAAATTTAGGCTTGTGGTTCATTAAGCCACAAAGTAGAAAAGTGCCTGTATTACCTTAATAAGGGGAGGAAGCCTGATTTATACTTTCCCTCTTATTAAGGGCAGGGCTGATTCATTCTCAAGCTAGAAAAAATCATCACTTGAGAAAACCAGACTTGGGGGGTCTCCCCTCAAACCCCAGTGGGGTGACGGCCGTGTCCCCCAAGCAGAGTCCGAAAGGTTTGGTCGGTTTGATGCCTATTTTCCTTTCTAGGCAAGAAAGTAGCCCTGCTTATTAAGGGGAGGCTGAGGGGGGTGAAATTTTGACTTTTGCAAGAAGTCTGTTGTAGTGTTTAGTAGAAAAAATCGACCTAGAAGACGGACGTTTGGAGGCGAAAAATTTCGCTAAATTGAATTGAGTAGCCACAAGGAAACGGATATGTCAGCACAGCTGTTACTGGTCGATGATGAACCTGGATTACGTGAAGCAGTACAAGCCTATTTGGAAGACAGTGGTTTTACTGTTGATGTTGCCAGTAACGCCCGTGAAGGTTGGGATAAGTTGCAGAAGCACACCCCAGAATTAGTTATTTCCGATATCATGATGCCCCAAGTGGATGGCTATCAGTTTCTCAAGCAAATGCGAGAAGACGCTCGCTTTAAAGCTTTGCCAGTGGTGTTTTTAACTGCCAGGGGTATGAAGTCCGATCGCATTCTAGGCTATCAAGCTGGTTGCGATGCCTATCTCCCTAAACCATTTGACCCAGATGAGTTAGTGGCAATAGTCAAAAATCTACTAGAACGTCGCGCCGCCACGTCTCAAGCACCAGGCACGGGTACTGATCTTGAGGATATTGCGCGGCAGATAGCACAAATCAGGGGAATGTTACAGCAAGGAAGTGGCATCGTCCAGACACCCTCGCCTATCCGCATTGACTTGACGCCGCGAGAGCAGAGTGTCTTAGACTTAGTGGCACAAGGATTGATGAATAAAGAAATTGCCCGACGCCTGGAAACAAGTGTCCGCAACGTCGAAAAGTATGTCAGCCGCTTGTTTAGCAAGACAGGTACGAATAGCCGCACGGAATTGGTTCGTTATGCTCTGGAACATGGGCTAACCCATTGATTTAACTTAACGCCGAAAACCCCACGCTCATTAACCTTATTTTGGTTTCTAGTCGTCTTGACGTTCCGGCGGAACGTCAAGACAAAGCATTGGACGGGTTTTTCAAAAGGGGGTATAAAACCCAGATCTGGTATCACTCCTGAGATGATTTGGGTATTCTATTTCTGCTATATCCCTCCTCTGTCACTCTCCGCCAAGAAAAATTTTACTATTTTCTTGAAACACTACTAATGCCTGCATTTCAAGCTTTATTTTCTAACAGGATTACCCGCTTTATGTATAAATCAGGTAATCCTTACAGCAAAAGGGTTTCAGGATTTACGCTCATCAGAGTGACAGAAGAGCGATAACCCACATTCCGCACTTCAAAATGTAGTATGCCAAACTACCTAAGCTTTATATACTACTTTTGTACGACAAAATGAACTGCGGGATGTGGGATATTCAATCTTCCAATTAGGCGTATAACCAGAAGTAACTTGGCTATACAGAAAGCAAGACCGATGCAGAAATACGTCCTGAGAGTTTTGCGATCGCCCATAGCGATCTTGTAAAATCATTTTCAATTGTTGAAAATTCGCAAGAGAAAAAAGTTTATGGCAGATATGTCCGGTCAAGACCCCTCGGAAATCATAATGGCAACAGTTGATGAAGAACGAAAAGGCGCAACTTTCAGCGGTACGGTCATCCTTGGTATACATCCTGAGGGTGGGCAAGTCGTTTTATTTAGCGACTTTTTAATTGAAGATTATAAAGGCGAACTGACCGCAAATCTTGCAACAGATGGCGATATAACGAAAAGCATTGATTTAGGCGAACTCGATCATAAAGACCCCAGTTTTTGGCTGCCAATTCCGCCGGGAACGGATACATCACCCTACAATACAGTCGTGTTGAGCGACAAAAAAAGCAAGAAAAAAGTCCTGACGATCAATCTATAAAATTAGATTCCTTAGCGTACGATTTTTTACAAATTCTTGCTTGACCCCCAGGGCAAACGCATCTAAATTGGTCAGAGGATATACATAGCGGCTTTCGGTATTAACCTACGCTATATGTAGAAATCCTTCTGTCAATAAAGGGCATTTTAACCAGGAAATCATCAATAATTTGGAATACTTGCCCTTTATTGACAAGATGCGTTTGCCCTGGCGTGACCTCTAGTTGTACTCTCCAGGAAGATCAGTTTTTCTAACAGTAAGGCTGCCAACTTTCTTACCTGACATTCTCAATAATTCATCACCTGAAAATTCAAAACCAAGCAAGAGTGCTATTCGCGCAATATCATCTGCGGTTGATGCTGCGAGCACCTCGTTTTTAAGTTCAGGTTCAGACTGCATTTTCTTTAAAAATGCTTCGATTTGCTCAAAATCCATGTTTAAAATTTGATCCTCGTTAGTTACTCGTAATATAAACCATTAAGTCAGTTTTGCCAGCATTGCTTCTAAAGCTTTCTTTACAAGCTCCTTTGTCTCTACCACCCCTGCTCACGCTAGGGTCGTTGAGTATTTCAGTGGCGATCGCTATCTATAATCATTGCTGTTCTGTTGGTAGTACATTTATACTGCATTTGACATTGGTCTTGGTGTTCCTGCCTACCCCTTCCCGTGGCTCTTGTAGGTTGCGAGAACAGAATCCAGAAACTTCTCAACGTCTCCCCTCTATCAGGTTTCTGCGATGCGATCTGAAGAGCAGCAACGCTTCGCGATCGCTCTCAGCCTCTACTCATCCCTACAAACTCTCGCCTGCCGGGAGCAGGCTAAGAGAACAGAACTTACGCACCAAAAGTCTAAAATCTTGATCCCCCCTAGCCCCCCTTAAAAAGGGGGGAACGCTCAAAGTTTCCTTTTTTAACTCTGATTTAGGAGGATCTGTGCGTAAGCAATGGAGAATTTAGACTGCCCACCATCTGGTCGTTGTACGTCTGGCCGCGCACGAACGGTCTTCGACTGCGTAACTCCTGTCTGTAAAGTTATTAAACATTTGCTTGATTGAACACCAGGTTTTTGTATCATAAATTACAGAAATTATTTAATTTCCCCCATCAGGTTAAGGCTGCTAAATACCAGAAAGATAATCCCACCTTAATCGGGTGCTGTTTATTGAGGATATAGAACCATGAAACTCGATACCTACAAATCCAGAGTTGATGTCCAGCTGCGTAGTGTAAAGTCCATAGCGTATGCATCCTGCCCGCTGAACTGGTCAACTAAGATAGAGTACGAGGCTTCTACCTGGGTACAATTGCTTGAACTTCCCAGCCCTTATAGTTTTGGCGAAGCACTGCTACTGTGTCAGCATTCAGAAGACGAATGGATCGCCTGGATTCCAGATCATGGTGAAGCGGTGCTACACACCAGTCAGTTTTGTCTTTCCCGTTAGCCAAATTGCCAGAGGCGGAAGCAACTGGGGGATTATTTCTCGCCTCAGAGTATTCAAATCCCAAAGCCTCTTGTTAGGGCACAATGCGCCTTAAAATTATCTGGGCAATCTTTTTGTCAAGTGGTTTGGGAGATAGAAAGCGCAACAGCAATTGACGCCAAGCCCAGCGGCGCAGCAGCGGCAATAAAAAAACCAGCAAGCGCCGGATGCCCTCTTGCAATAGCCAGGACATGGTAAACGATCCTAACAGCGTTAATGGATTGAGCGGTATCAGGTGTTCTGCATAAGGAATAGCCATTGCGGCAACAATTACTAAAGATAGTCCCCAGGAAAACCAATTCAACCAGCGCGTTGCCTTAATGTGCAGCTGATTTAACAACTGGTTAATCAGCCAGTAGTGAGAAGTGGCTAAAGCCAAACAAGTTTTGGGATCTTTTAAACAATCACGCCGGATTTGGTGAATGATATCGCCATCTAGAGAAATAACGCTCCGCATGACCATGTTCTCAGGCTTTGGTTCAGGCGGCGCACTTATAGGTTCATAGCAGGTACAGAAAGTCAGGCCAGATTGAAAGCGATTTTTTCGCTGGCGATTTTCCCCCTCGGATAAAGCATAGTATCGCAGCTGAGTAAGCAGGTCTCTGGAAATGGATAGGGGCTGGTCAGTATCTCGTGCCTGCAAAATTTTATTAATTGATGCCTTATCTAAGCTGAATCGAACAAATCTAAAGCGTACCAGCCCATTTTTGTTTTTTACTTCCTCGACTTTAATGTACGCATCTAAATCGAGAGATTTCCTAAATCTAAGAAGAGAATTTCGCACCCTGTCCGCTCATCCTTAGCAATCTAGTTAACATTACACCTCCTGCATGAATAGAAATTTTAGATGTTTTAACCACAGATAAACGCAGATAAACACAGATAGTTATTCAAGCTTTTTGCTAGGAATGGGGATAATTATTGATTCGCGCAGGAGGTCGATTAATTGCGCCTAGATAAGTTTTTAATTGAACCGCGTTGAAATAAAATCGATTGCACCAGGTTGACGATAAATTCCAGTAGTCCGCGCCATTGCTTATCGCCTGCGGTTACTCCTTCTTGGTGTATTTGGAGAATTAGCTCTTTGTGTTCATGCTCAAGCAGCTGCTTATGGAAGCGGTTAATGATATCTCCATCTAGCTGAACGATTGTTTGGGCATAGATAATATCGGTGGTAACATCTTCTTCCGGGTCTTCTGATTGAGCTGCCTCGCTTTTTTTGAGAGCCTTGTTCCGGTTATCAAGCGCTGCTTTCAGTTCGCCAATCTTACGCAAACTGCGTAAAAATCGTCCATCGTCGAGTAAGTTGTGAATCTTTCTAATCTCTTGAGTACTAGCAGCTGGGTTGAGCGGGTTAGGGAGTTTTGTATGTATTTCATCGAGTGTTACGGTGGGATCGGTGAGGATGCGAGTATCTTGTATAGCGCTGGGATCTTCCTCACTCAGGAGCAGGCAATACTCAATTTCAAGTTGTTTACGCAGGCTCAAATAGCGATCGCGCAGAGATTGATGCACTCCCCTATTTTGAAGATATTGCCTAGAGATGGGGTATACATCGCGATAAACTTGCCAGGGAATAAACTTAGTTCCTGTGATTTGCTCCACAACCATCGTATTGACTTCCAAAGCTGTGATGTCGATTAGCACATCACTTAGACACTTCAAGAAGTCATTCAAGTTTTGTTCCAACGGAGAGGTAATATTTCTTCCGTTTTTGTCTTGTGCTTTGACCACAGACTTTAACCTCCCTGTTGCTGGTTGTTCAAGCGATCGTTCTTCTCAAGCAGATTTATTTCTGCCAACGAATCCGGCTCAACGTTTTCAATTAAGTCAGTATTGCCAGTGAAAGAATTATTTGGCTCCTCAATACTATCGTTGGGGTCTAGTATAGCTGGGTAAGGTTCAAGCTCTTCAGGAACGAACTCCTCCCAATCCTCTTCCGTTAACAACTGCAATGCTTCCAGATTATTTACCTGGGCCGCTGCAAAAGAATCGGGTTCTTCCACCACCCAGTCGTCCCACTCCTCCTCTTCTAAGTCCGCCCCCTCCTCAGTGTGTGCCTGTGCGCTGGAAAAAGGTTGCGTTTCTTCTTCAAACAAGTCCCCCCAGTCCTCCTGGGTTTCTAAGGGCAAGGCTTCCTGACTAGATGCCTGTGCCCTTGGGAAAGGCTGCATCTGTTTTCCCAGCAATTCCGCCCTGTTCTCTGGAGTTGCCAGGTGCGATCGCTCCAGATTGGGTAAGCGTGATTCTGGCAAGGGAAAGGATATGGGCGGCGGGGTTTGTCTCAGCTGGCTTGCGTCTACATCAGCGATCGCCTCAGATACTGGTATGGAACTAGGAAAAAGCGCTTCAACCGTAGACTCTTGTGGGGTTTCTGAAATAGCAGTAGCTTTCTGAACTGGGGGTAAAATCTGACTTTCGACTTCATGCAATTGAGGCTCCACCGAGGGAGTATCGGGATTTGGGGGCTGTATTGTTACCCAAATCTCAAATAACTTTTGCAAACTGTTGAGGTTGTTTTGAATAATCTTATGGCTTTGGGCGACCTGCTCTAGGTGAAATTGCCGCAGTTCCGTGTAGGGGCCACTATTAAGAAATTGGTTGCCAATCTCGTTGTCGATGTCGCCGTCGATCAGATTGATGCGAGTTCGCAGGCGCTGGCCCGCTTTGGCTAAATCTTGTCCAGAGTCAGATGCCGAGGTATCTTCCGCCGACTCTGAGGATACCCAAGTTGTAATTTTCAACTCAACGGCTTCACCCAGTGCCAGGGCAAGAGCCTCAACAATCTTGCCTGCCTTGAGTTGTTCTTTGAAGTCGTCGCTTGCCGCCATACATTTTTTCCCTAAAGTCGTGCAGTTGGCAGATATTTTGAGGTTTTATTAATTTTCAGCAATTTCGGCGCAAGTACCCTGCTTAGGCTAACGATTTAGAGCCTATCCGAAAGATCCTTCGTCGGTGAAAAACATCTGCGTTTATCTGCTTGGTGAAAGCGGTCTAAAAATTGGAAAATCAACTTTTCGGATAGGTTCTTAGTGGTGGGTACTTCACGACAAGTTGTCTTGATTAGAAGGAGGAAGCGCTGGATTTCCATCTGTGCGTTGCTGTAACCCCGGTGGCAGATGAGAAAGGGTACTAGTCATCACCATAAAAATCTGTTGCAAGGTTGCCAAGTTTTGCTGGAGTATCTGGCGTCCTTGTTGAACCTGCTCCAAGTGGAACTGGCGCAATTCTGTATAGGAACCGTTACCAATAAACTGCGCGCCTACCTCGTTGTCAATATCACCGTCTACGATATTTATGCGAGTTCGCATACGGTGACCGGGTAGAGCTTGGTCAGATGGCGAGTCAGATGCCTGGGGATCAGCCGTTGACTCTGATGACACCCAAGTTGTTATTTCTAGCTCAATTGCTTCGCCCAACGCTAAAGTGAGGGCGTCAACGATTTTTCCCGCCTTGAGTTTTTCTTTAAAATCTTCACTTGCGCTCATAGAAGTACTCTTAACTTAAAGCAGTGCAGCTAGCTCAAGATTAGACCGGATCAGTGTTTTTGACATCCTCTGTGGGAATTATTGCCAAAAATCGATGATGTCGTATCCTAGTTCGCTGAGCATCTGGCGCAATAAGGGCAGGCTAAGGCCGATGACATTGCTGTGGCAGCCTGACAGTTTTTCGACAAATAGCCCCCCTCGACCTTCAAGGGCAAAGCACCCGGCGCATTTAAGAGGTTCGCCAGTGGCAACGTAGGCTTCTATTTGGCGATCGCTTACATTAGCAAACTCAACCTTAGTCATGCCACACCTTACCAAAGTTCTCTGATGTGGCTGGTCAATTAAAGCATGACCTGTGTAGAGGATGCCAGTATTGCCCCGCATATGCCGCCAACGCGCGATCGCCTCCTCTGGAGACGCCGGTTTCCCATAAATCTCACTATCTACCGTTAGTAAAGAATCACACCCCAGCACTAGGGCGTCTGAAAGTTGACCAGCAACAGTTTCGGCTTTACGTAGTGCCAAGGTTTGCACTAATTCCACGGGATCGCTCAGTTGCACTTGAGATTCATCAAAGTCGCTAACGCTCACCACTGGCTCAATTCCAGCACTTTGCAGCAGACGGCGACGGGCGGGGGACGCAGAGGCTAAGACAAACTGAGGAAGACCCATAATAATAGGGGTTGGAGATTGTGAACTGACCACTTTATTAAAAAATGATAAGCGCTAATCCCCACTATTTGGGTAATTAGCTTGATTAGGATTTACGCATTGCCTATATATATGGCGTTTGGCAGGGGCAACCACAGGAGGAAAACTTTAAGAAATAAGGGGCATCCAGGACTACCCTAGTAAGTTGTCCAATTTTTATTAATAAGGATTTATGGGTTTTAACGACAAAGGAAGCGGAAATCACGGCTATGGCTGCGAACTTCTTCATGTTAGGTTCAAACTGGGGATGATTTCGCCAGCTAACTACTAGAAGTAGATAAACCAGAAGAATTCAATTAAAAGTTTTCAGTTGAGAGGTGGGTTAACTCATCACTTTCTTCTTAATCATGCACTGGATTAAGAGCTGAGCCATGATCAATGGGAACAGAAGAGTTTTCAAAGCGGTAAGGGGCTTGGCTGTTATCGTAAGCTGTCTGGGAGCGAGTTTTTGGGGTCACACACACATGATCCCCAGAAAAAGCTTCACGCCAAACGTAACCTTGGCGACAAGTATTAGGACCGTAAGCACCACCCCAGGGATTTCTGCGGTAAGCAGCTTGGCTGTTGTCGTAAGCTGCTTGGGAGCGAGTTTTTGGGGTCACGCACACATGATCCCCAGGAAAAGCTTCACGCCACACGAAGCCTTGGCGACAAGTATCAGGGCCGTAAGCGCCACCCGCTTGGGCTGGTGTTGCAACCATTAGACCAATAATGCTGCTTGACAAACTTAAACCAGCGGCGATCGCAATTACATAACTAGAGCGTTGGAATATCATAACGACGGCTCCTGAATCGGTTGAACTCTCTACTTATATAGAGAGCAGTCCAGATTTTTATGCAAGGCTCGTTACTGGTCAGTTGTCAGTTGTAGGGGCACGGCAATGCCGTGCCCCTAGGTTGTCAGTGGTCAAGTATTGACCAATCACCCATCATCAGCCGTTCATATTTACGTTTATGCACCTGCTAAGAAGCAGATTTTGCTGTTCCTTCTGCTCCTTCTTGTGATGGAGAAGAACTAGGATCGTCTTGCTCTACAGCAGTTTTTGGTTGTGTGGGATTAGCCTCAGAACCACTATAGTAGCCCCACCTCCAGTTCTGAACTTCAGGCATATCCTCGCCATGTTTACCGATGTAATGCTTGTGTTCAATCAGCTTATTGCGAATAAGCTGCTTGATATGGGCACCTACATATTTAAGACGGGGCAAGCGATCGATCGCATCATTAGCTAGGCTAAAGCGGTCTAGCTGGTTGAGGACAACCATATCAAACGGTGTGGTCGTCGTGCCCTCTTCCTTATACCCTCGGACATGAAGATTCTGGTGGTTTGTCCGGCGGTAGGTAAGGCGATGGATTAGCCAAGGATAGCCGTGATAAGCGAAGATGATCGGCTTGTCGGGGGTAAAGATAGAATCAAAGTCTTTATCTGACAAACCGTGGGGATGTTCGCTTTCCTGCTGGAGTTTCATGAGGTTAACCACGTTCACCACCCGAATCTTGAGATCGGGGAAGTGCAGACGCAAGAAATCGACAGCAGCTAGGGTTTCTAATGTGGGAACATCACCAGCACAAGCCATGACCACATCAGGTTCAACACCGCGATCGTTACTTGCCCACTCCCAGATACCGACACCACTGGTGCAGTGTTTTATAGCCGCATCCATATCAAGGTACTGCAATGTGGGTTGCTTTCCGGCAACGATGACGTTTACGTACTGGCGGCTGCGGAGACAGTGGTCAGTGACAGATAGCAGGGTGTTAGCATCGGGGGGCAAATAAACCCGGATGATATCTGCTTTCTTATTAACCACATGATCGATAAAGCCAGGGTCTTGGTGGCTGAAACCATTGTGATCCTGCCGCCAGACGTGGGATGTGAGCAGGTAATTAAGGGAGGCGATTTGTCTGCGCCAAGGAATATTGCGAGTGGTTTTCAGCCACTTGGCGTGCTGGTTGAACATCGAGTCAATGATGTGGATGAATGCTTCGTAGCAGGAGAAAAGACCGTGGCGACCTGTCAGCAAATAGCCTTCTAACCAACCCTGACAATTCGTTTCACTGAGCATTTCCATCACGCGACCGTCGGGAGAGAGGTGGTCGTCATAGGGCAGTGTTTCAGCTACCCAGGTGCGATTAGTAACTTCAAAAACATCATTTAGACGATTGGAAGCGGTTTCGTCTGGACCAAATAAGCGAAAGTTTTTGCTCTCCAGGTTGAGTTTCATCACGTCACGCAGGAATTTACCCATGATACGGGTGGCTTCTGCTTCGCTTGTTCCTGGTTCAGGTACATCGACGGCGTAATCTTGGAAGTCTGGCATCTTCAGATCTTTAAGTAGAATGCCGCCATTGGTATGGGGATTTGCTCCCATGCGGCGATCGCCTTTTGGTGCCAGTTCTGCCAGTTCTGGAATTAATTTGCCGTTCTCGTCAAAGAGTTCTTCTGGCTTGTAACTCTTCATCCATTGTTCCAGCAGCTGCACATGGTCTGGCTTAGTCGCCATTTCTGAAAAGGGAACTTGGTGCGATCGCCAGTAATCTTCTGCTTTCTTACCATCCACTTCCTTTGGTCCCGTCCAGCCTTTGGGGGTCTTGAGGATAATCATCGGCCACTGGGGACGGCCGGTATAACCTTGGGTGCGGGCTGTATCTTGGATAGCTTTAATCTCAGCAATTACAGCGTCGAGAGTACTTGCCATCAATTGGTGTACCATCTCTGGGTCAGACCCTTCAACAAAATAAGGCTTATAACCGTAACCGATAAACAAACTCTCCAGTTCCTCATGACCCAAACGAGCCAATACAGTGGGATTAGCGATTTTGTAGCCATTCAAATGCAGAATCGGCAAAACCGCCCCATCGCTCACCGGGTTAAGAAACTTATTTGAATGCCAGGAAGTAGCAAGAGCAGCCGTTTCAGCTTCTCCATCACCAACTACACAGGCAACAATTAGATCGGGGTTGTCAAAGGCAGCCCCATAGGCATGAGAAATGGCATAGCCAAGTTCACCGCCCTCATGGATAGAACCAGGGGTTTCCGGGGCAACGTGGCTGGGAATACCCCCAGGGAAGGAGAACTGCTTGAAAAGTTTCTTCATCCCCTCTGCATTTTGGGAGATGTTGGGGTAGTACTCGCTGTAGGTACCCTCTAAGTAGGTATTGGCAACTAAGCCAGGACCCCCGTGACCGGGACCAGCAATGTAGATGGCGTTTAGATCATCTCGCTTGATTACCCGGTTGAGGTGAACGTAGATAAAATTCAGACCGGGAGTGGTGCCCCAGTGCCCTAGCAGTCTCGGCTTGATATGCTTTAACTGCAATGGCTCTCTCAGTAGCGGATTATCAAATAAATAAATTTGTCCCACAGAAAGGTAGTTGGCTGCCCGCCAGTAGGCGTTCAACTTCTGCAATTCTTCGGAACTAAGGGGAGTTGCCTGAAGCGTGGATTTACCTGGCTCTCTTGCTTCAGAATAAGGCTGTGGCTTTGAAGGTGATACAGTCATAACTCTTGATTACTATAGGTTGGCTATTTTCAGATCTTGCCTTTAATTGTATTAGTTGAATCAATAATTGGTTGTTGGTCATAAACATTTTTACTCCGCAAATTATCCTGGATTTTATGCTGTGGTGATTAGCGATTTCATATTACTTTGATTTACTCAAATCTAATTAAAATTGGAAATGGATATGAGTGTAAGATTTAAAGTTCTGAAAATGATAAAAGCTGCACAATATATAGATGTTTTTTCAATTAAATTTAATTTTTAAACAGGCATTTATAGCAGTTACCCTAAGGGTGCTTGACAATCGACCTCACCCCCATGCACCCAGAACTACTGCTATAGCTGTATGTTTTCTAAAAGCTAACTGATCATTGCTATAATAATTAACCTCGAATGAAATATCCCTCTGAATATTTCATTCAGGGGGATATTTTCAAGTATAGCTACTTAATAGACAGAAAAAGAATTGACGACTTGCTGCAACATTTTATGTACTTTTTCCCAGCGTTTTTCTGTCGTTGAAGCGTTGAAGGTGAAGAGTTTACCTCTGCTAATAGCGACGCTAGCTAAGTTGTGCCGATCTTGGTTGGGAAGTTTCACGGCGTATTCAAGAATATAGTAAGTTTTAGCACCCTCCTCATGGGCTTCAGCGTTCACTAATTCAGCCTTACGATCTGAATCAGCTTGTGCTGTTGCGTTTTTCATTAGCTTGTAGCCAACTTCCCCAGGCGTACCCAAATCAGCCAGGGTTTTGTCCTTAGGAACCGGGCTAATGATCACGCTGACATTTTCACTGCGCTCAATCAAATCGTGGAAAACAACATCGGGGCCTCCACTTACCTTGACAGGAAGCCAGCCATTAGGATAGAGAAACTGATAGCCGTCGGTGCTATCTATATAGCTTTTCAAACCGCTGGCACCTACAGGGGCAACACCCACTTGCAGAGTCAAAATCAAAACCACCAGCAGTACCGCTGCAATCCGTTTCAGCATTTGCCTTTTCCTTCAAAAACTTTGCTTAGGTGTGGATTACCACCCCTTTTTTTTATTTTCCCATTTTCACGTCCTCAACTGGTGTAGGCTAGAGGGCGTTTTTCATAACGAGCTATCATTCTAAAATCAACACTCGTCCAAGACTGCGTTGTAAGTCAAGCCATGAACAAGACTTATCGAACTATCGTCATCCCAAAGCAGAGAAAAGTAAGAATTTTTGCCTTGACTTTTTTGCCTTTTGCCTTCTCTATGAGTGGAGTAGCACCCGTTGTACAGGCTCAGCTACCGCCAATGCAGTTGCTAAGTGCAGGGGAAAGCGGCAAGCCTCAGATGAGTGCTGTGCAGTTATATAACAGGGGCATCGATAAACTGGAAGCTGGGGACTACAAAGGTGCGATCGCAGATTTTGACAAAGCTATCCAGCTCAACCCCAAAGATGGAGATGCCTACTACAATCGGGGTTATGCCCGCAGCGTCTTGGGAAATAACACCGAGGCGATTAAAGATTACACCGAAGCGCTTCGTCTCAAGCCAAAGTATGGCGATGCCTATGGCAATCGGGGCTATGCTTACTATCTTGTTGGCAATTACAAAGAAGCGATCGCTGATTGCACAGAAGCGATTCGCATAAATCCCAAGAATGCTGATGCCTATATTTATCGGGGGAATGCTCACGATGAATTGGGAGCGCATCAAGCCGCAATTGAGAATTACGACCACGCTCTAAGCCTCGACCCCAAAAATGCTAAGGCTTACTATAACCGAGCTTTGGCTTACAATCGCCTCTCCGAGAACGCCAAAGCAATCGAAGATTACACTCAGTCCATTAATCTCGATTCTCAGTTTGCTGAAGCCTACTACAACCGGGGTGTAACCAATTTGCAACTTGGAAAGCAACAGGAAGCTGTTGAGGATCTTCGCCAAGCCGCAGAGATTTTCCAGAAAAAGGGAAAAACACAAAATTACCTAGAGGCAATGGAAGCTATTAAAAAGCTTTCATAATGATTGCGATCGTCATGGGCGTGACTGGCACCGGGAAAACCACCGTTGGCAAGCAGCTGGCGGCAGCATTAAACTGGGGCTTTAGTGACGCGGACTCTTTCCACCCCAAAGCTAATCTTGAGAAGATGAGCCGTGGCATTCCTCTCGATGATGCGGATCGGCAACCCTGGCTTCAGGCATTGCAACAAGCGATTGATTGCTGGTTGCAGGAAGATCAGAATATGGTGCTGGCGTGTTCTGCCCTGAAAGCCTCCTATCGTCAAGCACTGCTGCGTGATTCGGAACGGATGCGGCTGGTTTACCTTAAAGGCAGCTTTGAGCTAATTGCAGATCGCCTTAGCAGGCGCAAGAACCACTTTATGAACAAAGACTTGCTCCAGAGTCAGTTTGATGCTTTGGAGGAACCAACACCAGAGTCGAGCATTTGGGTGGATATTTCTCTGCCACCAGAGGCGATCGCGCAGCAGATCGTAAATGCCCTTTGAGATTTTCTCCCCTGCTAACCATAGCCATATATTGGGGAATTACCCAGGGGAGCAGGGGAAAAGGTTTGAGCTTTTTGGACTATTCTCGGCTTTAATAACGATGCCGCGGGACTTGATATAGCAGTCGCCAAGGCGGCGCTTGGCAATCGATATCAACCCTATGCATCCAGAAGTGCTGCTATCACTGGAAACGGCAATTAGCTAATTGCTAAAAGCTAATTGCTAATTGCTATATTATGCGATCGCCATAACCGAGAATTAGCATCAGTGCCAATAATTATCTACTTTGGCTAACCAAATCCAGAAAATATTTTTTCTCCTTGTATGAAACCCCCTTGTCATGCTAATTCGCAAGGGCAGTCAGCTCCTGTGTTTAAATTAGCCTATCTGTAAGGCATCAAACTCATGCCACGTATCCGCCACTGGAAGGAAAACACTTTTTTTCGTTCCAGTGAAGCTGCTGTCTATCAGTACATCGACCCATTGTTTAAGGAGGTTGCAGATTAGAAGCTCATTCAAACTCACTGGCAAGACCTGATGCGAATCGCGCTATCGATCAAGGCAGGCAAACTAATGCCATCTACGAGCTTGCGGAAACTGGGAACCAAGAGCTGTATTGATATAGATATGTTTCTAAACTTTAGTTCATAGATTTTCCTTTTTAGGTTGCCATCGTCAGTGGATAATTTACTGTGCTACTAAGTTTGGCAAACTAGCGTTCCTTCCTCATTAAACTACCCAGATGTAGCTTATGATTCAGGTATTACTCGTGGAAGACCAAGAGATTGTCCGTCGTGGGCTGAAGACTTTATTAGAGATTCAACCCGACTTACAAGTAGTCGCAGAAGCTGAGAATGGTCAAAAAGCAATTCAACAGATGGAAAATCTTGCTGGTGGGGATTCTCAGCCAGACATTGTATTGATGGACATCCGTATGCCTGTAATGGATGGAGTAGAAGCTACGCAACGGATCTGCCAGCAGTTTCCAGGCACGAAAATTTTGATTCTGACGACCTTTGACGATACACAATATATTTCTGAGGCCATCCGCTTTGGCGCTAAGGGATATCTATTAAAGGATACGCCTGCACAGGAGTTGGCAGCCGCAATTAATTCCGTTCACAAAGGCTACACTCACTTTGGCCCAGGAATTCTGGAAAAGATGCTCATTGCTGTGTCTGTATCTCAGCCAGCGGCAGAAAAACAACCACCACCAGAACTGGCAGAACTCACCCCTAGAGAGCGAGAAGTTTTGCAGTTGATTGCCAGTGGCCTCAGCAATCGAGAAATTGCCCAAAAGCTTTTTATTTCAGAAGGGACGGTAAGAAATCATATCACTAATATTTTGACTCGTCTTAATCTGCGCGATCGCACTCAAGCCGCAATTTTTGCCAATTCTTTTCTATCTCACCTAGAAAATCGTGATCCCAAGTTACAATCAAAAACTTGACACTCCCATGGCTCCACTTACGTTAAAGCTGTGGGATTCTTGTTCTTGCGCCTCGACCGGGTATCCCCAGTGAATGTTGGGTATCTCACCAGTTATTGGTATTTTCGGACAGGCAAGATGCCCGATCACACGAGTGCCAAAAATCTCTAAGTTTGAGGAAATGTAGCAGTAATTCGACACCCTGCATTTGGCTGACTAGCAATTTCCAACTCGCCTCCAACAGCAGCGGTTCGTTCGTGCATTCCTTGGAGTCCAAATCCACTTCTGGTGCTGTCAACCTGAAACCCCTTGCCATTATCTTTAAGTATCAGTTCCAATCCATCAGCAGTAGCCTGGATCTGAATCTGCACTGCCGTTGCTTCTGCATACTTACAAATATTAGTCAAGCCCTCTTGCAAAATTCGATAAATAGTTGTGTTCATAGCATGGGGCAAGTTTGGTGGGATATGAATTTTGCTTTCTGGTAAGATGCCAGTGAGCCGATGAAATTCTTCTATCAGATTGGCGATCGCTGCCTCTAAAAGCTGACTTTGCAATGGTTCTGACCTGATTAACGCCACCGATTCACGCACTGCTTTTAAAGTTTGTGACCCCAGTTGTTTCGCTTCTAATAAACACTCATAAGCTTTGGTGGTGTTATCTTGCCATAGAGCCATAGCCGCTTCAAGTTGAATGTTAAGCGCGACCAACGAATGACCTAAAGAATCATGAATATCACGGGCAATGCGATTGCGCTCTTCTACAGTCGCCATTTCCTGAAGCCGGAGATTAAGTTCCCGTTCTTGCTCTAGCGCTTTGAGTAAATCTGTCTCGGCTTGCTGCAAGCGGGAATTTTGTATTTGGAGTTGTGCTTGCAATCTCCGACTCGTCAGGTGCGTTTCAATCCTGGCGAATACTTCTTCCAGTTGAAAGGGCTTGCTAATATAATCTACACCCCCAACAGCAAAAGCTTTCACCTTATCAAATGCTTCATTTAAAGCGCTGATAAAAATTATCGGAATTTCACTAGTTTGAGAATCTGCTTTTAACTGCTGGCAAACTTCATAGCCATTCAGCCCCGGCATTGTAATATCTAATAAAATTAAATCCGGCGGTTGCGCCTTAGCTCCCATCAGCGCCGTAGTACCATTCGTTACACATCGCACCTCATATCCCTGGTCAGCCAGCATTTTTGATAAAAGGCGCAGGTTATCTATGGTGTCATCAACAATAAGAATATCTCCCTTGTGTAAATGGCTGCTATCCATAAATTAAGCTTGAGACAACTTTAAAAAATCAGTATTTATAGGAATGAGGAAGAGGGATAAAATATCTAGGATAAGAGTATAGCAGTTTTGACAATAAATGAATTATGGCAATTCATTAAAGAACATTATGGGAAATTGTTAATTTTTGTTATTTTTTTATTAAAATCATCACTGCTTAGTCATTGTCTGCCAATAGCACTGAGATAGCAAAGGTTATTTATGAAAAGTATTAATTAAATAAAGTTATAAAATCAACAACCAGCTATTATTACAGACCTACAAGGATTTATTATATATCAATGATGCTTTCAATACAGTTTATGGCTGGAGCTATGAGAAAAATATTGGCTTACATCTGGAAGTTCTTATTTCTACAAGTCTGCATGATTCCCCCCTACCGAGTTTTTCCCACTTTGCGCTCGCTGAAAAACCTAAAATTATTAATCGCCCCTAGCCGCTTCAAATTGTAAGTAATGATGGCAAATGAGTAGGCAACAATTATTTTGTTTAAGTAAACAATAAGTGCAAAGATGGGTATTATACAGCTACATTTTCTTCTATAAAAAAGTGAAAGTCATTTTTAAAATCAGGTGATATTTATGGATAATGATCCTGCAATTCAGTTAAACAGACTGCGTTTAACTTTAGGAAAAATGGAAGTAGCACTGGGTGCTATTGATGATGCGATAGCCTGGACTGGTGAAGATACGAAAGTGCAATGGTGCAACACAGCCTTTGATAGGTTAGTTGATAAACCCCATATTACAATTGTGGGAAAACCACTAATTGAGCTACTACCACTGACACAACAGGGACAAGTAATAGTCAATGAAGCGCATCCCATACGAATGGCACTACAAGCTCATTTAAAACCTACTGGATACGAATTTCAAAAATATTCTCAAACGCTAATATTGGAAATTTCAGGTAACTGTATCGAATTCATTGAAGGAGAAAAATGTGCTGTTCTAGCGATTCGTGACGTTACATCTCGTAAACAAGCTCAAGCCGCACTCCAAGAGGCTAAAGAAGCAGCAGATGTAGCAAATATTGCCAAAAGTCAGTTTTTAGCAAACATGAGTCATGAACTGCGAACTCCCCTCAACATTATTCTGGGTTTTACTCAATTGCTAACTAGGTATGGTTCTCTCGATAGCCAACAGCAGGAGTATTTAGAAACTATCGCTCGCAGTGGCGAACATCTATTAAATTTAATTGATGATGTTCTAGAAATGTCCAAAATTGAAGCTGGCAAAACCACATTTAATGAAACTGGCTTTGACTTAACGAATCTTTTGGACACACTACACCAAATGTTGAGATTAAAAGCTCAGTCTAAAGGATTAAAGTTAATTTTTGAATTGGCTGCCGACTTACCGCAATATATTCGCACTGATGAAAGCAAACTGCGCCAGGTTTTGATTAATTTATTAGGCAATGCGATCAAGTTTACCCAAGCAGGTGTGGTGACTTTACGAGTCTGGCGAGACACAACAGAAATAAATAAAGGAATACGTCTATTATTTGAAGTTGAAGATACTGGTGCTGGTATTGAGCTGACAGAATTAGAGAGTTTATTTGAACCTTTTATGCAAACTCAGACAGGTAAAAACTCCCAAGAGGGAACTGGGTTAGGATTACCCATTAGCCGAAAATTTGTGCGCCTTATGGGAGGAGAAATAACTGTCAGCAGCAGAGTAGGCGTAGGAACAATTTTTAGGTTCGATATCCACACCAAAGAAGTTCGATCTGATGAAGTGCAGACGGCAAAATCTAGCCAGCAAGTGATTGCTTTGGCAGCCGGGCAGCCAAAATATCGGATTCTGGTAGCAGAAGATAAACCAGAAATTCGCCAGATCATGATTAAGTTGCTGCAACCAGTCGGCTTTGATGTGCGGGAAGCAAATAATGGAGAGGAAGCGATCGCTTTATGTAAAAGTTGGTCTCCTGATTTAGTTTGGATGGATATGCGAATGCCTGTCATGGATGGGTATGAGGCAACTAAACGCATTAAAACAGCTAGTAATTCGCCGCCATTTGTTATCGCTTTAACTGGCAGTGCTTTTGAAGAGGATCGGATTGTTGCTTTATCTACAGGCTGTGATGATTTTGTCCGCAAGCCATTTCGCGCCGAGGTAATTTTTGAAAAAATAGCTGAATACCTGGGTGTCAACTATATATATGCAACTGAAGAAACCAAACTGCTGACACAGCCACAATCTTCAGTGATGTCTGCAAAGGAATTAAGTGATGCGATCGCCCAAATGCCTGCTGAGTGGGTAGAACAATTGCACCAAGCAGCAATCCGAGTTAATGCTAAGGAAGTTCTCCAACTAATTGAGGAGATTCCCCCATCTCAGGTGGCTTTGCCTAAGACGCTGACTAATCTGGTTAATGATTTTTTGTTTGAAGAAATTATTGCTCTCACCCAGTCTGCCACTGATTCAGACTAGGAAAAGCTTTACCTAGTTTTAGCCTTCATCTCCATACCTAAGCTGAAGAATAACTATTCTTTAGTCAGTTCACATCGACACAATGACATTTGTCATGGTCGGATCGTGACATTTATTCGATGTTTGCAGAGGTGGGTTCCGATTAATCTCAAGTTATCAAGTCAAGAACAACTTTAAGTGGCTAACCGCAATCTTGTTACTTGACGTAACTTATTCAGACTAATTGGGATGGACAATACTATGAAAATTAAACTAATGCTCCTTAACGGACTATATACACTGGGATTAGGGGCACTCTTGTCAGTGTCCGCGCAGGCGCAAGCAACCGCCGCTAATAGTTCTAACCCAAAGTACCTGGCCAATGTCAATGGTACCGTATACTTTACTGCCTCTAAGCCAAGTACCGGAACAGAGCTATGGAAGAGTGATGGCACCAATGCTGGTACGGTTTTAGTTAAGGATATTAACCCTGGCTCGGGAAATTCTGACCCGAAGTACCTGGCGAACGTCAATGGCACCATATACTTTAGTGCCTCTAATCCAAGTAGTGGAAAAGAATTATGGAAGAGTGATGGCACCGCTGCTGGTACGGTTTTAGTTAAGGATATTAACCCTGGCTCTGGGAGTTCTAGCGTGGAGTCCGTGACAAATATCAATGGCACCCTGTACTTTACTGCCAATAACGGCAGTACTGGATTAGAGTTATGGAAGAGTAATGGCACCAATGCTGGTACGGTTTTAGTTAAGGATATTACTCCTGGCTCTGGGTGGTCTAACCCGTCTCGGCTAACGAATTTCAATGGCACCCTATACTTTAGTGCCTATAACCCAAGTACTGGATGGGAGTTGTGGAAGAGTAATGGCACCAATGCTGGTACGGTTTTAGTTAAGGATATTAACCCTGGCGCTGGGGATTCTAACCCGGATCAGCTGACAAATATTAATGGCTCTCTGTACTTTAGAGCCTCTAACGGCAGTACTGGATGGGAGTTATGGAAGAGTAATGGCACAACGGCTGGTACTGTTTTAGTCAAGGATATTAATCCTGGCTCTGGGGATTCTATCCCGAATAACCTGACAAATGTCAATGGCACCCTATACTTTAGTGCCTCTAACCCAAGTACTGGACACGAGTTATGGAAGAGTGATGGCACAACTGTTGGTACTGTTTCACTTCAGGATATTAATCCTGGCTCTGGGGCTTCTTTCCCAAATTACCTGACCAATGTCAATGGCACCCTATACTTTAGTGCCTATAACCCAATTCTTGGATACGAGTTATGGAAGAGTAATGGTACTAGTGCTAGTACTGTTTTAGTTAAGGATATTAATCCTGGCTCTGGGAATTCTCTCCCGTATAACCTGACAAATGTTAATGGCACCCTATACTTTAGTGCCTCTAACCCAAGTACTGGACGGGAGTTATGGAAGAGTAATGGTACTAGTGCTAGTACTGTTTTAGTTAAGGATATTAATCCTGGCTCTGGAAATTCTGAGCCGAATTACCTGACAAATGTCAATGGCACCCTATACTTTAGTGCCTCTAACCCAAGTACTGGATACGAGTTATGGAAGAGTAATGGCACAAGCGCTGGTACTGTTTTAGTTAAGGATATCTCTCCTTAGATATGGCTGTAGCGACAAATGTTATCCTCATTAATGTTGAGCTTTGGCAGCAGCAACCGTTTGAGGGTGAGCGTAGAGAAGAAGGCGTGCAAGTTGACGATGCTCACCCGACCAATGCTGTTGGCGTAGCGTCTCGAAAAGAAGACGAGGAAGGTTAAGCTCATTCCCCGCAGCCCAAAGTCGGGAAATTTTCAGCTAGTTGTTATTTCCTACCAAGATCAAGTTCAGATGATTAATTATAATTAAGCTGTCCTGGTTTTTTGTCACCAGTAGTAGCAAGTTAGATTAGAAATTTAATTATGTTGTTTCAGCAGTTATTGACAACGAAGCGCCAAAAGTGCCTCAGTTCTATATTAATCTAATTTAACGCTCGCTATCTGTACAGAAATGTAATTAGATAATTGTAAAAATATTACGCGTTGATAGCTAAAATTAATCTCTAAAATCATGTTTTATCTTATTGTTCGTAATAACGCCGATTGACTTGTAGAGGATAAATTTAATTAAAATATTTGTAAATAGCATATTTATTGTATTTACTCGCCTTTAGGCATATTGTGGTTGAGGAACCAGACATAATAGAACTTCTGATTTCGATAGAGCAAATGATAGTTATAAAATAACTACCGCTAACATGAGGCGACAGTTAGGCCGATAGTTGTGTACGATTAAAATAAAGAATTTGTGCGTGCTTACAGTTCTATATAGATCATAATTTGAACATATATTTAGAGCGACTGAGCGTTTCAAAATACTTCAGATGGCAAAGATAAACCTGGCTCACTATCCCTACCCCTCAGCGCGACGGGTGGTTCTGGGGAATCGCTGCGCTGTGGCAACAAGCCAATCCCTAGCGGCGATCGCAGGTATGGAGATGTTTTGGGCTGGGGGAAACGCAGTGGATGCGGCTATTGCCAGCGCGATCGCTCTCACAGTTGTTGAACCCACCTCCAACGGCATCGGTTCAGATGCCTTTGCCTTAGTATGGGACGGTAAATTGCACGGGCTAAATGCTTCCGGCAAAAGTCCTGAAAATCTTACCCTTAACCATTTTGCTGGGATGAATCAAGTTCCAACTCTCGGCTGGTTAACAGTGACAGTACCAGGAGCAGTTTCAGCTTGGCGAAGCTTGTGGGAGCGTTGGGGAAAGTTACCCTTTGAGCAGCTATTTGCACCAGCTATTCGCTACGCGGAGTCAGGCTTTCCCGTCTCACCCGTAACAGCACAAGCCTGGAAGCGTGCAGCAGATATCTACTTGCCTTTACCAGGTGCGGAGTTCCAGCCTATTAAGGAAGTGTTTTTTCCAAGAGATCAGGCACCAGCGGCAGGAGAAGTATGGGGGAGTCAGGTTCATGCCAAGACGCTGAGAGCGATCGCATCCACTGGCGGTGAAAGCTTTTATCGGGGAGAATTGGCAGAGCAAATTGCCGCCTTTGCTGCTGAGACTGGCGGACTGCTGACGCCTGCTGACTTGGCAGCACACCAAGCGGAATGGGTAGAACCGATCTCCACAAACTACCGCGACCTCACGGTTTGGGAACTGCCACCCAATACTCAAGGGATAGCAGCGCTGATGGCTCTGAATATTTTAGAAGGCTATGAACTTTCCCGTTATCCCCGCGAATCGGTGCAGAGTTATCACCTGCAAATTGAAGCCATGAAGCTGGCATTTGCTGATGTTCACCGACACGTCGCCGATTCTAGATTTCTAAATGTCTCTGTAGAGCAACTTTTAGACAAAGCTTATGCAGCACAGCGTCGGCAGCTGATTGGATCACAGGCAATTTCCTTAGCTCAACCAGGTCTTCCAAAAGGCGGAACCGTCTATCTAGCAGCAGCTGATGGGGAAATGATGGTTTCCTTTATTCAATCTAACTACATGGGTTTTGGTAGTGGTATTCTCATTCCCGGCACTGGTATTGCACTACAAAACCGGGGAGCAGGTTTCACCCTGGAAGCGGGACATCCCAATCAAGTGGAACCAGCTAAAAGACCTTTTCACACGATTATTCCGAGCTTTCTTACTCAAGATAACCAACCATTAGGGCCATTTGGGGTTATGGGAGGGCCGATGCAGCCGCAGGGACATCTCCAAGTAGTCGTTAATCTGGCGGATTATGGGATGAACCCTCAAGCCGCCCTAGATGCCCCCAGGTGGCAGTTTATCTCCGGAAATACAGTACTTGTAGAGCAGGCTGTGCCCCCGTCAGTGGTGTCAGCACTGGCTGAACATCGTCACGATGTCCAACTAAGTGCAGATGTAGGAAAATTTGGCAAAGGTCAGATCGTTCTGCGGCAAGAAGGCGTACTGGTGGCAGCGTCCGAACCTCGTGCAGACGGGTTGGCGCTGGCTCAGTAGAACCGGGCTGAAAATTGTATCAAGCGTACCTTCCACTCAGAAATGCTATGTCTAGTGCTGGAGCGAACCCTCGTTATCTTGCTTTGGAGCGCCGCATTAAGGCGGTATCCTCCTTTGGTCTGGCGGCATTGTTCGGATTGCTTCCATTTTTGATATCGAGTCTATCGCCGGTCAAGCTGGGAATTCCTGTATATATTCTCTTCATTCTTCTAGCGGGTATTTTTGTCTTTACTGGTCTTCATCTCTGGCAGTGGGCGGGTTTAGCTGACCAAGGTGCTAAGGCTGAAGAAATTATCGGTCTGCTACTTGAACAGCTAGAGCAGGAGGGCTGGCATATTGAGTATGGAATGCGGCTCCAACGTTTGGGAGATGTAGATGTATTTTTGCGATCGCCTAAGCACAATGCATACATCATTGATGTGAAGTCGCATCGCGGCGAGGTGGTGTTCGATGGTCATAAACTGAAGCGCCGGTTCGGTCGCCAAGAGAAACCATTTGAGAAGGACTTTCTCAAGCTGACGATGGACCAAGCATACGCAGTGAAGACCAAGAAAAACCTGCGTTTTGTAACTCCGATTCTGGCGTTTACCGATGCCACGCTCAACCTTAAACAAAAGGACAATAAACTTCGGGGTGTCTATGTTGTAGAGCGGGGGTTTTTAGTGCAGCGATTGAGGCAGCTAGATACTCATCAGAGACGAAAATAAAAATTAGATTTGTTTTGTGTAGCCGGTTCAGCTAAGTTTAAAATCAAGCCCCTAACGTAGCCATACTGTTGAGAGAGTACACAGCACTGCCTAAACAGGCATTTTCCACTATTACACTCCGCTAATTTAGCTAGGGTTAAATATGGTAGCTTCCTCCACTCAATTTTCTGATATTCAAAATCATTGGGCACGCTTATTCATTGAAGGTTTAGCCCAGCGCGGCATTGTCAGCGGGTTTCCTGATGGGACTTTTAAACCGAATAACTCAATGACTCGCGCTCAGTTTGCTGCCATCATCAGCAAAGCTTTTCCCAAACCAGGGAAGCGGCAGTATGTACCCTTTGTGGATGTTCCTTCTACGCACTGGGCAGCTGCGGCTATTAAAAAAGCTTACGAAACTGAGTTTTTATCTGGTTATCCGGATAATTACTTCTACCCTGAAGAGAGGATACTGAGAACCCATGCCCTACTTTCTCTGGTCAATGGCTTAGATATTACCTCTAATGCGATCGCCAACCTCAAAGCGGCACTGCCACAGATATATCTAGATGCGGCTCAGATTCTTGATTATGCTAAAGACGAAATCGCGATCGCAACTGGAACAGGACTTGTAGTTAACTACCCAAATTTAAAATTACTCAACCCCAATATTGCTGCAACCCGTGCTGATGTGGCGGCTTTTATATATCAAGCTTTAGTTTATTTGGGACAGGTTCCGAAGATTCAATCTAGTTATATAGTTGTTCCCTTTTCTACAGTCAACGTTAGCCATAAGCGTGAGTTCCGAGGCGTCTGGGTGGCAACGGTTTGGAACACGGACTGGCCCTCATCGCCTAAACTCTCGGTTGAACAACAGCAAGCTGAACTTATCCGCATCCTTGACCGGATGCAAGCCCTAAACTTCAATGCCTTGATCTTGCAAGTACGACCGGAAGGAGATGCTCTCTATGCTTCTCAACTAGAACCTTGGAGTGCTTGGCTGACCGGAACTCAAGGCAAACCGCCACAGCCATTTTATGACCCTTTGGAGTTTGCGATCGCACAAAGCCACAAGCGCAATATTGAACTTCATGCTTGGTTTAACCCCTATCGAGCCAAGGTAAGCACGCAAACAGCCCCCAATGTGCGCCCTCACATCTCCGTAACTAATCCAGAATACGTTTATAAATATGGCAATCAGCTTTGGATGGACCCAGGAGCTAAGTTTGTTCAGGACAGAGCTTACAACGTAATTCTTGATGTCGTGCGTCGCTATGACATAGATGGAATTCATTTAGATGACTATTTCTATCCCTATCCCATTGCCGGTCAACCGTTCCCTGATAGCAAAACCTATGCTGCTTATAAAGCTAGCGGAGGTAAACTCAGCCTAGCTGACTGGCGAAGAGAAAATGTCAATTCTTTAATTCAGCGTTTAGCAACAGGCATTAAAGCGGCAAAGCGATATGTCAAATTTGGCATTAGTCCCTTTGGAATTTACCGACCAGGACAACCCGCTCAGATTCAAGGGTTGGATGCCTACAACGAACTTTATGCCGACGCTAAAAAATGGCTAGAGCAGGGTTGGGTAGATTATTTAGCTCCGCAACTTTACTGGCAGATTGACCCACCAGCACAAAGTTATCCTGTATTGCTGAACTGGTGGACTCAGCAAAACCCCAAGCGCCGACACATTTACCCTGGTAACAATCTAGAGCGGCTAGACGGACAAAGTTGGAAGTTGTCAGAGATTGAGAGGCAAGTTGAAATTACTCGCCGCCTGAATGGTCAGCTGGCTCTAGGGAATATTTTCTTCAGCATGGGCGCTTTATCAGAAAATCGTCAGGGCATCTATGACGCCTTCAAAACCCGGACTTATGCCAAACCCGCACTGTTGCCCACGATGCAGTGGCTCGATGCTGTACCACCTACGCCCCCAACAGGAACAGCGGTGAAAGATGGCAAGCTGACTTGGAATGCTGCGCCTAATGCAGATATTCGTTCCTGGACGCTGTATAAGCAGAATGCTAATACTTGGGCGCTTCTGAAAGTTTTGGCAGCGGCAACAACGGTGGTAACTGTTGAGCCAGGAACGTATGCTGTGTGTGCAGTAGACAGGATGGCTAATGAAAGTGCGGGTGTGGTTGTTAGGGTTTAATTGATTAAGGAGAAAGAAATGGTGTCAAAGATATACTCAATCCAGTGCGCTTCTAAAAAAACTAGGAGTTGAGCAAGTATATGGTGACTCAACCACAACCAACAACTCAAACGTTATACGACCAAGATTATTACCTATGGCTGAAGACGACCATTAACCAACTTCGTGCTGGTCAGTTTTCATCTGTGGATTTAGATAACTTGATTGAAGAGTTGGAGAGTATGAGTAGAAGAGAGAAGCGAGCGGTAAAAAGTTTATTGATTAGGCTTCTAGAACATCTACTCAAGTTACAATTTTGGAATATAGAACGAGAGCGTAATGAAGGGCATTGGAAAGGCGAGATTAGAACATTTCGGAGGGAGATTAAGGATGAACTTAAAGATAGTCCTAGCCTTAAGCCTTACATACTAGAAATTTTTGACGAGTGCTACGAAAAAGCCAGGGCAGAAGCCAGCGATCGCTCCCAACTTCCCATTGACACATTTCCCGTTATGCTAATTGGTTCTTTGGAACAAATTTTAGACGAGAACTGGTTTCCTGACTATAAGTTGAATGTATAGGATAACCGAGAAATCAACCTCAACAACCAGGCGTTAGCATAGCTTTCAGAGGAATCCCATTTGACGCCTGGGGCTAAGCTTATGGAAGCGATCGCGGCTAAACTTCCAGATAGTGGTGGGGTGAACTACCTTATACTGCTGGCGCTGAAGTGAGGAAATCCCGTGATTCTGTTGAACTTATCTCGAAGCGGGTGTCGAGTGTTAGAACGCTGGCAAGTAGGAAATTTGAAAAAAAGAGTATAAAAGTACCCCCCTAAGGGCAGAATAGAAGCGACAATATCTCCAACTGGACTTGGAGATTTTCGTCGATGAAGCCGATTCGCACATTTTATGTCTCTCCCTCCCTGCCGCCACAACTCGAACCCCTGCGGAAGCTAGCTTACAACCTGCACTGGGATTGGAATGTTGAAACCAAGGAATTATTTCAACGCCTAGATCGCGATTTGTGGGAATCGAGCCGCCACAACCCTGTATGGATGCTGGGCACGATTAGCCAAGCGCGATTGCAGGAAGTGGCAGAAGACGAAGGATTTTTAGCACATATGGATCGAGCAGTCCGCCAGCTTGACGATTATCTGCAAGAGCGAACCTGGTATCGCAAAAACAGGCTCAAGACGGCAGCACTTAAGAGTCAGGATTCTCCTCAATCAATCCCAGATCCAAAATCTAAAATCCAAAATCCAGAGTGCTACGCCTACTTCTGCGCTGAATTTGGCTTGGTTGATTGCCTGCCCATCTACTCTGGTGGTTTGGGTGTCCTCGCTGGCGACCACCTGAAATCTGCTAGTGACCTGGGATTACCTCTTGTCGCCGTTGGCTTACTTTACCAAGAAGGCTACTTTGCCCAATATCTTAACGCCGAAGGCTGGCAGCAGGAACGCTACCCAACTAACGACTTCTACAATATGCCTCTGCACCTAGAGCGCAACCCTGACGGTTCAGAATTGCGGATTGAGGTGGATTACCCAGGTCGGACTGTCTATGCCCGTGTATGGCGCGTACAGGTCGGAACTGTACCCCTGTATCTGATGGATACCAACATTGAGCCAAACAATCCCTACGACCACGACATCACCGACGAACTCTACGGCGGCGACCTGGATATGCGGATTCACCAGGAAATGATGTTAGGGATTGGGGGCGTTCGGATGCTGAAGGCTTTGGGATACAAGCCGACGATGTATCACCTCAACGAGGGTCACTCTGGCTTTTTAATTCTGGAACGCATCCGCAGGTTAATGCAGGAAGATGGTCTTAGCTTTGCCCAAGCTAAACAGGTAGCCCAATCAACTCAGGTTTTCACAACGCATACGCCTGTTTCTGCTGGGTTCGATTTATTTCCGCCTGACAAAGCTATGTATTATGTCGGGCATTATGCAAAGATTTACGGGCTTTCTAGAGAGGAGTTTCTGGGTCTAGGACGAGAAAATACGGGGGATTTGTCCTCACCTTTTAGTATGGCGGCTCTGGCGCTTAAAACCTCAAGCTTTGTCAACGGTGTTGCCCAGTTACATGGTGTCGTATCGCGGGTAATGTTTCAAAGTCTCTGGAAAGGCTTGCCATTGCCAGAAGTGCCGATTACAGCGATTACGAATGGGGTACATGCTCGCAGTTGTGTCGCTAAGTCAACTCAGGAGTTATATGACCGTTACTTAGGTCCGAGTTGGTCGGAAAAAGGAGCAGACGATCCGCTGTGGGGGCGAGTGCAGTCGATTCCAGATGAGGAATTGTGGCGCAATCACGAGCGTTGCCGCTCAGAAATGGTTGTATTTGCACGGGAACGGTTGGTGAAGCACTTGCGCGATCGCGGTGCCTCCCCGACAGAAATTGGCCAGGCTCAGGAAGTCCTAGATCCAGGCGTTCTCACGATTGGCTTTGCGCGTCGGTTTGCCACTTATAAACGCGCTACTTTATTTCTACATAACATAGAAAGAATCAAGAAGATTTTGTTCGGTGATAAAAACAAGCGCGTGCAGTTTGTAATTGCTGGGAAAGCTCATCCCAAAGACATTCCTGGAAAAGAACTGATCCGGGAAATCAACCACTTATCGCGGGAAAGTGGCATAGCATCAAGTGTGGTGTTTCTCCCCGACTACGACATCCATGTGGCGCGGTTGATGGTGGCTGGTTGTGATGTTTGGCTGAACACACCCCGGCGTCCACGGGAAGCTTCTGGTACGAGTGGGATGAAGGCGGCGATGAATGGTTTGCCCAACTTGAGCGTGCTGGATGGTTGGTGGGACGAGGCGGACTATGTTCGCACTGGCTGGCCGATTGGTCACGGTGAAACTTATGAAGACGCTAAATATCAAGATGAAGTAGAAGCGAATGCTTTGTACGACTTGCTAGAACAGGAAGTTGTGCCATTATTCTACGATCGCGATGCTGAGGGAATTCCTCGTCGCTGGATTGCGAAGATGAAAGATGCGATTCGGTTAAACTGTCCGTTTTTCAATACGGCTCGGATGGTGCGAGATTATGCAGTGCGGGCATATTTCCCGGCGTGCGATCGCTACTATGCCATGACTGCCGATAACTACGCACCAGCTAAAGAGTTAGCCGCTTGGAAGGCGCGAATGTTTGAGCATTGGTACAACATCAAAATTGAATCGATTGATGTTTCTGAACCGGCTCAGATTAAGGTCAACCAAGTCGTGTCTGTCAAAGCCCGGATTAACTTGGCAGGACTCGCCCCAAAGGATGTGCAGGTGGAACTCTATCAAGGGCAAGTAAATGCTGATGGAGATATTGTCAATGGTACAACGGTAGTCATGGAACACCAAGGAGAGGATCAACAAAGTTGTAGCATTTACACCGCTGATATTATCTACACTGCTTCTGGTTCTCAAGGTTTGTCTCTGCGCGTGTTGCCCAAGCACGAAAATCTCAGCAGTCCTCACGAGCTGGGACTGATTAGCTGGGCGTAACGATTTTGGATTATTAGGTCTGTATCATGTCCGGTTGATTACGGTTAAAAATCACCCCGGCTCCTTCCCTTGCTAAGGGCTTGTCCTTAACCATATCTGCTGTAATCCATACAGGGTATATCAACAAATGTAGGCAATTAACAAGTAGAGGCACGGCAGTGCCGTGCCCCTACCCTTGTCCGGGGGGAAAGGGGGCTTGGGGGCAGCCCCCCAAATCCTGGTTTTGACACAAGTAAATGTGGGTATTCGTTTAATTCAGTTGACGACGTGAAATTTGGTTCAAGTAGAGACGCCCTGCCAGGGCGTCTCTACTATGCAGGGCGAGGTCAATCTAAAATCCTTTGACCCACATTCATCTACAGAAACCGCAAGGAAAGCGAACTTGATCTAACTGGCAACCCGAAGGTTATCCTTTACTGTTCCTGCATCAAGCGCAAATAGTTGCGTCGCAGATTTGACAGATTTTCCATCATCCGATCTGAGAGATCTTTCTCAACCTCGGACATCTGTTGCCAAAATGCTGCTGAACGCCGTCCGGCGATCGCATCTTGCCAAAGTAACTCCAAAAGTTCAGCCGCTAAGGGGTTTTCAACTTCCACGCTGGCACGTAATTGCTCAAATGCTTGATTCGCTTCGGCATGAGTCGCCGTATCTTGTGCAAGTGAGAGACATTTCTTGAGTTGGCTAGTCAGATTCTGAGATGAAGACTGAGTCATAATTATTGGAACGGATACACACCAAGTTGTTTATATAATTTTCTGGGTAGTCCAAGCACAGGTATTTAACCGAAAACGATGGCTAAGCAGCGAGTTCTCTCTCTAGTCCAACCAACTGGCAATCTCCACCTGGGTAACTATTTGGGAGCGATTCGCAATTGGGTAGAAGGGCAGAGTCAGTATGAAAATTTCTTTGGTGTAGCGGATTTACACGCGATTACAGTACCTCACAATCCAGCGACGCTGGCATCTGATACCTATACCATTGCTGCTCTTTATCTGGCTTGTGGTACAGATTTGGAATACACCAACATCTTCGTGCAATCCCATGTTTCTGCCCACAGCGAACTCACATGGCTATTCAACTGCATCACACCTCTGAACTGGCTAGAGGACATGATCCAGTTCAAGGAAAAGGCCCTTAAGCAGGGAGAAAACGTCAGCGCGGGTTTACTAGACTATCCTGTTCTGATGGCGTCAGATATTTTGCTTTACCAGGCGGATAAAGTCCCAGTGGGAGAAGATCAAAAGCAACATTTGGAACTCACCCGCGACATTGCCGCCCGGTTTAATCATCAATTTGCCCGTAAGAAGCCTGTTTTAAAGCTGCCAGAACCGCTAATTCGGGCTGAAGGTGCAAGAGTGATGAGTCTCACTGATGGCACTAGAAAAATGTCTAAGTCCGATCCATCGGAAATGAGCCGGATTAATTTGCTAGACTCGCCAGATGCGATCGCCAAAAAGATTAAGCGCTGTAAAACTGACTTAGTGCGGGGTTTGACGTTTGATGACTCAGAAAGACCTGAGTGCCACAACCTGCTGACTCTGTATATGCTGCTTTCCGGCAAGAAAAAGGAAGAAGTGGCAACAGAATGTCAGGATATGGGCTGGGGGCAGTTTAAACCCTTGCTCACAGAAACTGCGATCGCCTCCCTGAAGCCAATTCAGGAGAAGTACCAAGCAGTAATGGACGACAAGGGATATCTAGAGTCTGTGTTGCGTGACGGACGGGAAAAGGCAGAAGCGATCGCTAACGATACCCTTGCCAAAGTGAAAGCTGCACTCGGTTATTCGGTTCCCCTATAAAGCGAGTAACAGGCTTTGGACTGTAGACTGTTCAAAAGTCCCCTTTGATACTATGCAAGTCCAGAGTTGACAATGGCTAATTTTCGGGCAGCAGTTCAGGCTGGTGAATTTCTCGTTACCGCAGAGGTGACACCTCCCAAGGGAGGCGACCCAGCACAGATGGTACGAATGGCACAAACCCTAAAAGGAAGGGTTCATGCCGTCAATATTACAGATGGCAGCAGGGCGGTGCTGCGGATGTGTCCTCTGGCGGCTTCTGTTATTTTGTTGCAGCATGGGATTGAACCAATTTGTCAGATAGCCTGCCGCGATCGCAACCGTATTGGTCTTCAGGCTGACCTTATGGGGGCACACGCCCTTGGCATTCACAACATCCTCGCCCTTACCGGCGACCCAGTTAAAGCGGGTGACCATCCGGACGCTAAAAGTGTTTTCGATCTAGAATCAGTGCGACTACTACAACTGATTCACAAACTAAATCATGGCCTTGACTGCAACGAAAAACCCTTGACTGATGGAGCAACTGACTTATTTGTTGGTGCCGCCGTCGATCCCCAGTTGTCCAGTTGGTCAGGACTCCAGCGACGGTTTGAACGCAAGCTAGAGGCTGGTGCCCAATTTTTCCAAAGCCAGCTGATTTCCGATTTTGACCTGCTAGAAAAGTTTATGGACAAAATCGCCGCTGGTAGTGGTAAGCCGATTTTGGCTGGTATTTTTCTCCTGAAATCTGCCAAAAATGCTGAGTTTATCAATCGCTGTGTGCCAGGAGTACACATACCCCAGCACATTATCGATCGTTTGGCAAGTGCTTCAGACCCACTTCAAGAAGGAATGAAAATTGCCGCTGAACAAGTCCAACTGGCTCGGCAACTATGCCAAGGTGTCCACATGATGGCTGTGAAGCGAGAAGACTTGATTACTCAAATCTTGGATATGGCAGGAATTTAGCTCTTAAAGTTATGAGTGTTAAGTATAACGGAAGGTTCTGAATGCTAAGAGTTGAGTGTTGAATTAAGAATAAGTTTTTAACTCAAAACTCAAAACTCACGCACTCAAAACTCAAAACTGTTTATCCTGCCTTTATCCGTAATTTAGTGCTTCATAGTTGTTTAAAAAAATTGAGTGAGTTTAAAAAGCCCAAAATGAAATTACGTTTACTTCCCGTTATTTTTGCCTTAGTTGTTCCTCTTGCTGCTTGTAATTCAGGTGAGAAATCTAGCTCATCACCGAACTCGGTAGCATCGCCAACCAGCACATCTTCCCCTTCCGTTCAAGGTTCCCCCACAACTCCCACATCGCCCAACGCCTCCACCAGCCCAAGTTCCGGCAATGTTACTGGTAATTGGTATTCTTATTCCTCCTCAGAGGGAAACTATACCGTCAAGTTTCCAGGAAAACCAGAAGAACAGAAAAGAGCCGCTGATTCACAACAAGGGTCAGTTTCTGGAGTAGAAGTCAGATATGTCGATCCTGCTAGCCAGCGGCTTTACGTTACTGGTCACGTTAACATTCCTGTTCCTCCAGGACAAAAAAAGAGTAACTTAAATGTTGAACAAGCTCTGAATGGTGGTCGGGATAGTATAGCTAGAACATCCGGAGCAACTATAAAAAATGAAAAGAAGATTACCGAAAATGGATTATCGGGAAGAGAATTTACAATGACTTTACCGAATGGTTTGGCGGCCAAAGCGCGGATATTTATTAACCCTGATAATTTCAAAGCGTATCAAGCTATAGTCGCCGCCAAAGATGGCAAGGTAGATATTCCTGAAGCTAGTACTTTTTTGGAGTCTTTAAATATTAATAAATAAGTGAGAAAATTGTACCTGTGAACTCAGAAACGCCCAATCTAGATACCAGCAAGACAGTAGACGCCCCCATCTTGGCAGTAACGGTCTACACGGATCGGGCACGAGTGACGCGGCGCGGCACAGTGGCGCTGAATGGTCAGGAACAGGAACTGGTACTAGCGGGGCTGCCAGTGACTCTCCAAACCGAGTCTGTGCGGGCTAGCGGTGCTGGGACGGTAGGGGTGCGATTGTTGGCAGTAGGCACAGAACGCATCTATACTACTGAACCTGTAGCGGAGAGAGTAGCCCAGCTAAGTGAAGAAATACAGCAGTTAGAGTCGCAAAAACAAAGCATCCAAGATCGGCTGGCGTCTCTGCTGCTGCAACGCAATTTTGTACAAAGTTTAAGTGAAACATCTGTAGAACGTTTTTCACAAAGTTTAGCCCGCCAACAGGTTGGTCTAGATGAAACCAAAGCGTTACTCAATTTTGTCGGGCAGCAGTATAACGAATTGTCAGATGCGATCGCGCAGCACGAAAAACAACAGCATGATCTAGAAAAGCAGTTGCAGGCACGGCGTCGGCAGCTGCAACAAGTGCTTTCACCCCACGCTAAAGAAAGTTTCAGCATCGTTATTGCCATAGAACCCTCAGCAGCAGGTAATTTTGAGCTAGAGGTTGACTATGTGGTGGCTCAAGCCAGCTGGACTCCTCTTTACGATTTGCGGGTGAGTGGTACTGGGGACAGGGTGAATCTCAGCTATTTAGCGGAAGTTGAGCAAAACACTGGCGAGGATTGGACAGGCGTAGGACTAACGCTTTCTACTGCCAAACCAGGACTGGGAACACTGCCCCCCAAACTGACACCTTGGTATATAGATATAAATGCACCAGGCCGAATTGGCGGAGGAATGGTGAGAGCCAGAATGCCACGGCCTGCTGCTCCAGAGCAGTTTATATTAACAGCTGATTCTATGGCTTATGGTGGTGCTCCCCCCAGTGCTGCACCAGTGGAATATTTTGAGGCAGAAACTGTGGTAGCAGAAGTCTCCCAAGAAGGGGGTGTAGTCACGTTCCAGTTAGACGGAGGTAGCAATATTCCCAGTGATGGTGCGCCTCATAAAGTTACTATTTTCAATGACGAATATCCGTCTAGCAACGAGTACATTGCCATGCCGCGATTGGTCAGCTTTGCTTATTTGCAGGCATCTGTCACAAATCCGGCTACAGGTGCTACTTTGTTACCTGGTAAAGCAAATATCTTCCGCGACAATACATTTGTAGGCACAACCCAGCTGGAAAATGTGTCTCCAGGTCAAGAGTTCAAAGTTAACTTGGGCATTGACGAGGGGCTAAAAATCGAGCGTGACTTGGTTGAGCAAGAGGTAGACAAGCGCTTTCTTGGCGGTCAGCGTCGCACTACTTACGCCTATAGGCTGGGAATTACCAATTTACGGGATCGTCCAGTCAATCTGAAACTCACCGAGCAACTGCCAGTTAGCCGCAACGAGCAAATAAAGGTGCGTTTGACTCGCTCTAATCCTCAAATGCAGCTGGGCGAGATGGGGATGCTGGAATGGTCGCTGACCCTACCGCCTCAGTCTAAACAAGAGTTATATTACCAGTTCACAGTAGAGCATCCCCCTGAGCTAACTGTATTTGGGCTGGATATCTAATCGGAAGGCGATCGCACTTTACTGATGTTCTAATTAGCTCAACCGCGCTGTACATTCCAAAATCAACCTTTGATTTTCTATAGCATACGGCTGAATTTCCAAAGCGCGTCGAAAAGCTAAGATAGCAGCACTGTACTCTCCCAAAGCCGCATGGCACAAACCTAAACCGTGCAGTGCGCCAAAATGAGCTGGGTTGAGCCTTACAACGCTCTGACAATCTGCGATCGCTTTTCTGTATTGCTGACGTATGTAGTAGAGAACCGCTCGTCGATTCCAGGCTTCCGCGAAATCGGGTAAGTCTGCAATTAGTTTTGTTAGTATCTCTTCAGCTTGGTTAAATTCTCCAGCTTCGAGCATTGCCTGAGAGCGCTGAAGTAGTTCTAAACCTAATACTCCCTTTTGGTAAAACCATATGCGCCAAAGTTCTTCCGTAGCCTGATAGCGGACGGTTTCCTCAGGGTTTTTTAGGTCTTCGAGTAACTGAGCGATCGCGGATTCATTCATAAATTTGCGGTTGCTGCATCAAGCGTTGTACGAGCAAAGGCTCATAATTACCATTCTGTACTCTCGGCTTATTGAAACTCAGAGTGTGTTGGGATGCTACTTTTTTGTTAGTAATCGCTATTAATGAGTAGAGGGGGAAGATGGGTGCGATCGCATCTGTTGCCAATTCAACTGCCTCGCCAACTCCAGCAAGGCATAGAGATAATAGCAATTAAGCAAAAGACCGCCTTTCGCTCAACATAACGAAGCTAGTAGGGCATTTATGGATATCGGTAAATTAATTAGCGCAATTGCAGGTTCTTCCGCTCCTGTCCTCAAGGCTAAGCTTGAGCGCAGTGAGCCTATCATCAAGCTACTAAGAGAACATAACCTTGATCCTGAGCATCCGCCTGCTGACTTCCTTGGTGTTTATGCGTACACTCTTGTGTCCTACGGTGTTGGGAAACCAGAGCCAATCCTCAAATTCTTTCGAGAGGAACAAATTCAAAAGGCTTTCCGCCAGACGTTTGAGCAGAATGACTTTTCAATCCTCTTGAACGAAGCTGAAGATTTTCTCGATTGGAACATATTGGGAGATGAGCTACGAAAAGAAGGGCTTGACCCCCGGCGAGAGTTTGCTGAGTTTAGTGGAGTCTTTATCGAGATTGCGAAGCGCACGCGCACACCTGCTGAGGTGATGCGTGACCAGAATTTGGACAATGTACAACAGGATGTACGGGAAATCCTAGAACTGTTTAAGCGGCTCCCACTCAATGAAATGCGGACAGAGCTAGCTCGGCTAGCCCAGCGTTACCAGGCACTCCAACCCGCCATCACATCTACTGAGGATAAATTGGGGGCGTTCATCTTAGCCCAGCAGATGAGAGCTTGGTTTGAAACCCTAGGCTATAGCTTTGAGAACTACGCAGTAGAGAAAGACGAATATTTCGAGTGGATCATTAACATTCCAAAATGGCGGGGATACGACCGTATTCTGGTACGTGGTATTAAGGGCGAGACGCAAATTAGCGACGTTGTAGCCCTGCACCAAGTAGTAGAAGAGCAAAAGACTGATGAGGGATTGCTGGTAGCTGCTCGTCGGATTAGTCCCGCTGCTCGTGACGAAGTTGAAAAGCCGGAGTACCGCAACCTACTCTGCTGCACTTTTGACGAACTCCTGGACGGCGCGGCTGATTTTAGCCCCTACTTCGACTGGTTAGAGGCTGAGGTCAAGAGCAAAGGCATAGACAAGATGTATGTCTCTCTGAGTTGCATTAAAGATGAGTTCGATCCAGTTACAAAGCAAAAGATAGGAGAAAGTCATTATAACGAACGCGATGGCTGGATTGAAGGCTACATTGACAAGTGGCTAGATGACCCAGCTAAAGAGCATATCTCCATCGTGGGCGAGTTTGGCACTGGCAAGACTTGGTTCGCGTTGCACTACGCCTGGACTGTACTGCAAGAGTATCGCAAAGCTAAAGAACGAGGCATCAAACGACCTCGCCTGCCTTTGCTGATTCCTCTGCGTGATTATGCTAAGGCCCTCGATGTTAACAACGTTGTGGCTGGCTTCTTCTTCAACAAGCACAATATTCGCTTGAATAGTGCCGTCTTTGACCAACTCAACCGCATGGGTAAGCTACTGCTCATCTTCGACGGCTTCGACGAGATGGCAGACAAGGTAGACCGCCAAAAGATGATTGATAATTTTTGGGAACTATCCAGGGTGGTAGTGCCAGGATCTAAGGCGATTCTCACCTGTCGCACTGAGCATTTTCCAGAAGCCCAAGAAGGTCGCGCCCTGCTCAATGCAGAATTGAAGGCCTCCATTGCTAACCTGACTGGTGAGCCACCTCAGTTCGAGGTGTTGAAACTGGAATATTTCAATGATGACCAGATCCGCAAGGTTTTATCGTTCAAAACTAATCCTGGCACAGTAGACCAAGTTATGGGAAATCCTCAACTATTGGATCTAGCTCGTCGCCCAGTGATGACTGAGTTAATCCTAGAGGCACTGCCGGATATCGAAGCAGGAAAACCAGTAGATATGTCGCGCGTCTATCTCTACGCTGTACGCCACAAAATGGAGCGAGATATCAAAGCAGAACGCACCTTTACGTCGTTAGCCGATAAGCTCTACTTCCTGTGTGAACTGTCATGGGAAATGCTGTCTACTGACCAGATGAGCCTCAACTATCGGCTCTTTCCTGATAGGCTACGTCGCTTGTTCGGTCATGCTGTGCAGGAGCAAAAAGACTTAGATCACTGGCGCTACGATATGCTTGGTCAGACTATGCTGATCCGTAACGATGACGGTGACTACACGCCAGCGCATCGTTCGCTCTTAGAATTCTTCGTTGCCTACAAATTCGCTGCTGAATTAGGTATTCTAGCTCCAGATTTCACTGAACTTGCTCAGGCACAATTACCATCAAACTTAGATACAACTGCACCGCCTCAAAACTACACATGGTCTTCCTATTTTCGGCGTGAAGTAGATGAAAAAGGTGCTGTTAAGCTCATTCCACCTTTAGAGGATTTTGTTACTGATGAAATAAGCAGATTAGCGGAAACTGTAGGCAAACAACCGCTGACTAAAGCCATCAGAGACTTGCTCAAGAACATGCTCGTTCCTAATCGGGAAGAGGTTAAGACACAGCTATTAGCCATTATTGACAGAACGCGAGGTAAAACTACAGATGAAGTAGGTGTCACTGGTGGCAACGTTGCTACTATACTTGTCCGTTACAATCCTCTAGCTCTTAAAGGTCTTGATCTTTCTGGTACTAATCTAAGCCACGCTGATCTCAGCGGAGCTAACCTCACGGAATCCATTTTATCTAGTGCCAATCTGAGCCACATCAACCTCAGGAAAGCTAATCTCACAGAATGCCAATTACCTCATGCCGATTTAAGCCATGTCTGTTTTAAAAAGACTGTAATGGTTGGTGCCATGCTGCAAAAAAGTAATTTGCATGGCATTGATTTGGGTGTAATTGAAGGATGGATAGGGGGAATGCCAGTGTTGAATACTAAGTCATGGATTTACTTTTACTATTCAGAACTTGGTTCTACTCCCCAATCGCCTGAGTTACCTTTTAATGTTGAGAATAATGAGATTGTTATTGGTCTTAAAGACAATAATGTTGAAGTGGAAAAAAATACAATTTTAGAATGGATAAACGAAAGCAATAAGGGGAATTTAAAATGGACGCAACGAATTAAAAGTCCATTTATTGTTAGCTGCTGCGTAGACATAAAAAGAATCCAAATTCTAACAGTTGATGGGGAAGTTATCAACCTGGACGTTGAAAATGGTCAGCCAATATTTATTGAGGATATATGCCCGTTGCTGCAATGGCATGGTGCAGATCTGGCAGGAACGATAGGACTTGACGAACGTAACGCCTATTTCATTAAGATTCTTGGTGCTATTAATACACCTACGACTGCATATGACCCACGTCACGATCCAAAGGTCGTTCTTTCTTTAAGAGTAAAGAGTAAAGGTAGATCGGATGTGGATTAACACTTTTCAGGAAGTATAAATGTAAGAAAAGTTTGTCTATTTGCCCAGTGGTAGATAAGTTGAAGTAGAAGTAGCGATCGCATTTCTTTCCCCATTCGCAATCAGAAATGTGCGATCGCTCTCCCAGTTCAGCTGTATTAGCTAGGGGCTGTGCCAGTTTCCAGAGTTCTATGATGGAGAAAACCTCAGGATACATCTTTCCTGTTATCCATCAGAACCCACACCATGCCTACCTACACGGGAATTTCTAGCGAAGCCTTCAGACACCCCCTTGATCGCCAAGCCGAGCAAACCTTACGCAACTTACCAGGGTTCGATATCCTCGCCCGCAAGTTTGTAGAATTTCTCTACGAACGCCCTCAGTTCGTCTATCACATGGGTAACAGTATTCAGGTGGGACCGCGTCAGTATGCTAGCATCTACCAGATATTTCGGGAATCTCTCCGGGATTTAGACATTTCCCCAGACCCAGCTTTGTTCATCACTCAAGATCCAATTTCTAATGCCTATGCTATTGGACAAGAGCGCCCCTCCCTAATTTTCAACTCTGGATTGTTGGACTTAATGAATGAAGCCGAAACCCGGTCAGTTATCGCTCATGAATTAGGGCATATTAAATGTGGGCACGCCATCTTATCTCAGATGGCAATTTGGGCTATGGGTGCTGCTTCTTTCATCGGCCAAGCAACTTTTGGGTTAAGCAATTTACTCATTACCAGCGGCTTAATTATGGCGTTTTATGAATGGAAACGCAAATCAGAATTATCCGCGGATCGGGCAGCTTTATTGGTAATGGATGACTTGAATGCAGTGATGAGTTCTATGATGAAACTTGCTGGCGGCAGTCTCAAGCATGGTAACGAATGCAGTTTAGATGAATTTATTCGTCAATC